>QBXH01000007.1 GCA_003283415.1 Prochlorococcus sp. AG-321-E21 | reverse complement strand
GAAGAGGTGTATGTACAAGAGTTTATACATCCACTCCTAAGAAACCTAATTCTGCGCTTAGAAAGGTTGCTAGGGTTAGACTAACTTCAGGCTTTGAAGTTACAGCATATATTCCAGGAATAGGACATAACCTACAAGAACATTCTGTTGTTCTGCTAAGAGGAGGAAGAGTTAAAGATTTACCTGGAGTGAGATACCATATAATAAGAGGAACTTTAGATACTGCAGGAGTCAAAGACAGACGTCAATCCAGATCTAAATATGGTGCAAAAGCCCCTAAAAATGATTAATTTTCTAACATCAATTCTTTTTTAAAATGTCACGTCGTAATGCAGCAGTAAAAAGACCGGTTTTACCAGATCCACAATTTAATAGTCGTCTTGCCTCAATGATGATTTCTAGGTTGATGAAACATGGTAAAAAATCTACTGCCCAAAAAATATTATCAGATGCTTTTTCACTAATTAGTGAAAGAACAGGGGGAAATGCTGTGGAGTTATTTGAAACAGCCGTAAAGAATGCAACTCCTTTAGTTGAGGTGAGAGCAAGAAGAGTTGGAGGTGCTACTTATCAAGTTCCTATGGAAGTCCGTCAAGAAAGAGGAACAGCTATGGCGCTAAGATGGCTTGTTACTTTTTCAAGAGGAAGAAATGGGAAGAGTATGTCACAAAAATTAGCAGGGGAATTAATGGATGCGGCTAATGAAACTGGTAGCGCAGTAAAGAAGAGAGAAGATACTCATAAAATGGCAGAAGCTAATAAGGCTTTTGCTCACTACAGATACTAATTTCGACCCAAAATGGTCCTTAATTGGTTTATTATTAAAGAAAAGTTTATTTTTAAATAAACTGCAGCTTTTTAGCTATTCATTCTAATTGGAGTTTTTAAATTGACCCGCGACTTTCCCCTTGAACGAGTAAGGAATATAGGTATAGCCGCTCACATTGATGCTGGTAAAACAACTACTACTGAAAGAATCCTTTTTTATTCAGGAGTTGTTCACAAAATCGGGGAAGTTCATGATGGTGCTGCAGTAACAGATTGGATGGCTCAAGAAAGAGAGAGAGGAATTACTATCACAGCTGCGGCTATTTCTACAAGTTGGCAAGATCATAGAATAAATATCATTGATACTCCAGGACACGTTGACTTTACTATTGAAGTAGAGAGATCAATGAGAGTCTTAGATGGTGTAATAGCTGTATTTTGCGCTGTAGGAGGAGTTCAGCCACAATCAGAAACTGTTTGGAGGCAAGCTGATAGATACTCTGTTCCCAGAATGGTTTTTGTCAATAAGATGGACAGAACTGGAGCAGACTTCTTAAAAGTTAATCAACAAATTAAAGACCGTCTCAAAGCTAATGCTTTCCCTATTCAGTTACCCATAGGGGCTGAGGGTGATTTAACAGGAATTATAGATTTAGTAAGTAACAAGGCTTATTTATACAAAAATGATTTAGGCACTGATATTGAAGAAGCTCCAATACCTGAGAATATGAAAGATGAGGCATCGGAATGGAGAAGCAAATTGATGGAGAGTGTAGCAGAAAATGACGAAGAATTAATTGAAATATTTTTGGATAAGGGAGAATTAACTGAAGATCAATTAAAAAAAGGGATCAGAGATGGAGTTCTTAAGCATGGTTTAGTACCTGTTTTATGTGGATCAGCCTTCAAAAATAAAGGAGTTCAATTAGTTTTAGATGCAGTAGTTGATTATCTACCTGCACCCGTTGACGTGAAACCAATTCAAGGTGTTTTACCAAATGGAAAGGAAGATATTAGACCCTCGGATGATAGTGCTCCTTTCAGTGCGCTAGCTTTTAAAGTGATGTCCGATCCTTATGGAAAACTAACTTTCGTAAGAATGTATTCAGGAGTGCTTTCAAAAGGTAGTTATGTTATGAATTCAACTAAGGATGCTAAAGAGAGAATTTCAAGACTAGTAATCTTAAAGGCTGATGAGAGGGAGGAGGTTGATGAGTTAAGAGCAGGAGATTTAGGTGCTGTTTTAGGATTGAAAAATACAACAACAGGTGACACCCTATGTAATACCGATGATCCAATAGTTCTTGAAACTTTATTTATTCCCGAACCTGTTATCTCTGTAGCTGTTGAACCAAAAACTAAAGGTGATATGGAAAAGCTTTCTAAAGCTTTACAAGCCTTATCTGAAGAAGATCCAACTTTTAGGGTAAGTACAGATCAAGAGACTAATCAGACTGTTATAGCTGGTATGGGGGAATTACATTTAGAAATACTTGTAGATAGAATGTTGAGGGAATTTAAAGTTGAAGCAAATATAGGTGCTCCTCAAGTTTCTTATAGAGAAACAATCAGATCAAGTTCCAAAGGTGAAGGTAAATATGCAAGACAAACAGGGGGTAAAGGTCAATATGGACATGTTGTTATCGAAATGGAACCTGCTGAAGTCGGTAAAGGTTTTGAATTTGTTAACAAAATTGTAGGTGGAACAGTTCCAAAAGAATACATTGGACCAGCCTCAAATGGAATGAAAGAAACCTGTGAATCAGGGGTTCTTGCCGGTTATCCGCTGATTGATGTAAAAGTAACACTAGTCGATGGTTCATTCCACGATGTAGACTCTTCTGAAATGGCCTTTAAAATTGCAGGTTCAATGGCTTTTAAAGATGGGGTTAAAAAATGCAATCCTGTCCTATTAGAGCCTATGATGAAAGTCGAAGTCGAAAGTCCAGATGATTTTCTTGGATCTGTAATTGGTGATCTCTCCTCAAGGAGAGGTCAAGTCGAAGGACAATCTGTCGATGATGGATTGTCTAAAGTACAGGCCAAAGTGCCTTTAGCCGAAATGTTCGGTTATGCCACTCAACTCCGATCAATGACTCAAGGTCGGGGAATATTTTCAATGGAGTTCGCAAATTATGAGGAAGTCCCTCGTAATGTAGCGGAAGCTATTATTTCCAAGAATCAGGGCAATTCCTGATCTCTAAACTAAACACATTAAACCCTCGATTCTTTAATTCAAATGGCTCGCGAGAAGTTCGAAAGAAACAAACCACATGTCAACATAGGTACTATTGGCCACGTTGATCATGGTAAAACAACCCTGACTGCTGCTATAACAAATGTTCTAGCTAAAAAAGGTCAAGCACAAGCTCAAGATTATGGAGACATCGATGGTGCTCCAGAAGAAAGAGAACGTGGCATTACAATTAACACAGCACACGTTGAATATGAAACTGAAGGTAGGCATTATGCTCACGTAGACTGTCCAGGACACGCTGATTATGTCAAAAACATGATCACAGGTGCTGCTCAAATGGATGGTGCAATTTTAGTTTGTGCTGCCACAGATGGTCCTATGGCTCAGACAAAAGAGCATATTCTTCTGGCAAAACAAGTTGGAGTTCCAGCTTTAGTTGTGGCATTGAATAAATGTGACATGGTAGATGATGAAGAAATCATTGAGCTTGTTGAAATGGAAATCAGAGAACTTCTAGATAGTTATGATTTCCCAGGCGATGATATACCAATCGTTCAAGTTTCAGGTCTAAAAGCTTTAGAAGGAGATACTACTTGGGAATCTAAAATTGAAGAATTAATGACGGCTGTTGATGCCAGTATCCCTGAGCCGGAAAGAGAAATAGATAAGCCATTTTTGATGGCAATAGAAGATGTTTTTTCTATTACAGGTAGAGGAACAGTAGCCACTGGAAGAATAGAAAGAGGAAAAGTCAAAGTTGGAGAAGAAGTAGAAATAGTTGGAATAAGAGATACAAGATTGACTACTGTCACTGGTGTCGAGATGTTTCGTAAACTTCTTGATGAAGGTATGGCTGGAGATAATGTTGGACTGCTTCTGCGTGGTGTTCAAAAAGAAGATATTGAGAGAGGCATGGTTCTTGTGAAAAAAGGATCAATTACTCCTCATACAAAATTTGAAGGAGAAGTTTATGTTCTTAAAAAAGAAGAAGGTGGAAGACATACTCCTTTCTTTGCTGGATACAGACCACAATTTTATATAAGAACAACAGATGTAACTGGACAAATTACTGCATTCACATCAGATGATGGTGCCAATGTAGAAATGGTAATGCCAGGCGATAGAATAAAAATGACTGGAGAATTAATTTGTCCAGTTGCTATTGAACAAGGTATGCGCTTTGCTATTCGGGAAGGTGGCCGTACTATTGGAGCTGGTGTTGTTTCTAAAATAATTGAATAATTTTCTCTAATTTTACGAAGTTAACTCTTTGATAATCTAAAATAGTTAAATATTGAGATAGGGGTTATTGATTAAAAATAACCTCTTTAAAATAAAGATTAATTTAAACTTATGACAGCTTCACTTACTCAACAAAAAATACGCATCAGATTGAAGGCTTTTGATAGAAGAATGCTTGATTTATCTTGTGACAAAATTATTCAAACGGCAGATACAACTGCTGCTTCAGCTATAGGACCTATTCCATTACCAACCAAAAGAAAAATCTATTGTGTTTTAAGGTCACCCCATGTAGACAAAGATTCTAGAGAGCATTTTGAGACTAGAACTCATAGAAGAATTATCGACATTTATAGTCCCTCTGCAAAAACTATAGACGCTTTAATGAAATTAGATCTTCCAAGTGGTGTAGATATAGAAGTCAAATTATAAGAAAGCCCGAATAGAGCTTTAATTCACTAAAATGTATTTATAAATTATGAGGTTTAAATGGGAGAGCTTTCAGTAAGGGAATTACCATTGTTCCCTCTCCCAGAAGTTGTTCTTTTCCCTCAAGAAGTCTTACCTTTACATATTTTTGAATCTAGATATAGAATTATGCTTAAATCTGTTCTTGAATCAGATTCAATGTTTGGAGTTATTAAATGGGATCCTAATAAAAAAAGTATGGCTAACGTTGGTTGTTGTGCTCAAATAATTAAACATCAAACAGCTGAAGATGGTAGAAGTAATATAATTACTCTGGGTCAGCAAAGATTTCAAGTTTTAGAAATTATACGTTCAACACCTTTTTGCTCAGCAATGGTAAGTTGGATCTCTGATGAAAATATTGAAAGTTTTCAAAGTTTAGACCTCTTAAGAGATTCAGTTACTGAAGCGTTAAATGATGTTGTTAAATTAACTAGTAAATTAACTAATTCTCAAAAAGTTCTTCCTGATAAATTACCTGAGAACCCTATGGAACTATCTTTTTGGATCGGCGCTCATTTGGGTGGTCCAGTCGCCGAAGAGCAGCAGAAGCTTTTAGAGGAGAGAAATACTCATACCCGTTTGCAAAGAGAATTTGAAATGTTAGATCATACTAGAAAACAATTAGCAGCTAGAACAGCTTTAAAAGAAAGTTTTCCTGATATCAAAGAAAACTAAATGCCTATTTTTTTAATATATTCCTTTGTTATATTTTTAACTTTATTATTTTCTTCTTTAATACTTTGGAGAATTAATACTAGAAAATATATTTCTTCGAGAACTGTAGCTTCAGCTTATGATTCCTGGACTCAAGATAAATTACTAGAAAGATTGTGGGGAGAGCATATACATTTAGGTTTCTATCCTCCAAATAAAAATATTGATTTCAGAGAGGCTAAAGTGCAATTTGTGCATGAGTTAGTAACTTGGAGTGGTTTAGATAAATTACCTAGAGGTTCTAGGGTTTTAGACGTCGGTTGTGGAATAGGTGGAAGTTCTAGAATTCTCGCGAATTATTATGGATTCAATGTCACTGGAATAACTATTAGTCCAGCTCAAGTAAAAAGAGCAAAAGAACTTACTCCTTCTGAATGTACATGTAACTTCAAAGTTATGGATGCATTGAATTTAAAATTTGAAGAAGGATCTTTTGATGGTGTTTGGAGTGTCGAGGCAGGAGCTCATATGATTAATAAAACGAAATTTGCAGATCAAATGCTAACAACTTTAAGACCTGGGGGATATCTAGCATTGGCTGATTGGAATTCAAGAGATTTAAAAAAGCAACCTCCATCAATTCTTGAGAAAATTATCTTAAAACAATTACTTGAACAGTGGGTACATCCTAAATTTACAAGTATTAATGAGTTTAGTAGTATTCTTATCAATAATAAAAACAGCTCAGGTCAAGTTATTGCGTCTAATTGGAACTCTTTTACAAATCCTTCTTGGTTTGATTCAATATTTGAAGGAATAAGAAGACCTAATGCGATTTTATCCCTTGGTCCAGGAGCGCTTATAAAGTCTTTAAGAGAAATACCTACAATATTATTAATGGATTGGGCCTTCAAAAAAGGTTTAATGGAATTTGGAGTTTATAAATGTAGAGGTTAATTAGTCTAAATTAATCTTTTCTGACAAATAACAGCCAAAATCTATTAAATGTTCACATAAGGGTTTTATTTTATTCTTCAATTTATTAAATGCTTCAATATTAGTCTTAGTATTTATTTCAACATCAATATAAATAATATATTCTCCTAGATCTCTTTTTGAAGGTCTAGATTCTATTTTGCTCATATTAAATCCAAATTCTGCTATGAAATTTAAAGCTTCCAGTAAAGCACCAGGATTATTCGAGAGTAATGAGAAGGCAAAACTTGCAATATTTGCTCTATCAACGATGTATTCTTTACTCAACAAAACGAATCTTGTACAATTACCAGGCACATCATTTATGGGAAATGCTAATTCTCTAAGTCCTTCTATTTCAATAAGAGATTTCGACCCAATAGCTGCTCTAAATGAGCTTCCCTTTACCATATTCACAGCTTCTGAAGTTGAATTTGTTGATAAAGTGATAGCTTCTGGAAGATTCTCAGATAACCATTCTGAACATTGAGCTAAAGCTTGTGGATGAGATAACACCTCTGATATTTCTGAAATCTTGCCATAACTTATTAATGCATGTTTTATTGGCAAAACAATTGCTTTATTTATATTGATATCAGAAAATTTCCAAAGGGCGTCCAAAGTCGTTGTTACACCTCCCTCAACAGAGTTCTCAATAGGTACAATTGCTGCATCACAATTGTTGTAGGCTATTGATTTAATGACAGAATATAGCCCGTTGCATGGTACAAATATAGGGGAATCAAAATTGGCAAGCTTTGATAAAACATGAGCTGCTTTCTCAGCGTATGTCCCTTGAGGGCCTAAATATGCAACTTGTTTGCGCATGATTAAATGGAAGAAAAAAAAGAGATCAAATAAGCATTGGAGGTATATAGAAAAATGCTTTTAGCTTTTGATGCTAGACAGAAACTTAAGCTTTCTGTTAAGAGAAATAAAGAATATCTTTCTAAGTATCTTTTGGAGGAAGAAAGAGTTGTGGGAGCAATGCTAGACCCAAATAAATTAGAACCTGAAGGGGAAGGCAAGTATAAGTATACTGTAACAAGTTTCAGGGTTTTTCAATTAGATGTTAACCCTGTTGTATCAATTGCAGTTGAGAATAATAAAGGTGTTTTGAAAATGAGTGCACTCGATAGTAAATTAGATGGTTTAGGTATAATTGAAGATTTTAATTTAATTTTAAAAGCAAATTTGGAGGCAACTAATTTTGGGTTAGAAGGCGAGGCACTCCTGGGTGTCTCAGTAAGTCAACCTCCTCTTTTGAAACTTTTGCCTAAGAAAATTTTGGAATCTACTGGACATTCAGTATTGAATGGAATTTTATTAGGCATTAAATCTAGAGTTCAACAACAATTGATAAA
Organism: Prochlorococcus sp. AG-321-E21; assembly: GCA_003283415.1. GTDB lineage: Bacteria > Cyanobacteriota > Cyanobacteriia > PCC-6307 > Cyanobiaceae > Prochlorococcus_A. Next base: position 50,225 of record QBXH01000007.1, on the reverse strand, counting down.
AGATTTTGTAAATTGGTGCGAATCAAATCAAATTTAACTTGCTCAAGAAACTTTTCCTATGGAGATTCGTTAGTCCATTTTCTTTAAGACTTAAAAAATGTTGTTTAGTGCCGTACCCTTTATTTTTAGATATAAAATAACCCGGGTATTTCCTTTCTAATCTTTCCATCAAAGAGTCACGCATTACTTTAGCAATTATGCTAGCAGCAGCGATTGAAGTGAATTTGGAATCACCCGAAATTATATTTCTTTGATTACCTCCCCAAAGTCTTAATGATAATGGACCATCAATTATTAGCTCAGATGGTTTATATCTTAACTTTTTAACTGCTCTAATCATTGAAAGTTCAGTTGCATACCTTATGCCAAACTTATCTATTTCTCTTACTGAAGACTGTCCTATACAGGAATCTGATGATAATGCAATAATTTTAGGAAAAAATTTTTTTCTTTTTTTTGGAGTTAATTTTTTACTATCATTAACCCCTAATTTATTGAGAATTAATTTATTTTTTTCAGTAAGTACTATAGCAGCAGAAAATACAGGACCGAAAACTGAACCACGACCTACTTCGTCAATACCTATCTCAGTAACTTTATTCAATATTTGCAGAGGATCTTCTCCTTTTTCTTCTTGAATTATCAATTTCATCAATCATTTCTACTTCTTCTTTCTCATTTGTTACTTTGGGCAATTTATCGTCAGAGCTAACTTCATAAAAGTGATCTGCTTCAACCTCTTCTTTTGAATCAAAAGTTGATGTTTCTTTATTTACTTTCTTACTTAAAACTTTATTATGTTCAGAAGTGATTTGTTTCTCTTTGTTCTTAAAATCTTCTAAACGTGCTATGTGATTACTACTAAGATATTCTTTTCCTAATTTAATTAATGGATTAATACCCAATTGGCTATAAACAATTTTTTCATCATTACTGAGCTCAACAGTTATTACTTTCTTTTCTCTACGATTAGTTGTGTTATGTGCTTCATTTTCATTTCCCCTTTTATTGGAATGATCATCCTCTTTATTTAAAATTTTGGTTTTATTTGACTCTTCCTTAATAATCTTTTCCTGATTTTCAATTACTTTAATGGGAGAAGTATCTTGAAGTTTTGTATTATTTTTTATACTAGATTTTTTTGTTGTTTGATTCGTTTTTAAATAATTATTATTATAGTTTGGTAGTTTTTCTATGTGCCCTAATCCATTGCAAGCATTACATTTATTTCCAAATAATTCATATATATTTTGACCTTGCCTTTTTCTTGTTAATTCTACTAAACCTAACTCAGTTAATTGAGCTATCTGTGGCCTTGCTGAATCATCTTTAATAGCTAAAGTAAAATGTTCAAGTAATTGAAATTGATCTCTTCTAGATTCCATATCTATAAAATCTATAACTAAAACTCCCCCAATATTTCTTAATTTCATTTGCCTAGAAATTTCTAGAGCTGCTTCACAATTCGTCCATAAAACAGTTTGTCTTGAATTAGCTGATCTTGTGAAAGATCCAGAATTTACATCGATTACTGTTAATGCTTCAGTAGGTTCAATAATTATATATCCGCCTGAAGGTAAATCTACTCTAGGCAGAAGCGCCTTTTGAATAGTTTTATTAATTTGGTATTTTTCTAAAATATGGTCATTTATTTCATTATCGTGAAAAACAAGATCCACATTAGAGTCATTATTAACTAAAAAGTCTTTTGCTTTTTCGAGGGCGATTTTATTATCGATTACTATTTTATTAGTTGATGATTTGATGTGATCTCTTAAGATTTTTAAAGAAAAATCATCATCCCTACTTATTAAATTTGGTGGATGAATACTCTCTGAATTTTTTACAATTTGATCCCATTTTTGAATTAAATTTTCTAAATCTTCAATTAGTATTTCTTCTTTGATTTGTTCAGCTTCCGTTCGAAATAATAAACCTGTGCTTGGCGGTTTAATTAATACTCCAAGAGCTCTTAAACGACTTCTTTCAGTCTCAGTATTTATTTTCCTAGAAATATTGACTCCTTGTCCATAAGGTTGAAATATTAAATATTTTCCAGGTAATGAGATATTACCTGTAAGCCTAGGCCCTTTATTTCCAGTAGGTTCTTTCATTACTTGTACGAGAACTTGTTGTTTTGGTTCAAGAAGTTCAGTAATTCCTACAACACCTTTTTTTAATCTTAATGGACCTAGATCTGAGACATGAATAAAGCCGTTTTTTTCACTTTCTCCAATATCTATAAAGGCAGCATCAATTCCTGGAAGAACATTTTCAACAGTTCCTAAAAAAATATCTCCGATTTGATATTGACCTTGTGCGACGATTAATTCATCCACTTGATCATCTGTGAGTAGTGCAGCAATTCGCGCCTGCTCAGCTATTAAAATTTGCTGAGACATAAAAATTTTAAGTATGTTTTGAATTTTTGAAAATCGTTAAAAAGTAAAAAATTATATATTTAATTGTTTACTAACAATTTCTTGATAGCTAAGTTTATTAGATTTTTTAAAATAATTAATAGCAGTTTAACTTGCTAAGTGTTTAAATTTTAGACGACTTTCAAACGATTTGAAATTGATTAAATAGCTATGATTAATTCTTTAATTAATTCATAACCACATATATATTAACATCTAATTCCCGCTTAAGTACATCGATCCATTATTCTTGTATTGGTTAAGTTTTTCAAAATTTTAAAGTGGTTAAAGTAAACGAAAATTATTTAAAACTCAAAGCAGGATATCTATTTCCTGAAATTTCAAAAAGAGTTAATACTTATACTCAGGCTAATAGCAGCTCGAAAGTTATTAAGCTTGGAATAGGAGATGTGACGGAGCCGCTACCTAAAGCTTGTGTTAATGCTATGAGTGAAGCATTAAATGAAATGGGAACAAATAACGGATTTAAAGGTTACGGTCCAGAGCAAGGATATGGATGGCTTAGGGAAAAAATTTCTGAAAATGATTTCATTTCAAGAGGGTGTGAAATTTCACCGGAAGAAATATTTGTTTCAGATGGTTCAAAATGCGATAGTAGTAATATTTTAGATATTCTTGGGGATGATAATTTAATTGCCGTAACTGATCCTGTTTATCCTGTTTATGTAGATACTAATGTGATGACTGGGAGAACTGGAGAGACACTAAAAAATGGTACTTATCAAGGATTAGTATATATAGCAATTAATGAAGATAACGATTTTCAACCTGAAATTCCAAAAAATAAAGTTGATATTATTTATCTTTGTTTCCCAAATAATCCAACTGGGGCAACAATTAATAAACAAGAATTGAAAAGATGGGTTGACTACGCTATCCAAAATAATTCTTTGATTCTTTTTGATGCAGCTTATGAAGCTTTTATTCAAGATAAAGATATTCCTCATTCAATATATGAAATTGAGGGAGCAAAAAATTGTGCTATCGAATTTAGATCTTTCTCAAAAAATGCAGGATTCACTGGAGTTAGATGTGCTTATACAGTGATACCAAAAAATCTATTAGGACAAAATTCAAAAGGTGATAAGGTTAATTTATGGTCATTATGGAATAGGCGTCAATGTACTAAATTTAACGGAGTAAGCTATATCGTACAAAGAGGCGCTGAGGCGGTATATTCTTCACAAGGTAAAAAAGAGGTTAATTCTTTAATTAATTTTTATATGGAAAATGCAAAGATTATGCAAAATAAGCTCAGAAGTTCAGGTTTTACAGTTTACGGGGGTGATAATGCACCATATGTTTGGATTAAAGTTCCAGATAAAATGACTTCTTGGGACTTTTTTGATTTTTTACTTGAAAAGGCTGATGTAGTTGGAACACCTGGAAGTGGATTTGGATTGGCGGGAGAGGGCTATTTTCGATTATCTGCATTTAATTCAAGATTGAATGTTAATAATGCAATGGAACAAATAATTAATATATAATAAACAAAGAATTTACTTGTAATTAAAATCAAAATTTAATGTCAACTATAAAGTTAGAAAAAGGGGAAAATAACGCAGCAGTATTGGATAAAAAAACAGCCGCGTTAAAAAATAAATCACCAAAATATAAAGTTTTGCTCCACAATGACCCCGTAAATTCAATGGAGTATGTCACTAATGCACTTAGAGAAGTCGTCCCACAATTAAGCGAGCAAGATGCTATTTCTATTATGCTTGAAGCTCATAATACTGGTGTTGGTTTAGTTATAGTATGTGATTTAGAGCCTGCTGAATTTTATTCAGAATCTTTGAAATCGAAAGGTATATCTAGCTCAATTGAGAAGGAAGATTAATTATCAATTTGGTGGTAAGTTAAATTTAGGTTCTTTTTATGATTTAACTGAAGTAAGCTTTCGTTCTGCTAATTTTCTAACTTTTAGAGAATCATCTAAAGATGATTTTCCATAATTTCTTTCCAAAATATTAATAACTGTTTTTCCGAATTCGTCATCTTTATTATCAAAAGCTTCTAAACATACCTCCCCCAGTTTTTTACCAAGAGGACCAGGGTTCCATAAAAGTTTTCTCGCTGTCCAAGGCATCATACTCATCGGGTTGTAATTAGGTTCTAATATATTATTTTCTAGAGCATACTTCTCTAAAAGAGTATGTGGTTGTAAACCTATGAAAAATATAGCTGGATCAACTAAACCTTGACCAAAGATATTTTCTAATTCTCTATGATAAGCAATAGTTTGTTTAATTGTATTAGGGGTTTCATCAAAAACATTAAATGAGTAATTCACTGAGACATGATTTCTAAACCCTGCCTCAACAAGCAATCTACAATTTTCAAGTACAATTTTAAGGTTATATGCTAGTCTCATTTTTCTAACAAGTTCCTGAGATCCTGATGTAATCCCGATTTCAAAATAGCTCATTCCTGTATCAACCATTAATTGAGCTAATTCACGATCAATATTATCGGCCCTAATATAAGCCGCCCACTTAAGATCAGTCCAACCCTGATCTTTTATAGCTCGAAGAAGTAATTTCGCATCTTGAATATGATTCTTTGTTGGAATGAATTGAGCATCGGTAAACCAAAAACCTCTAACGCCCATCTCATAAAGTTGCTTCATTTCGTCAATAATTTCATTTACGGGATTAACTCGCACTTTTTTACCCTCTACAACTCCATAAACGCAAAAACAACAATTATGTGGACAACCTCTTTTGGTTTGAACTCCTACATAATAATCACCACCTTCTATGTACCAATCAAACTCATCCCAAATAGATTTAATATATTTGTAGTTACAAGCTGTTTTAATTGTTCCGAATGGCTGTTCATGTATTAATTTATTTCTAGGTTTTTGCCCAGCAAGATAACATCTTTCTTCGCTAATAGAATCACCCTTAATAACTTTTTCGATAAGGTTCTCTCCTTCTCCAACAGAAATTATTGTACCTTTTGGTAATAATTTACCTAGCTGTTCGTAGAAAACGCTTACAGCTCCTCCTCCTAAAATTACTTTTATAGATTTGTTATATTTTTGAGCTCTATTTAGACCCATCTTAACTAAGGATGTATTTCTATTTATTTCTTCATAATGTGATGTTATTAACTTTAGACCTCCCCAAGCACCTCTAATTTTTTTAAAAATATTATTCGAGTAAAAAACTTCAAATGAGTTCTGCAAAGGGTTACCGCTTCTTCCATCAACTGGTGCATATATTTGTATGTCCCTCCAAGAAAAAACGATTAGATGAGGTCTGAATTGGTCAATTTTTCTTTTTAAATATTTAGAAACGTTATTTAGAGGAACTATTGCTAGATCTATGAATTGTTGTTCTATCTCTGGGAAACACTTATGAATATGATCCGCTAGATAAATAGGCCCTATTGGAAATATCGGATTGCATGGAAGTCTAACAATGAGAACTTTTCTAAAAGATACTCTATTGGGATTTGTTTTTATTTTATTAAAAGGGAAATTAAAATCCATAAAGAGATTTAAAAAATGATCTCATATAAAGAATCTAACTATTTTATTACTAATTTGGAGAAATTAAAAATCCTTAGAAAATACTCACCAGAATTTTATTTAATTCAGATATCAGAAATCATATATTCCCAACATACTCTAAGGAGTTTTAAGCCATCTATCCATCTCGATATATTGGGTACTCCAGCTTGTCTTGCATAATATCTAACAGGGTAATTTAAGATTTTAATATTATTGTTGGCTGCTTCAAAGATTATTGTAAAATCTCCGAAAGGATCTGACTTAGATTCCAAACTGCCATTTTGTTTCATCAAATTAAGTAATTTCCTTGAAAAAATCTTCGTTCCGCATAGAGAATCAGAAATTGGTTGGTTTATAAGAATAGACAAAAATATAGCAAAGAATCTATTCCCTATGTAGTTTGACCATCTCATGGCATCTTTTTCCATAGGAAAAGTTGTCCGAGAACAGTTAATAAGTATATTTTCATTTTTTGTTGCTTCACTTATTGCATTAATACTGTCATTAATGTCCACAGTAAAGTCGCTATTTACAATTGCTATCGTGTCACCAGATGATATTTTTAAGCCTTCAAACATGGCATTTCTCAGACCTTTAGAACTTTGTTTGAAAAGATTTATCTTAAAAATACTTGAGAAATCTTTAGTTACTTTTTCTAGCATTTCGAAAGTTTTATCATGACTGTTTCCCTCAACAAATATTATTTCGATTTTATTAGGTAATTTTTTGAATTTATTTAAGGCTTCTATTAAAAGTTTTCTATTACCTTCTTCATTCTTCGCACAAATAACTACCGAAATTAAATTTTCATTGGATATTTCCTGATATTTATAAAATATAATTTCTAATTCAAAGGCTATTTGCTTAATTATTGGGACTTTACGTAAAGTGTTTTTAACAAATCGTGGAATTAATTTTGTTGGTAATGGGGTTAATTTTTTTGCTTTCCATCTTATGGATCTGTAATTATATATTTCCGCTAATGATTCAATATCAGATAAGGTGATTCTTGGATTGTTAGTTGTTTCTTTAAATATTCGGGAGTCTAGTTTCAGCCATCTTGTAAGTGGTTCCCAAGAGTTCCCTCTTACTTTTAATGAAACGAATTCGCTGTTATCCTTGAAAAGCTGGTGAAGTTCCTCGTTTGAAAGTTTCCATGTATCTAAAGAATTCATTAAGTTAAATTTTAATAAATATCATCCTAATACAAACTTCTTAATTTTTTCTTATCAATTTCCATGGTGATAATATTTGATCTTCGTAAATGATTTGATAGGAATCAGTCTCTATTTCCTCTGAAGATAAAGTTGACCATGCTAAATCTGATTGATTTAGTTTTTCTATGCTATCAATGCCATCTCCCAAGTTCGGGGTAAGCAGAGAAATTCTTATTAATTTAGATATTGCCTTTTCATTATTAACTCCACTTTTACTTATATTGAATCCACTTTTATCTACCTTGATGATTTGACTCTTTAAGATATCTAATGATGAAAGATATTCCATTTTTTCCCTTAACTCTCTCGATCTATCAGTAAATAAACCTGATTGTAGTAGTAACGATGTTAATAGGTAAGGGCCAATAATTAAATTTATAATAATTTTTTTTATGTTATGTTCTTTTTTTATTAAAGACCAAGCAATAGTAAAAGACACTAATCCTGAAATAGCAAAAATGTTTTCTTTAGTAGTGAAGTTCAAGGAACTTTTAAAGAAAATAAAATAAATTATTACTGAAGAAAGGACTATTAAAGGAATTAATTTAGAAGTTAGAAAAAATACAATTGATTGAAATTTTTTTGTACTAAATAAATATTTAATACCAACATATGAATTCAAAGATAATATTGAAGATATTTGTAAGGGGTAATATGGCGTTTTTGTTGAAAAAATACTTAAAATTAAAATTAAAATTAGAGGAAAATAAGTTAATATTAACTTATTGTTTTTACTTTCTGAACTATTAGAAACTATTCCAATAAAAGAAAATAAGCTCCATGGAAGGAATGTAATTGGAATGTTCCAAAAGTAATAATAAAAGGGATTTGTAAAGGGATTGTCCTTTGAAAGGAAACTCAATTTATCAAACAAGTATAGAATGACGTTTTTATCCAAGTAGGAGCTCAAAGAATATGCCCAAAATAAATATGGAATAAATCCAATTATTAATCCAATCCAAAAGAATTTTGTGAAAATAAAAATTCTGTTTTTGAATAAAAATGGTAGAAGTGCTAAAAGAGGAACAGCTACAAGAAAAGTCTTTAGCATAAAAGCTAAACCTATCCAAATACCAAAAAGTAAAATGTAAAATTTGCTTTGTTTTGCTTTTATTTTTACTAAAGAAAAAATTCCAATAGTAACCAAACAAGAATAGATAAGATCTTGAGTAGCTAAATGAGAATAGTCAAACCATAAATAAGTCGTTGAAAGAATTAGGGGTGATACAATTGCAAATTTTTTATCTATTAATTCTTCATGTAATTTATAAGTTATGATCAGCATTAATATTGATGCAATAGTTGTTGGTAAATAAGCAGCAAATACCTTTTCTCCAAAAATTTCTTGTGACTTTGCAATTAAAAATTGCACCCCTATTGTTCTATCAATAATAGAATCTCCCCACCACATGGGAACTGTCCAATTCCCTTTTTCTAATATCCATCTTGCCTGTAATGCATAATAGCCTTCATCAAATGCTATGTAACTTCTTTTACCAAAGTAAAAAATTAAAGGTAAGAATAAAATGAATTTAAGAAATCTTTTAAATTTAATATTCAACATGTAGTGTTTGTTTTTATATTTAGGCAGATGCCGATAATTGGAATTGAACCAATGACCTATTGTTTACGAAACAATTGCTCTTCTGCTGAGCTATATCGGCAATATTAAAATATTTATAATTTTATATACAATTAATTTAATAATCTAGTTTATTAATGTCAAAAATTGACCCTGAATTAAAAAAAAAGTTACTAAAGGAGACTCAGGCTCCTTTCAAAGGCTTAAGAAGAATATTATGGATTACCTTTTCAGGTTCTTCTTTTTTAGGCCTGTTAATAATGCTTTCTAAAATTGCTGGTGGTAATGAAATACAGCAAAATAATCTTCTAATTCAATTAGGAGCTTGTGTATTATTTCCTTTTTTATTATTCCTCGATAAAAATAAAAAAGATTAAGTTTTTATTTATTTAAAGTCCTTTTTTTAGTTACAAATTTGAATGCCTTAATGATATCTCCTTCACTCCAAGTTGAGAATTTATCACATCCAACTCCACATTCGAATCCAGTATTAACCTCTTTTACATCATCTTTAGATCTTTTCAAAGAATCTAAATTACCTTCAAATATTACTTTGTCTGATCTAAGTACTCTCAAAGAACAATTTCTTTGTAGTTTACCGCTTTGTATGTAGCATCCAGCAATAGCTCCTTTCCCAACAGCAAATGTCGCTCTTACTTCCGCTTGACCTAAAGATTCCTCAACTAAATCAGGTTCAAGAAGTCCTTCCATAGCAGATTGAATATCTTCTAAAAGTTTATAGATAACTTCATACTCTCTTATATCAACATCGTTCGCGTCAGCCGCTCTTTTAGCTCCAGATGCTAAGGATGTGTTGAATCCTATTATTACTGAGCCAGAGGCAGCAGCTAGATCTATATCAGTCTCAGTTATTTCTCCTGGTGCTGAGAGAAGGACTCTAACTTGAACCTCATTTTTTGGTAATTGTTCTAATGAACCCAATATGGCTTCTACACTTCCCTGTACATCTGCTTTAAGAATTAGATTTAATTCTTTAAGTTCTCCATCATTTGCTTGAGTAGATATAGAAGATAAGCTTACCCTTCTAGATGCCATTTGTTGTGCTAATTTTGTTGCTCTTGCATCAGTTGCTCTTTCTCCAACAACCGCTCTAGCATTTTTCTCATCAGGATAAACTTCAAATTCATCACCTGCTGTGGGTACTTCGCTAAATCCAAGGGCTTCCACTGGACATGAAGGTCCAGCTTCCTTAATTCTATTACCATGTTCATCAACCATTGCTCTAATTTTCCCCAGGACTGAACCCGCAGCTAAAACATCGCCAGCTTTTAATGTGCCATTTTGTACTAATAAAGTTGCAACAGGACCTTTGGCTTTATCTAAATGGGCTTCAATTACTGTTCCTTTAGCTAATCTTTCTGGATTTGCTTGAAGATCTTCAACCTCAGAAACCAATAGGATCATCTCCAGTAATTTATCAATATTTTGTTTTTTGATTGCACTGACTGGAACCATAACTACATCTCCACCCCAGTCTTCGGCAATTAGATCTTTTTCTGATAATTCCTGTTTGACTCTATCCGGTGAAGCACCTTCTTTATCAATTTTATTTATAGCTACTACTATTGGTACTTTTGCTGCTCTTGCGTGACTAATGGCTTCAAGTGTTTGAGGTCTGCAACCATCATCAGCTGCTACAACAAGTACCGCCACATCAGTAACTTTTGTACCTCTAGCACGCATGGCAGTAAAAGCTTCATGACCTGGAGTATCAAGAAAAGTCAGCTTTCTCTTTTTTGATTCATGCTCAAATTCAACTTGATAAGCACCTATGTGTTGAGTTATTCCACCTGCTTCTCCCGAGGCTACTCTGGATTCTCTGATGGAATCTAAAAGACTTGTTTTACCATGGTCAACATGACCCATCACTGTAATGACTGGAGGCCTTTTAATAAGACTTTTAATATCATCGGTTTCAATCATGTCAACTGTTTTCTTTGCAGCCTCTTCTACATCATCTTGTAAAACAGGTACTCCAAATTCTTCAGCAACTGTCTCAATGGTTGCTAAGTCAAGTGATTGAGTAACTGTAGCTGTAATACCTTTAAAGAAAAGAGACTTTATTATTTCAGAACTTTCAAGACTAAGCTTATCGGCTAATTCTTGTACTGTTAAATTACCTTCAGGTATTATTATCATTTCAGGTCTTATTTGTTTCGCATCTTTCGCTGCTCTTAGTTCCATAGCTCTTCTCTTTTGTCTTTGCCTAGTAGTTTCCTTTTTCTTTTTCTTGAATTGTCTTGTAGCTTTTTGTGATTTGATCTCTTCAGATTTTTCTTTTTTTGGACGAGCTAAACTAGCTGATAGTATTGAAACCTTCTCTCCAGAGTAACCGCTAGTCTCAGAGGTCAATGAATCATCATTTTCGCCAATAATATGGACTTTTTGTCTTTGTTTCTGTGGGTTTTTATTTCTTAATGCTTCAAGCTTTGCAGTATCGTCCCAATCTGTTCTGCCAGGTTTCTTAGAGTTGTTTGCGAATGATCTATGAGGTGGTTTTTTAGCAGCAGGCGATGCATTTAAACGACTATTAGGAGCCTTTGCCTTCTGATTGGGTACCTCAACTTTTTGTTTGTTTAAATTAGAGGCATTAAGTTTTTCATTGCTTGATGCATTTGTTTTCTGTAGCTGCATCAGTTCATTAGGTGCTACTGGCCTTCTGATCCCGGAGGGATTTTGGTTACTAAACTTCGAACCTGCCCTATTAAAATCTCCCTGTCTATATGACCCTCCTTGTCTATTTGGAGCTCCTGGTTTATTTGGACCTCCTGGTCTATATGGCCCTCCTTGTCTATTTGGACCTCCTGTTTTATTTGGACCTCCTGGTCTATATGGCCCTCCTTGTCTATTTGGACCTCCTGGTCTATATGCCCCCCCTTGTCTATTTGGATCTCCTTGTCTATTTGGAGCTCCTGGTTTATTTGGACCTCCTTGTCTATTGTAATTTGATTGTCTGATAGGCATACCAGGCCTATTTGAAGAAACTTGTGTATCCAATAAGGATTGTCTGATATTAGGATTTTGCCTGTTTAAATTAACTTTAGGATCTTCTCTTCTAATTGGGGCACCTACAAGTTCAGGTGCACTTTTTTTACGAGGATTATTTAAATTATTTTTAGGTGAATTATTATTTTTATCAATACTATTTGATGATTGAGGTCTTTGATTAGAAGAATTATTTATTTTATTAGCGTTTATATTCCTATTAGAATTAATTAAATTCTTTGGTTTCTCAATTAATTGAATAGGAGGTCTTACAGGAGTTTTTGTTGGGGATAATGAAGAATTGTTTAAAGGCTTTTTGGCTTGGACAAAACTTTGTTCTTTTCTGTCTTTTGGGTTAGTTGCTTTTTTTATTGGATTATTAATTTTATTTTGAGTTTTTGAAAGATCTTGAGATTTTAGGTTAGAGACAATAGTGGGGGGAATTGGATTCTCAATTTTATTTAATTTCTTTTTATCTGTGCTTATTGCCGAATTTTGTGCTTTATTAACAGGTTTAATTAAAAGGGGTTTTTTATTTAAACCTTCTCTTTCGGACTTCTCAGGATGCGAGGTATTAGTAAAAGTGTTGTTGTTTTTACTCTGATTAAGATTATTTTTTTGTTTATTAGTCTTTGCAAAAGATGTCGATTTAGTTACAGAAAGAATTTTTTTCCCTGGATTTTTGTTAACTATAAGATTTCTAATCTTTTTTGCATCCTCTAAACTTATTGAACTGCTGTGACTTTTAACTGATATTGAAAGTTTTTGAGCAGCATCCAATATATCTTTATTTTCCAGCTTTAGATCTCTGGAAAGTTCATAAACTCTGATTTTATCGCTGATAGTCATTTAATCTTAATGTTACTCTTTTTTTGGAGGTTTAAAGAGAATGTAATTTTAATTATATGCCCTTTTGGGATAGTTATTTGTAGTTTGCAATTTCCCTTGCAAAAATATCAATAATTTCAGGATTTAAAATGGCTTTTAGAGCTTTTTGAAGCTTTTTTTTAAGTTTAGGATCTGTGAAACACTTTTTTGATTTACAAATGTAAGCAGAACGACCCATCCCTTCGTTAAGCATTATTCCTAAATTATGATCTTTAGTAATCTTCAAAAGATTATTTCTATCAAAAGTAGTCCTGCAAGAAATGCACTTACGCATAACAGGCGATTTATGTATCACCGTGTTTTCTCCTCCGTAGAGATAAGTTCATCTTGCTTCAGGTTTTTAATTTGGTCGTTTTCTGAAGGACTTCCTTCTTCATAGTTCTCATCACCATATTCCTCATCATCTTCAGGTAAAGGATAAAGCTCCCTTAATCTTGCATCTTCTGCAGCTCTTTCTGCTTGCTCTAACTCTAATCTCTCTTCAGCTTCTCTTTGAAGATTCTCTTCTTCCTCTCTTTGAAGAATTAATTCTGCCACTACTGCGTCTTCTTTCTCTTGATCATATTCATGGGAGTTTTTAACGTCTATCTTCCAACCTGTTAATCTTGCCGCAAGACGAACATTTTGACCTTCTCTTCCTATGGCAAGACTCAATTGATCAGGAGGAACTAAAACATGAGCATGTTGTCCTTCTGGATCAACAAGTCTTACAAGATCAACTTTAGCTGGACTTAAAGAATTTAATATGTATTGAATAGGGTCAGATGACCACTTTATAACATCTATTTTTTCTCCTCTTAATTCATTAACTACCTGCTGAATTCTTGCTCCTCTGGCTCCAATGCAAGCACCTACTGGATCAACTTCTACTTCAATACTGTCTACGGCGACTTTAGTCCTTGGCCCAACTGCTCTTGAAGGAGGATTTGCCTCTCTTGAAACAGCAACAATTTTTACTGTACCCTCTTGAATTTCTGGGACTTCATTTTCAAATAAATAAACAACTAGACCAGCATTGGCTCTACTCACAAAAAGTTGAGGACCTTTTCTAGCTATTTCACTAACTTCTTTTAGGAAAACTTTGAATGTTGCGTTAGCTCTATAATTATCATTTGGTAATTGATCCCTTTTAGGAAGTTCTGCTTCTACTTCTGGCCTACCGATTCCTGAGCTTACCCCCATAATTACTGACTGTCTTTCAAATCTTATAACTCTTGCAGTTAAAACAGGATCTTCTAAGTCTGCGAATTCTTCCTGAATCATTTTCCTTTGTTGGTCTCTCAACTTTTGAGCCAATACTTGCTTTGTAGTTGAGGCAGCCATTCTGCCAAAATCCTCTTTTTCTGGAGTGACATCTAAAACGACGGTATCTCCTATTTGAGCATCATCAGCAACTTGTTTAACTTCTTGAAGGGATATTTGATGATCTTCGCTTTCAACCTCTTCGACAATTATTTTACTTGATAAAATTCGGTAACCTTCTTCTTCTAAATCTAATCCAACATCAAAATTACTAAAGTATTCCTCATCAAAGGGATCTTCCTTCACTCCAATGTAGAAGGTTTTTCTGTATTTTTCGTAACCTTTAAGTAAGGCTTCGCGTAAAGCTGATTCCACAACATGAGGAGGTAATTTTTTTTCCTCACTTATGTCTTCAATAAGATTGTTTAAACCTGGGAGAATTACTAATGCCATCTATGATGGGTAAAAATGAATAATAGTTGAAAATAAATTAGTCTTTAAGAGTGCAAAGACTAACCTTTAATACTTCGTTAAAGGGGATTTTTTTTATCTTACCTTTAATGTTAATGGCTAAATAATCTTTTGACTTTTCATAAAGTAAACCATTTAAAAATTTTGTTGGTGAATTTTTTTGGTTTAACTCAACATTAACTGGAAAACCTTTAAAAGTTTTGAAGTCTCTTTCTGAGGTTAATTCATCACTGACCCCTTGACTACTAATTTCTAAAACATATGAACATTTTAAAAGATTTGAATTTTCAATTACAGCAGCAGCTGGACTATTGAATCTTGAGCAATCTTCTAAAGTAATATCATCATCATTAGTTTTGCAAATAATAATTTTTACTAAAACCGGATTTTGATTTGTCAGTAATTTTAAATTATAAATTTTTAGATTAAATTCTTTAGCGATTCCTTGAAGAAGAATTTCTAAATTGTTTTTACATTCTTTATCCAATTTAGTAAATCATTAAGCTCTTGATTATTTTCACACATTGAAAAGTGTTTTTAAAAAAAAAATTATTATGTGTATTTTATGGATGTAAACAAAAAAACAACATTAGGAAATTTATTCAATTAAATTCAAAATACAAGTTGAACATTTGATAAGCTAATGAGATTTCTCAAACATAAATTTATTAATTTATTCAAAATAAGTGTTATCTTCTACTTTTTTTTAATAAGTTTTTACCCCTATTCTGAAGTTTTGGCTTTAGATTCTTCTGATTCGCATAATTTTGTTTCGGATGCAGTTAAGAATGTAGGTCCTGCAGTTGTTAGAATTGATACTGAAAGATTAGTAGAAAGACAACAGTTTGATCCAACACTATTAGATCCGCTATTGAGAGATTTACTTGGTGAACCTGGAATAACTCCCGACCGAGAGCGAGGTCAAGGTTCAGGTGTAATTATTGATAAAAATGGTTTAGTTCTAACAAATGCCCATGTAGTTGAAAGAGTCGATAGTGTTACTGTTACTTTGGCAGATGGAACTTATCTTGAGGGAAAAGTGTTGGGTACAGATTCAATTACTGATTTAGCTTTAGTTAAAATAGATAGCAAAGATGATTCTAGTTATGCACCTTTAGGAGATTCTGAGGAACTGGAAGTTGGTGATTGGGCAATAGCTCTTGGTACTCCTTATGGCCTAGAAAAAACAGTTACTTTAGGAATAGTTAGCAGTCTTCATCGAGATATTAATTCTCTTGGTTTTTCTGATAAGAGACTTGATCTTATACAAACTGATGCTGCAATTAATCCAGGTAATTCTGGAGGTCCACTTATTAATTCCAATGGTCAAGTAATAGGGATTAATACTTTAGTAAGGAGTGGGCCTGGGGCTGGTCTTGGTTTCGCAATACCAATAAATTTAGCTAAAAATGTTTCAAACCAGTTACTAGAGAATGGAGAAGTTATTCATCCTTATTTAGGCGTACAATTGATTTCTTTGAATCCTAAAATAGCAAAGGAACATAATGAGGATCCTAATGCACTTGTTCAATTACCAGAAAGGTCGGGAGCTTTAATTCAATCTGTAATACCAAATAGTCCTGCAGAAAGAGCAGGATTAAAAAGAGGTGATTTAGTAATTGCTGCTGAAAATATCTTGATAGATGAGCCTAAGACTCTTCTAGATGAAGTGGAAAAAGCTCAAATTGGAAAAATATTTCTTTTAAATGTTGTAAGGGATAATAAAGAAATTAAAGTTAATATTAAACCTGAAGCGCTTCCTGGTTTGACATAAATCATCTGTTGAAATTTAATAATCTATAAAGTTTAGGTCAAAACATTTTGGATTTACAGACTCAGATGAAACAAGTTGTTGCTGATGCAGCTGTTAAAGAAGTAAAGGATGGAATGATCCTGGGTTTAGGCTCAGGTTCAACAGCAGCACTAATGATAAAAAGTCTTGCTCAACAAATTGGATCAGGCAAATTAAAAAACATTAAAGGAGTTCCAACTTCCTTTCAATCAGAGGTTCTTGCATTAGAACTCAATATTCCTTTAATTGATTTAGCTTCAGTTCCTCAAATTGATTTAGCTATTGATGGAGCAGATGAAGTAGATCCTGACTTTCAACTAATAAAGGGGGGAGGAGCTTGCCATGTCCGAGAAAAATTGGTTGCATCCAAAGCAAACAAATTATTAATTGTTGTTGATGAAACAAAGCTAGTGCAAAATTTAAATCAAGTTTTCCCTCTCCCTGTAGAGGTTTTGCCTTCTGCGTGGAAGCAGGTCAAGGACATTATTTCAGAAATGAGTGGGGTTTCTAATTTAAGGATGGCAAGAAAAAAAGCAGGCCCAGTTGTCACAGATCAAGGTAATTTAATTTTGGATGTTTTATTTGATGCTGGAATAAAAGATCCAAAAGATTTAGAAATGCGTATTAATAATATTCCTGGAGTATTAGAAAATGGATTGTTTGTGGATTTAACAGATAAGGTTTTGGTGGGTAAAATTGAGAACAACACACCAATATTATTTTCCCCTTCTAAGGTAAATTAATCTTCAAATCTAATTTTCACTGAATTTGCATGACTATGTAGGCCCTCACTATTTGCCAAATTGATGATATCCAAGCTGTTAATTTTTAAGCTTTTTTCATTAAATTCAATTATTGAGGAATTTTTCATGAAAGTTTCAACACCTAACGAACCACTAAACCTAGCATTCCCGCATGTGGGTAAAGTATGGTTTGGACCAGCCAAATAATCACCGACTGCCTCAGGTGTCCATTTCCCTAAGAATATCGCACCTGCATTTTCAATGGTTTTAAGTGTTGTTTTTGGATCAATTGTAATTATTTCCAGGTGTTCTGGCGCAAACTCATTACTTAATTCAATGCATGATTCTAAATTTTCGCAAATAGCAATTAATCCCCAATTCTTAATTGATTCAATGCAAATTTCTTTTCTGGGGTGATACTCAATTTTCTTAAAGACTTCATCAAAAACTTCTTGAGCTTGATCATGTGATGTGGTCAAAAGTATTGAAGAGGCTAATGGGTCATGCTCGGCTTGAGCTAATAAATCTGATGCTATTTGAGAACTTTTAGCTGTTCTATCAGCGATAATTAAAATTTCACTTGGACCTGCTAACGAATCAATTCCGGTAAATCCATAAATTAACTTTTTAGCAGTAGTGACATATATATTCCCTGGTCCGGAAATTACATCAACTTTATTTATTTGCTTTGTTCCAAATGCTAAGGCTCCAATTGCCTGTGCTCCTCCAACTCTAAAAACTTTATCAATCCCTGATAAGTAAGCAGCAGCTAAAACAGTTTTATTTATTATCCCTTTTTTATTTCCTGGGGATACCATTGAGATTTCTTTAACCCCGGCTACTTTTGCAGGTATCGCATTCATTAAAACTGTACTTGGATATGCTGCTCTACCTCCAGGAATATATAAGCCAGCATTTTTTACAGGCATCCATCTTCTCTGGACCGATTCACCATGTTCTCCTTTTAAAATAAATGATTCAGGGATTTCTTTTTCATGGAAATTTTTTATTCTTTGATAGGCAATTTCTAAAGATTTTTTTAAATGTTGATCTGTCTCATCCCATGCATTCTTCAAATCCCGCGTACTTACTTGCATTGGCTTTGGATAGAATCCATCAAATTTTTTTGTATATTTTTCTACAGCTTTATCTCCATGAATTTTTACCTCTTGCAGAATATCTTCAACGATTGAATTTATTTTTTTATTATCTCCAGTGGTAGTTCTTTGAGAAATTCTTCTCAACTCTTGAATAGCCTTTTGTTTATTATTTATAATCTTCATTTTATTAATACTAAATTAGAATTTAACTGATAAATCACTTAATTTACCTACCAAAATTATATATTATTGATTAGTGGTCTAACTCTTTGGTAAGATAATCATGTATATTCTATTTAATTTCAGTGGCCAATAACAAATCAGCAAAAAAAAGAATTCAAGTGGCTGAAAGAAACCGTTTAGTTAATAAATCATATAAATCAACAGTTAGAACCTTAACAAAAAAAACATTGGCTAACTGTGAGAAATACAAGCAGGAACCTAATTCAGGTAACAAAGAATTAGTTCAGTTTAGTGTAAATGAAACCTTCAGTCTTATTGATAAGGCAGTAAAAAAAAATGTCCTACATAAGAACAACGGTGCTAACAAAAAGTCAAGAATCAACAAATTAGTTAAAGATTTTCTCACAAATAAGTGAGTAAGTATACATGAGCGATATTGAACTAATTGATTCTCATTGTCATTTAATATTTGAAAACTTTAATGAAGATTTGGAAGAAGTAGTTTCAAGATGGCGTTCAATAGGAGTAAAAAAACTGCTCCATGCTTGTTGTGAATTATCAGAAATTCCTAAGTTACAAAAAATATCTCGAAAATTTGATGAATTATATTATTCAGTTGGTTTACATCCTCTAGAAGCTAACAAATGGGAATGCAATTCTAAATCTATACTAAAAAATGCAGCTCAAGGTGACTCAAGAGTAGTTGCTATTGGTGAATTAGGGTTAGATTTTTTTAAAAGTGATAATACACATAAACAGTTAGATGCTCTTGTTCCGCAAATGCATTTAGCCTATGAGCTTGAATTGCCTGTAATTATTCATTGTAGAGATGCTGCGAATGAAATGATAGAAATATGTAATGAGCTAGCTAAACAAGGTAAATGTCCCAAAGGAGTACTACATTGTTGGAGTGGAACTCCAGATGAGATGAGGCAATTTTTAGATCTTGGGTTCTATATAAGCTTTAGTGGGATAGTTACATTCCCAAAAGCATATGAAATTCATGAATGCGCAAGAATTGTTCCTAGTAATAGATATTTAATAGAAACAGATGCTCCCTTTTTAGCTCCTGTTCCACATAGAGGAAAAAGAAATGAGCCAGCTTTTGTTGAAAGTGTTGCTAAGTCCATAGCAAGTTTAAGATCTTCAGAATTCAAGAATATTGCAGATGAATCATCTAGGAATGCTGAAGATTTGTTTAAATTTGATTTGATAAATTAACACATAATCTGTTAGTATTAAAAATTACTGGAAATTTTTCTTAATTATTAGTAATTAGCTAATTAAAATATGGCCTTGTTGTCTTTTTTTTAATTATTAAAGCTATTTATAAACTAAGATATTTGTTGAATTCAAGACTAAAATCACGATTTCATTTCAAAAATCTCATTAAAAGTTCTAGAATTAAGAGGAATTTAGTAATTAGTAAATCTTACAGAATGGCGGGTTTTCTTGGATGAGCAGTAGCGCTTTACAGATAGCTAAAACAGTAACTTATCTACCAGATTTGGTTGAAGTTCAAAGAGCAAGCTTTAAATGGTTTCTTGAAAAAGGTTTAATTGAAGAATTAAAAAGTTTTTCTCCAATTACTGATTACACAGGTAAATTAGAATTACATTTTATTGGTGATGAATACAGGTTAAAGAGACCTAGGCATAATGTTGAAGAGGCCAAGAGAAGAGATGCAACTTTTGCTTCTCAAATGTATGTAACTTGCAGATTAATTAATAAAGAAACAGGTGAAATTAAAGAGCAAGAAGTATTTATTGGTGAACTGCCTTTAATGACAGAAAGAGGAACCTTTATTATTAATGGGGCTGAAAGAGTAATAGTCAATCAAATAGTTCGAAGTCCTGGTGTCTATTTCAAAGATGAAATGGACAAAAATGGTAGAAGAACTTATAACGCTAGCGTTATCCCTAATAGAGGCGCTTGGCTAAAATTTGAGACAGATAAAAATAACTTACTATATGTAAGAGTTGACAAAACAAGAAAAATTAATGCTCACGTACTTATGAGAGCTATGGGACTCTCAGACAATGATGTGGTTGATAAATTAAGACATCCTGAATTTTATAAACAATCTATTGATTCAGCTAATGATGAAGGCATAAATTCAGAAGATCAAGCTTTGTTAGAGCTTTATAAAAAATTACGCCCAGGGGAACCCCCTTCTGTTTCTGGTGGTCAACAACTACTACATAGTAGATTTTTCGATCCTAAAAGATACGATTTAGGAAGAGTAGGTAGATATAAAATTAATAAAAAATTGAGATTGACTGTTCCAGATAATGTCAGAACTCTTACACATGAGGATGTCCTTTCGACGATTGATTACCTAATTAACCTGGAACTTGATATTGGTGGGGCAAGTTTAGATGATATTGATCATTTAGGGAATAGAAGAGTTAGATCCGTTGGAGAACTTCTTCAAAATCAAGTTAGAGTCGGCCTTAACCGTCTAGAGCGAATAATTAAAGAAAGAATGACTGTTGGAGAGACTGATTCCCTTACTCCTGCTCAGCTAGTTAATCCCAAGCCTTTGGTAGCAGCTATTAAAGAATTTTTTGGATCCAGTCAATTAAGTCAATTTATGGATCAAACAAATCCATTAGCTGAATTAACCCATAAAAGAAGAATTTCAGCGTTAGGACCAGGGGGTCTAACTCGAGAAAGAGCAGGCTTTGCAGTCAGAGATATTCATCCTTCACACTACGGAAGATTATGTCCGATTGAAACTCCTGAAGGCCCAAATGCGGGACTCATAAATTCTCTAGCAACACATGCAAGAGTTAATGAATATGGTTTTATTGAAACTCCTTTTTGGAAAGTAGAAAAAGGTAGGGTTATTAAAGAAGGTAATCCTGTTTATTTGTCAGCTGACTTAGAGGACGAATGTAGGGTTGCTCCTGGTGATGTGGCGACTGATAAAAAAGGAAATATTCTTGCAAGTTTAATTCCAGTAAGGTATAGGCAAGATTTTGAGAAAGTTCCTCCTCATCAAGTTGATTATGTTCAGCTTTCTCCTGTTCAAGTTATTTCAGTTGCGACTTCTCTTATCCCCTTCTTGGAGCATGATGATGCCAATAGAGCGTTGATGGGATCCAATATGCAGCGTCAAGCAGTTCCATTATTAAGACCTGAAAGACCTCTTGTTGGAACCGGATTAGAATCCCAAGTTGCTAGAGACTCCGGTATGGTTCCAATCACCAAGGTAAATGGAATTGTTTCTTATGTTGATGCTAATGAAATAGTTGTAAAAGATGTAGATGGTAATGAGCATATTCATTATCTTCAAAAATATCAAAGGTCCAATCAAGATACCTGTTTAAATCAAAGACCAATAGTGAAAAATGGAGATCAAGTTATTTCTGGTCAAGTCCTTGCTGATGGATCAGCTTGTGAAGGTGGTGAAATAGCTCTAGGACAGAATGTTTTAATTGCTTATATGCCATGGGAAGGCTACAACTATGAAGATGCAATACTTGTCAGTGAAAGGATGGTTACTGATGATCTTTATACTTCAGTACATATTGAAAAATATGAAATAGAAGCTAGACAAACTAAATTAGGTCCTGAAGAAATTACTAGAGAAATTCCCAATATTTCAGAAGAAAGTTTGAACAATCTTGATGAAATGGGTATCATTAGAACAGGAGCTTTTGTAGAAAGTGGTGATATTCTCGTAGGAAAAGTTACCCCTAAAGGAGAATCAGATCAGCCACCTGAAGAAAAACTTTTGAGAGCTATATTTGGTGAAAAAGCAAGGGATGTTAGGGATAATTCCCTTAGAGTTCCTAAAACAGAAAAAGGAAGGGTACTAGACGTTCGGATATATACAAGGGAGCAAGGAGATGAATTACCTCCAGGTGCAAATATGGTTGTTCGAGTTTATGTTGCTCAAAGGAGGAAAATTCAGGTAGGAGATAAAATGGCTGGAAGGCATGGTAATAAAGGCATAATAAGTCGAATTTTACCTAGAGAAGATATGCCTTATCTACCTGACGGTACACCTGTAGATATCGTTTTAAATCCTCTTGGTGTTCCAAGTAGAATGAATGTAGGTCAAGTTTTTGAATTATTGATGGGCTGGGCAGCATCAAACTTAAATTGTAGGGTTAAAGTTGTCCCCTTTGATGAGATGTATGGTCCTGAAAAATCACATCAAACTGTCCAAGCATTTTTAGAGGAAGCTTCTAAGCAAAAGGGTAAGGATTGGGTTTATAATCCTCAAGATCCTGGAAAGTTGTTACTAAAAGATGGTCGAACAGGCGAACCTTTTGATCAACCAGTAGCTGTTGGATATTCTCATTTCCTTAAACTTGTTCACTTAGTAGATGACAAGATCCATGCCAGGTCAACAGGTCCATACTCCTTAGTTACTCAGCAACCATTAGGTGGTAAAGCTCAACAAGGTGGACAGAGACTTGGAGAGATGGAGGTCTGGGCCTTGGAGGCGTATGGTGCAGCTTATACTTTGCAAGAATTGTTAACTGTAAAATCAGATGATATGCAAGGTAGAAATGAAGCATTAAACGCGATAGTTAAAGGAAAACCTATCCCAAGACCAGGAACTCCGGAATCATTTAAAGTCCTAATGAGAGAATTACAATCTTTAGGGCTAGATATTGGTGTTTACACTGATGAAGGTAAGGAAGTTGATTTAATGCAAGATGTAAATCCAAAAAGGAATACTCCTTCGAGACCTACCTATGAATCTCTAGGGAACTCTGAATATTCGGAAGATTAAATATCTTATTAACACCTTCTAATTTAAATATTGTAAAAAATGACTAACAGCAACCTAAGAACAGAAAATCATTTTGATTACGTCAAGATATCTATTGCTTCCCCTCAAAGAATAATGGATTGGGGACAAAGGACACTACCTAATGGACAAGTAGTCGGAGAAGTTACTAAACCTGAGACGATAAACTACAGAACCTTAAAACCAGAAATGGATGGTCTTTTTTGTGAAAAAATATTTGGACCATCCAAAGACTGGGAATGTCACTGCGGTAAGTACAAAAGAGTTAGACATCGTGGAATTGTTTGTGAGAGGTGTGGCGTAGAAGTTACAGAAAGTAGAGTAAGAAGGCATAGAATGGGTTACATAAAACTTGCAGCCCCAGTTTCCCATGTTTGGTATTTAAAGGGCATACCTAGTTATGTAGCAATTCTGCTAGATATTCCTCTTAGAGATGTAGAACAGATTGTTTATTTTAATTGCTATGTGGTATTGGATGTTGGAGATCATAAAGATCTTAAATATAAACAACTACTTACTGAGGATGAGTGGTTAGAAATAGAAGATGAAATTTATGCGGAAGATTCTACTATTGAAAATGAACCATTTGTTGGTATAGGTGCAGAAGCTCTTAAGCAATTACTTGAGGATCTTGATTTAAATCAAATTGCTGAAGAACTTAGAGAAGAAATTACCAACAGTAAAGGACAAAAAAGAGCAAAACTGATTAAAAGGATAAGGGTAATTGATAATTTCCTCGCAACTAATGCGAAGCCAGAATGGATGGTATTAGATGCAATCCCTGTCATTCCACCTGATCTTAGACCAATGGTCCAACTTGATGGAGGTAGGTTTGCCACATCTGACTTAAACGATCTTTACAGAAGAGTTATAAATAGGAACAATAGACTAGCTAGGCTTCAAGAAATTTTAGCTCCTGAAATCATTGTTAGAAATGAAAAAAGAATGTTGCAAGAAGCTGTTGATGCTCTCATTGATAATGGAAGAAGAGGTAGAACAGTCGTTGGGGCAAATAATAGAGCCTTAAAATCTCTTAGCGACATCATAGAGGGAAAACAAGGGAGATTTAGGCAGAATTTACTTGGTAAACGAGTTGATTATTCTGGAAGGTCTGTCATAGTTGTTGGTCCCAAATTGAAGATGCATCAATGTGGACTCCCTAAAGAGATGGCTATTGAGCTTTTTCAACCTTTTGTGATACATAGACTAATTCGTCAAAATATTGTAAATAATATAAAAGCCGCAAAAAAATTAATACAAAAAGCAGATGATGAAGTCATGCAAGTACTCCAAGAAGTTATTGAAGGTCATCCAATACTCTTAAATAGAGCTCCAACTCTTCATAGGTTAGGAATTCAAGCTTTTGAACCTAAATTAGTAGGGGGTAGGGCTATTCAACTACATCCACTTGTATGTCCTGCCTTTAATGCTGATTTTGATGGAGATCAAATGGCAGTTCATGTTCCTTTAGCATTAGAAGCACAGACCGAGGCACGTATGCTTATGTTAGCTAGTAATAATATTTTATCACCAGCAACTGGAGAACCTATTGTAACTCCTTCACAAGATATGGTTTTAGGTTCTTATTACCTAACTGCACTACAACCAGAATTTAAAAAACCAAATTTTGGAGAGAATCAAAAAACTTATGCTTCATTAGAAGATGTAATTTTTGCTTTTGAAGATAAAAGAGTTGGTTTACATGAATGGGTATGGGTAAGGTTTAATGGTGAAGTTGATGATGAAGAAGAAGCGAATAAACCTAAAGATTCTAAAGAATTGGAAGATGGTTCAAGGTTAGAAACCTGGAACTTTAGAAGAGACAGGTTTGATTCTCAAGATAATTTAATAAGTAGATTTATTTTAACAACAGTCGGAAGAGTGGTTATGAATCATACGATCATCGATTCTGTTTCCAAAACGTAATCCTTTAAAAAACTAATTATTTATCCATAAAAACATGACATCATCTAAACCAAAAAAAAATTCAAGAGTACGTAAAACTACAAAAAATTCAAAAAAAAATAATATTGCAATGATGCCTTCATTGGCAAAAACTCCTCCCTCATTCAAAAATAAAGTAGTAGATAAAAAAGCTTTAAAAAATTTAGTTTCATGGGCTTATAAAACTCATGGAACTGCTGTAACGGCAGCAATGGCTGATAATCTAAAAGATTTAGGATTTAAATATGCTACACAAGCAGCTGTGTCTATTTCGGTAAACGATCTGAAAGTTCCTGAAGCCAAGCAAGATTTAATTGGACAGGCAGAAGCTCAAATCACTGCGACTGAAGAATGTTACAGACTTGGAGAAATTACAGAAGTTGAGAGACACACTAAGGTTATTGATACTTGGACTGAAACTAATGAGAGATTAGTAGATGCAGTTAAGAATAACTTTAATCAAAATGATCCACTTAACTCAGTTTGGATGATGGCTAATTCTGGGGCTAGAGGTAACATGTCTCAGGTAAGACAACTTGTTGGGATGAGGGGCTTGATGGCTAATCCTCAAGGAGAGATTATTGATTTACCTATTCGAACAAACTTTAGAGAAGGTCTTACAGTTACTGAATATGTGATTTCTTCTTATGGTGCTAGAAAAGGTTTAGTTGATACAGCATTAAGAACTGCTGATTCAGGTTATTTGACAAGAAGATTGGTTGATGTGGCACAAGATGTAATTGTAAGAGAAGAAGATTGCGGAACTGAAAGGTCGATTGTTATAAATTCTGAAGATGGCAAATTTGGTTCAAGGCTTATCGGAAGACTTTCTGCTGAAGATATTTTGGATTCTGAAGATAACTTAATTATTCCAAAGAATACTGCGATAGACCCCTCTTTATCTAAGACTATAGAAACATCATTAATCTCAAAAGTAAAAATTAGATCTCCATTAACTTGTGAGGCTAATCGTTCAGTTTGCAGAAAATGTTATGGATGGGCTTTGGCTCATAATCATTTAGTTGATTTAGGAGAAGCCGTAGGGATTATTGCTGCTCAATCAATTGGAGAACCTGGAACCCAATTGACAATGAGAACCTTTCATACTGGTGGTGTTTCTACGGCAGAAAGTGGAGTTGTAAGATCTAAAATTAAAGGTAAAGTTGAATTTAGTTCAAAAGCAAAGATCAGAGGATATAGGACCCCACATGGAGTGGAAGCAAAACAAGCTGAAATAGATTTCTTATTAAAGATTGTTCCAACAGGAAGGAATACAAACAAACCTCAAAAAATTGACGTAACAAGTGGGTCTCTTTTATTTGTAGATGATGGTCAAGAAATTGACTCAGATATAACTGTCGCACAAATTACTTCAGGGGCTGTAAAAAAAAGTGTCGAAAAAGCGACTAAAGATGTTATTTGCGATTTAGCTGGAGAGGTAAGGTATGACAAAGTAATCCAACCAAAGGAAGTAACTGATAGGCAAGGTAATATTACTTTGAAAGCTCAAAGATTAGGAAGGTTATGGGTCTTAGCTGGAGATGTCTATAATCTACCTCCCAATGCTAAGCCAGTGGTTTCTTCAGAAAAAAATGTGGAAAAAGGGACTGTTTTAGCAGAAGCTAGCCAATCTAGTGAGTTCGGTGGAGAAGTGCGTTTGAGGGAATCGGTAGGAGATTCAAGAGAAGTTCAAATTGTAACAACTTCAATGCTATTAAGTAATTTTAAATTACTTGAAGAATCCACTCATTCAGGTGAACTATTTCATTTAGAGTCTGATGATGGAACTATCTATCGATTAAATACTTCACCTGGGAGTAAAATTAGTAGTGGTGAAGTCATTGCTGATTTAGCAGATGAAAGGTTCAGGACAAAAACTGGCGGACTGGTCAAATATGCACCTGGTTTAAGTGTTAAAAAAGCAAGATCATCTAAAAATGGTTTCGAAGTTAGTCAAGGTGGAACATTACTTTGGATTCCTCAAGAGACTCATGAAATAAATAAAGATATATCTTTACTTATGACCGAAGATATGGAATGGATTGAAGCAGGAACAGAAGTTGTCAAAGATATATTTAGCCAAACATCAGGAATAGTCACAGTGACTCAAAAAAATGATATTTTGCGTGAAATTACTGTTAGAAATGGTTCTTTTCATGAGTGTGAAGATGAAGAGATCCTAAGTAAATTTACTGAAGAAGGAAAGTTGGTTAATCCTGGCGAAAAAATTTTAGATGATGTAGATAATAATGAAATTCTTTTTGTTCAAAAATTAGAAACATCAAAAAGTAAGGGTTTATTATTAAGAACTGTAGAAGAGTTTACTATCCCTGATGAAGCTGAGTTACCTGAACTCTCTCATGTCAAGCAGGATAAAGGTCCATCATTGGGTTTGAAAGCTATTCAGAGGCTATCTTATAAAGATGGTGAATTAATAAAATCTGTGGAAGGTGTAGAACTTCTTAAAACTAATTTGAGTTTAGAAAGTTTTGATGCTACTCCTCAGATGACAATTGATGTTGAGACAGTTCAAGATAAAAGTGATAAATCGATAAATAGATTAAATTTAGTTATTTTGGAATCTATCTTGGTGAGGAGAGATACCATTTCTGATTCTAGTCATGGTTCAACACATACTGAATTACAAATAAAAAATAATCAGCTAGTTAAAGCTGGAGATGTAATAGCTACCACTCAAATTCTTTGTAAAGAGAAAGGGGTACTCCAATTACCATATTCAATTGATGGTGAACCAATTAGAAGACTTATAGTTGAAAGAAACGAAGATAAAATAAAAATTAATATAAAAGATAAAGCAGTTGTAAAAGTTGGAGATCGTGTGGTCGATGGAGATTCAATTAGTAAAGGAGAAAAATCTACTTCATGCGGAGAAATAGAAGAAGTTTCTAGCGACTTTGTAATTTTAAGACTTGGAAGACCATATATGGTTTCTCCAGATTCCGTTTTACATGTAAAAGATGGAGATTTAGTTCTTCGAGGAGATGGTTTAGCATTATTGGTTTTTGAGAGGCAAAAAACAGGAGATATTGTTCAAGGCTTACCTAGAATTGAAGAATTATTAGAAGCAAGAAGACCAAGAGATTCTTCAACTTTATGCAAAAAATCTGGAGTTGTACAAATTAAAGAAGGGACTGATGAAGAATCAGTGTCATTATCTGTTATCGAGAGAGATGATTCTATTAATGAGTATCAACTCTTAATGGGACAGAATATTATGGTAAGTGATGGGCAGCAAGTTACTGGAGGAGAACTCTTAACTGATGGTCCTATTAATCCTCATGAGTTACTAGATTGTTTATTTACAGATTTAAAAGATCAAAAACCTTTAATGGAAGCGGCTCAAGAATCTATATCTAAATTACAAAGAAAGATGGTAAATGAGGTTCAAAATGTTTATAAGTCTCAGGGCGTGGCAATTAGTGATAAACATATTGAAGTCATAGTGAGACAGATGACAAGTAAAGTTCGGATAGAAGATGCAGGAGATACAACCCTTCTTCCTGGTGAATTAATAGAGTTAAGACAAGTAGAAGACACAAATCAAGCAATGTCTATTACTGGGGGGGCCCCCGCGGAGTTTACCCCTGTTTTATTAGGAATAACTAAAGCTTCACTGAATACAGATAGCTTTATTTCAGCAGCCTCTTTCCAGGAAACCACAAGAGTTCTGACTGAAGCTGCTATAGAAGGTAAATCTGATTGGCTTAGAGGTTTAAAAGAGAATGTCATTATTGGAAGGCTCATACCTGCTGGGACAGGTTTTAGTGGTTTTGTTGAAGAATTAGCTTCAGAGGCTGGTCCTCACCCTGATATTCTTGCAGAAGAATCTGGTGGTTATAGAAGGGCTCAGAATTTAAGACCAGATTATACAGTTGATATGCCGCAAACACCGACGGTAAGTTCTACTGCTATCCTTGATGATCCAAGTGATGAAGATTTAGAAACTACTAGGAATAGGCATGGAATTGATCCTACTTCGAGCAATTTTGCTGCTTTTGCAAGACCCAATGCTGAAAATCAATTTTCTGAAGACCAATTACCCGATCCAGCGGCTTTGGAAGGACTACAAGAGGAAGGTCTTCTCTCTGATGAATAAAGCTATTATCATTTACAGTTACTAGAATGCTATTTTAAAATTAATTTATGATTAAGCCTGATATTATTCCTAAAAGAAAATTACCTCGTTACGGGTTTCATTTTTATAATGAGAGGCTTAACGGTAGAATGGCTATGATAGGATTTATAGCCCTTCTTTTGACTGAATTATTCTTAAAACATGGATTATTACTATGGTAAATTTTTCATATAATTTGTATAATCAATAGTTTGAAAAATCTGCTTGGATGTAGTATTAAAGACTTAGAAAATGTAGCTTTGAATTTTGGTCAAGCTGCTTTTAGAGGACGTCAGATTTATAGTTGGCTTTATAACTATAAGAATAGGTCTAAAAGTATTGATGAAATTAATGTCTTGCCATTAAATTTTAGAAATCAATTAAAAAAAGAAGGTTTTTTATTTGGAGAATTAATCTTAAAAGAAAAGTATTTAGCTAACGATGGAACGTTAAAGTTGTTACTAAATACTAGAGATAATGAAAGCGTAGAATGTGTTGCCATTCCAACTGAGAAAAGATTAACAGCATGTCTTTCAAGTCAAGTAGGATGCCCAATGGATTGCAAATTTTGCGCTACTGGAAAAGAAGGATTAAAGAGATCTTTAAAAGCAAGTGAAATACTAGATCAAATTTTATTTATTGAAAATGAAATGAACCAGAAAGTATCTAATATTGTTTTTATGGGAATGGGTGAGCCTTTGTTAAATATTGATGAGTTACTTTTATCAATTAGATCAATTAATGAGGATTTCGATATTAGTCAGAGAAAAATAACAGTGAGTACTGTAGCTATACCAAAGATGATCAGTAAATTATCAGAAAAGTCGTTTCAAATATTGGGTAAATGTCAGTTTACGCTCGCAATAAGTTTGCATGCTTCAAATCAAAAAATAAGAGAAACTATTATACCGAGTGCAAAAAATTATCATATTAATAATATTATTGATGATTGCAGAAAATTTGTAAGAGCGACTGGAAGAAGAGTGAGTTTCGAATATTTAATGCTTCATGAAGTTAATGACAAAATAGAACACGCTGATGAATTGAGTAATCTAATAAAAAGTTTCCAATGCCATGTGAATTTGATTCAATATAATCAGATTGAAGAGGTTGAATTTAAGCAAACCCCCTCCAAGAAGGCTCAACTTTTTCAAACCAGACTTTCTAATAATGGGATTAATGTTAGTTTTAGAAAAAGTAGAGGTTCAGACAGGAATGCAGCATGTGGTCAGTTAAGACGAAATGCCAAAATCAAATAATCATATTTAAATCTTTTTATTAAATTTAACTCAAACACGTTATTATTGACTTAATTATAATTTTATCATTGGGTTTTATAAGAACTAAACTATTACCTTTCGCGATTGTTAGCTTATTTGGGTTGGCTTTTTTTGCTGTTAGTGCAAGGATTTGGCTACCGGGAGATATGATGTCACCAGCTCCGATTAATTAATCTTTATTTTTATTTGATTATGACTAAAAGAAAGGATATTCAAAATGAAAGTTTGGCAGAAATAGCAATTGATCCTGATGTTTTAGCAAAAGAGTTATCTGTAGACCTTGAAATTGATCCTTTAGAACAGATTGATAAAGATGGTTTCTCAAGAGGAACTTTAAATCAAAATTTAGAATGCGATGAAGCCCTAAAATTGCTTAAGGGTGACAGAGAACAAAGAATACAAGGCTTAAGAATATTTTGTGAATATAGGGATACAAGATCTTTCCCTCTTTTAATACCATTACTTGATCAACCTTGTCCAGTTGAAAGAATGAGTGCTGTATATGCATTGGGTAGAAATCCATTTCCTAATGCAGTTGAAAAATTAGTCAGTTTATTAGAAACAGACGACAATGCATATGTCAGAAGAGCTACCGCCTGGAGTTTAGCTAATTACGATAATCAAATTGTTTTGAAGCCATTGATAAATTCATTAAAAAATGATGTAGCTTCTGTAAGATTATGGTCATCTAGTTCTCTAGCAGAAATTGGAAGTGTCTCAGCCTCTAATGCTCAATTAGCGGCTGAACAACTTTTAATAAGCTTAAAAATAGATAACGAGCCTGTCGTAAGGAGCAATTGTATATGGTCTTTATGTAGATTGTTTGAAAAATTAAATGAAATTTCACAAGAGAGCTTTGTAGATGAATGTACAAAAATTGCTCTCTTTGATAAAGAACCTTCAGTGATGGATGAAGCTAAAACTGCCTTAGATTCAATGGGAATGAAGGGATTTTATAATTAGATTCCTTACATTTATTAGACAATCAATATAAAAATTAAAATAAAGTTAACGAAACAACTGAAACTAAATATTTTGGTTATGCTATCCAAAGTATTAGTACTTAGTGATCTAATCTCATGCCTCAAAGAACATTAAGATTTAAAATTCATCAAAATGGAAGAGTTGAAGAGACTGTTGAAGGTTTTTACGGTGAAGCATGTAATAATGCAACAAAAAAACTAGAGAATGCTCTTGGGGATGTGAAAGTGAAGAATAAGACTTCAGAGGCATTTATCACTAACAAAACCAAAACATTACAACAATTTAATAAAGAATCTAATGTCTCACTTTAGTACTATCAAAACTCAGCTTAGAGAAGCAGAACCCTTAATAAAAGCTTTAACTCATCTAGGTTATGAAATAAATCAAGAAGAAAAGTTTGTAAAAGGTTACAACGGTCAATTTACAGCTGTTGATATTAGTATGGATCTTCCTGAAGATACAAAAGTTGGATTTAAATGGGATAATAATTCCAATTCATATGAGTTGGTTACTGATCTTGACCTTTGGAATTTTAACTTACCTGTTGAGAGATTTATATCCAAAGTCACACAGATGTATGCTTATCAAACAATTATTATGAAAACAAAGGAGGACGGATATCAAATAGTAGAGCAAAAAAATCAAAATGATGGATCAATTGAATTAGTACTTACAAAGTGGGAAAGTTAAACATTGGATACTGATCCTTTTATTGAGAGTGGAACTCTTAATGAGGTTGAAGAATTAACATGTTATGAACCTGTTCATAATGAAGTTGAAGAAATAAGAAGTTTTGAACCTATTCATAATGAGGTTGAAGAAATATCAGGATATGAACCTGTACTGGGAGGTAAATTAACTGAAAAAGCAGTATGGGTTGATGAGAGTAGATGTATAGGTTGTCAATATTGTGTTCATGTTGCAAGTAATACTTTCATAGTTGATGAAGACTATGGTAGGGCTAGAGCAGTTAGACAGGATGGAGACAAGATGGAAACTATGCAAGAAGCTATTGATACATGCCCTGTAGATTGTATTCATTGGGTTAAATTTGAAGAATATAAAGCTTTAGATAATAGTCTTGATAGGGATATGTTTCAATCACTTGGAAAACTCCCAAGGATGAATAAGCATTAATTTTTAATGGAGTTGCCTTGTCGCAGATTTGGACGAACCAATCTAAAAATGCCTGTTTTGTCACTAGGAGGTATGAGATTTCAAAAAAGTTGGGATCAATTAAATTTTTCAGAGATTTCACGAAAAGAACAAAATAAAGTTGAAAATATATTGAATCTTGCTAATAAATTTGGTTTTCATCATATAGAGACAGCTAAATATTATGGGACTTCTGAAGTTCAATTAGGTATGGGTTTTAAGAGTACTAAAAATATACCGAAAATAATTCAAACAAAAATTCCACCTAATCGTGATCCAAAGTTATTCGAAGGAGAAATTTTGAAAAGCCTTGAAAAATTGCAAGTAAAAAAAATTGATTTATTAGCAATCCATGGTATCAATTTACCTGAACATCTTGAGAATGCTGTAAGGGATGGAGGCTGTATTAGTATTTTAAAAAAATTCCAAAAAGAAAATTTAATTGGACATATTGGATTTTCGACTCACGGAGAATCATCACTAATAGAAAAAATAATATCAACAAATTTCTTTGATTATGTTAATTTGCACTGGTATTACATTAATCAAACTAATTCAAAAGTAATTGATTTAGCTCATAAATATGATCTTGGGGTTTTTATAATAAGTCCTACTGACAAAGGAGGACATCTTCACACTCCATCTCGAAAAATGTTGGAAATTTGTAGCCCCCTGCACCCAATAGTTTTTAATGATCTTTTTTGCTTAAGTAACAATAATGTACATACAATCAGTATCGGGATAGCAGAAGAGAAAGATTTTGATTTACATTTAGAAGCAGCTTCTTTATTGCCAGAATCTGATCAATATATTCCAAAAATATTAAATAATTTAAAAAAGGAATCAATAAATTCATTAGGTTTAGAGTGGTATGAAAGTTGGGATAAAAATTTACCAAATTGGCAAAATACACCTGGAGGAATAAATATTCCTGTACTTCTCTGGCTCTCGAATTTAATAGACTCATTTGATTTAGAGGAATTTGCAAAATCTAGATACCAATTACTTGGTAATGGAAGTCATTGGTTCCCAGGGAATAATGCAAATTTGTTAGATGTGGATGTATCTGAAAGTCAATTATTTAAAGTTTTAGAAAGGCATAATAAACCTAAAAAGGTCATAAAGAAATTAAGAGTCCTAAAAGAAAAGTTTGGAGAAAAATCATTATCAAGATTATCAAAGAATTAACCTTTGAGGGGATATTTTTCAGCCTTACCAACACTTCTTGGATAAATATCAGGACAAGATGCTTTTGGCTCAATAAAAATAGCGTTACGGATCCCTTTCTCTCTGGGAAGAAAATTACTTTTGATTTCGACTATTTTGCCTTCTAATACTTTTAATGTTTTTTCTAAATTTTTATTATCTTCATTGGTCCACTTCCCACAATATAAGATACCTAATCCATTCGATTGCAACATAGGTAAAATATATTCTGTAACTGTTGAAGGATTACTAACTGCTCTTACTGTTGCAATATTAAAACTATTTTTAAATGAGGATTGACGACCAAGGTTTTCAATACGATCATTTATCGCAAATATTTTATTTTTGAAATTCATACTTTTGATGATTTTTTTAAGTGCATCTGTTTTTTTTTTAGAGGAATCCACAAGATATATTTCTGAATTAGGATGAGTTATCGCATAAGCAAATCCTGGGAACCCACAACCTGATCCAATATCAATAAATCTTTTATTATCAAAAATTTCATTTGAATTATCTTTAAATATCCAAAGACTGTCATAGATTTGGGAAATCCAGTAATCATCTCCTTCAATTAATCTAGTTAAATTCGTTTTATAATTTAGTTCCTTAATTCTTACCCGTAATTTTTGAAACATCATTATTTCCTCTTCAGTTAATAATTTGATAAGTTCGTATGGGATACTTTCTTTTGACATTGAGTTTTTAAATAGTTTCTTCTTCGATGTGATTAACAATATTCAATTATTTCAAAATTGATTAGAATATTTTTAATAATAATAAATTTTTTTGAAAGGCAATATAACTTATTATAAGATCCTAGGCGTTAATGAAAATGCCTCAAATCACGAATTAAGAAAAGCATTTTGTAAACTCTCGCTAGAACTACATCCTGATACAACTTCCTTAGAATTGGAAGATGCAAAGAATAAATTTCAAAAAGTATTAGAGGCTTATGAAAATTTAAGTAACTCTAATTTGAGGAAACTTTATGATGAAAAATTACGAGTAAATTCTAAAAAACTAAATAAAAAAAATTTAGATGTCTCAAATACTTTAGTTATGGATTCTAGTAATCAGCAGTTAGTGGGTAATAGGAGACCATTTTCAAATGGAGAAATGTTCTCATTATTTTTGTTGATTATTATTATTGTTATGAGTTTGTCCTTAGCTATCGTAATCGCTTCTTTTACTGGCAAAGAATTAGGATCAATTCCAACGTGGCTTTTGAGATAATTATATAAAAAACTTCTTTGATCCAATCCGATACCCCAATTAATCAACATTCACTTCAATCATTAGAATTATGGTTGAAAGATTTAGGTGCAACAAAAGATATTGATAATCCGTCTAAATGGTATTTGATACTTTCTAATTGGAATGCAACTATTATTTTTGAACAAGAAGATTTAAGTGTTGTCTGGGAGAGTGGAGGTAAATTAACAAAAAGGCTATTCTCATATTGCAATAATAGAGAAGATATAGAAAATGCTATTTTTCAAGGACCATAAACTCAAATTTTAAAGATCCCTTAAAATTTCAAAAATAATTCTATAACTTTTTTCTAATTGATTATCTGTAATACAAAGAGGGGGCAAGAGATAAATGACATTACCTAGTGGTCTAATAAATAAACCTTTTTTAATTGATAAGGCCTTTATCCTTTTGCCAATATTGTTCAGATAACCTTCATTTTTACCAATTTCAATATCAAAAGCGGCGATAGTTCCTGTGACTCTTATATTTTTTAAGCATGGTAATTTTTTAATTTTCTTTAAGTGAAAAAGGTGCTTTTCCTCAAAAGAAAGATATTTAATTGGATCGTTTTCTAATAAGTCAAGGCTTGCATTAGCTGCAGCACACCCTAAAGGGTTTGCAGTGAAGCTATGCCCATGCCAAAAAGTTTTTTTAGGGGAATCGCTGATAAAAGCTTTGAAGATCGACTCTTTAGCTAATGTTATTCCCATAGGTAGGAATCCTCCCGTTAAACCTTTTGAAATAGAAATTAAATCAGGAATTATATTTGCCTTTTGAAATGCGAAGAGACTTCCACATCGCCCAAATCCAGTTAATACTTCATCAGCTATTAATAAAGAATTATTATTTTTTACTACTTCTGAAACTTTTTTGATAAATTCTGGCCTAACCATATTCATTCCTCCAGCACCTTGTACTAATGGTTCTAGGATGACTGCTACAGTTGGCTTCTCAAGAAGTTCAGTTAATATTTGAATCGCTTTATTCTCTTTTGTTTCAACCTCTTCATCATTTATCCAAGTTGAAGGCCATGGACCCCTTTTGACAGGGAACATTAGATTATCAAAATTCTCATTGAAAATATTTCGTTCCCCTAAAGCCATTGCTCCAAATGTATCACCATGATAAGCTCCATCAAAAGCAATTATTTGGTTTCTTTTTTCACCTTGATTTTGCCAATATTGATAGGCAATTTTTAAAGCTACTTCTACGGCAGTAGATCCATTATCAGAAAAAAAAAGTCGTTCTAATTTTGTTAAGCTACTGAGTCTCTCTGATAATTTTTGAGCCTGTGGATGTAAGAAGTCGGCGAATATAACTTGTTCTAGGCTCTTGGCTTGATTATAAATAGCATTTGCTATGTAATCGTTACTATGTCCATGCAAAGTAACCCACCAACTACTGATTCCATCAATTAGTTCTTGTGTTGGATTTTTAGTATAAATACAAGCATCTTTCCCATGACTAACATCTATTTGAGGTTTGCTATTTGTAATCTGCGTAAAAGGCGGCCATATATTTGGGTGCCAATCTTGAATAGTATTGTTTAAGACCTGAGATTTCATTTATTTTTTTGGATCTAATAAGGTGATCAATTGATTGTTAATATTTAGCTCTTCCCATAGTATATCCAAATGATTGGAGTCAATTTTCTGGATATATGGAAATTCAGCAATAATAGGTAGATTACTAAATTCAGTTAATGTTTTTGGATTATCTAAGTGTTTTTTTCCATTAATAACTAGACCAAGAATTTTAATATTTCTTTTTTTTAAGGCTTCAATACTTAGAAGAGTGTGATTGATAGTCCCAAGTCCACTCTTACATACAAGTATTACCGGGAGGTCCCATTTCTTGATTTGATCTATTTGCAAATAATTTCTTGTAATTGGGACCATTAAGCCTCCCGCTGTTTCTACAATTAATGAACCACAAATATTTGGTAAATTTAATAGTTGAAAGTTTATAAGTTTGTGATCTATTTCTGCAGCCCAATGAGGAGAAACAGGTTCTCTGAAGATATAAGCCTCATTGATTATCTTTGCTTCGCTCACTTTTGTAAGTCTTGCAACAGCTTGACTATCAGTCTCTGAATTAATACCGCTTTGAATAGGCTTCCAGTAAAAAGAATTTAATCCCCTTACAAAAAAAGAACTAATTAATGTCTTGCCAATATCAGTATCTGTACCACAAATAACAAATTGGAATTGATTCTTTATATCGCTCATGATTTTTTTAATATTTGAATATTAATTTCCCATGTTAAGTTAACTGAATTAGTTTCTTTCTTAGGCCAAAACTTTTGCATTTCTTTTAATTCATACACTTTTTTACGTTTACCCTTGGTTGATTGAGCGCCTACATTAACCATGCTTCTGAAAAGTTTATAAACATCTGGAAAGTTTTCTACATATGAGTATTTATTTGAGAAGAATATTTCATAAGAGTTGAAACTTTTGATCATATCTTTTGAAACAGGAAAAGTAAGGCCACTATATTCAATATTAGTTTCTAAGCAAGTTTGCTTCCATTCCGGGAAGGAATTTATTGTGGGATATGAAATTATTAAATATCCACCAGATTTTAACTTGCTAAACCAATCTCTTATAATTTTTTCGGGATTGTCTAACCAGTGTATACAAAAGTTAGATGTCATCAGAGGAGAGTTTCTGATTGATGGAGGTAACCCATTATTTAAATCCCATAAAATCTTTTTACTAGAGTCTTTATTTTGGAGAAGCATTTTTTTGCTGAAATCAATTCGGGTAATATTTCTTGTAGAAAATTCTTTTTCTATTTCATCAGCTAATAAACCAGTTCCTGAACCAAGATCTATCCATTCACCTTTTTGAATATGTAGACCTTTTAAGAAAGAAACAATCTCTTCAGCGAAATGTTTTTGAATATTTGAATGACTTAAATAATTTGTTGAAGCATTATTAAAGTTATTTTTGACTGTTTCGTTCCAGATCTTATTTTTCATAGTTGTTATGAAGAGTTCTTTTGATGATTTGGTAAAAATTTAAATTAGCTAGACAATGTCCTTGATTTTCTAATTCAATTACTGTGGGCTTTTTAGTTAATGTTTTATTTAGTAATTCAATAAAGTTAAAACTAGAATCTTGGTCAAGAATTAAATCGTTTTTAGAATTGATGACGATGACATCGCAATTTTTCTCAAAAGACTTTAAAGAATTTTTATCGGTATAAAGTTTTTTAAGGTCATTTAATAGAAGATTATTATTTAAACCCCCTAAATTTTTGTAAAAAATATTTTGGAAATTAATGGTCATATTATTGGGCAAAAAAGACCGATATATAAATTCTTTTAACATAACCTCTGCCTCAAATAACATTATTTTTTTCTCCATTCTCTTAAGTGATCTATAAATTAAATTTCTTTTTTTTGTTGAGGGTAGAAAATTATTAAATGAATTTATAAAGACAATATGGGATGCTTCATCTAAAAGATTTTCTTGAATTAAATGAAAACCTAAAGAGTGACATAAAATCATCTTGATTTGATTATTCAAGTTATTTTTTATCCATTTTGATTGATTGATATTTTTTGAAAAATATCCTCTTTCATTATCTTGCCAATGCCATCCATTTTTTTGAAATTCAACTTTATAATCATCCCAGAAACTTTGATCTAAACCCCAACCATGCTGAGTAATAACTTGTTTCATTTGAAAGCTTTTAAAACAGAAATAAAATTATTGAGTAGGTCTAGATTTAAATCTCTTCTAATTGTTAGCCTTATTCTTGATTCGTTCACAGGAACAGAAGGTGGTCTAATAGCAACAGCTAAGAAACCGTTTTTTTCAAGATGTTTTTGCAGAAGAATTGCCTTTTCTTCTTGTCCAACAATTATAGATAAGATTTGCGCTTCTCCTTTAACTGGATAACTAGAATTTCCTAGAATTTCTTTTTTCCATTTTTTAGAGGAGATCAATAAATTAATACCCCATTCTTTATTTTGTTTGATTTTGTCAAGCGATTTAAGTGCACCTGCAGATAAAGCTGGGGAAAGAGCAGTTGTATATCTAAATGCCCCGCTCGTTTGAATAAGGTATTCACCAATTTTTGAGTTGCAAGCTATAAAAGCCCCGCCGCTGCCAAAGGATTTGCCAAAGGTTCCAGTAATCATAGTTATTTCATGAGATAAATCAAAACCTAAACCTTTCCCCTCAGGTCCTAAAATCCCAAGAGCATGAGCTTCGTCTACTAATAATTCAACATTATATCTTTTACAAATTCCAGCAATTTCTTTGAGAGGAGCAATTGAACCTTCCATACTGTAAAGGGATTCAACAATTATAAGAATGGACTTTTGCGTTGAATTGAATTTAAGAATTTTATTTTCTAAGTCTTTTAAATCATTATGTGCGAATCTTACTATTTTCGATCCGGCAGCCTTTACTCCAACTAATAAAGAATTATGAATGAATTTATCTGCTATTACAACACTATTTCTGTTAGCTAAACCTTGCACGGCCGCGATATTAGCTTGGAACCCACTAGGAAATAAAAGCACTTTTTCCTGATTTAGCCATTCTGCAAGTTGTGTTTCTAATGATTTATGTATTGGTCTTGAGCCTGTTATAAATCTAGAACTACCGGAACCAAGACCTTCAGATAAGCTAATTTCATAAGAGGCTTTTATTACATCATTATCTCTACTTAATCCAAAATAATCATTACTGCATAAGTCAATAAGGTTATTTTTAACTTTCTCTGGATTTAAACTTTGAAGTTCATATGGCTTTTGTCCTAAAGTGAATGTTTTTAATTTACGAAGTCTATTTTTTGGGATTTTTACTTTATTCATTTTTAACAATTTCAACTAATTGATTTTTATAAAATGATCTAGATTTACTATTAAAGCGCGCAAGGTGGTTATTGTTTATTAATATCTATATAGATCATATCTTAAGAAGTTAACTCCTCCTCTCTTCAATCACAATTATCGCTCAATTTAGAGGAATATTTCCCATTTCCTCTAGATCCTTTCCAAATCGAGGCAATAAAAGCCATTAATAGTGGAAATTCTGTTGTTTTAACTGCTCCAACCGGCTCAGGTAAAACATTAATTGGTGAATTTGCTATTCATAGAGGCTTATCTCACGATAGTAGAGTTTTTTATACAACTCCTTTAAAAGCTTTATCAAATCAAAAGTTCAGGGATTTTATTAATCAATTTGGAGAGAAGAAAGTAGGTCTTCTCACAGGCGATATTAGTATAAATAGAGATGCTCCAATCTTAGTAATGACTACTGAGATTTTTAGGAATATGCTATATGGAGAATTTGAAGAATTTGACGACCCATTGGTAAATCTGGAATCTGTGATCCTAGATGAATGTCATTATATGAATGATCCGCAAAGGGGGACAGTTTGGGAAGAAACAATAATTCATTGTCCAACTAGAGCTCAGATAATAGCCTTATCAGCAACCATCTCCAATGCAGACCAACTTCAAAATTGGATAGAAAAAGTTCATGGTCCTACAGTACTTGTGAACAGTAATAAAAGACCAGTTCCATTAGATTTTATTTTTTGTAGTGCAAAGGGACTCCATCCCCTTTTAAATAATAAGGGTAATGGGATTCATCCTAATTGTAAGATTTGGAGAGCACCAAAAGGTAAAAAAAATAAAGGTAAAGTAGGCAGAATAATGCAACCAAAGGCTCCTCCTATTGCCTTTGTAGTCTCTAAACTTGCAGAGAGAAATATGTTGCCAGCTATTTATTTTATTTTTAGTAGAAGAGGATGTGATAAGGCTGTTGAATATATAAAAGATTTATCTTTAGTAAGTTACTCAGAAGCAAATTCGATATCTAAAAGATTAGATGTTTATCTAAAAAATAATGAAGAGGGGGTAAAAGATAAATTTCATTGTGAAGCTCTTAAAAGAGGTATTGCTTCACACCATGCTGGTTTGCTACCAGCATGGAAAGAGTTAGTAGAGGAACTATTTCAGCAAGGGTTGATTAAAGTTGTTTTTGCAACTGAAACTTTAGCTGCGGGTATAAATATGCCTGCAAGAACAACAGTAATTTCCACATTATCAAAGAGGACTGACGAAGGACATAGATTATTATTTAATAGTGAATTCTTGCAGATGTCAGGAAGAGCTGGAAGAAGAGGTAAGGATTCTCAGGGATATGTAGTCACCTTACAAACTAGATTTGAGGGAGCAAAAGAAGCTAGTACCTTGGCGATTAGTGAGCCAAATCCACTAGTTAGCCAGTTCACGCCAAGCTATGGAATGGTTCTTAACCTTTTGCAAAATTATAGTTTAGATAAATCTCGAGAATTAATAAAAAGAAGTTTTGGTAGTTTTTTATATATAGGAGAATCTTCAGAAGAGAAGGTTAT
Source organism: Prochlorococcus sp. AG-321-E21 (assembly GCA_003283415.1). Lineage (GTDB taxonomy): Bacteria > Cyanobacteriota > Cyanobacteriia > PCC-6307 > Cyanobiaceae > Prochlorococcus_A. The sequence continues at coordinate 8,933 of QBXH01000007.1, read as the reverse complement.
TCTTGATAATTTAGAAAAAGATTTAAAAGAACTAAAAAAAATAACTTCAAATATTTCGTGGCAAGATTTCGATTCGTACGAAAAGTTGAAAAGTCGTTTAAAAGAGGAAAGAAGATTGTTCAGGATATTAGAAAAACAAGCAGCTGAAAAATTATCAGAAGAAATCACAAGTGCACTTACCTTTATTAAAGATGGAAGTTTAATTTCCATAAAAGCTCCTCAAATAAATAGAAAAGTTGTTCCAGCTTTGATTTGTAAAAAAATATATGAATCAAACAAAATTAAAAGTTTGCTCTGTTTAACAATTGATAATTTATTTATCCTTATAAAACCTTCTTACATTGTCAATATTTTTCCTGATTTAGAGGAGATAAAAATTTTGAAGCTTGAGGAACCCAAGATGAATTTCTCAGGAGAAGTTGTTAGAGGTGATAATAAATCACAAACTTTTGTAGATAAAATTTCTGAAATTTCTGAAAAATATGATTTAAGAACTCCCCAATATGACCTAACAACTGAAGTTTTGGCACAACAGAGACTAATTACTAATTTGGATGAAACAATAACTAATCACCCTGCGCATAAATTTGGTGATTCTAAAAAATTAAAAAGATATAGAAAAAGGATTGTCGAGATTGAGCAAGAAATAGTGATGAAAAATAAACTTATGGAGGATAAAGAAAATCATAACTGGAAGAAATTTACTGATTTAATAAAAATCTTGAATCATTTTGGCTGTTTAAATGATTTAGAGCTTACCGAAGTAGGACAATCAGTTGGCGCAATAAGAAGTGAAAATGAATTATGGGTCGGACTTGTATTACTTAGTGGTTATTTGGATGATTTAGCTCCACCTGATTTAGCCGCAATTATTCAGGCAATTTGTGTGGATGTAAGAAGACCAAATCTTTGGTGTAATTTTAAGCCTTCCCTAAAAGTTATAGATGTTTTTAATGAGTTAGAGAGCCTGAGAAAATTAGTAGCCTCAAAACAAAATAAGTTTAATATTAATACTTCAATTTTTTTAGAAACGGAATTGACTGGGATAATTTCAGAATGGGCGAGCGGTAAAAAATGGAAAGAACTAATTTTTAATACTTCTTTAGATGAGGGTGATGTTGTAAGAATCTTAAGAAGGTCTATGGATGTTTTATCACAAATCCAATATTGTGTAGGGGTAAGTAGTAAACTAAAAAATAAAGCAAAGTTAGCACTAAAAGCTATTAATAGATTTCCTGTTTCAGAATCTAATGATTTGTTAAAAGTCTCTGATAATATAAATCCCGCAACAAAAAGAATTGATAATAGTTCTTAAAAGTATTTCGATTAGATCATTTTATTAGTATTTATAGCATCCTCAAAATCATTAGCAGTTAAGTAGCCTAATTTTATTGTTGCTTCTTTTAAGTTGATTGATTCATTAAAGGCAAGATTCGCAATTTCTGCTGCTTTTTCGTAACCTATCTTGGGAACCAATGCTGTTACAAGCATTAGTGAATTTTCAAGATTCGTTTTTATAGTTTTTGGGTTGGCTTGTATACCTTCAACTAATTTTAATCTGAAGTTACTTATTGCATTATTCAGTAATTTTATACTTGTCAGAATATTAAATCCAATTAGTGGCTTATATTCATTCATTTGTAAAGTACCGCTGGCATTAGCTATTGATACTGCGTATTCAAAACCCATTACTTGAGTACATACCATTGATAATGATTCACATTGGGTGGGATTAACTTTCCCAGGCATAATTGAGCTTCCTGGTTCATTCTGGGGAATTATTAATTCATAAATACCTGATCTAGGTCCTGAGGACAATATTTTAATATCATTAGAAATTTTAAACAATGCACTTGCTAGGATTTTTATTTGACCCATTACTTGGGCTAATCGATCATGAGATGCCATTAAAGAGAAGTGATTCTTTGATTTATAAAAAAATAGCTCAGTATACTCTGAAATTGATTTTATAGATTCTTCTGAAAAATCTTTTGGACAGTTAATACCTGTACCAACTGCAGTACCACCTAATGGTAAGAAACATAATTCATCAAGACTGATTATGAGAGCATCCTCAGCGTCTTTCAGCTGTTTTGACCATGCAGAAACTTCTTGACCAAGAGAAATTGGCACTGCATCTTGAAAATGAGTTCTACCTATTTTTATAAGATCTTTCCATTCATTACTCTTTCTATCAAGAACCTTAGTAAGTTCCTTTATTGATGGAACTAATTTTTTAATTATTTGAGTAACAACAGATATTTGAATAGCTGCAGGAAAAGTATCATTTGTAGACTGCGATTTATTAACATCATCATTTGGATGAATAGGATGATGACTCCCAAGTTCTGAATTCGTTTTTAATGCAGAAATATTAGATATGACTTCATTTATATTCATATTTGTTTGTGTACCACTTCCTGTTTGCCATATTTTTAAAGGGAATTGAGAATCATGTTTTCCCTCGAGTATTTCTGTGCAGGCTTCAATGATAAGATCTTTTTTTTCATCATTTATTAAACCTAATTTGAAATTAGCAATTGCAGCCGCTTTTTTTATAATTGTGAGTGAATAAATTAATTCAATTGGGATTAACTCCACACCAATAGAGAAATTTATGATTGATCTCTGTGTTTGGGCTCCCCACAAAGCCTCTGCAGGAACTTTAATCTGTCCCATACTATCTTTTTCAAATCTAAAGTTCTTGGTCATCAAAAAAACTGTGGTTAAACTTCAAATAATATTTAGGGATTTAAATACTTAACTTTTCCCATATTACATTTAAATTGTTGAGATGAATTGAGGGGTCAAAGCATTCCTTTAAATCATTCTCAGTAACTAATGCCATTATCTCTAGGTCTGCCTCGATATTCTGCTTGAAATTACCATCTTCATTATTCCAAGCTTGATGAGCATTTTTTTGCACCAAGCTATAAGCCTTTTCTCTAGACAAACCCTTTTCAACAAGTAAAAGTAAAACTTTCTGACTAAAAATTACTCCCCCATATATATTTAAATTTTTGAGCATATTGTCTGGATAAACTTTTAAATTATTTATTATTTCTTTCATTTCTCTAAGCATAAAATGTAGGCATATAGATACATCTGGTAACATGATACGCTCATTAGAACTATGGCTAATATCTCTCTCATGCCAAAGTGGAACATTTTCAAGTGCTGTTACAACATAACTTCTCAAAATTCTAGATAAACCGCTGACTCTCTCACTACGAATTGGGTTTCTTTTGTGAGGCATAGCTGAACTTCCTTTTTGTCCTTTTGAAAATCCTTCTTCGACTTCTAAAACATCTGTTCTCTGAAGGTTCCTTATCTCAGTAGCAAATCTATCAAGTGAAGCTCCTACTAGCGCGATTGTTTGAACATATTCAGCATGTCTATCTCTTGATATTACCTGGGTGCTTGCTGTATCTGGTTTTAAACCTAGTAAATCGCAAGTTATTTTTTCTATTTCTGGGTTTGTGTTAGCGTAAGTTCCCATCGCTCCACTTATTTGTCCAATGGAAATAGATTCTTTTAGTATTAATAATCTTTTTTTATCTCTTATTATTTCTGCTAACCATCCCGCCAATTTAAACCCAAACGAAATAGGCTCTCCGTGAATTGCATGCGATCTCCCAATCATTAATGTATTTTTATGTTGTCTCGCTAATAATCTGACTTCATTTTCTAGTTTTTCAATTTCCTCTAATAATAATTCGCAGGAATCTTTTAGCTGTAACGATAAGCCAGTATCAAGGACATCACTGCTAGTCATCCCAACGTGAATGTATCTTCCTGAATCTCCAACATATTCGTTGATATTTGTTAGAAATGCTATTACATCATGTTTTACTTCTTTCTCAATTTCTTTGATTCTGGATTCTTTAAATTTTGCATTTAAACGAATCTCTTTTAGAGCAGTTTCAGGCATTTTCCCAAGAGAACAATTTGCCTCGCATGCTGCAATTTCAACTTTAAGCCAACTCTGGAATTTCGCATTTTCAGTCCAGATTCTCCCCATTTCGGGTAATGTGTAACGTTCAATCACAATTTTTAAACATCTTCAATTTCAACTTTATAACTAAAATCTTATAATTGCTCTATCCGTTAATGATCTACTTGCCATTGAACATATTTGGACAAGTATTATTTTCGTATATATAAAGCTTTTGTATTTGCAAATATCAATTAATTTTGAAAAGTGTCTAAAACCTGCGATTGGATTATCTTTATAAATAGTAGATATTTTATTTTTTAATAAAATTAAAAAATTAGCATTATGTTTCAAAAATATAATCTGAAGATAGCCAGTAATTATTTATTAAAATATCTTTCTGAGAATAAATGATTAAAAAAAGTAGGTTAGATATTTATCTTCTGGACAAAGGTTTATGTGAGACTCGTCAGAAAGCTCAGGGTCTAATTCTTGCAGGAAAGGTTAAAGATATTAATGGGAAGATTTTCGATAAACCTGGTCAACAAGTTTTAATAGGAACTGAATTTATTATTGAATCTGAACCCCAATTTGTATCGAGAGGAGGAGAAAAATTACTGGAGGCTTTCAAAAAACTAAAGATTAATGTGAAAGATAGAGTTTGTATAGATGCAGGAATTTCTACTGGAGGATTTACTGATTGCTTGTTGCAAAAAGGGGCGAAAATGGTTTATGGGATAGATGTAGGTTATGGACAAACGGCTTGGAAAATAAGGAAGAATCCAAAAGTTAAACTCTTTGAAAGATCAAATATTAGAAATATAAAGCCTTTAGATGTATATTCTGAAGAAAGTTTATTGCCAAATTTTGTTGTAGCGGACTTGTCTTTTATTTCGCTAAAGTTAGTTTTCGAACCTATTAATAATTTATTATCAGGAGATTTTATAGAGGGGATATTTCTTATTAAACCTCAATTTGAGGTAGGAAAAGATCGAGTAAGCAAAGGAGGCGTTGTAAGAAAGGCTGAATATCATATTGAGGCTATAGAGTCAGTTATTAATGTCGCAGAAGAAATGCAATGGAATATAAAAGGTCTATTAGCCTCCCCATTAGTTGGGCCTGCAGGAAATCATGAATATCTAGCTTGGATGTCTAAGGTTGGAGTGTCTAATCCAATAATTGATAGTGATTTTATAGAAAATTTAGTAAAAGAAACTCTTTAATTAAAGAGCTTCTTCATCGGTATCTCCAGTTCTAATTCTGACAACAGAATCAATAGATGATATAAATATTTTTCCATCTCCAATTTCACCTGTTTTTGCAGCTTCAGCAATTGCATCTATTACTGAACTTACTTTTTCATTTTCAACTACAACTTCCACTTTAAGTTTCTGAAGGAATTCAACCGTAAATTCTGAACCTCTATACCTTTCTACCTGCCCTTTTTGTCTTCCAAATCCCCTGACTTCACTGACAGTCATCCCCACAATTCCAGAATTTACTAATGCAATTTTTACATCTTCCAATTTAAATGGTCGTATGATTGCCTCAATTTTCTTCATGTTGTACCCTTAGATACTTTAAGTGTAATTCTTTTTCTGAAAAACATCTAGAATTGAAACCCCAGAAAATGATTGGATCTTTAGCCCCGCGCTCAATGCATCTTTAACTAGTAACTTAGAGTTCTCTTTTGATATTATTACTTGATTATTTGATATCGCCTCCCATTGATCATTTTCAAAATGCGTCTGGAGCCATAACATACCAATGACACTAGTTGGCTTTAAAGATTTTCTTGAATTATTGTCTATATTTACTAAACAGATGTCCATATGTTTTGTGAAACTAAATACATATAAGCCTTTTTGATAACCTTAAGATTGTTACTGTTGATACAAAACTCAATATTGTATCCTTTGACGTATTGATTTGTAATACTTAAGTTTTTTTTATTTTTTGCGAATTATTAGCTTTTTATATAGTTTTAGTAAAGATGATTTTGAAAAAATGAGTACAGCTAATTTACATGATTCGACAAATAAGCCTTTATACGGAGAAAGACTAATAGACGAATCAAAAATAATTTGTTTTGAAAATCCAAATAAAAAAAGAATTTATGAAATTTCAATTGAATTACCAGAATTTACTTGTAAATGCCCATTTTCTGGTTATCCAGATTTTGCAAAATTAAATATCTTTTACCAGCCAAAGATGAAAGTATATGAGTTGAAATCCTTAAAACTTTATATTAATAACTTTAGAGATCTCAAAATATCCCATGAAGAAGTAGTAAACAGAATCATGGATGATCTTTTAAATGCAGCTGCACCACACTGGATTCATTTAAATGCTGATTTTAATCCCAGAGGAAACGTCTCTATGAAATTAGATATTTATAGTGGACAGAAAAGAAATTAGTTATTCTTTATATCATCTGATAATTTTAGAAATTCCTTCTTAAAACCTAAAAGATTTCTATTACTTAAACCACCAATGAATAATTTATTTGAAGTTTCATTAAATAAAATCCATATTTGGTTTGTGGGAATAAGACTAAAAATTGTTCCCAAAATTATTAAGGTAAAAGATAAATAAATAAATGGAATTGAAGGATCATTTTTAATAATTAAACCACTACTAGGAATTATTTTTTTTAAAGACAGTTTTGAAGAATTAATTTCTAATGGATTATTATTTAGATAAATAAAATTTTCAGAAAAATCTTCAATATTTGAGACTTTAAGTGGACCATTTTCATTATCAATAGTTAAAAGATAATTTTTTTTATTTTCTCTACCCAATTCAATTAAAAGCCCCCATATTTGATCTCCTATCTCAGGGATAGGCTTTAGTTGGATTTGGTAAAGAACACTATCAATTTCCAAAATAATATTTGATACGGACCAATCCGCTTGATAAATAGTTAAACCTTTGAATCTGATAGGTTGATTTACTTGAGTTGTTTTTAGTTCATTTAAATTTTGCTGTTTCGAAAAAAATTCTAAATTTGAAATAAATTGCTTTGGTTTCCCATCACTTTCACGTTCTATAAAAAAGTTTTTTAATTTTATCCTTACTTTTGAATTTGTACTTTCATTTATTAAATCTAAACTTTCTCCTAATCTCAAATATTGTTCTTTAGATTGGCTACTGAAATTTCCGTATGCAGAGCCAATCAGTAAAATAATTAGGCCGATATGGACAATTATAGGTCCAAGTTTTCCTACTAAGCCTTTTCTTGCTGACAAGTGATTTTTATATTTGGAAATGCTCCAACCTTTTTTTCTAAGTAAAGAATCAGCTTTTAAAATATGATCTACATCTTGGATTATTTCGTAATTAGTTGTTAATTGGAGTTTGTAGAATTTTTTTTCATTTTTATATTCAGTCCATTTTAATGCTGCTTTTAAAGACGGTATTTGCCTCCTAAAGCTGCAAGCTGCAAGAGAAATGCATAGAAGTACTAAAGAAAATAAAAACCAATTACTTGTATAAACATGATCTAATTGGAGTTTTATGACTTGGGATCCATTAATAAATCCAAAAATTGGCGTTTCGTTGTAGAAATCTATATACTCCTGTTGATCATTTCCTTGAGGTATTACCGTTCCAACTCCACTTGAAATGGCAATGAAAATTATTAATAGGATTGCAAATCTTAAACTTGATATCTTTAAAATAAATTTCTTAAAAATAACCATTTAGATCCAATTTGAAATTAAATTTAGAATCCCTATCGAAACTAAAAATACACCACTTAAAGTAGGAATTATTTGACTATATTTTCTGAGTTCTAGAAACTGTTTTAAATTTTCAGTTGTCGCTCCTGCAAGAATTAATGGAGTTACTTGACCAAGGCCAAAGAAGAACAAAAAGATTATTGAAATTGTAGGGCTTTTTGCTTGTGATACCCATGCTAATAGGGTAGCTAATACTGGAGTAATGCAAGGTGAGGAGGCAAGACCAAAAGCACCACCTATTACAAAAGGGGTAATTATAGAAGGCACCTTATCTTCCATAAATTGTAAATCCGGCCCATTAGGTAATTGGAATTTTAAAATTCCTAATAAATTTAAACCCATAATTATTGCTACGAAAGCTACTAAAGATGCGTAGTAAGAGGGTAATTGTCCATATATTTTTCCTAAGAATCCACTTAATGCACCTAATGTAATAAGGGAAAAAATTACCCCTCCAGAAAAACTAATAAGTTTAAATTTATTATTCTTAGTTCCACCAACATATGCAATTGTGATTGGCAGTAAAGATAATGAACATGGACCAAGACTCGTTAAAAGGCCTGCTGTAAAAATTAAAAATATGGTAAGTGGCCCTGGATTATTAAGCCCTTGCTCCATTAGTAAATTTCCCTTTTGAGCTAATTCTGAAATAAATAAATTAATTGAGTCGATAACAGGAATCTAAATCCACTAAATTCTAACTAATGAAGAGACTTTTGTGCTCTAATCATGCCTATATAGCCAGTTGATTCTAGTGAACACCTTAACAACATTCCAATCACAAAAAATGACGATAATAAGGAATTTCCTCCGTAACTTACAAAAGGTAATGGCAACCCTGTCGTGGGCATTGTTCCTGTCGCTACAGCTATATGCATTATAGATTGACCTATAAGTAAGGTTACACATCCAATGGCAACTAACTTTGTATAATTATTCCTACATTTTATTGCGATTCGTAAGCTTACATAAGAAAAAAGAACTAAAAATCCCAATAATAATGTTGATCCTAATAATCCAAATTCTTCTGCAAAAATAGCAAAAATGAAATCTGTGCTTTGAATTGGTAAATATTGTAATTTTTGTGTAGACAGACCAAATCCTTGTCCAAATAATCCTCCTGAACCTATAGCTAGTAAACTCTGAATTAATTGATAGCCATTGCCCTCTGAATCTTTCCAAGGATCTATAAATGATATAACTCTTAGCTTTTGATATTCATTACTCAAAATACTAATAAAACCACTTAAAACTCCTAA
>QBXH01000006.1 GCA_003283415.1 Prochlorococcus sp. AG-321-E21 | reverse complement strand
ACAAATTTAACATTTATATATGATGGAGAATGTCCCTTTTGTAATCATTTTGCAGAGCTATTAGAACTAAAAAGTAAAATAAATAATATAACAATTCTAGATGCTAGAAAAAATCTCAAAATTATCAATTCTCTTCTAGAAAAAGGTTTCGATATTGATAAAGGAGCCATTCTTCTTAAAGGTGATGAAATATTTCATGGGGCTGAAGCAATAAATAAAATCTGTAATCAAATAAATAATCCATCCGGCAAACTTTTAAAACTTTTATCAAAAATATTTAAATCGGACAAAAGAACAAATTTATTATTTCCTTTCCTTGTAAGAGCTAGAAGATTTGCTTTAATTTCAAAAGGTGTATCAACTTCATTGGTTTAATAATTCAATTCAACCGAAAACAAAAAATGACATATTTATAAGCTTATTAACGATTAAGAGTTAATTTAGTATTTATTAGCTAGAACATAGAAATAACACATAAATAATAATGATAGAGAACTTTAATCCATTTATTTCTTTAGGAGGTAATGATCAGAAAATAAATCATATGGCAGAGGCAGCGCTCGAAATGAATTTGACTTGCAATGATTTAAAAAAAGATCTTGATTTAACTGATGGAGACGTTATTGATATGTTGCAATTAGTAATGGATGGGTTTAAGAATAGAAATTAAATAAATACTCCTATTTAAAAAATTTAGTTTTCCTTAAATTTTTAATGAAAAGCATACAAATAGAATTTTCAAAATATGAGTCAGTAAATTCCTTATGGTCCAAGTTAATAGAACATCATGGATTTGAAAAAGCTAAAAATATTGTTTCTCAAGCCATAGATTTACAGAAAATGAATGGTAATAAAAATGTAACTATGCCTATTATTTTTTCTGGTACTGGAGGATTAGCTTTAATTCCTATTCAATCGGTTAATGAGAATACTTTCAAAAGCAATTCAAAAGAAACTCATGTGCTTATTTTTAATATCAAAGAAAAATCATTTCAAATTTTAAATGAAGCTAAGCATTCATAGTTTTTTTTGAAAACCTTTAATTAAATCAATTAGCTTGGAAATATTAAATATGTGAACAAATACAAATACTAAGACCATAGAAGTATGTATTCTCAATATTAATAAAAATAATTTATATTCTCAGTATATACATTAATATTAAAAAAATGACTTTTGAAGCTACATATTTAGGTTCAAATGGTTGGTTAATCAAATTTCATAAAACCAATTTAATAATAGATCCTTGGCTTACTGGTGATTTGGTATTCCCTCCAGGAGAATGGTTTTTCAAAGGTTCACTAGATAATGAAATTTTAATTGAAGAAGAAATTCATATAATTCTTTTAACGCAAGGATTGCCTGATCATTGCCATGTTCCTTCATTAAAAAAGTTTAAAAAGAATATTGAAATCGTCTGTCCAAATAGTGCAAAAGGGATTCTTGAAAAATTAGGTTTCACGTCTATCAAAGTTCTTAAACCTTCCGAAAAAATTATACAACACGGATTAGAAATAGAAGCTACTGCTGGTGCACCCGTTCCACAAATAGAAAATGGATATATCGTAAAAGATGATAAAGGAAGTGGTTTCTACATAGAACCTCATGGATATCTTGATGAAAACGTGAAATCTCAAGAAATAGATGCTGTCATAACTCCAATTATTAACCTTGATCTCCCACTTGTTGGGTCTTTTGTAAAAGGTGCTGACGTCCTTCCAAAATTAATAAATACTTTTAATCCAAAATATATACTCTCAAGTACTGCAGGAGGAGAAGCAAAATATACTGGAATTTTAAACAAATTAATATCAGTGCAAGAATATGTTGAAGAGGTAAAATGTAACTTGGTAAACTTAAAAAGTATGGATTCTATAAAAATCTAAAGAGTTTTTATAAAAAGCATTCATATTTAAATAAAATTATTGCTTAAGCAATAATAAAAATACAAAAAGGAGTCTCTACAATTTATTCGATATTTTTTTCAACAATTCTTCTTTTTGCTTTAAATACAACCTATTTTTGTGAAAACATTAAGCTTGATTTAGTTATTAGAAATAACATTAATGGAGATTTCTCAATAGTTAAAAATATTTCTAAAATTGCACCAGGCGCATTTATTAATATTGATTGGAAGGGGAAAAAGCTTATGCTTCCATATTCTCTTAGAAAAGATTACCTTTCATTTACAGATAGAAAATGGGATTGGAGATACCAAATTAATAAAGAGGGTTTAATATTAGATAAAAATCCAACATTGTATGAGTTACAGCCATCTGGAGTAATCAAGGAACATATATGTCTATTAGAAGAAACCTAATTATTTTTAATAAAAATGCATATAATAGTTTTTAATTGATAATAATCCAAAAAAATTATTAAACAAATATGCTTAACGATTCCGACAATAAGAATAATAAGGAATATATAAAACTTAATGACTATAAATCCTTTGATTATGAAATACCTAATATTTTCTTGGATTTCATAATTGAAGACACAAGAGTAATTGTAAAGACAGAACTGGAATTAAAAAAAAAGAATATTAATACTAATACTCTTATTCTTGATGGAATTGATATATCTGTTGAAAAAATATATCTAGATGAATACCTATTAGTAGAAAATAACTATTCAATACAAAAAAATAGATTATTAATTAAATCAATTCTTAAAGAAACTTTTACCATAAAGATTGAGGGGACAATTAAACCAAAGGAGAATATTTCACTTTTGGGAATGTATGAAAGTAATGGAATTATAACTACGCAATGCGAAGCAGAAGGCTTTAGGAGAATAAGTTACCATTCTGACAGGCCTGATATTTTGAGTAAATATAAAGTAAGGATTGAGGCGGATAAGGGAGATTATCCAGTATTACTCTCAAATGGAAATCTAATCAAAGCTAATGATCTTGAAAACAAAAGACATGAAGTTATATGGGAAGATCCATATCCCAAGCCCTCATATCTTTTTGCATTAGTTGCAGGAAAACTAAGTTGTATTAAAGATAGCTTTAATACTAAATCTAATAAAAAAGTAGAAATTAATATATACGTAGAAAAAGGTGATGAAAAATATGTACAGCATTCAATCAATTCATTAAAGAAGTCAATGAAATGGGACGAAGAAAAGTACAATCTAGAATACGATTTGTCTTTATTTAATATCGTTGCAATTAGACATTTTAATATGGGCGCGATGGAAAATAAAAGCCTAAATATATTCAACTCGAAATTAATACTTGCAAATAAAGAGACCACAACTGATGAAGAGTTAGAACGTATAGAAGGTGTAATCGCTCATGAGTACTTTCATAACTGGACGGGTAATAGAATTACTTGTAGAGATTGGTTTCAATTATCATTAAAAGAAGGATTAACAGTTTTTAGAGATCAAGAATTTACTGCAGATCTTCATAACCGTTCAATAAAAAGAATTGAGGATGCCAAATTTCTAAGAAAAACACAATTTAGAGAGGACTCTGGCCCAACATCACATGCGGTAAGGCCTGAAAAATATTTAGAGATAGACAATTTTTATACAACTACTATCTACGAAAAAGGAGCTGAAATAATAAGGATGCTTAAAACTTTAGTAAAGGATGAAAACTTTAATAATGGTTTTAATAATTTTATTTCTACTTATGATGGAAAAGCAGCAACAATTGACCAATTTGTTGAAAAAATTTTAGAGAATAATAAAGAAATAAATGCCGAAAAATTTAAAATTTGGTATCAACAAAATGGGACTCCATTAATTAAGTTTAAAAGAAAATGGGATAGTGAAAAACAAATCCTTAAGATACAAGTATCTCAAGTTAATTCAAATAAAAAGAATCACTATAATGATTTACCTCTAATTATTCCAATTAATATTGCAATATTTTTGAGCAATCATAAAAAATCAAATAAGACATTTATTTTAAAAGAAAAAGAAGAAGAATTTGTTTTAGAAAATATAAAGACAAATTTTGAAAGTCCAATAATTACTTACTTTAGAAATTTCTCAGCCCCTATTGAATGGGAAACAGACACTTCATTTGCTGAAAAATTATTAATACTAGAATTTGAAACAGATTATTTCACAATATACAACACGATAAAAGGTTTATACAAAAAAATAATTTGTAAAAGAATATATGAAAAAGCAGATATAAATATTGAAAATCAATTAATAACAACACTAAGATCAATAATTAGGAACAATAAAACTATAAATTTATCTCTCTTATCTGAAATCCTTACTATCCCAAACTTCTCTGAAATAGAATCAGAAATCAATAAAATAGATCCATTAAGAATATACAAAACTATTGACGACTTAAATTATTTATTTGGTACAGAATTAAAGGAAGAACTTTTGAATAAGCTTGAAGAGATTGATAAAAACATCACTAAAATATGGCCCGAAGGTAAGGATGAAAGAAAACTAATTGAAACAATATGGAAGTTACTTTTACATAGCAAAGATGAAGAAATTAAAAGTAAAATAATCAGATATATAGATGGGAATTCAATGACACTTGCTAAAGCGGTATTAAATGTATTCACTAGGATTAATTGTCCCGAAAGAGAATTAATCTCAAATATGTTTTTCAGAAAATGGAAAAACAATCCAGTAGTTTTAGATAATTGGTTCTTTTTTAAAGCCTCTATAGAGAAAGATAGTAATCAAGAAAGTATTGAGGATCTATTTAAAAACGAATATTTTGATATCAAATCACCAAATACTTTAAGATCTATATTAAATGCTTATGTAACAAGAAATTCATTATTCCACTCCGTAGATGGATCAGGTTATAAATACGTAGCAGAAAAAATTATAAAATTCGACAAATCAAATCCAATAGTCATTTCACGTTTTTTAAAGATATTTAGTACTTATAAACAATATGAAAATCCTTATAAAAGAAATATTGTTAAAGTGCTTAATTCTATAAAACAAAATGAACTTTCACCAAATACAAGAGAAGTTATAGATGCGATTTTAGGTTAATAATTATTCTATTTATATAATAAGATAAGGAATGTTATTAAAATAATAATAAAAATAAATAATGTTTTCGAAGAGAATATTATTTTTAGAATATTTAATTTATTAATATTATATTCTTTGTCCCACTTATTTTTAACATAATTACTAGTAACAAATTTGTTAGGTCTTCCACAATATAGACAAGTTGGGGCTGATACTGAGATTAAATTTTTACATTGAGGACATTTTTTCTGATTATTCATTAATTTATTTTAGCAAAAAATTACATTAACAATTTTTATTAAAAAGAAAATCAAATATAAAAATATATCTTAAATAATAAATGATAAAGATTACTTATTTAAACTATTTCGTAAATAATTAAATTAAGTTTCAAAAGAATAATCGATTAAAACTAATTAATAATGTGGAATATAATAAATTATTATTTTAATTTTTAAATGTTTGCAATTGCATTAGGATTGGGTCCTTTAGAGACAGTTACAATAGCAATATCAGCTACAGTTTTTATTGCTGCTTTTACATGGGTATCAATTAAAGGTGATTTGAGAGAACTTGCAAACGAACTTATTGAAGATAACAATCAGAAAGAAGAAAACTAATTTATTCTTTAAATAGTTATTTATGTAGCCTTGGATAATCAATGATATGTCTTATTTCCTTTAAAGAGGCTCCATAAACACTTTTACCTTTTAAATTAACTCCTTTCCACTTTTCTTTTTGATTAAAAGTATTGTAACTACTTGAGTTATTTATAAAAGAATGATTATCATCCCAGGTCAAAGTTATATCCCAACCTTTATAGTTTTCTATCATAGAAAAAAACAATAATACATTTAAATATTACATACAAAGATCTAAAACAAAAACAAAGGAAATAAGTAGTTTTTTTATAATATTTATTTTATATTTTTAAATTAAGAAACAATTTTAATTTTTAGTGCTGACTTTTCAGCATTTTTTCTAGCAATATTTAGTTCTTCATCTGATGAAAGGACTACACCCATTCTTCTTCCTTTTTTTGATGTTGGTTTTCCAAATATGAGAACTTTCGTATTTTCTACTTCTAATGCCTCGTTTAGTCCAGTGTAGGAGGGATTATTAGATTCTTTATCTGAAATTATTACTCTAGTTGCAGATGGCTTTATTAGTGAAATTCTTGGGATGGGTAGGTTTAAAAATGCCCTTAAGTGTAATTCAAATTCGTTTAAGTTTTGACTAACTAAGGTGACCATTCCCGTATCATGAGGTCTAGGTGATAATTCTGAAAATATAACTTCTTTACCTCTAACAAAAAACTCAACTCCATAAATACCAGAACCATTTAAATTATTTAATATTTTAGTGGTTATATTTCTGGCTTCATTAATTAAAGATTGATTCATTTCCAATGGTTGCCAGCTACATTGATAATCTCCTTTATATTGCTCATGACCTATCGGCTCACAAAAAACGTTATCTCCGTTATCTTTTCTAACAGTTAAGAGGGTAAATTCATAATCAAAATTTATTAACTCCTCAAGAATTACTCCAACTATTTTTCCTCTTGAATTTTTCAAAGCTTCATTCCAAGCTAATAAAAGATCTTCTTTCCCTTTAACTAAACTTTGTCCTTTACCAGATGAACTCATTAGAGGTTTTAGCAAAAGAGGGAAGCCAATTTCAAATGATTCCATTTCTAGCTCTTCAACATTAAAAACGTAACTAAATTTTGCAGTTTTTATCTTTAATTCTTTTGATGCAAGGTCTCTAATTTTATCTCTATTCATTGTGATTTCAACGGTTCTAGCATTTGGAACAATATTTACTCCTTCCTCTTCCAATTCCTTTAAAGCTTCAATAGAAAGAGCTTCAATTTCTGGAACTACAAAATCAGGTTTTAATTCTTTAATCGTTTTTTTTAAAATTTTCTTATCACTCATATCAATTACACGAGAATAATCAGCTAATTGCATTGCAGGTGCATTATCGTATTTATCAATAGCTATAACTTCTAATCCTAATCTTTTAGCTTCTATCACTAACTCTTTTCCAAGTTCTCCGCTACCAAGCAATAATATTTTTTTACGAATAAATTTAAGTGGAACCATTACATCATAAATTAGTGTTATTTTTTATCCTCAGATATCTTGTTAGGAAGCTTATCTTTTCTTTTAGTAGCTTTTAGATTAGACAAAAATGAATTATTCCCGAACCAATCATTTTGCATCATTCCTCTTATAGTTGAAGTTAAAATAGCACCGAGAAAGAAAAACCCAATCATTAGCCAAAGAAATCTTTCTAGAGCAATAGAAGGTGAGAAGCCTTGACCTGAGTTAATAATTTCTGTAAGAGGGTCTAATGGATCCAAATTTATTATTTATATGATTATTTTATTATATAATTAAAGAAAAACTTTTACTAAAAATTATTAAAATCATAAATTAATAAGGTTCTAGAAAAAACACAAAAACATTTATTCAATGCTATCTTCAATAAATAAATTTATGAAAAAATGTTAGTAGACGTAAAAAACACAATTGTCATCTCTGCCGGGGGAAAGCCAATAAAGCTTGGCGAATTCTCAGAGAAGGTAATTTTAATAGTAAACGTAGCGAGTTATTGTGGAAATACAGCCCAATATGAGGATCTTCAAAAGCTTCACAATAAATACTCAAAAAAAGGTTTAAAAATACTTGCATTCCCTTGCAATGATTTTGGTAATCAAGAACCTGATTCTCTTACAGAGATAAAGAATTTTTGTTCAACAAAGTTTGGAGTTAATTTTGAAATAATGGAAAAAGTTCATGCCAAAGGTAAAACTACAGAACCTTATACTACGCTTAATAAATTCGAACCAAAAGGTGACGTTGAATGGAATTTTGAAAAATTTTTAATTGGTAAAGACAGCAATGTGATAGCAAGATTCAAACCTGGTGTTCAACCATTTGATGATAATTTGATTGCTGCAATTGAGGTGGCATTAGATTCTTAATACGGCAAATAACATATATTAAATATTTTTAACTTTAAAATATCAACAAATACTAAATATTTTTTAATTGATAAAACATTATTAGCCTTTTGTTTCTTTATTTACTTTGCCTTTAGTTTTTGTTCTAGTTTTTTCATCTTTTAACTGAGACTTTAATACCTCTTCTTTAACTACACCAATTTCTGATTCATCTACTTTTGCTTTTTTTATATTTTTTTTGACTTGACTTTCTTTTAAATTCTGAACTTTTGCTTCTTTAACCCCTTTTTTGACTTCACTTACTTCTGATTTCTTAACTTTTACATCTTTTACCTCCTCTTTGACTTCACTTACTTTTGATTTCTTAACTTCTACATCTTTTACCTCCTCTTTGACTTCACTTAATTCTGATTCCTCTAGCTTTGCTTCTATTAACTCCTCTTTGACTTCACTTACCTCTATTTTCTCTGAATTTACATCTATTAGAGATTTGACATTTGATTTACTCTTAGAAATATTATCTGCATCACTAAGAAGAAACTTTAATAAACGTTGGAATAGTAACCAACCTTTTTCTATTCTTTTTGGGCCTAAAATTATAAGAATAATAGTTGTTATAATAAAAATTACTGGAGAATTAAAACCTAAAAAATTCATCAATTTCAAAAATTCTAGGTGTACTTTAGTACATCATAAAAATTAAACCTAATTATTCTCAAACTTTGGCAAATACAGCTCTCTATTAGAAGCAATAATTCCTTCTTCTTTGAAGAATATTTCTAATTCTTTTAAATCGTTAATAACAATATCATCTCCGCAATTATCTAAAATATTGTTAGAAGTAAATTCCCAAAGATCATCTAAATATTGATCGTCATCAGGAAAAGCCACAAACTTTAAATACGTATTATTTAAAGCATATTCACTTGCATATTCAGAATCTAATCCCTCTTTTTTAGCATCACAAAAAACCTTGGCGAATCTTTTGCCTACTGATGATTGAGCACTAGATAAGTCGAGATTGCCTTGAATCGCATAAACATTAGTTGGAGCAATAAAAAGAAATATTTGAAGAAAAATTGATAATAAAAGGATCAAAAATAAGAAGTCCCAAATATTTGAATCTTTATTAAGTTAGCAAAAATTGTAACTAATTAAGACATTAAACAAAAACAAATTTACTTTTACAAATAAGAAACAGAATACATTAAAGTGAAATTAATCAATTTATAATGTATCTATAAGGTATATATTTTTATAATGTCTTCAGTTATAAAATTGAGGGGTAAAGGGGTATCGAGAATAATAAATAGTAAAGTAATCTTATCTCCACTATCAGGAGTTACAGATAAAATATTTAGAAAATTAGTAAGAAAATGGGCTCCAGACTCCCTCCTATTTACTGAAATGATTAATGCAACTAGTTTAAAAAATGGATATGGAACTCAAAAAGTTCAACAGATTGAATTAGAAGAAGGACCTATTGGTGTTCAAATATTTGATAATAGACCTTTTGCTGTTTCAGAGGCAGCTAAACTGGCAGAAGATTCAGGAGCATTTCTTATTGATATAAATATGGGCTGTCCAGTCAAAAAAATCTCAAAGAAAGGTGGTGGAAGTGCTTTAATTAATGATCGTTTATTAGCTGTAGAATTAGTAAAAAGAGTTTCAAAAGCTGTAAAAATCCCCGTTACAGTAAAAACAAGGCTTGGTTGGGAAAATAAAGAGGAAAATATAGAAGAATTTCTAATAAGTCTTCAAGAATCAGGAGCCGCAATGATAACTTTACATGGGAGAACACGCAAAGAAGGATTTTCAGGGAAATCTGACTGGAATATGATTGGAAGAATTAAAAAACTTTTAGAAATACCATTAATTGCAAATGGAGATATAAAGAATCCCAATGATGCACTTAATTGCTTCAAAGTAACAAATGCTGATGGTTTAATGATTGGTAGAGGAATACTTGGTTCTCCCTGGAAAATAGGAGAAATAGATTATGCAATTAAAGAACTTAAAGGTTTTAAAGAACCAAATATTGAAGAAAAATTATTGTTAATTATTGAGCATTTAGATGAACTTACAAAAGAAAAGGGTAATCATGGTTTATTACTTGCCAGAAAACATATTTCATGGACTTGTAAAAATTTTCAAGGAGCCTCTAATCTGCGAAATAAATTAGTAAGAGCCATTGATATTAAAGAGGTTAAAGCATTAATAAAAAACACGATTAAAACATTGAATAATGATCAGAAAATATTAGACTAAAAAAAATATGATTTAAAATGAAAATAATTAGCTCAAAGACAAGTGAGAGGGTTTGTAATCATATGAATAAAGATCACATTGAATCAGTGCATAAATATCTCAGATATTATGGAAATATTTCAGAATTTAAGGAGGCTTATTTGGAGGAAATCACCAGTCAATTCATGAAAATAATATATGATGGTAAGTCTTCAATTATAAATTTCAAAAAGGAAATCTCAGAAGAAGAAATTCATGGGACTTTAGTTTCTATGATAAAAGAAATTGAATAGATTGATTTAGTTTGATCTTTGTAAGAAAAAATATCTAACTATTCCTTTCATAGTAATCTGTAATTACTTTACATTCTTCAAACGTAAGCATGCTTAATCTTGAACTTGCATTACATTTCAGGATTGCACAAACAGCTAATAAATCTGAGCTGTCTACATTAAGGGCTTTAGAAAGCTCTATAACTCTTAAACCTTTCACTATTTATTACTTAAAATATTGATTAAAAATTTATATTTTGAATTAATGTGCAGCATTTTTTCCTAACCCAGCTACAAAAGGAAACGTTTGTTCATCCCCAAAGATATCCTCATTAGAAGATTTAGGGTTATCAACCTTATTATTAATATTAGATTTAAAATCATGGGACGTTGACTCCTTAGATAAATTATTATTTAATTCGCTACCGATTTCATCGGCTTGGCCATCACTAATATTAATAAAAAAGGAAATAACAAAAACACCTACAATTGAAATGATACTTTTCATAAAAAAACTATTTAAAAAATTATTCTCTTACGAAAATAAAATTAATAAAAATAATTTCTAAATATTAAAACAATTTTAAATATAATTATAAAGGATTAAATTATCTATTTATTTAGTTTTTTTCTATTCTTAAATCTTACTAAGAAATAAATTCCCATAATTATAAGAATAGCCATTGAATATTTAAACAGAAAAACATAAACAAAATAAACAAAGAAAGGAAACAAGCAAGCCCTTTTGAAATTAATTTTTTGAGTTGTGGTCATTTTATTCCAATTTAAATACTCCCTCCACTGAAAAATTTTCTTCAATTTTCTGTCTTTATATTTGCGATTAAACATAATTTTTAGAATATAACTTTAGTGATTTTTCTATTTTAATTAAGATGAATCAACATTACTTACAATACCTTAATTTATTTGATTAGAAATATAAACATATACTTTTCTAGAATTTATAGATAAATGAAAAAAGTTTGGAAAATAAATAAGCTAGTCTTACCTCAGCATTCAGATCATGCAGGGGTTATGTGGCATGGTACATATTTTAATTGGCTTGAAGAAGCAAGGGTAAATGCACTTTCAAAAGCAGGTATAAATTACGTTGATCTAACTAAAAATGGTTTTGAGCTCCCGTTAATTGATACTTCAATAAAATATATAGCGCCCTTATTTCTTGGGGATAACATTATAATAGAAACTCTATTTAAAATAAGTAAAAGTCCAAAAATAAAAATTCATTCAAAATTTATTAACAAAAGTAAAAAAGTTCTAACTGTAGCTGAGGTTAATTTAGTTCTTATAAATAAAAATGGTTTTTCTATCGTAAGAAAAAGGCCTGAGTTTATATCAAAAGCTTTTTCAAATTTAAACGGATAATATAATTATAAGTAAATCAATTAATCTTCATAAGCATTTAAATTCTATTCGATAAATGAATAATATATTTCTAGTCTTAGATTCATATCAATATCAAATGGAATCAAGATATCAGGAAAATTCTTCTCTCACTAATTTTTTTACTGAAAAC
The DNA here is from genome assembly GCA_003283415.1 of Prochlorococcus sp. AG-321-E21. Lineage (GTDB taxonomy): Bacteria > Cyanobacteriota > Cyanobacteriia > PCC-6307 > Cyanobiaceae > Prochlorococcus_A. The sequence continues at coordinate 47,741 of QBXH01000006.1, read as the reverse complement.
AAATTCATAGGATGGCTGGGACTTTTTATTGTATTTTTTTCAATTTTTGCAATTATAATTTTTCAATTTCTTGAATGGGAAAGTAAAGACAATAACAAGAAATAAAAAGACTTGACATATAATAAAGTTAAATATTGTTTAAGATGGCTATTTACTTAAAAATAACAAATCCAACTGAAGTTGTAAAAAAAAAGACATCTAAGTGGCTAACAGACATAACACCGGAAAGAATTGATAGAAAATTAGTTGAAGATGAAGTTATCAAAGGTATTATTGAACAATTAACATTAGAGGGGATTGAAGGGGAGATTTCGGCAATAAGTGGTTTTGATATAAAGAACTCTTCATTAATTACAAAAAATGATTTCTTAATTAGAAAAACAAAATCTTTTTAAATAAAAATAATACATATTAGATTCAATGAATAATATATTTATTATTTTAGTTTGTGTAGTTGCTCTATTTTTAATACTTATTTTTAAAAATTTTCTTTCAAAGAAAAGAAAATATAGACTAAATAATGCTTTAAATGCAAATTACTTCCTAGAAACTTTAAATAAACTTATTGAAGAAAATAAATACAATCTATTGGAAGAAAGAATTAGATTAAAAGTTATAGATGCTTATGGTAACGAAAACTTAGAGAAGTGGATTGGAAATCCCCCTCTCGAGGAAAAATTAATAAAAAAAAGCATCAATAATGGCTCAAAGAGATTTAAAGAGGGTATTCCTTACTTTTGGGAAAAAGTCGTTTTAAAAAAATTTTCAGGTCAGGACTCATTTTTTGAAAAATGGAAATCTTATCGTAAAATCAATCCAATTATTCATGATGAAATAATTGGTGTTAATAGAATTTTGGAGAATAAAGACTGGTTTATATTTATTGCTAGTCAAATAGAAAAGACTTGTTTAAATTTAATTGAAAATAATATATCTAAGAACAATAATCAAAACTATAAAAAAGGAATTTTATATGAAAAACATTGTATGGAAATTCTCAAAAAGAATGGATGGAGAGTTAAAGAAACACCCAATACTGGTGACCAAGGAGTTGATTTAATTGCCTCCATCGATAATTTGAGAATTTGTATTCAATGTAAACATCATAAAAAATCAGTAGGAAACAATGCTGTACAGGAAATTTCAGCTGGTAAATTATATTGGAAAGGGACTCATGCAGTATTAGTTTCAAAATCTAGTTTCACAAAATCTGCGCAAAAACTAGCTCGAGCTAATAATGTAATCTTAATGAATGATTTTGAATTACAAGATTTAGAAAATATTTTAATTTAGTTAAATTATATAAGTTGGGATATCCCTTCCTTATACAAAATTAGTGTAGTAAAAATTCCAGAAGCCCATATTAAACCTCTAGCAATAGGAATATTAAAAACATAAGCACCTATATATAAGAAACGTAAAAGAGGGTGTAACCAAGCAGCTATTAATGAAAGGTTTGAATCTGGAAGAGTAATTAAACAAAGTATGCAAGCTGGGGCATGAATAGAAATACTTTCCCAGCAATTCTGATGACACCAAACAGCTCTTTTACCAAAATCTGGCAATTCATCAAATAGCGCCCTTGGTGCTGACATGTTCTCCATGGAGTAACCAGCTTTGATTCTTCCAAGAGTCAAAGGAATTGTAGATAGTAAAACAACTACAACAGAAAGGCAAAGGCTCCAAGCGAATACTATTTGCATATATCTTAAATATTTTGTTTAGCTTAGTAAATAAATACTAATTATCGCGGAAAGACTTAAATATATAAATTTAAAAAATTCAAACTTATAATTTGTATTCCTAAGCTATATTAAAAAAAAATCTAATGGACATTTCAAAAGTATTAATAATCCTTCTTGGTAGTATTTTAATTTATATATCCTTTTTATTTTTGGGATTTAATTTAAGAAATAAAAATATCAAAGCACAAAATCTATCAAAAAAAGACAAGTAAATTATTTAGAGTTACTTATAATTTAAATAAATATCTTTAAAAAGATATTTATTTTTTTTTGATTATATTTTGTGGAAATATTCATATAGAGCAATAATATTAACTTAAGAAGTTTATAAAGATTAATTCTGATTTAGGTCTAAAAATAATGAAAAAGGTCTATAAATTTATTAAAAGTTTTTTATTTGTAACCTTTTGGTTAATAATCTCTTCTTATCTACAAAAATATTGGAATACATTTCATTGGGAATATATATATCTTAATTTAAGAACCATATTTGATAATGAATTTTGGTTCATTTTGGAAAGATATCTATTTGGACTTGACTTAGGTTATTGGATAGAGGAATTATTAAAATTTTTGTCATATGAGATACCTAAAGAGACTTTTAAATATGTGCCAATATTCTTTTTTTTAAAATATATATGGATTAAAAGATAAAAGAGGATTTAGAAAGACTCAATAAAATCTTGAAACCTTTCAAATAAGATCTTGTCATTAATTCTTCTAAGCACAAATAAAGTTCCTTTATCTCCCCTGCAAATTCTAAGATCTTTGCTTAAGAAAGTAATTTCTAACCATCCTTTTTGTTCTTTTTTAATCTTAGTTAAAGCATTTAACTTCCTCATTCCAATATAAGGTCCAATTATTCCAGCATGAGTAAAGGTGACTCCAATTTTCTTTTCATTTAAAGAACTCAATTTTGCTACTATTCCCGTTCCGATAATTGAATTAATTCCTCTAGGTTTGAGTAAATTCAAACCATCTAGTTTTAAAGGATCAAGGATTTGAATATTATCTAATACAGGAGAATAATTTAGAAACGGAGCTTTTGAACTACTCCATCTAAGCTCCCATATTCCTTTTAACTTTTCGATATCCTTGCTAAGAGAAAATTTTGATTCCTTTTCTAGTTCTTCAGCCATATTCTTAATCTGTTTCGAATTAGGTCTCGAAAGGATTAAATCCAATAATTGTTGTTCTAAATTCATTTAAACAGACTCACAAAATAGCTTGAGCAAAAATACTTACCGTGATGTGCTATATTCTATTCAAAATGTTTTGATTCCATGACAAAGAGTTACTGGCTTAAGAAAATATCTATACCAAATGCTGATTTATTTCTCGAATACATAAGAACAGTATTGCCATGGATAAAATCAGTTGGCGGGGTTGTAGTAAAAAGAGACATAACTCAAGATTCCAATTCACACAAGTGGGATGGGGGACAACTAGGTATCGTAATAGAATTCGAATCAAAAATAGCTGCAAAAAAAGCATTTTATTCTGATGTATTTCAAGACTATCTGAGATCAAGAAATTTAATGGAACTAGTTACAATAAGCTCTCTTTGATATTAAAAAGTTGAAATAGGTTTCTAATAATAGTTACTAGCAAGAAATTAAAATTGATTTTCAAAAATGAAGTATTTATTTCTAGTAATTGTTATTTAACGGTTATAGCTTCTTTATTTGTATAAAATTTAGCAAAATTTAAGGTGGTAATAATTAATAATTAAATTAAATGTGCTATTAACTGAACAAGTAGATTATTTAATGGCAACACCTTAAAAAAAATCAAAAAATATTTAATTACATTAGTATTTCACTTGAGAAAAATGGTTTTAATTAATCATCGCAAAGCCTAATGCAGGATATTATTATTTCTCAAGAATATATATCCAAAATGTTTTATAAAAATTTTTTTTATTCAAAGGGTTTTAAAATAATAAATTCCACCTATTAAAAAAGGTAATAATATCCCAATAAATAAGAGAAATGATTTTTTAGATTCTCCCTGTGTTATTAAATTAATTTCTGGTTCAATTGCAAATACATTTTGTCTTCCACCGCTTTCAGTTGTATAACCTTTATTATTCATAACTAAAAAATTTCATATAATCATCGCATAAATATTTTTTTTGTTTAAATAAATTTTACATTTAGAAAAATTATAAATTTTCTAATAACTATTATTTAATTATTAATTTCAATTTTTGATTTTAATTTAGCAGCTTTTTTAAGTAAACCAACAATTTCTTTTCTACCATTGGCTTGGTTTGCTCTTTTAACTAAATCACTATATCTTTTTGTAATTTCTCTATGCTTCATTAAATTATGTTTATTATTACAATTTTAAGACTAGTAATATAACTTTTTTGTATAAAAGATATCAAATTCGTTTTAAATTCCAATAATGTTTACCGAAACCAACCTTTCTTTTTAGGTTCTTCTACCACTTTTACTGGTTCTACGTTTTTGCCAAATAATCCTTTTTTCTTTGGTTTCACATCCTCAATTATTGGTTCTTTTTTTCTACCGAATAATCCTTTTTTCTTAGGCTCATTCTTTAATAAAATTGTCTTATTTATTTTTTTAACTGGAACATTTGATTTATTCTGTATTGGTTTTTTACCCTCTGATAGAAGCTGATAGACAAAATATCCAAAAACACCAAAAAATCCTACTGCTTGGACTAAGGCTGTACCTACATTATCAAACATTGGCAATTCTAGTTTTTAATTGAGTGATTTATTAATTATGGAAAAATATTTTTATAATTGCGGAACAAAAGAATACGGATTTATAAATTAAAAATTAAGATATGAAATTTTTTTTAAATAAAACTATTTATAGTAATTAATTAGATCGATTATTAAAATCGTAAGTAGTGAAATTCCTAAGATATATGGAAAATAAGGATATTTATTCAAGATTTGATTCAAATTACTCTTTGAATCCTTTTTTACTCCTTTCTTCTCTCTAGGTGGCAAACCTAATTCTTCTCTCCTTTTAGCTTCTCCCATTTTTTCTATAATTTATCTTAAAACAAATATAGTCCATATATGTTCAAAGACAAAACCTAGATACTTCCAAAATTTGATTCCAAATATGATTAAAAATTTAGTTAAGATACAAGCATTAGTAATATTAAAATGATAGAAATAGTTTGGTCGGTAAATATAATGGTTGCAATATTAATTGGCGGAGTTGGCTGGGTCTTATATTATATTTTCACCTACGATCAGAAATATACTTCTTAATATCAACATGCCTGAAAAAGATTTAATTAATTTTCTTAAAAAAATAGAACAATTAAATAAAATATCTGAATTAATAGAAAAAAATCCGAGAAAAAAGAGAGAATTATCTGATTGTAAGAATCATGAAGAAGTAATTTTCCTAACCTCTAAATGGGGTTTCGAAATTGGAAAAAGATGGGGTGAGTATTGAGCCTAATTTTTATTAATAGTATTACCAGAAGCAATTTTAAATATAAATATCAATAGAATCAAAAAAAGAATTTTAAAAAAACATTTTGATTATGAAAGAAACAAATGAGATTAAAAATAAGATATATCAAATTGCAGCGATTACCGATAGAGGACAAAGATTGAATCCCTTTATATCGCCAATATATCAAGAAAAATTTAATGAGATTAATGAACTGATAAAGGATCTTGAAAAACATAATTCAGCCATCTCAGAAGAAAAGTTATCTGGAGAGTGGGAATTAATTTTTTCAACAGTTGAATTATTTAGAAGTTCTCCTTTTTTTCTGGCCATAGAAAAAGCGTTAAATGACGAATTTAAGAGTAAACTTTTTTTTAAATTGCATCAATTACAAGTTGGATCATTTGGTTTATCTACTATTGGAAGAATCGCACAAAATATTGATTTTGATAAAAAAGAATTTATATCTACATTTGACACTATAATTTTTGGTCTTACCACAATTCCAATCCTTGGATGGTTTAAGCTTCTTCCAACATTTGGTGGAAGAGTAATAACGCTAGCTGATGAATTAGTTTTAAAAGATAATTCAATTAAAATGAGTTTGCAAAAAACTAAAGTCTCAAAAGTCGAGGGACTTAATAAAATCCCAATATTTAGTAAAATTCTTATGGATAGATGGTATCCAGTAAAAGAAGTTTGGGAGAAATTACCCTGGAATAAAGAATCACCCTCTTGTGAGGTCTATGTAATCTATTTAGATGAAGACCTTAGGATTATGAAGGATATTTATGGATCTATTTTTATTTACATAAGACCATCAATATCTTTACTAAAGCTTGTAGAAAGAAGTTAAAAGACATGAATATTTACAAGAAATGTTTTTATACCTAAGGTTAATTATTACAATATTCCAATAATTCAAAGAAAATAAGTATATATGCTTATGAAAATGTCGCAAGAATTCTATAAATAAGTTATGTTCATAGTGAACATAATATTAACTATGCTTAAAAATAAAGAAAAAAATTCCGTAGTAAGAGGAATATTTTTAATTGGAGGTTGGGGTTTAGGTTTAGATAGATTTTACGAAGGAGATAAAAAAGGTGGAGTTTTATCGATTGTTGGATGGAGTATTACATTTTTTACATTCCTATACTTAAAATGTTCAGGATATGAATATGTTGATGGGGTAAAAAATTATGCAGATTATTCACCAAATCCTCTAATAGTTCTACCTTTACTAGCTGGAGCATATGGCGGATTTCTTATAATTAAAAAGGCTTTCCGATTAGCTAAACAATTTGAAAACGCTGAGTAATCATTTCAAATATAGTTAAGATAATAAACCTGATCCTTTCAGATAAAACTTAAATAGAAGAATAACTAGTAAATTAACAATTGCTAGAGCTACTAATCCATTTCTGTTTTTAACATCCAGCTTTTTAATTAAATTAGAGAGATAAACGACAGGATTTTCAGGTTCTTTTTTCTTCAATATTGATAAAATAAAATTTAGATAAAATTATCATGATTTTTTTTAAAATTCAATAATGTTAAGTTCAGATATTAAAGAAATATTTAAGCCATTACATTATTCCTGCATTTCTCAAGAAAGCTTTACCTACATTTCCAATAACAAAAAATAAAGACAAATTAATCAAAAGTATTATTAATAGAGCCAACATTTTATAATTAGGATTTGATGAAATCCCATCAAATCCATCATTGAGAATTCTTTTAAAAAGAGAATTGTTCTTAGTTTCTACATTTTCTACTTTTAAATCAGAATTTAGTTCTTCCTCGCTGATTTTTTTATTACTAGCAGTTTCAGAAAATTCAGTAAATGCTTTAAAATTTTCCTCATTATTAATTTCATCCTTTATCTCAGAAGAAGATTCAATTGAATTATTCTCCTCAGGGATTTGCTTTGATTCTTCCAAATTTTAAATTTACGCTAAAGTTATATTACACCATAAAAAAAAACCTACTCGATCAAATGAAGAGAAGGTTAGTTAAGATTAAAGCTCTTAGTATTATTCTAATTAATTTCAATTAGTTTTGCGATTAGAAATCTCTTTACTAAACCATAAGAATTATTTTAGTTATTATCAAAAGTAGGTATGCTTGATCCACTCACAATAAAGACTTGTAAGGAGAATCCAGCAATTAGAGACATAAAGATAAAAAATATTGAACATGCTATTGATCAAGCTGAATTGATGATTAAAGAATCAAAAATGAGTCAAGAAGAATTAAGTTTTTTGAAAAGGAAAATATCTGATTCAAGGCAAGATCTGGAGATTCTATATTTGATGAAAATTTAAATAAATAAATGCTTTTCATAATTAAGTTTTAGTATATTTGGAGACTTAATAATATATTGAATAATGTTTATATTTTAAAGAAAATATCATTATGTCAAAGAAAAGTTTTTATATACCTATAAAAGTAGTTCCATATATATTTGTCTTAATTGCTGCTATTACTATTGCTGCTACTACAAATATAATTATTTAGTACTCAAGTGCATTGTTTATGAATAATATCTATATTAATTCAATAGGACATATTAATTAATCAAAGATTAGATAAGGACAATAAATACATGAAAAATTTAAGGAGAAATATCCTAGTGATTTTTTTATCTATAGTCTTCCTAATTAGTTTAAAAACATATCGTGATTTTATTATTTCTGGTGATTTAAAAAATGAAGAAAAAAATAAATTGAAAAAATCAGCTGAAATCTTGAATGAATGTTTTGATCTTAAAAACAAGAGTAAGAGAACTATAAATGACTCGATGAAATTGATTGAATATTGTTTAGAGGAATTTGGATCTGAAAAATAATTTAATTTGCATATGCTCAACTACTTATATCTTTTTAAATAACTCATCTAGAGTGTATAAAAATGTTTATGGATGAAAACAATACTAATAGATGGGAACCAACAAAACTGCAAATCGATAGTATCATTCTTCCTGCCTATACCAATCTTTCTAAGAGATGTGTTGCCTATATCAATGAACTTGAATGCCCACCACAATACATAGCTGATATGTTGAGAGATTTAGCTGATGCAATAATGACTTCATATCCTGAAGTTAAACACAATAATTCTAATTTATAGTTTTTAAATGAGTAAAATTACATGTTCTTATTTAGGGGAATTAAAATGCGAAGCTAAACATCTCCAATCTGGGAATCTAATCACAACTGATGCACCTATAGATCATTGCGGGAAAGGTGAAAACTTCTCACCAACTGATTTACTCGCAACCTCCCTAGGCACTTGCCTTCTAACGATAATGTCTATCAAAGCAAGATCAAATGGTTGGGAATTAAAAAATATTTATTTAGATATTGAGAAAATAATGACTAAGAATAATGAAAGGAAAATAGCACAAATAAAAATAGATATTTATATTCCTGATGACTTATCAAAAGAAAAAATGGATTTTATAAAAAATGCTTCTAAAGATTGTCCTGTCACTCGAAATCTGTCTGAATCGCTCGATCTTAAAATAAATTGGCATCACCAAAATACTTCTCAAAAATAATTTTCAATTAGAAGTAGATAAATTATATGAAATACTTCATAGGCATAATTATTCTAGTTATTGGAATATTTATGATGACTTATTTAGCATTTAAAACTAGATATATCAGAAAAAAATTATCCAATAAAAGAAAACGTGACTTATTATTATAAATTTATATGTTAAAAATTCTTTAAGATACTTTTATAGACTTTCTATGTTTTTAAGCCCTGGTTTTTGCTTTTTATTCAAATCTGAAATAAATTCTCGCAAATATTTGGCTAACTGATTATTTTTCTCTTTTTGCCGAAGTTGATTTAATTCTTGAATAATATATATACTGGTATCTTTTTTGTTATGAAAAACACTTTAAAAATTAAGAAAATATTTTTCATATGAACAATCTAATATTTTTTTTCTTTTGCCAATAGAGATAAATTACTTTTACTAAGTAATATATTTTAAATTATCTATTTAGATCAATTTTTTTATCAATTAAATCAATTAATGGAATCATAAAATTAACATTTATTCCAACAGTGCACCATAAGTAGGTAAGACAGAATATCAATTTAACATATAAGTTAGACGGTAATGTTAAAAACAATTTAAAAAAACTTCCTACAAAAAGTATTATTATCCCTATTTGTAATAATCCACTAGCTACCGAAAGTAAACCTCGTTTCTTAATGTTCTTATAGAACCAAAAACCTATAGCTCCAAGTATAAATAATAAACTTAAATTTATTATCATGTTAGTTTGTTAATAATCTTAGATCATAATAATACTTCGTTCAACATGGAAACTAAATCTTTCATTTAAAAAATCTTGAAATACTTTAGAAATCAACTATGTCGGTTGTTTATTAGTCTCAAAAAAGATGCTTTATAAATTTAAACCTTTATAATTTTTATTTATTTTAAAACAACTTAGATTTCAATAAATCAACTCTTTTTTGATTCACTCCTAAGTCACTTTCACCGACTCTTGACTCAGATCTAACTAGTAATTTGCTCGATTCAGGAACAAAAGATACTTCTAAATCATCAACATATTTCATCCATTTACTTGTCACCTCAGCATGAAGATAATCTCCATCAAGTTCAACTATCACTGATCTTGGGGTATTATCGATAATTTCTTTAATTTCTTTAAAAGGTTGTTCGATTGAACTAACTTCCCATTCTTCTCTTACACAATGTGATATTTCTATACATTCACTTAATTCAATGTGCGAAGCGAAAGAAGCCGAAGGAAATATAAATCCTATAAATATAAAAAAACTTACAAAAAAGATTCTCATTAAAGCAAATTTAAAAACTCAGAATAATCTAACCAAAAAAAATAAAGATTTGGTGGAATAACATTTAAAAAATCCATAACTTTTTATTGAAAGTCTAATCACCTCTAAAACTTAAAATTGAATTTCAATAAAGTGAATAGCGAAATTTTTTATAATTGAGATTTAAGTTATAGTCTGATTATCAATTAAGCTTGATGGGATTATACAAAATAATTCAAAATTTATATTAAAAATATGTTCAAGAAATTAACAAGGATAATAAAAAAGTCTTAAAGTTTATCTATCCCATAAATCTAAATATTATGGAATTAACTGAACTTATAAAAGATTATGTAGCCACAGAATTATTATCTAGTATTGAACTAGACTTTCTGGAAGGAGAACTTTGGGAAACCATTCAACATATTTCAGAAATAAATACACTTACGATTGCTCCAAAGATTATATGTAAGAAATTAGAACTTAAGGAAAACTCATGCTGGCAATTATGTTGTGCTGCTGTACTTGATTTTTTAAGACCTTTAAAGAAAAAAAATGAGAGAGTTGAAAATCTCAACAAATTAATAAATCAATATAACCTAGACAATAAATAAAAAAAGACCCCCTGAGGGGTCTTAATTGGTTCTAAAAAATCAAGTGTTTCCTTGTTTCCACTGATTTAATAGAGCCTCTCCTACACACGGACTAAATATTACATAATTTCCAAAGAGTGGAAATACTTATTGGGCCTGTATATCAAGTGTCACAAGGTTAAAACAAAAAGTACCCAAACTATAGGCACATTGAATTCCCAGAAAAATTTGTGTGAGGAGTGTCTGATTGAATTAATTTACATTTATTTGAATAAAAAAAGATACAGTATAAATCCCTATTTATTAACTTATTAAAGAATAAAACTAGAATGTTTGGTTTATTACAAGAACTACGTAGATGAAAAAAAAGTACCAGAAAGTTATTTACATTTTTTCTATAATTATCCTTTTTTCAATTATTGGAGGAGTTGTAAAATATTCATTAATGTACATTGAAGAGAATCCTCATAAATATATACCTAAAACAAAGCAAATAATTATTTAATTTATTATTGATTTGATTTTTTAAAGTAAATTAGCAAATTTCTTATTTTTTTTCGAATCGGAAACTCTAGCTCTTAAAACCTAATCATAAAGTTGAATCATTTGAGTATAAATCCACTTTCAAAAACAATAAATCTGTCTTATAAACTTCTCAACGATTAGAGGACTTTATGAAAAAAAACCACACCTTTTTTATAAATAGAGATAATAATTTTGAAGATTTCAAATTAAAACATAACTATCAAATAGTAGAAGAATACTGGAGGAAAAGAAAAAAAGAATGTGAAAAGAATCTCTCTAAGTTTTGCTAAAAAAAATTATGAATTTTATTATTTCTATTTTTCTAGCTTCTGTTATGTGGGTTCAAGTGCCGCAATGGGAAGCTGATTGGTCAAAGTGCGCGGTAGATGTTCCGGATACGTCATGTCATTGGTATGTGGCAGCACCAGATAATACCTTTGGAGAAGGGTTTGATTGGGAAAGTGCTCCTTGGTTTGATGCTAACGGACTTCAAGATGTCGCAAAAATTGAGAAAGTAAGTGTAGTTGAAAAGCTTCAAAATAATTAAATAATATTCAATTAATAAATTACTTTTTTTCAATAAAATATATTTTCTTTCTAATAATATTTAGGATGGAAATAACTTTTTAATATTTCTATGCGCTTCAAGGTAAGTTTAAAAAAAGACGGTAAAGAATATGAAGAAGTTGTGATAGCCAACAATAAGAACGATGCTATTAAAGTGGCTTTAAAAAATAATCCAGAAGCAGAGGTCCTTGATTCTGATTGGACCTTTAAGCTTTGAAAAAAGTTTTAAAATATTCACTTAACTTGGGGATTACTAATGAAGCAACGCAAATAACGCTTATTGCAGGCCCTGGAGATAAATTAAAAACTATTGAAAGAATAAAACCCAATAAAGAAATACAAAGTCCAAAAAAAGAGGATTTCATCATAGCAATCCTAAGACTTTGCGCTTTATAAAGTCCTAATAAAGTAGGTGTTGATAGTAATGCAATTACTAGAATAACTCCAACAGCTGACATCGAACTAACGATAACTAGTGCAGTAGTAAAACTTAGAGCTAAATTTAATAAAGAGACATTTATACCACTAGCTGAAGCCCCCTCTGGATCTAATCCGACGTAAACAACTTTTTCATATCCGAAAGTTATTAATAAAATGAATGTTAGAAAAGCAATAAAAGTTCTTAACAAATCGCTAAGGTTGGCAGTTAATAAATCTCCAAACAATACTGCTTCTAAATCAATCCTTATCCCAAGAAGTGGAATAAGCAAAACTCCAAAACCGAGCATACCAGCAAGAATCGTATTCATTACCGCTTCATAGTTTTCACTTTTTTTATTAGTTAAACTTTCTGCAATAACTGAACCAAGGAGACCACTAATAACACCTCCAATTGAAGGATGAATACCTAGAGCTAACGCGAGAGCAAGGCCTGGTAAAACACAGTGAGAAATTAAATTAACCTGTAATAATCGTCTATGAGTTATTAATACGGTTCCCATAGCTGGGCACAAGATTCCAGAGAAAATAGTAATTATTAAAGGAATTAACCACCAGTTGTTTATAAAAGTCATTAATCGTATGATTCGTTATGATCTGAAAAACAAGAAATCAAAAGATCTTGAAAATAATGGTTACCAAATCTGACATTACCAAACGACAAGAGCAACTTCTTGAAGAACTTAAAAAATGTGATGATGAATTGAGTGGTCAAGATTTGCATAGGCAATTGATTAACGATGGCAAATCTATGGGTTTGACAACAGTTTATAGAAATCTTCAAGTTCTTATAAAACATGGATTAATTCGATCTAGACATCTTCCAACAGGTGAAGTACTTTACACTCCTGTTGATAGAGATATTCACCATATGACATGTGTTCAATGTGGTGATACATCCAAAGTCGAGGGTTGTCCAGTGAAAGATATTCATAGCCCTAAGAAAAAACCAAAAAAATTTCAATTACTATTTCATACACTTGAATATTTCGGCCTTTGCCAAAATTGTTATCAAGCTCAGAGTTAAATTTAAACATATTTTTATTCGTTAATAATTATTGTCATTTATTGAGCTTATATTAATATCATCCAATTTAGATTTTATTGAATCTGGAGTACCTGAAGCTAAAACAGTTTTATCTAGGACAACCACCTGATCGTAACTATTTAGGGAAGAACCCCAATCATGACTGCTTACAATTAAAGAGAGGCCTATATCTGCAAGTTGACGAACAATCTTCAAGAAATCGTCTTTAGCAGGGGGATCTAAAGAAGCGCATGGTTCGTCCAATAAAAGAATTCTTGCAGGAGACATTAAGGTTTTTGCCAAAAGAGCCCTTTGTTGCTGTCCTCCAGAAAGAGTATCGAGTCTTCTATTTGCTAGTTTCAAAATTCCAACTCTTTGCATTGTTGCTTCTAATTCACAACACTTATTTATCCAGCTATTAGGGTTTACTAATAAGGATTTAATTTGAAAGGAATTAATATTTTTAGATTTTGAATATTTAACTTGACCTAATGAGACTAGTTTTTCAACCGTAATAGGAAATCGCCAATTCATTGAACTTCTTTGAGGCATAAGTGCCACTTGAGACCTGACTGAACGTAATTTTTTTCCATCAATCGTGATATATCCCTTATCAGGAAAATTTTGTCCCTGTAATAATCTTAGGAGAGTAGACTTACCTGCTCCGTTAGGCCCTACTAGAGCAGTTAAAGTTCCTGGTTTTATAGCGACTGATACCTTATTTAGCGCCGGTTTACTTCTTTTTGAATATGAATATGATAAGTTCTCTGCTACTAAATTAGCCATAAATTAAATCGGTTTTTAATTTTACCTAAGCTACCATCTAACCAATTTAATTAAAACAATTGATAACTAATCTTGCAATTTAATATGAAAATGATTATCATTTTAAAAAACTAATTTATTTATGTCCATTTTTAAAGAACTATTAATTAAAAGTAAGAAAGCCAAAAAATCTATCCTTAAAGGTACCTTCCTCGCAGGAACAGTAATATTATCTTCAATCGCTCAAGATACATTAGCTAAGGGAAAATCATATGTAGCAGTTGAGCCCTTAACTTGTGATTTAGTTAAATCAATTGCATTACCTTCCGATGAAGTGACATGCATAGTGGACAGAAAAGCAGATGTCCATGATTTGAAAATCACTCCAAGACAAGCTCAAGCACTAAATAATGCTGACAAGGTGTTTACCCTTGGAAAAGAAATGACCCCTGCCATGAGAAATTGGCAAAGTAAATCTCAAACCGTTGTGGTGGGAGTAAGTGCAGTAAATTTAGATGATCATTCTGACCATGAAGGACACGATGACCATTCTGATCACTCTTCAGCCAAAAAAGACGATCATTCAGATCATGAAGGTCATGATGATCACGCTGAACAAATGGAAGGTTCATTTGAGTGGGCAGGGAAATTCAACCTCTCAAAAGGAACTTATAAATGGTCATTTGCAAAAGTAGATGGTGAATATGCAGATCCTGCGATGAAAATGGTAATACTAAAATCAAATGATATTGAATCTTCTGAACAACTTGCTAAAGATTTATTAGGATCAAATGACTCCATAAGCAAAAGTAATAATGGAACTCTCAAAGCAGCAAATAAGGCATATCTCCTTAATTTCTCTCAAAAGAAGGAAGTTACATCTTTTGATATCGAGATAAAAGAGACAGGTGAGTATACCTTCTTTACAGAACATATGCCTTTTGAATTCGAGGCCGATGAACATTTTTTCAAGGATGTCACAAATAATGATGTCGAACCAATTGCACAAGTACCTGATGAAGGAGAGGGTCATCATCATCACGATCACGGTGGTTTAGATCCTCACATCTGGCATGATCCTCATAACATCACAAAAATGGGAGAAGTAATCAGCAAGAATCTAAAGAAAGACATTTCAATATTTAACCGGTCAGATAGGAACCTAATAAATGAAAGATTTGAAACTGTTGATTCAATAATAGAAAATCTTGATAGCTGGATTGTGAAGCAAGTCTCTACTATCCCAGAATCAAATCGAATTATTGTTTCTAAACATAATGCTATGGGTTATTACGGAAATGCTTTTGGATTTGAGACTATAAGTTTACTTGATACTTTGGGAGAATCATCAAGCTTAAGACCAGAAAAAATTAGTTCTGCCTTAGAAGAACTTAAGAAAGATAATGTGAAAGTTTTGTTCTCTGAGCAGAAGCCCGTCTCAAAGTTAATAAAAAACCTAAGCAGACAAAGCTCAATTCCTATTTCTTCTGATCAAATATATAGTGACGGACTAATGATGACAGGGAATACGATTTCAGTTGCAGTTCACAATACATGTACCATTGTTAATTCATTAGGTGGAACATGTGATAAAGAAGCAGGTTCCAACCTAGAAAACACTTGGAATTCACTTCAAAATTAAACTTTTCTATAGATAACGGTTTTCATTATCAAAAAATGTCTAATATATTAAATGCTAGACATTTTTTTATTAGAACAATTAATAGATGAGTATCAACGAAAAAGTTCCTGTTACAATCCTTACTGGATTCTTAGGCTCAGGTAAAACAACTCTCCTTAATAGAATATTAAGTGAAGAGCATGGTAAGAGGATAGCGGTTATTGAAAATGAATATGGTGAAGTTGGAATAGATCAAGGTCTTGTAATAAATGCCGATGAAGAAGTATTTGAGATGTCAAATGGTTGCATTTGTTGTACTGTTCGCGGAGATCTGATAAGAGTTCTTGGTAATTTGATGAAAAGAAGGGATAAGTTTGACTATGTTTTGGTTGAGACAACTGGATTAGCTGACCCTGGTCCTGTTGCTCAAACATTTTTTATGGATGAAGAAATTAGTTCTGAATTCACACTTGATGGGATAGTTACATTAGTTGACGCAGCTCATATTGATCAACAACTTGGACGAAGTGATGAGAGTTCGGAGCAGGTAGCGTTTGCAGATGTTCTAGTTCTTAATAAAACTGATTTAGTATCAGATGAAGCTCTTGATAATCTTGAATCAAGATTAAGGGAGATGAATCGAATGACTCGTATTATTCGAGCGGAGAAAGCAGAGGTTCCTATTGATACAGTCTTGAATCTGAGTGCATTCGATCTTGACCAAATGCTAAAGCGTAGACCAACTTTTTTAGAACCTGAATATCCTTTTGAATGGTCAGGAGTTTATGAGGTTGAGCCTGGAAAATATGAATTAAAACTTGAAGAAGGGCCTGATCCTGAAATGTCTTTAGTAGCTTTTGCTAATCAAGGATTTAGTGAGGAAGAATTAAAAGAGGGTGCAGAAGCCTCTGTAAGACTTTATGCAGAAAAAGCTAAAAATTTAGAACCTGAAAATACTATCCCATATGATGAGCATGTAAGTCTTAAATTGCAAAACAAAGGATCTAAATCTTTTATTTTGGATGTTGAAAAAGCGTCAAAAGTTGGATTGTTCACACAACATACTGCTGAAGAATTCAATATGAAAGTGCTAAAAATAGATTCCCAAAATAATGTAAAGGAAATTCCTTTTAAAACCGAAAGAAACTGGGTCGCAGAACATGAACATGATGATGAAGTTGGATCAATTGCAATAGAGCGTTTTGGAGATGTTGATCCTGAAAAGTTGAATACTTGGATGGGAAGACTTCTTTCCGAGAAAGGGGTTGATATATTCAGAACAAAAGGGTTTATTAGTTATTCTGGTAACCCACGCCGAATAGTATTTCAAGGAGTTCATATGTTATTTACTGCCCAACCAGATAAAGAATGGGGAAATGAGCCACGCAGAAATCAACTCGTGTTTATCGGAAGAAACCTAGATGAGAAAGAAATGCAAGAGGGATTTGATAAGTGTCTGATATAGAACCCTTTAGCCCAAGAGGCATGTTTCATGATGGATGGTCTGCTGAAGTTGATGATTATGCAATAGTTTGTGGTTGGGCTTTAGGAGGAAAGCTATTTATTGTTGGAGATGTAGTAGGAGGACTTTATGGGTTCGAAGGAGATACAGGTAAGATTATTTGGAAAAAGGATTCAAGCCACTCAGGAGGTCTTCTAGCAATGTCAATCCATCCAAATGGAGATATTTTTGCAACTTCTGGACAAGATGGGATAGTTCGAATATTAAAAAGCAACAATGGGGAAGAAATTAAAGCCATTAAACTTGGTAAAGGTTGGATAGAGCATTTAAGTTGGTCAAATGGAGGTTTATATTTGGCCATAGCTTTTTCAAAAAAAGTTTATGTATTTAATCAAGATGGAAATGAAGAATGGGTTTCACAAGAACATCCAAGTACAGTAAGTGCTATATCGTGGTCGAATAAAAATGAATTAGCAACTGCATGCTATGGACGTGTAACTTTCTATGATGTAGCAAATAAAAAGACTAATCAGAAACTTGAATGGCAAGGATCCTTAATATCAATGAAGTTAAGCCCTGATGGAGATATAGTCGCCTGTGGGAGTCAAGATAATTCGGTACATTTCTGGCGAAGATCAACAGGAAAAGATGCGGAAATGACAGGTTATCCAGGAAAGCCTTCACATCTCTCCTTTGATGAAACTGGAATACTATTAGCAACAAGCGGTAGCGAAAGAATTACCGTATGGAGTTTTTCAGGGAATGGACCAGAGGGAACTATGCCGGGAGAATTATCTCATCATACTGAGCCAATTTCTAGCCTAGCTTTTTCTAATAAAGGATTGCTAGTAGCTTCAGGTTCAAGAGATGGTTCAGTTGTAGCTAGTTTCCTTAAAAACGACGGAAATGGGGATCCTGTAGGAGCTGCTTTTGCAGGAGATTTAGTTGGAGATATTGCCTGGAGACCCGATGACTGCGCTTTAGCTGCAGTTAATTCAAAGGGTGTTATAACCGTTTGGAATTTTAAAGTTCGTACAAGTTCCTCTTCAAAGGGGTTCAAGTAATTTATAGCTTATTGATTTACCAATAATTAGTTTTCAAATGTCTCTCCATACAAATAACTTCGCAATCATTATCTATACCTTTTGGATGAATATCACAATATGATAGACATTGTAAATATTCATCTATGGGATTATTAATATCATTATTATTTTGAATTTTTGAATTAGTCATAAATAGATTCCCTCAATTCATTTAGGGATAACATAAACGAGCTAAATAAGAAAAGAAATAAGCAAAATTTCCTAAAAATAAAACAATTAATATTTACACTTTAAAACTATAAAAAAACAAATTGATTATCACTATCGTTCATTTTGGATTAAAAATCAATGCGTATAAAAACGGATTGTTTTTTTTTATTTTTTTAATTAATTTGTGATTGTTGAGTTCTAGGAGGTCTTTCAAAATGATCGATAGCCTGCCTGCAATTTCGGAATAAATCCGAACTGATTTAATTAACTGCTCCAATTATTTTTTATTAATGTCTGAACTTACTTCTTCCGCATCGTGCAGGTGCCCTGTAAGAAAAAAGTTCAATACTAGAGTCTTTGCCCCAGTTAAAAACAATTGGTTATTTAAGATATATTTTTAGCTGAAGAATAATTAACAACAAGGATCAATGATTTAGGCTAGTTGTTAATTTTGATAGATAAAATATTTAAGATAAAAAGGAGATCTTTAAAAGCTCTCCTTTTTATTTGTCCTGAAATAACAAACTTTGGCATTAATAATATTTATTAGCTATCTATTGTAATATTAAACTTAATTTGAATAGACAAAAATAATGATAAAAAAACTTAGATTTTTTTCTGACTTATTAGCTAGATTTGTTAATGAAATTGAATACAATATAGTTATGAAGAAATTAAAGAAACAAGATCTTATTGCCGATGTAGATGATCAGAGATCACACCACTTCTTTTCTTAGAAAAGGACTTCAATTGAAGTTATGATTTAAACCAATTATTAAAAAAATCATATCTTTTTAAAATATTAGTTTAAATTTAATTTTTATATCTCTAATACTTAAAAAAGTATTTTTTATTTTTATCCATGAATAATTTTTATTGTCCATACTGTAATCCCAAATATCAATTCCAAAAGAAATCAATATCTGGAGAATTAATATGTGGGTTATGCGGGGACCCTCTGGTAAAAAAATCTTTTATTAAAGTCAATCAAATAATTGCAATTATTGCCGCGTTATCTTTAGTTCTCCCTTTAATTTACACTTTTATTATTTTAATTAAAAACCAGGTAAATCCTCCTAGTAGAAATTACCAAGCTAGTACAAATTTTATCGAAATAAATTCAAAATTAAAATTTTATCAACCTCTACAAAGTGATTTATTTAAGCAAGAATTATTATCGTCAATTTGATTTTTATTACTGATATTATTTAAAATTTTTTCAATAGTTAATGGTTTAACGGAATCTTTACAATGATTCCTACAACCGCCATTAAATGAATCGTGGGCTTGTAAAAAATGAGTATTTGTTATTAGGATAAAAAATATTAAATTAAAAACTTGATTCATATTTTTGCATTATAAATAATTTGTTTACTAATTGTAAATAATATCAACTAATTCCAAGGAGTGTTAATCAATCCCCAAATATCAAAAAAGAAAAATAAAATTGCAATAGCAACTAAATCCCAGGCCCTTTCCCTAAAAGCCCAAGGTGCTATAAAAACTTCTCCCAATCCATGAAGTGCAGCTCCAGTAGGTAGATGATCTAAAACAAGTAAACTATGAGAGAGAATAAAAAGTAAACTCGCAAAATATCTAAAAAAAACAAATTGCCAATTGCCAGAATTCATGTTTTTTATATTTTTAAGAAATATAGTTCAATGCATAAAATATTGAAATAGATTTAGTTTATGGATATTTCTTTTTGTAGTTTTAAATACTAAATATCGTCCCAAGCTAAAGTAAGAAGTTAATAAATGAAGAGATATATGTTTTCAAATTATCGTCCTAAAAATAATTTTGATGAATACTTTAAAGATAGCTTAAATTCTGCACGAGAAATTTTAACCCCCTTGTTATCTTCCTTAGATAACATGGGTTTAGAAGAACTAAACAGAAATCATTCGGCGGCTAAAAAGTTATTACTAAGACATGGAGCAACTTTTAGGTTAAACGACACAGGCTTAAAAGGTACAGAAAGGATATTACCTTTTGACCCTTTACCGAGAATAATAAGTAAGCAAGACTGGATGACCTTAGAAGAAGGCTTAAAGCAAAGACTTGAGGCAATAGATCTTTTCTTAGATGATATCTATAATTCTCAAAATATAATTAATGATGGAATAATTCCAAGAGAATTAATTGAGAGCTCAGATGGATGGAGGCCTCAAATGTTGGGTTTTAAGCCCCCATTGAACAAATGGTGTCAAATATCAGGACTTGATTTAATAAGAGATGGTCAAGGGACTTGGCATGTTTTAGAAGACAACTTAAGATGTCCTTCTGGTGTGGCTTATTTTTTGGAGAATAGATTAGTGATGAAGAATATCTTCCCTAATCTTTTCTCAGGCAGGATAGTTAAACCTATTGATGAATACCCATCATTTTTATTAAAGACTCTCCAAGAACTAGCTATTTGGACTGATACACCAAAAATAGTTTTATTAACCCCTGGGATTTTTAATAGTGCATATTTTGAACATAGTTATTTAGCTCAAGAAATGGGTATTCAATTAGTTCAAGGTCATGATTTAATTTGTAACGATGAATATGTTTACTTAAAGACTACTTCTGGATTAAAAAGAGTAGATGTAATTTATAGAAGGATTGATGATGATTTTTTAGATCCTATAAATTTTAGAAAAGATTCATATTTAGGTGTTAGTGGTTTACTAGATGTCATGAAGGCAGGTCATGTTGCTGTTGCGAATGTTCCTGGGACAGGAATAGCAGATGACAAAATGATTTATTCTTTTGTTCCTAAAATGATCAAATATTTTCTTGATGAAGAACCAATAATAAAAAATGTTGAAACCTATATTTGTTATTACGAAAAGGATAGAGAATATGTCTTAAAGAACCTTCCAAAACTTGTTGTCAAATCAGTCTCCGAAGCTGGAGGTTATGGAATGTTAATTGGTCCTCAATCAACTACAACTGAGATAAATCAATTCTCAGATAAAATCAAAAATAATCCTAGAAATTTTATAGCTCAACCGACTCTAGAGCTTTCTACAGTTCCATCATTATGTGATGGTGAGCTTTATCCATGTCACGTTGATTTAAGACCTTACATTTTAAGGGGAAAAGATTCATGGGTAAGCCCAGGAGGTCTAACTAGAGTTGCTTTAAAAAAAGGTTCATTAGTAGTCAATTCTTCTCAAGGGGGGGGTTGCAAAGATACATGGGTTGTAGGAAATTAGAATGCTTTTAAGTCGGGTAGCTGAATCTCTTTATTGGATTAATCGTTATTTAGAACGTGCGGAAAATATATCTCGTTTCGTGGAGGTTAGTGAAGCAACGTCTTTAGATTGTCCTCCAGGCAGTGCTGAACCATGGCTGCCTCTAATTGATGCTTCAAGTGATAGAGAAACATTTGACTCTAGATTTCCTGAGAAAAAACAGGATGATGTTATTAATTTTTTAATTAGGGATCGAATAAATCCCAATAGCATAATCTCATGTATCCAATTAGCTAGAGAAAACGCTAGGCAAATAAGGGATGTAATGACATCTGAAATGTGGGAACAAATAAATATTTTATATTGGAATTTACAAGAAGGGGGGTCTATCTGGGGCCTTCCAAGGCAGGAGCAATTAAGCGAAATAAGAAGAGGATGTCAGTTGTTTTATGGCATTACAGACGCCACTCTTAGTAAAGATCTTGCATGTCAATTTAGTATTTTAGGTAGATTAATAGAAAGAGCTGATAAGACATCGAGAATCTTAGATGTAAAATATTATTTATTACTTCCAAGCTTAGATGAGCTTGGAGGGGTCCTGGACGAGTTGCAGTGGATTGCTCTTCTACGTTCGGCAGGCGCTTATCAAATGTTCAGGAAAGCAGAACAAAATTCTATCCAGCCGAATTCAGTAGCACGATTTCTCTTACTAGATAATAATTTCCCAAGATCTGTTAGATACTGTTTGGATGGTATAAGTAATACCCTTAAAATGATTGACACCTCTCCAAGTTCAGATAAACCCTCAAAACTTGAGTGCATGAGGGGTTTACTTAAAGCAAAGTGGAGTTATATCAGAATTGAAGATATAATTAATGACGGACTACATGAGGCTATTGATTCCTTACAAATTGATTTAAACAAACTGCATAATCTCATAGAAGATAAATATTTTATAAATAAAGAATTTGATCAATGAAAATTAAATATATCCATAACCTTGAATATTCCTATGAAGAATCGGTTCAATTGGGGGAACATCGATTATGTATCAAGCCAAGATCTCATGGATTTCAAAGGCTAATAAACTTTAATTTAAATATTTCTCCAAATCCTCAAATTCTTTATCCTTTACTTGCCGCCAGTGGTGAAGAGATTAATAGAATTACCTTTGAGGGATATACCGATTCATTATCTATTAAAGCGATAAGCGAGGTTGAGACACTTAAACATCCTTGCATTCTTGATGGTGTTAAAGAAAGGGACCTTACATTACCCTTTTGTAGAAGTCTCATTAATAGAGATCTTCAGGGAGCTTTGGAAGGATGGATGCCGAATGGGCAGCATGATCCTTCTGCTGTTGAATTAGCACAAGAGTCATTAGCAGGAAGTAGCAATAATGCCTTATCTTTCACATTTCAACTTATAGAAATTATTCAGGATCGAGTCAAGTATACGAAAAGACATACTGGCCCAGCATGGCCAGCAAGCAGGACTCTTAGAGAAAGGGTTGGGTCATGCAGAGACTTAGCAATGTTAATGGTTGAGTCATGCAGGTCAGTCGGAATTCCAAGCAGATTTGTTAGTGGTTATCATTTTGAAGATCCTTTACCAAAAGAATTTGAACTACATGCTTGGGCTGAATTATATATCCCAGGAGCCGGTTGGAGAGGTTTTGATCCAAGCGGTAAAGGATTAATAGACGAAAGGTATTTAACATTAGTATCTTCTTCAAAATCCAACCTAACGGCAGTGATTACTGGAAACTTTAGAGGCAAAACAAACCTTAAGAATAATTTGAAATGGGAAATAAAGCCTTTAGAAATTTGTAATTAATTAAGCCTTTTAATCTTTAAAATTATTTTGAGGGATATTTAAAAAATAAGCTTAATTATTAATTTAATAGGGTATTCCTTAATTGGTGTTAACTGATACGTTATCTTCAAAATTTATCTGTTTTTATTTAATTAATATTACATATAAATTGAACTCAACTTTAAAAATCGAACTTGCCAAGCCAAACAAATCTGAAATGTTTGAATTGAAAAGTTACGAAAAATTTCGTGATACGGAAGATGTCAGATTTTTCGATATTAGTATTAATAACTCAAATTTTAGAGACTTAGTAATTCATAGTGGCCCAGCTGTGAGTCCACCTAATGATAAAGAATTAGGTAATTGGCAGTTTTATATTCATCACAAACAAGAGGATAACCTTTTAGCTATTTCAGGAGGAAGAACTTTTTATCTCGTGAACTTAGGCTGGGAATATCCTTTCTACAAAGTAAGATTAGAATCATGTGGTTTGATCTTAAAAATCCCTAAAGGAACTTTTCATAGATCTGTTTCTGATGAAAATGGTTCTGTTGTTTTAAATCAAGCTATAAGAGATAAGGAAGGAAGTGTTGAATCTGAATTCAAAGTTACCAATAGCAAAGATAATAAAAAACTTCACGATTGCATAACAAATTTACAACCTAAATTTAAAATTTATAGTGTTAAATAACTTTAAAAACTTTATTCAAATTTTAAAAACAATTTAAATCATTATCTTATTGAGATAAGATAAAGGCACTGTAAAATCTCAATATGAATCGATTTGGCTTTTTGAAATACTTTTTATGTCTGACTTTTTCTTTTCTAATTATTACCTCTCCTGTTTTTGCAGGTGCAAATGTGGCAAGTAAAGGAGAGGGAGATGAGGTTCCTAGTTATGTAAGGTCTAATATTACTGGTTTTGATTTTCATGGAGAGGATCTTCATTTATCCTCAATAGCAGGAGCAGTTGCAAGAGATGCTGACTTTAGTGAAGTCGATCTTCATGGAACAACATTAACTTTATCTGACTTAAAAGGATCTAATCTTAATGGAATAGATTTAACTGATACTCTCGCAGATAGAGTGAATTTCCAAAAAACAGATTTAAGGAATTCAATTTTGATAAACATGATAGCTTCTGGGAGTAGCTTTGCTGGTGCTCAAATAGAAGGAGCAGATTTTTCTTACGCGATTCTGGATAGTGAAGACCAGAGAAATCTTTGCAAAATTGCCGAAGGAGTTAATCCAACTACAGGAGTTTCTACCAGAGAAAGTCTTGAATGTAATTAAATAGTTTTATATTAGATAAATTTTTTCTTCCCATTAATATATTTATAGATCTTTTGATCTGGATCTATAAATATAGTTTCTCCATTTAATTTTGACTTCTTAAATTTTGAGAGTCTTGCTCTATGAATATTAGATTTTCTATTTGTAATATCTTCATTATCATAAAGTCCTATATTGATATTAATATCTGGATCTGAAAATGTTTTTTCATCATCTCGTGAAAAAATTTTTTCGATATTTGACTCTTTACTAAGAAGTTTCTTTTTAAATTTAGATAACTTATTATTCTTATTTTTTTTTATATTTGTAATTTTATTAATTAGTAAAATTAAAGCTAAAGCAAAAGCAAAGCCAATTAAATATTTATTCATCTAATTTTAATTTTAAAATCAAATCCCAAATTGCTTTTTGTAGTTAATATTTCCTTTTTTAAAATCCCATAGGTGAAAATTCCAGATAAAGTTTTCAGAGATTCAAAAATTAAAAAAGAGATCAACAAGAAGAAAATTATTATTGAATCAATAAGAGAACTTCTTTTTTTATTAAAAAGATTATTCATAAAAAATTTACCTAAATTATATTTTTACCATTTTTATATGGTCCAAAATGTTCACTGCAATTTCTACCCAATATTTTAGCAAGATTTATGCTTTCTTCTATATTCCAATTAGAAGACAACCCATAAAGGATTCCTGCAGCGAAAGAATCTCCGCATCCATATGAATCAACCTTATTATTTATATTTTCAATAGCTTCATATCTTCCTCCTGGAAATACTATCCCACCATTCTCGCCTTCTGTTTTAATAACATACTTCGGGATTAATTTTAATTCATCTAGAGAAAAAACTTCTCCGGGATCAAGATTACTTCCAATTAATCCATCTAAAAATATCTTGGATTCATTAATTATATTTAATCCTACTCTGGGAGTAGTACATAATGTTTTGGCGACTCTTGATTTTTTAAATATTTCCTTATCGGCTGCTGTAATAAAAATTCCATCCATATTATTTAGAGTAGCCCAATCTAAATCATCATTATGATTAGGAGACAATCTTTCTCCAATAATAGTGATAGATCTTTCACCATCAGAGTCAATCAAACTGAAACCTTTTCTTGTTGGTTTATCTCGCCATGCTACATGTAATTTAATACCCATACTTTCAAGAATATTTAAACACTTATTACCATGGAAATCATTCCCTAAAGCTGTAAAGAAATGGACTTCGCTATTGTTTAATTCACTAAGCCTTTTAGCTATTACTGACCCACCACCAGCAGGATATTCTAGAGATTTTTTAGAATGAGAGATTAAACCTGGTTTTGGTAATTGATCAACTTTAATAAAATTTATCCATTCAATATGTCCAATAACAGCAAACTTTAAGTTACCTTTTATAAATTTAAAATCCTTAACTTTATTATTTTCTTCTGCAATCATAAGTTTATAAACACTATCATTAGGTTAAATATCATTTGCAAATGAATTCATTAAATATATTAAAAGATAATAAACAAAAACTATCTTATCTTTACCTTTCTCTATCAATTCTTGGGGCAATTCTCCCAATGATGGCAAATTTTGATTTTGCTATGGAATATGGAAATAGTTTTGACATTAAGAGTTTTATTTCACTAGCGAATGCTAATCCAGCAGCTCAATCAATTTCTAGAGATTTATTGGTGGGTGCTTCTGCAGTTTTTATTTGGATAGTAAATGAATCTAAAAAATTGAATATAAAAAATATGTGGGTTGTTTACCTTGGGACTTTTTTAATAGCATTTGCTTTCTCTGCTCCTTTTTTCTTATTTCTAAGAGAAAGAAGAATTATTGAAATAGAAAATAAATAAATAGTATTTATATAAAACTTCTAAAATGATTTCTTAAATATTAATGCAAACATTAAAAAACAAAAGAATGAAATAGCTATCCACATTATCGAGGCATAACCGTAAAGATCTAATACTCTCCCAGATATAATTGGCCCAAAGAAATATCCCATTGCGAAACATTGTGATAAGAGAGCTAATGCATAACCTTTTTTATTTGAAGGGGCAATGCTGAAAACAACATCTGTAGATGTAGGAAGGAAAGAAGAGGTGCCTAAACTTATTAATAAGATTGCGATAAAGACTAAATAAAAAGCTTCAATGTTTAAATAACTAGAAATAAATAACAATAGAGAGGCCACAGCAAAGTTGATTAGGCTAAATTTCAAGCCAAATAATTTTCCTTTTTTTGATATCCATGAACCAACTGGCCATTGTAAAATTAACAATAAAATCAACTGAAAAGAAATGATAAAACTAATAAGTTTTTCATTTAAGACTTCTCTATAAACTCCACCTTTAACAAGATCTAGTGGTAATGTCACCTGAATTAAAGCAAGTGAAGTAGTTATCAATATTACAGAGGATACAATTATGATTGTACTTTTATTCCACTTATCTTGATAAGTTTTTATGTGATTTAAAGCTTTTTCTTGCGAATTCTTTAAAGTATTTTTTATCGACTTTTTATTTCTAAAAATCAATAAAATAATTGAAAGCATGCAAAATATATCATTTATAAAAATCGATTTAAGATATATAAAATTATTCATAAATCCACCAATAAATACTCCTAAAAATATCCCCAAAGCCTCAGAAGTTCTTACTAGGGCATATGCTTTTCTAGTATCAATAGGTTGACAAAAATATGGGACTACAAATTCCGCCGAGGGCCAGTATATTCCAGCCGCTGCTCCGATTAAAGCTTGTCCAATTATGTAAGAGTAAGTATCTGTTGAAATAATTAGAAAAAATCCAGCAGTAATATTTATCAATGAAGAAGTTAATAAAGGATTATGAATCTTTCCTGTTTTATTTAAGTAATTACCTGTGAAGATTCTTGTTAAAGTGCCTATAATTGCTGATATCGTAAAACCTAGACCAATTTCTGTTGCTGACAATCCAATATTATTAAAAATAAGGGATGTTAAATAAATCACCCCTCCTGCTCCAAATGAAGCAAAAAATCTTATTTTAGTAATTAACCTTAAATGAAAGGGAAATTGACTCCACCAAATTTTACTTGTAATAAATTTATTCGGAATAACCACAATTGAAATTCATTTTTATATTTTTTTTAAGTTTTTTTAGTTTTTATTCAACAAAAGATTCAATAGCTGCTGAAAAGATAAATATCAAGTTCGAAGAAATGTCAATCCCTTTAACTATAGATCAGTTATCAAACTTAGAAAGTTATAAGGATGATTCTACAGAATTAATAGACTGGTTTAAGCAAAATAGATTTTTAAAAGTATTTGAATTGTCAAATTTTTTAAAAATCCCAGTTTTTAAAGAAGAAAGTTTAAATAGGCAAGTATTAAGAAGTTGGGTAGGTAGAAAGATTCTTTCAGAATTAAGTAATACAATTTTGATTCCCAATGACAAAGATGGTATTAAGGTTTTTAATACTATAGAAAGTTTGTTGGAAGTCAAAAATGAAGTTTCGACTTTGGACATACTAAAGTCTTTACCTTCTCAAGAAATTTCATTAGATATTGATAATTTAATTTTAATAATTTCTTCATGGAAAAAGGAATTAGCAAAGCAACAAAATTTAAACATAAAATTAAAATCATTAGAAAAAACCAATAACTCCCTTTCAAATAAAATAGCAACCAAAAATGATTCGGATCTTATAAAAGTTAACAAGAAAATTTATGCGCCTCATAGAGTTGACCCTTTAAAAATCGAAATGTGGAAAAATAATAAAATCAAATCAAATAAAGATCTAATTATATTTATGCCCGGACTTGGAGGAGATATTGATAATTTCAGATGGATTGGAATTGAATTAAGTAAGAGAGGTTGGCCTGTATTATTTATAGACCATGAAGGAAGTAATTCAGAGGCTTTTTTAGAGGTTATAGAAGGTACTGATGCAATTCCAAGTAGTGCTGACTTCTTTCTTTACCGTATCAAAGATTTAGATACTGTAATAAAAGCGAATAATAATGGGAAATTAGGATTAGCCCATGATTCCTATATTTTAATGGGACATTCTTTAGGAGCTTTAATAGCTTTTTTATATGAAGGTGATTTACCTAAAGATGACTTCGAGAACAGATGTAATTTAGCTTTAAAAGATTTTGCAATAACAAATTTATCAAAATTAATTCAATGTCAATTAAACGAAATTCCATTACCTGAAACAAATAATTCAAAGAAAGCAAATGGAATAATAGGATTTAATTCATTTGGCAGCTTAATATGGCCAAATGAAAAAGATTCTGGAATCGAGATGCCAGTATTATTTATTGGAGGAACATATGATCTTATAACTCCATTGATAAGTGAGCAATTCAAAGTATTTTTATCCACAAGTAATAACCCTTTAAATAGATTCTTAATTATTGAGGGATCAAGTCATTTTTCACCAATAAGAATCAATGATAATTTTTCAGAAAATATTGGAAATGATGATATTTTTAAAATAAATAAATCTTTTATTGGATCTAATCCTAACTCTGTTCAAAATTTATCTTTAAAAGTTATCGTAGAATTCTTAGAAAATATAAAAAAAAATAAAAGAACTAAAATTATAAAAAATCAAACAGACATCAATCTTGGTTTTCATATTTTCGATAGAAAGACCTTAAAAGCAATAATCAAAAATTAGTACTCAATTCGAGGATCTAATATAGCAATTAAAATATCTACAAATAAATTTAATGAGACTATTAGGAAAGAAGTAATAATTACGATTCCTTGAACAACAGAATAATCACGTTGGGAAATAGCTTCATATAATCTTAAAGCTATCCCTGGCCATGAAAAAGTTACTTCAAAAAGAAGCGCTCCACCTGCTAAAGAAGCTATTGTTAAACCTGAAATAGTCACAATAGGCAGAAGTGCATTAGGTAAAGAGTGATTTAAGATAATTTTCCTTCTTGTAATTCCTCTGCATAAAGCAGCATTAACATAATCGCTTTTTAGTGTCTTATCTAAATTTATTCTTAAAGATCTACTAAAAATTCCGCTCAAAAGAAATCCAAGGGTTATGGATGGGAGTGCAAGATAATATATACTGTCTCTCAACGAGATAAAATTATTATTTAGAAGACTATCTAAAACTAAAAAGCCTGTAATTTGAGGTTGGCTATAAGTGATTGGGAACCTCCCACCAATTGGAAAAATTCTTAAATATACAGAGAATATTAATTGAGCTAAAATAGCTCCCCAGAAAGGAGGAATTGCATATGAAGAAATTCCAATTACTCTAGCTAAGTAGTCTCCTTTTTTTCCTTTATTTTTTAAACCAAAAAAGCCAAGCGGAAAGCCTATTAGGATTGCAAAAAATATTGAAAAGGTGCCTAGTTCCAGACTCGCTGGTAATGATTTTAAAATAATATCAAGCACTGGTTCTTGTGTACTTAGAGATTCTCCAAAATTCAAGTGCGCAATATTATTAATATAAGAAAGATATTGGCTAAGAAGAGATTCGTTTAACCCTAATTTGTATCTAAGAATTTCTCTTGAAGCTTCATTTGCTCCAGATCCTAAAATTGCGTCAACTGGGTCTCCTGGAGCTACTCTCAACAAAATAAAAACTAATGTTGATATTATCAACAACGTTAAAGGTATTAAAGAAATCTTTAATAAAGAATAATTTAAAAGTTTATTTAGATCTCTACTCATTAATGAATTTGAGATCACTCAATAAAATAATTCCTGCACCATTAAAAATAGGTTTTGAAATCTCATTTTGCGACCAAGCTTTTTGAGATGAAATCCATATTGGAATATAAGGTATCAATTCAGAAGCTATTGTCTCTATTTCAATTAATTTCGCTAATCTTTCTCTACCGTTTAAATTTTCGCTATCAAGAAATAAATCTTCTACTAAATTTGATCCCCAAAAACTACCGCTGTAAACTGATTCTCCTTTTTTACAGTTTAAACCATCAATTTCACTGCAACTTAGAAGGGGTGTTAGATATGCCTCGGGGTCAGAATAAGCACCTGTCCAGTCAAGAATAACCGCAGTATATATACCTAAATTTAGATTTTTATAAATAGTTGTGGATTCCACTCCATTGAGTTGAACATTAATACATTCATTCAAAATATTTTTTATTTGTTCTTGCCAAGAAAGAGCAATTAGTTTATCAGCAGGTACATTAGATCTGTAAGTAAGAGGAAAATCCAAAACATTACCGTTACAGTAACCTTCTTTTTGTAGTAAAACTTTTGCTTCCAAAGGATTATATTCTGGCCATAATTCTTTCTTATCTTTTTTATAAATTGGGGGAACAAGTGATCTTGATGGTTGCCTTAATCCATAACTAACCTTTTCGCTTATGTAATCCCTATTAAGACTTTTAGCTATAGCTAACCTCACATTAAGATTATTTAAAGGGTATGAATTTGTTCTTAGACTAATAAAACTTAATTCTGTCGCAGGACTCTTACCTTCTTTAATTTCTTTATTTTTGCTTAATGACTTTAAATTATTTCTTTGAATATCATCGATTGAATTTGATAAAAGAACATCAATTTGTTTACTTTTTAGAGCTCCGAAAAGAGAAGAAGAGTTGGAATATCCAATAAAACTAATGCCTTCATTATTAGGTTTATCACCCCAATAATTTAAATTTGGATCAATTATTTGAATTTGATTTGAAAATCTATTCAATATATATTTACCAGTACCAACAAATTTATCATTTAAAAACTTATCAGAATAATCTTTATAATAAGTGGGTGAAATAGGTGTCAAATTAACAGATGTCAGTAACCCATTAATTGAGCTTGATGGTTTGTTTAGATTAATAATTACCTTATATTCGCTTGGAGTTTCTATAGATTTAATTTTATTCCCCAAAATATAATTCATTGTTCCAATTCTTTTAAATCTATCAAAAGAAAACTTTATAGCATTTGAATTAAATGAAGTTCCATCATGAAAAAGAACATTCTTTTTAAGATAAACTATTATTTGTAATTTATCTTTTGAAAAAATTGGCATTCCCGATGCTAATTCAGGAATTAATTCACCTTCAGAATTTAATTCATATAAAGTATCACCAAGCGAACTTAATAGTTGAAGTGATTTAAGAGTACTTGCCCTAGCAGGATCTAAAGATTCAACTTTACCTGAACTTGCAACTATAATTCTTTTGGTTTTATTACTAGAAACGCAAGAATATTGTGATAGTGAAATTAAGAAAACAAATAAAGCTATTAAAAAATTATTATTCATACTATTTGGTATTACAGAAATTTACCCTTCATTAAAACTATCAGCGCAAAAAGTTTGTACGGTAATTTGATTAATTTCCAAAGAGAATGTCTTGTTAACTTCCAAAGCAAAAGGCCACTCTCTTATCCAACAAACTTTACTCTCTGGATTAATTCCTACAACTTGAAATGTCTTCTGACTATTTTTAATTTTCACACATGCTCCTTTATAAAGTTTTTTACAACTATCACTAGGATTAAATTTAAAATTATTTTTGTTTTCTTCTAATTTTAAAAAACTCATTACATAAATACATTTCCTTTCTTTGGTTTAACAAGCTAAAGGGAGATATGCAAATGTTGTTTTCAAATACAACTTAATTGGCTAGCAATTAATTCAACTTCATAAAGAGCATTTATTTCTTCCTTTAATTTTTCAAATTTACCATTTGAGACTTCATGAGTGATCACAACAATTTCTGCTTTATTCTCACTTGCATCTAGCTGGACAATTGATTCTATTGAGACATCATTCTTACCAAAAAGATCTCCAATCTTACCAATTACTCCTGGAGTATCTAAACAAATAATCCTGAGATAATTCTTTTTTGATATTTGATTAAAATCAATGACATGGCAGTCTCTCCAAAAATTAAAAGATAATAATGGATCAATTGATGGCGCATCCTTTGTTAATGAAGCCTTTAAATTTAATATATCAGAGACAACAGAAGCAGCGGTTGGACCACTTCCTGCACCTGGTCCGTACAACATTATTTCCCCTAGTGGGTCCGCCTCTACAAGAATGGCATTATTTACACCATTAACCGTTGCCAAAGGATGAGATTTGGGGATTAAAGAGGGAGCTACCCAAATATTAAGAGGGAGAGAATCATTGATATTAATATGATTTCTTTCTGAGTAGGCTAAAAGTTTTATTTCAAAACCTAGTTTATTTGCATATTCAATATCTTTGATATCTATTTGATTAATACCATCTGTACTAATTGAATCTCTATTAATTTTGCCTCCAAATGCGAGCTCACTAAGAATTGAAATCTTATCAGCTGCATCATGACCTTCAACATCAGCAGTTGGATCAAATTCTGCGAAACCAAGTTTCTGAGCTAATTGTAATGTTACCTTATAATCAGCTTTTTCATTTGTCATTTTTGAAAGTATAAAATTTGTTGTACCGTTTATTATCCCAACCATTTTATTTATTTGATTACTTTTAAGAGATCTTTTTAAAGGTTCAATTATTGGTATCCCTCCACAGACTGCTGCTTCTGTTAAAACATAAACACCATTCTTAGATGCTGTGGAATATATTTCACTCCCATATCTAGCAATTACTGCTTTATTAGCTGTAACTACTGATTTACCAGCCTTTAGCGATTTCATAATAATATCCTTGGCAATATCTCTCCCACCCATTACTTCTACAATTACATCAACTTTTGGATCTTTAATTAATTTATAAGGATCATTTATTAATAGATTATTTTCTAATTCAATATCCCTTTTTTTATTGATATTTTTAACAGCTATTCCTACGATTTCAATATCTTTTAAAATTGGATGTATGTCATTTGTCGATTTTAAGATTTTATAAATGCCTTTTCCAACTGTTCCAAAACCAATAATTCCAATCTTACATTTTTGCATTTGTTATTTTTTTATAGTTTCAATTTCAATTTTATAATATTAATCCGACAAAAATTCATTTGCCTGAGACTGCATTTTTAAGAGAATATTTAAAAAACCATTTGATCTTGAGGGAGTTAAACTAGCTTTTAAACCTGTATCCTCTATAAATTTGTTGTTTATATTAACGACTTCTTTTGGCGATAATTCATTCATCCCATTGATAAGGAAGGCTAGCAAACCCTTTGTTATTAAAGCATCAGAATACCCTTCCCAATAAAGTTTACCTTCTTGAAAACTTGCTTTAACAAATACTTCAGAAACACATCCTTGAACTTTATTTTCAGGAATTAGGATGCTTTTATTTGGAATTTTCAATTTTTTACCTAACCATAAAATAAATTCATATTTTCTTTTGGGATCTTCTGCATTTTTAAGCTTTTCGACTAATTTATATAATTTAGTATAAGTTTCTTTATTTTCCATTCTTATACGATTATTAAAGAATCAAATTAGCTATAGACTATACTAATATTTCTTTTTCCGTTATAAAACCTGATAGAGGGATATCCCAATCAGCTCTAGTCAATAATTGATGGCTTACACAATTAGAAGTTAAGACCCCAATACATGGAATAGCTCTCCAATTTTTATCTTCCCTTAATTTATCAAAATATCCTCCACCGTATCCTAATCTTATTAAATTTCTATCAACGGAAAGACATGGAACAAAGATCATACAAATTTTTTCATAACTTAATTTATTTGAAGAATAAGGAGCTAGTATCCCATGTAAATCATGAGATAATTGTTTCTTATCCCATGCACAAAACAAGAGTTTTTTATTTTTTTCACATCTTGGTAAAGCTAATAAATATTTATCTCCAAGAGTTCTTAAATCAACTTCATTTTCAAGAGGCCAATAAATTCCAATATACTTTTTTTTTAAATCTTTTCTAAAGATTGAATCAATATACTTTTTTACATTAATTTCGACATTTTTAATCTTAATTGCTGAATTTTTATTTCTCAAATCTTTAAAAGATTTCCTTTCACAATTCTTTTTTTCTGAAATAATCATAAGTTTTATCTAATTGAATCCTTCTTCATTTAATTTTGTTAAGGCTATCGCTAATGCATCCGCTGAGTCATCATGTTTTGGCGCATGATTTAAATTTAAGTTATACATTACCGCGTCAATAACTTCCTTCTTTGATGCTTTGCCAGAACCTGCAATAGTAAGTTTAACTTGAGAAGGAGCGTACTCACTAACTTTGATGTTCTTGGAAGCAAATACCATCATTATCACTCCCCGAGCCTGAACTACGCTAATAGTAGTACTAGATCTGTAAAAGAAAAACTTCTCTACAGCAGCAATATCAGGTTTCCACTGATCAATTAATGTATTGAGATCATGAAAAATTTCATATAGTCTATCTCCCTCTTCTTTATTTTTATTGGTTTCAATTACACCACAATCTAGAAATATCTTCTTTTCATTATAAATCTCTATAATTCCATATCCAACTCTTCCTAATCCAGGATCAATGCCAATAATCCTCACTATACTATTCTCGTGATGATAACTGAAATTTGGAAAGGTTATCTTTTTCATTTAAATCGAAGACTTTACAGAATGCTTGAATGACTCTTTCTCCTGAATCGACTTGCTCTAAAGGATCTTTTCTTAATCGATGCCTTAACGAACAAGTAATTACTCTCGCGATATCTTCTTCTTGAACTTCAGTTCTTCCCTCAAATGCAGCAATTGCTCTTGCAGATCGATTAGTTACAATATCGCCTCTTAATCCATCAACATCAAGTTCGCCACAAATGGCTGATATGTTTAATCTAAGATCATCATCCAAACGAACTGAATTTAAAATCTCTTGAGCTTTAATAACTTTTTGCTGAAGGTCATCTTGCTGTTTCTCAACACTTAATGAGAATTGATCGGGATTATCATCAAATGAGGTTCTCTGATCAACAACTTTAACCCTTAATTCTGCATCTCTTACTGTCTTAACCTCTACGCTCATACCAAACCTATCTAATAACTGAGGTCGAAGTTCTCCTTCTTCTGGATTACCAGAGCCAATTAAAACAAATCTGGCAGGGTGTCTAACTGAGACTCCCTCTCTTTCAACAGTATTCCATCCAGAAGCGGCAGAATCTAAAAGAACATCAACTAAATGATCGTCAAGCAGATTGACTTCATCAACGTATAACAACCCTCTATTAGCTTTTGCTAATAAGCCTGGTTCAAAAGCTTTAATCCCTTCGCTTAAAGCCTTTTCAATATCAATTGTTCCGCACAGTCTGTCTTCGGTTGCCCCTAATGGCAGATCAACCATTGGTACTTGTTTTTTATCTTTTTCTAAAGTACCTCCTTGTACAATTTTCTCTAAAACTTCTTTACTTTGTAAATCTGGATCAATAAGTGAACTATTATAAGGATCATCTTTAACAACATCTATAGCTGGTAACAAGTCTGCAAGAGCTCTTATAGTAGTAGATTTCCCAGTTCCTCTGTCACCCATAATCATTACTCCTCCAATCCTTGGATCTATAACATTTAATAAAAGAGCTAATTTCATTTCTTCTTGACCAATTACAGCAGTAAAAGGAAAAATTCTTCTTTTTTTTGTAGTATTCACAACTTTAGATTTACTTTATTTTCTAATGATCAATAGATGATACTTCAGAAAATGTTATTAGTAAATATACAAATTAAATTGAAGATTTTGAGTAGATTTAAGCTTATTTTTATTTAAATTTATTTCTAATTAAAAATTATTTTTTAAAACTTCGTTTTATTAATGTAAAAAGGCAAGTTAAGAACATCTTCAAACCTATTATCAATAAAAATTTTAACTAAAAAAATAATTTTTTTTATTAAAGCATCTGAATTTCACTTCCCTTTTGAATTATTTAAAAACCAGTTAATTTGGTGAACGATTCCTCTTAAGACATTTAGCTCATAACTTGATGTCTTTGCTTTTAAAATAAATTTTTTAAATTTACTTATTTTTGAAAAAGATGTATGTTCCAAAAGATACCCAGTTCTAATAAGCATTCCTTCTATTTCATTAAAAGATTCATAAATTTGTTTCGATGATGCAAGGTTAAAAACTTGAGAATTTTTCTTGAGATTATTTGTTGAAGATTTATTTAATTCATATAAGATTATTGATACTGCGTGAGATAAGTTTAAAGAAGGATAATTTTGAGAAGTTTTAATATTAAAAATCTTATTGGCAAAAAGTAATTCATTATTACTCAAACCTCTATCCTCTCTTCCAAATAAAATTCCTATATTATTAATTTCTACATAAGATGAAATCCATTTAGATATTTCCTCGGGAGATTCACATTCAATATCATTACTTAAATCAATTCTTCCACATGTAGCAAGGACCAAATCACAATCAAAAATTGCTTCCTGGATGCTATTAAAAATTTGACAATTATCAATATATATTTGTCCTTTAAGAGCCATTTTTCTAGCTTCTAAAGAACAAATATCACATTGAGGAGAAACGATCCTTAATTCATTTACTTCAAAATTAGAACATAATCTTGCTATGCTCCCAACATTTATAGGACCATTTGGTTCAACCAATATTACTTTCAAGTTATTATTATTTTTTCCAAAATTCATTGCAAGATTTGAAAATATTTAATAAATTAGACATGTTTTGAGGATTAATTTCCAAACTTGTTTAGGAGGAGTAAGATACTCCAAAGATTGTTTTATGATTTCTCTACCATTTAAAAAATGGGTTCTTGAATGTAAAACTAATCCAACTATTCCGCTTGCAGTAATACTATTACATCCACACATTTAATTTTAATGAGACTATCAAATTCTGTAACAGGTCAATTGAGTTGAAGAGCTTTAAGAATATAAATATTATTCTCTTAATGAATAAAGTAAAGAATAAAATTTTAGTAAGATCACTTAAAAAATATAACTCTGTTTACAGATTTTCATTTTCAAAGTTTTTCTGTCGCAGATGATGAAGATGTTGTTATAAAAAATCCTCTCTGTGTAACAATTATTATTAAGAAATTAAAAAAATCAGAAAAATGATTGAACCTCTTTTATGCGGGA
Organism: Prochlorococcus sp. AG-321-E21; assembly: GCA_003283415.1. GTDB lineage: Bacteria > Cyanobacteriota > Cyanobacteriia > PCC-6307 > Cyanobiaceae > Prochlorococcus_A. The sequence goes on along the minus strand of QBXH01000006.1, from coordinate 10,192 downwards.
TAGTTTTAGGTTTAGTTCCGATAACCCTTCTAGGATTATTTGTTAGCGCGTGGAATCAATATAGGAGAGGTTCAGGAATGTTAGATATGGATTAAAAAAGTCAATTTTGATTGACCATAAGTTCTAACATCATAAATCTCCCACAAAATATTCTTCTTAATATGTAAATTGAGTGAATGTTCGCAAATAACAATAGTGCCTTTCTTTATAAAATTACAATTAAAAATTTGATTTAAAAGTAATTCATGGTAATCAGCTCTATATGGGGGATCTAAGTAGATAAAGTCAAATTTTATTTTATTAAAGTCATTTGAAGAAGAGATACTCCTCTCAGCATTGGGCTTTGTCCAAATTAATACATCTTTGCAAATAACATCAATATCATTTTTTCGATTAACTATATTTTGCAATGAATATAGATTTTTCAAACAAATTTTTGCATTGTTTTTGTTTTTTTCAATTGCAACTATTTTTTTTGCTCCATGATTATATGCTTCACAGGATATTACCCCTGTTCCACTAAATAAATCTAGCCAACTAGAGTTTTCTACAGTATTTTTCAAAATATTGAAAATTGCTTCTCTTACCATTAAGGTTGTTGGCCTAGTGCCAATATTATTAGGGGACTCAAGCTTTCGTCCCCCAATTAACCTCAAATTTGTTTTCATATACTAAATGATATTATTGAATCCTTTTAATCCATCTACGTAAAAGTTTTTCTCCAGTTTTCCCTGATTTTTCAGGATGAAACTGGCAAGCAAGTAAATTATCTTTTTCTATCATTGCTGTCAATTTCTCAGAACCATAACTAACATTTGCAGTTATTAAATCAGTATTTGATGGCACTGCATGATAAGAATGAACAAAATATACCCAATTATTTAATTCATCCTCTTTTAATAAGCTATTATTTTTTGTTGGGAAAAGTTCACACCATCCAACATGGGGGATTCTTTGATCAGACAGTTGAGGGATTTTTTTTATTTGGCCATTTACTATTCCAAGTCCATTAATTGAACCTTCATCACTTGATTCAAAAAGTAGTTGCAATCCAAGACAAATGCCCAAAAATGATTTACCACTTTTAATCCAATTTTTAATATCAATAATTAACCCTGTATTACTGAGATTATTTATTGCAGGATCAAATGAACCCACACCAGGAAGTATTAAAGCTTTACAGTCTTTTATTTCATAATTATTTCTAATTAAAATTATTTCTTCTTCAAGGCTTTCTAAGGCTTTTGTTACGGAATGAATATTACCCATCCCATAGTCTATAAGTCCTATTTTAGACAATACTTTATTTTATAAGTGTTTCGATAAAGTACTTGAAAGAGTCGCTTTTGGCACTGCTCCGACAACAGTATCAACTTTCTGTCCACCTTTAAAGATCATTAAGGTTGGGATACTTCTGATTCCATACTGACTTGCAACATTTGGATTCTCATCTGTATTTAATTTAAATACTTTAATTTTGCCTTCAAAGTCTTTAGAAATTTCTTCTACAACTGGTGCGACCATCCTGCAAGGACCACACCATGGAGCCCAAAAATCAACCAAGACTGGCAGATCACTTTGCAAAACCTCTTTGTCAAATGAAGAATCAGTGACGGCTGGAGCTGATGACATAATTTAAATATTCCTTTAGAAAATTTAGCAAGCTATTCTTTTAAGTGATGATTTCATTACAGATAAACACATATAAGTAACAAAACAACTTAAAAAAGCCCGATAAATCGGGCGATTTGGTGTGTGAGGAGTATGAGGTTTCCCCCATATTTTAATCATAACTCGTAAAGAGAAATTTTAACCATTAAAAGCTTTAAGATTTCATATTATTTACCCATTCCGAGTTGTTGAGCTTTTTGATATACTTTGCCCTCTGTCAAGAGAGATGGTGCAATTACAATCTCAACATTTTGCATTTCTTTAATATTTTTAGCTCCAAGAGTACTCATTGATGTCCTAATTGCTCCAAGTAAATTATGTGTCCCGTCATCGAGTAATGCCGGACCTTTTATGATTCTTTCTAAAGAACCAGTAGAACCAACTTCAATTCTTGTCCCTCTTGGTAAAACAGGACTAGGTGTTGCCATTCCCCAGTGAAATCCGTTCCCTGGTGCAGTTAATGATTTAGCTATTGGAGAACCGATCATTACAGCATCAGAACCACAAGCAATACATTTACAGATATCTCCACCTGTAATAATTCCGCCATCAGCAATTATTGGAACATAACAACCAGTTTCTTCAAAATAATCATCTCTTGCTGAACTGCAGTCTGATATTGCTGTTGCCTGGGGTATGCCGATACCTAAAACCCCTCTTGAAGTACAAGCAGCACCCGGACCAATTCCCACCATAAGTCCTGATACACCAGCTTTCATAAGAAGATGCGCGACTTTATAAGTTACACAATTCCCAGCAACAACAGGTACTTTTAAAGATTCACAGAGACTCTTAATGTTTAATGTTTCCTTTCCATCCATACCCAAATGCTCTGTTGAAACTACTGTCCCTTGAAGAAAAAATAAATCTATTTTTGATTTGACTAGTGTTTCTTTAAATTTAATAGCAGCTTGAGGGGTTCCACTTAAAGCTGCTATCCCACCTTTATCTTTAATTTCGTTAATTCTTTGTATTATTAGATCTTCTTTTATAGGTTCACTGTATATTTTTTGCATTAAGGGAACAAATTCTCTTTTCCCGACAGATGAGATTTGACTCAATACCTCTTTTGGATTTTCATATCTTGTCTGAATCCCTTCCATATTAAGAACACCAAGGGCTCCCAACTTAGAAAGCTCTACAGCTGTACTTACATCAACAACACTATCCATTGCACTAGCAATAATAGGGATTTCTCTCTCAATATTTCCAATTGACCAAGAAGGATTGGTTAAATCGTAATCTAAGGTTCGATTACCAGGCACTAACGCTATTTCATCAATACCGTAGGCCCTTCTAACTTTTTTGTTTAAACCAATTTCAATATTCACGAATTTATTAATTATTCTGATTAAATTAACAACTAAAGGTGTAATAAGCCAAGAATTATTGAAAAACAAAAGAGTTTTTTTATTATTTGTGTATAAATGTGAGTATTTGAAAATTAATTATTAGCTTTTTTTTATTTATTCTGACAATCAGGGATTATTATTAAATAAAGGTTTTTTATATGTCCGATATTGTTGATTCTGAGAATTTTGGTCTGAGTGAAAATAACGATCGAATCATCCAGACTGATTTAAGAAATGAAATGTCGCGCTCTTACCTAGAGTATGCGATGAGTGTGATTGTAGGACGTGCTCTTCCAGATGCAAGAGATGGATTAAAACCAGTTCACAGAAGGATTTTGTATGCGATGTATGAACTTGGTTTAACAAGCGGCAGGCCATACAGAAAATGTGCAAGAGTTGTTGGAGAGGTTTTAGGAAAGTACCACCCTCATGGAGATACTGCTGTTTATGATGCATTAGTACGGATGGCTCAGGATTTCTCTATGAGAATGCCATTAATAGATGGTCATGGAAATTTCGGATCTGTAGATAATGATCCGCCTGCCGCGATGAGATATACAGAATCACGTCTTCAATCCCTAACAGATGAAAGTTTACTCGAAGATATTGAATCTGAGACTGTGGATTTTTCCGATAATTTTGATGGATCACAACAAGAACCAACAGTTTTACCAGCAAGGATACCTCAGCTTCTATTAAATGGATCATCAGGCATTGCTGTAGGAATGGCAACAAACATACCCCCGCATAATTTAGGAGAATTAATTGATGGTATTAAATGCATCATCAAAAATCCCTTAACAGAAGATAAAGAACTTTTTGAATTAATAAAAGGACCAGATTTTCCAACTGGAGGACAGATATTAGGAAAAGAGGGTATCAGAGAAACATTTAAATCAGGAAAAGGGTCGATAACTATGAGAGGGGTTGCAGATATTGAACAAATCAAATCTCCTGGAAGAGCAGAAAAGGATGCAGTAATAATTACTGAGCTTCCATTTCAAACTAATAAAGCAGCTCTTATAGAAAGAATCGCAGATCTAGTAAATGAGAAAAGATTAGATGGGATATCTGATATTCGAGATGAAAGTGATAGAGATGGGATGAGAATTGTGATTGAGCTTAAAAGAGATGCCTATCCTCAAGTTGTTCTGAATAATTTATTTAAAATAACACCTCTACAAAATAATTTTAGCGCAAACATTTTAGCCCTCGTCAAAGGAGAACCAACAACCCTTTCTCTCAGGAAAATGCTAGATGTATTTCTAGAATTTAGAATTGAAACAATTAAAAGGAGGACAAGTTTCTTATTGAAAAAAGCAGAAGAGAGAGATCACATTATCAAAGGTCTTCTTTTAGCTCTTGACGCCATGGATAACATAATAAATTTAATAAGATCTGCAAAAGATACAAATACAGCAAGAGAACAATTGCAAAATGATCATGAATTATCTGTAATTCAAGCAGATGCAATTTTACAAATGCAATTAAGACGATTAACCGCTTTAGAGGCAGATAAAATCAAAGCAGAACATGACGAGCTTACAAGAAAAATCACAGATTACAAAAACATATTGAATGATAAGGAGAGGATAAATGAAATTATTCTTGAAGAGCTTTGTAAAATAGACGAAAGATTTTCATCTCCAAGAAAAACAGAGATTCTCAATTTAGGCGGGGGATTAGATGATATTGACTTAATTGCCAATGAAAGATCCGTTGTTTTATTAACTACTGCAGGATACTTAAAAAGAATGCCTGTGAGTGAATTCGAATCCACAAGTAGGGGATCTAGAGGTAAAGCGGGAACAAAAAACCAACAAGATGATGAAGTTAAATTATTCATAAGCTGCAATGATCATGATTCTCTTTTGCTTTTCAGTGAAAGAGGAGTAGCTTATGCACTTCCAGCTTATCGAGTACCTATTAGTAGTAGAACAGCTAAAGGGACTCCCTCTGTTCAACTACTCCCCATACCGAGAGAAGAACAAATCACATCTCTTGTTTCAGTAGATTCTTTTGATAATGAGTGTTATTTATTAATGCTAACCAAAGCTGGCTTTATAAAAAGGACTCCACTATCTGCTTTTTCAAAAGTACGTTCAAATGGGCTAATAGCAATTAACCTAGAAGAAGGAGATGCTCTAACTTGGGTTAGATTATCAACAGAAGGAGATAGTGTCTTAATTGGTTCAAGAAGAGGAATGACCATTCATTTTAGGTTAGATATCAATGAATTAAGACCTCTTGGAAGAACTGCTAGAGGTGTTAAATCAATGAACTTAAAAAACGACGATAAACTTGTTTCAATGGATGTTTTAAGTCGTGACCTTGTAGATCAACTGGCGAATCTTGAGGAGGATCTTGAGAATGAGGAAGATATTGAAAGTAAGTCTTCAAATGGACCCTGGGTTCTATTAGCCAGTGCTTTCGGTCTTGGAAAAAGAGTTCCAGTAACAAATTTTAGATTACAAAAACGCGCAGGAATGGGACTAAGAGCAATAAAATTCAGAATAAAAGATGATTCACTCGTTGGACTAAAAGTTCTTGGAGAAGGTGAAGAATTACTTTTGGTTACCGAAAGAGGTGTAATTGTTAGAACTAATGCTGATAAAATTTCTCAACAATCAAGAGCTGCGACAGGTGTAAAACTACAACGATTAGATGATGGAGATCATTTATCGGAGGTTGTGTTGGTTCCTCATGAACAAATTGAGGAAGAAGATCAACTAATTTCTAATGAAGAAGAAACTTAACAACCTTTAGATTAAAATTTTTATGCAAATTCTTGATATTTTAATATTAGGTTCTGGGCCTGCTGCTTTATGTTTAGCTTCAGAGTTAGCCAAACAAAGTCTTAATATTAAAGGCATATCTACAAAATCTCCTCATGAAAAATGGGAAAACACTTATGGGATCTGGGCCTCTGAATTGGAGGAATTAGGTTTAGAGTCCTTACTATCTCATAGATGGTCAGAAACTGTCAGCTATTTTGGAGATGGAATAAAGGAGAAAGGGAATAATCCCACAAAACATTTTTATGATTATGGGTTAATAAATCAGGAAGCTTTTCAAAATGACCTTTTGAAGAAATGCAATGGTATTCAATGGTTGAATGAAACTGCAAAATTAATTAAATCAGAAAACAAAATTTCTGAAGTAATTTGCTTATCAGGGTTAAAACTAAAGGCAAGATTAGTTATAGATGCAAGCGGACACAATAGTAAATTTATTAAAAGACCAAATTCGAAAGGATTAGCCCAGCAAGCTGCTTATGGAATAGTAGGTAAATTTTCTAATCCTCCTGTAAATAAAGATCAATTTGTTTTAATGGATTTTCGTTCTGACCATTTAGATGATGATGAGTTGTTGAAATCTCCCTCCTTTCTTTATGCAATGGATTTAGGTAATGAAACCTATTTTGTTGAAGAGACATCACTAGCTAGTTACCCTGCTTTTTCTCAAGACCATCTAAGAAAAAGACTTTTAAGTAGATTACACAATAAAGGTGTAAAAGTATCAGAGATTTTTCATGAGGAGAATTGCTTATTTCCAATGAATCTACCACTACCATATAAAAATCAATCAGTTCTAGGTTTTGGAGGAGCAGCAAGTATGGTTCATCCCGCATCTGGATATATGGTTGGATCTCTATTAAGAAGAGCTCCACTTCTTGCTGAGAAATTAGCAATCTTTTTGAAAGAACCAGAATATAGTTCACTAGAATTAGCCACTAAAGGATGGTCAGTACTGTGGCCATATGAATTAACTCAAAGACATAGACTCTATCAATACGGACTCAGAAGATTAATGAGCTTTGATGAGAGTAAATTAAGAAGTTTCTTTTCTAACTTCTTCAAATTATCAACGAAAGAATGGGTAGGTTTTCTAACCAATACACTTCCATTACCTAAATTAATTTATGTAATGAGCAAAATGTTTATCAATTCACCTTTAAAAGTTAAGCTTGGGATGTTAAAGATAAAATGACTCATTCTACCCCTTTTGTCATAACATAAAACCTTTGCCATACTACCTTTAAGTTAATTCTTGGTAATGGCAGAAACATCTACAAAAACTTCTATATCAAACAGTAAAGTAACAACAGTTGCTACTAAGTTTTCTGTCTCATATATCCGAGTTAGTACTAAGGCACAAACAGGAGAAGATAAATCAGGAGCAGACAGACAAGAGCAAGATTATCTTAATTGGCTTAGAGATCATCCAATATATAAAAATTTAGATGGATTTGAATTTAAAGATTTAGGAGTATCTGGTAGGGGTAAAAATAGTGAAATTGGAGCATTATCTTTATTAATAAAAGCTGCTGAAAGAGGGGAAATTCCTAGAGGAACTTGTGTGGTCGTTGAAAGTTGGAGTCGATTAACTAGATCTAGAGCTAGAGAAGCAACAAAACTCCTTAATAAAATTCTTGATAGTGGTTTGGAATTGGCATTTGTTCAATTAGGAGGAAACCCATTTAACGGAACAGATGATGCTTCATGGTTTCAATTCTTAGGTGCAAGCATGGCTGCAGCTAGTGAGTGGGAAGAAAAAAGACGTAGGAAAAATGGTTCTGAAGAAAAAATAGCTAAACAACTAGCAGAGGGAGACTTTAGTTCTTTTAAACCTAGAAAAAAAGGAACTAAAGGTAATTTATATAGTTTTTGGATTTATATAGATGAAATTACAGGTAAAGCAAAAGCTTTTGAAGAAGAGAAGAAATTAGTACAAAGAATTTTTAATATGTCTGAAACAATGGGGATAGCGAAAATTGCAAAAATTTTAAAGAACGAAGGTGTAAAAAGTCCTTTAAATGGAAAAAATAAATATTTAAGTAAAGATTCAATTATGAGGTGCATCCTCACAAATAGAGCAGTTTTAGGAGAGAAGACAAAGCGAGGAGTTGTTTGCTATCCATTCCCTCCAATTATTACTACAGAACAATTTGAAAGGGTCGCAGCAGCAAAAGAAAACAGAAAACTAAATAGAACTTTTACAGGCTCAACAAATAAAACAGTTAATTTATTTCAAGGAGTAATACGCTGCGGTCATTGCGGTGGTCGTATGGATGTTATTACAAGAAGAAGAATTGTTGGCACAAAAAAATGGGCTAAAGGTGGAGAAAAAGTAGAAGTAGAAATGGCTTTCTTACAATGTCACAATGCCAAAGCTTACGGGGATTTAAATTGCAAAGCTACTAATACTGTTCCTTACAAGCAAATTCATAACAATATTGATAATGAATTAGAAATCTTAAACCGAATTAAGTTATTTAGATGGGAAGATTATTTGACTGATGAAAAACACGAAGAAGAAGTTGAAATACAAAAAGATAAAAGATTAAAAGCTTTAGATGAAAAAAATCAAATAAAAGCTAAATTAGAAAATTTTAAAAAAGCAGAATCGGAATATTTTGCTGAAGGGAGAGCAGTTCCAATAAATTTAGAAAAACAACAACTTGAAGCTACAGAAGAATATGAAAAAGCAGAAATAAAATATCAGCGAACAATATTAGATTTACAGAATTTACAACGAAAGAAATCAGGAAAACAAGCTGCTAAAGATATCCAAGATAAAGTTAAATTATTTTTAGATAAAGATAGATTTATAAAAGAAAAAAGATCAGAATTTAATTTATTTTTAAAAGAGATTGGTTTAGCTGTTGAAGTTTTAATTCCAAAAAAGGTAAGTAAAGCTAGAAAGTATGAAAGCCCTATAAAATTTGATGTTGGTATTGGAATGTATGACTTTATAACAAATGAATATAAAGGATTAGATACAAGTGCAGAAGATTTATTTGCTTTTGGAGTTGATTTACAACAAGTAAAAGAATCAGAATTAAAAAGCTATGAATACTATAAAAAATTAAGTTTAAAAGCTGGTAGAGATATCAGATTTCCTAAGCCTAAAAAGAAAATTGATTGGAAACCTTTAACTTTTGAAAGCGAAGTAGGGAAAAGATTAATGGCTAATAAGGAACTATTAAGTACTCCACTTGGTAAAAAGTTCGTAGAAACTATGGAGAAAAACGCTAAAAAATGACTATATATCTAGAAGAAAAGATTAAATATTATGATGACGAATATCGTGCAGGCCGTGCATTGATTACAGATAAACAGTTTGACCAGTTAGAAAGAAATCTTTTAAGAATTAACCCTAAATGCGATTACTTTAATAAGCAAAATAAATTAGTTTTACCATCACTTCCTAAAGACAACCTAGAAGAGTTTCTAGAAGGTCTTTTGCCTAATACTAGGATTATTGTCGAAGCAAAAGTTGACGGCTGTGCTATTGCCATAAGTTATAAAGACGGCAATCTAGAAAAAGCAATTAGTAGAAAAGGCATAGATGTTTCGGAAAAAATCAAAACAATTAAAAGTATCCCCAAAGAGATCAACATTAGATCAAGTTTTATGGTTCGTGGAGAATTATTTACCAAAGAAGAAGAACCCGCATTTAGTCAAAGAATCGCAAGTGGATATCTCAGGAGCAAAAGCTACGAACCTAACCAAAAAATCACGTTCGCAGCTTTCCAGATCATCAACGGTAACTGCAACCAATACGAAAGTCTCAATTACCTTAGGAAATTGGGCTTCTCCGTACTTGAAAGTTATCAAGCAAATAGGACTTCTCAAATAGAAACTTATAGGCAAGCATGGAAGTCTAAAAAAATCTTTGCTGATATTCCTACTGATGGAATAGTTATAAAAATAAATTCTAGAAAATTACAATTATTGAGAGAAAAATCTTATGGTTGCTATCCTTATTCTCAGATGGCGATTAAGTATTAATGAAAGGATTTTTTATAATTTTTTTTAAGGAACTTTGGGCAACAAAATCTAAAACAATTATAAGTATTGGCGGATTAGGACTTGTTTTGATTATTGGTTTAACACCTGTTTATAAAAATTTTAAAGGGAAACAACTTTGTATTGCACTTAAAAATGATCAATGGAGTGGAAAAATAGCAAATAAATTAGAAGAATATTCTGGTGTAGAAGGTCGTGATGTTTATGATTATTGTGCGAAATTAGGTGTTACAGAAATGACCTCTGAACCATTCCCTTATTAGAAATTGACAGTCGATTAATCTAGGGAGCAATTAGCTCCTTTTTTAATGGTTATGTTGGTGCATATAGCATGGCATCCATTTGTCACCCATTTGA
>QBXH01000005.1 GCA_003283415.1 Prochlorococcus sp. AG-321-E21 | reverse complement strand
CTATGCTGGGTTAAATCTTAATGAAACTCCAAAAGAACTTGAACAATGCTCTGTAGAATTTCAAACGTTTTGGGATAAAGAATGTAGAGATCATCCAACTAATCAGAACTGTTTAATTTATTGCGACTGAGGAATTAATTATTTCTCTGAATCATAAAAACTTTTCCTAAAACGAGATTGCATATGAGTTATGAATAACAAATTTTATGTTATGCTGTGCTCAAACCAACTGATATGACTCTGCTTTAGATCATAATAATTGTGTTGCTATTAAGTATGAATAAAAATACTCTAATTATTTTTTATATCCTTAATTTTCTTACAAAATAATTATGGATGAATCTATTAAATTAAGTAGGTCTACTGTTGAAAAATATCTTACTTGCCCTAGATGTTGCGTTCTTGATAAAAAGTATAAAATAAAACCTCCATCATTACCATTTACTTTAAATATTGCTGTAGATAATTTATGTAAAAATGAGTTTGATTTTTATCGAGAGAGACAGGAACCTCATCCTTTATTTATTGAGTATAATATTGATGCTGTACCTTTTAAACATAAAGATATAGATATTTGGAGAAGTAATTTTAAAGGAATAAGGTATAAATCCATTGATCATAATTATGATTTTGGTGGCGCAGTTGATGATGTCTGGCAAAAAAAGAATGGAGAGTTAATTATTGTTGATGTAAAAGCAACATCAAGAAATAATTTTGATTGGTTTGAAACTTTCAATAAATATGATTATGCAAAAGCATATAAAAGACAACTAGAGATGTATCAGTGGCTATTTAAAAAAAATGGTTTCAAAGTTGCAGATGAAGCATATCTTCTTTATTTCAATGGAAAAAAGAACGAAAAATTTTTTAATAATCAGCTAAAATTTGATGTGCATTTTATTAAGTTAGATTGTTCTTCCTCATGGGTAGAAGGCAAAGTTCTTCAAACAGTAAAGCTACTGAGATCTAATGAGTTTCCTCCCCCATCTATTAAATGTGAATATTGTAATTATTTAAAAAAGCGTTGGCAGTTGTCAAAAATTAATTAATAACAATGAAGAAATAATATTATTTATTATTTCTGGAAAAATTTTTAAATAAAGATAATCTTTAAGTAGATAATAAATTTTAGATTTTGGTTAAACCTAAAAGTCCTGATAATAAAGTTAGCAATCATTTACAACAAGATGTTGTCAAAATTGCAGGTAAAACAATCTTTATTAATCCATTTTTGTATTGGAGAAGGTTTGATGAAAACACAAATAGATGGTTAAGAGAACCTGGACAAATGTCAGAAGACCAAATCCACCCAAATAGAAATCGATTTTATCCCGAAATTGATTGGGCTGATTTAAGTCAAGATCAAAAGCTAATAAAAGATGCAAGTATAGAAATGTTTCTGAAGACTCTAGAGCTTATAAGCACATTTCATCCACACCTTAACTCTGGACAATTATTAGAAGTTGAGAGGAAAATGTCAATTACAAAAAAGCTACCTTTTGAAAAGTGGGTTAAAAAGTCTTTTGCAAAAAAAGCTAGGGCTGAAGAAAATGAAAAAAGAAAATTCCAAAGAGATAGATTTATCAGAAGTTGGAAGGAATGGCTAAGTCTTGAAAATACTCAGCAAGCCCTAATGCCAATGGTTGTTATTTTATTTATCTCAGCATTCATTGGTTGGTCTTTAGGTGTTTCAAAAAATAGCTGCAATCCTTATTTTGAACAAGGCTTAGATCAGTCAATTTAAGTACCTTTATTAAATGAAATTTCAAATTATTTTGACGCTTTCTAATTTATTATTTGGGATATTATAAAATAACAATAGTGAATAAATTAATTTTTTAGTAGATTTATGGAAAACAAAGACCAAGAAAAAGATATATCAAGTTTGGAATTTGAGAAAGGAAAGACTCTTAATGATTATCAATTTTTAGCTCAAAAATTAAAAAGTATTAAAGAGATTATTAATTTGTTAGAAAAAAAGTTTTTACAGAAAGAGATGTAAACTTTTGAAAAATAGTAATTTCAATAATAAGTTTCCGAATTTGAACAGACAGCCTTTGATTTTTTATTCAATTACTGTATTTACTTTTTTATTAATATTATTTAGATTAATTTTTTTGCAATTACTAAATAATGACAATTATAAAAAAATGTCTGACGAAAATAGAATTAGGCTAATTGCAACTCAACCAATTAGAGGCCGAATACTCGATAAAAATGGATTGGTTTTGGCAGATAGCCGTTTTAAGTACTCTTTAATAATTAAACCTCAATATGTTAGTGAAAATTCATGGCACATTTATAAATCAAAAATTTCGAAATTATTCAATATTTCAGCTGATTCATTTCAAAAGAAATATTCTGATGGTTTAAAAAATAATAATTTTTCAATAACTCTTTTAGATGATTTAAAAGTTGATCAAGTTATCAAATTTAAAGAAAATGAAAATATCCTAAATGGTATGGAGATTTCAACAAAAATGATTAGAAATTATCCTTTTAAAAATGTTGCTTCTCATGTTATTGGTTATACGCAGCCCATAACAGATTCAGAATTTAATATTTTGTCTAAAAAAGGTTATAAATTTAATGATTTAATAGGAAGAACTGGAGTTGAGTTTGTTTATGAAGATCATATAAGAGGGGAATGGGGAGGAGAAATGATTGAAGTAAACTCTTCGGGAACGTTCACAAAATCTTTAGGTATTAAACCATCAAAACAAGGTAAAGATATTCAATTAACAATTGATTTAAACTTACAATTAGTTGCTGAAGAAGTCCTTAAAGATAAAAATGGAGGAGCCATAATTGTTATGGATCCAAGAGATGGGGCAATAAAAGCAATGGCTAGTAAACCAACGTTTGATTTGAATTTTTTTTCAAAAGATTTTAAGCCTCAAAAAGAATATGATGCATTATTTAATTCGCCATCTAAACCATTATTTAACAGAGCTTTAAATGCATATGATCCAGGAAGTGTTTGGAAAATTGTAACGGCTATTGCAGGTTTAGAAAGTGGAAAGTTCCCTGTCGAAACTTTTTTAGAAACTAAATCTTGTATTACATATGGAAGTCAATGCTTTAGAGAACATAATGATTTAGGGTTTGGAACAATAGGATATGAGGATGCTTTGAGAGTTTCAAGTAATACCTTTTTTTATCAAATTGGCCATGGGGTAGGTGTAGATGAAATTTATAATACCTCTAAAAAGTTTGGCTTTACCGCCTTGTCTGGAATAGAAATTTCCGAACAAGAAAATATAGGGTTAGTAGCAAGTAGTCAATGGGCTAAGGACGGTAGAGGATGGGGTGAACCAGGAAAAACTCCTTGGGTGCCAGAAGATATTGCTAGTATGGCAATTGGTCAATTTGTTGTTCAAGTAACGCCTATTCAAATAGCTCGCGCTTATGCAGCAATTGCGAATGGTGGTTATTTAGTAACTCCTCATTTATCTAAAGAGGGTCAATCCATTTTAAATCAAAACCGTATAAAAATTGATATTGATCCAAACCATATTCAGTTAGTAAAAAATGGATTAAGAAAAGTAGTTGAATCTGGAACCGGAGTTTCTATTAATTATGGAGTATCTAATTTACCTCCAGTTTCTGGTAAAACAGGTACTGCTGAAGACGGAGAAGGAGGTTCAGATCATGCGTGGTTTGTTTGCTTTACTCCTTCAGATAAAAGTGAGTTATTAATAGTTGCTTTTGCACAAAATACCCCAGGAGGAGGATCTGTACATGCACTACCTATGGCCAGAGAAGTTTTAAAAGTTTGGAATGAAAATAAATAAATATAATTAGTTTAAATTTTTATAAAAAGAAATTATAGTTTTAATTTTTTCATTTGTGATAGTCGTTGAATTATATCTTCTATTGTTTTTATATCTACTGGTTTACTGAATGAAGATAATAGCTGCCTACCCAACACTTGACTTCCTAAATGTACTAATTGGATTCGTAATGAGGTTAACAATTCTAATCCAACTCCACCAGAAAAAGTTGCAATCGCAATTGGCTGACCATTAAATAAATTCCTAAAATCGTCTCCTGAGACGGAAAGCCATGCTATTAAATTTGAAAGAATTGGAGGTATCGAACCGTTATATTCAGGCGAACATATAATCCATTTTTCAGTAGCAAAAAGCTTTTCTTTTATTTCAACTATTTCATTTGGAATATTTGCTTTGGTATGAATTCGTGGATTGAATAAAGGAATATCAAAAGTAGTAAGATCTAAAATTTCAGAATTAAATTGCAGTTCATTACTTTTTTCCTGAAATTTTTTTGAAAGTTCTAGATTTTTCCCGCAACTAGCTGAAATGATTATTAGATCTTTTGTTTGAGTCATAAGTAAAAATAATTTGGTTTAGTAGTTGGCTCCACTCTTGCGGTGATGAACAGCAGTAAGATTATCAGATTTTAATATATCTCCGTGTAAAACCTCAGCATATATTACCCAATGATCTCCGCATTCCATTCTTTCTTTCACAGAAGCATCTAACCATGCTAATGACTCGGGAATAATTACTTGATTATTAGGTGTTAATTCAATATCTAATCCTGCAAATCGATCTTCTCCAGGTGAGAAAGGTTTTGTAAACCTTTTTAAAGGCCCCCTGAAATTTTTTTCGCTAAGAATATTTAATGCGAAAGAGTCCCCTTTTTGAAGAAGTGATTCCACCGATCTATCTTTTGCTACCGCAATACTTAAACCTGGAGGAGAAAAACTTGCTTGGCTTACCCAAGATGCAAGCATAGCCCCTTTTACATTATTTTGATCTTTCCCTTTTGAGGCAGTTAAAACACACAGTGAACCTAGTACTCTTCCAAGTGCTTGTAATGTTGGATCGGTTTTACTAGATATCATTCCGGTATCTGATTTTCTAAGTTTTTGTTTAGCTTTTTTTAAAATTTTTCTCCCAAAATGTGTCCCAATTTCCTCTAGCTCTTTAATTTTTGGTTTATTAGGACTAAATTTTATTCTTATTGGATCAAAACTAAATTTAAAGCCACCATCTTTTAATTTGGTTTCAAGCAAATCTATTGCTTCTCCGCTCCATCCGAAACTACCAAAAATGCCCACTGGTTTATCTCTACTGCCCTCTGATAACAGAGTTCCAAGAGCACTTACTATTGGAGTTGGGGCGTGTCCACCCAAAGTAGGCGATCCGATTAGATATCCATCAGCATTTTGAATAGATTCGATAAGTCCATCATTAGATGTAAATTCACAGTTAATACTTTCAACTTCTACTGAAGTTCTATTTACACCTTTAGCTAATGCATCACCTATTGAAGCTGTATTGCCATAAGCACTTGCGTATATCAAGACAATTTTAGATTTGTTGGTTGCAAGATTTTCTCCCCATCTAATGTAGTCATTCAAGAAGCTTTTTAAGCTATACTCTATTGCTGGACCGTGGAGAGGAGCGATAGTTTTAATGTCTAGTTCAGAAATTTTTTCAGTTATTGATACGATTTGATTAGACATTGGTGCCATAAGGCAATCATAAAAATGTTTCCTATCAGTTTCTGTACTTATTCGGTTAGTTTCTGACCATTCTGCGGATGCTAAATGCGCAGAAAATATTTTTTCACTTAAAAGTAGTTCTTGATTCTCTTCATAAACGATTAATCCACCAGGCCACCGGGCAGTTGGAACAGGAAATAGTTTTAATGAAATATTTTCTAGTTCTAAAGTAAGTTCTTTTTTTACGATGTTAATTTTGGGTAATTCTTGCTCAATAAAAGTTTTTAAATTTGGATTCCTTTGATTCCAAAGTTCATTAATTAGCTTAAACCCAGGATTCGAGCACGTGATAGTTAAGTTCCTAAATTGAAAACTGATTGACTTTAGAGTTTCAATAATTTTAGGATTTACATGCCCAGTAATAATGTTGATTTTGGTGAATTTAAACTGATTCAAAAAATTAGAAATTACTTTATTAAGTGAATTTGAATATTCTTTTTCAGGCGGATGAATAATGAATAATTCATCATCACTTATGATTAAAAAAGTATTGAATGATGTTCCTTTCTCAAGATTAAATTCCAGTTCAAATCTTTCTTTATTTTGATCTAGAAATCTGATGCAGGTTAAGTTCTCGCTAATTTCAAATGTTGATAAGTTTTTATTTTCTAAAAGTAAACTTGCATTAGTATCTGACATCTTTAAGGATTAATTTTAGTAGTGATTAGCAACTTTCCTATGATGAACGGCTGTTTTACAGGATAAATCTGAGACACTCCCATTTTCAACGATACCGTAAATAATCCAATGATCTGGAGTCTCCAATCTGGAACTCACTTTACAATCTAAAAACGCGAGAGAATCAGAAAGTACTGGTCCACCATTGGCGATGTTGTTCACTACATCTACACCAGCAAATCTATCAGCTCCAGGTGCAAATCTTTTTAAAAAATGTCTAAACATTTTTTGATAGTTATCTTCTCGCAAAATATTAACTATAAAACCTTCTCCAACTTGCATGTAAGATTCAATAGCTCTATCTTTTGCTACTGCAACTGTAATACCAGGAGGGCTAAAACTTGCCTGACTCACCCAGCTTGCTACCATCGCGCTTTGTCTAAAAGTCGAACCTTCCCCTTGACTAGCTGTAACGACATATAAACCTCCACTTAATCTCCCTAAAGCTTTATCCAATTTTGAATCGAGACTTTTCATTGAAGCAATGTTTTTCTTCTTATTAATCAATTGTCCTAAGTCAGTTCCAGCTTCTTCAAATTGTTGATAGATAATTGGATCTGGAATATTTTTAACTCTAAGGGGTAAAAAGGCCTCTTTTTGTCCTAATTCTCTTAATTTATTTGCTAATGAATCTATCGGCTCATCATTTCCTCCGAATGCATCATAAACAGCTGTAAATTGTTTAGGTTTTAACGCGGCAAAGAGAGTGCCAAGAGACTCTTTTAATTCATTATCTGAATTTACTGGCCAGGTTGGGATTACAACGGCTTTAGATTCTGAAATTAAACCTGTTAATTCTTGAGAATCTGAAGATCTTAAATCAATTAATTGGACCTGAGCATCTGCCTTACTTATTCCATGAGATATAGATTGGCTTAGTCGATCACAATACCCATAATCGCTTATGTAGCAAACAGATACAAATTCATTACCTTTACTCTTATTACTACTCCACTCTAAATACTTTTCTTTCCAAAACTCGACTTGATTATGAAGCAAAGGTCCATGACCAACCGCTATAGTTTTAAGTTCAGGCAACTTATCTATTCTTTTGATAGCTTGCAGAACACTTCTTGCATTCGGACCCATCAGGCAATCGTAGTAAAAACGAAAATCATCATATATTTCCTTTTGATCACTATCAAAGAATTCATTAGAGCAATAATGCAGTCCAAATGCATCACATGTATATAAGACCTTTGTACCGTGATCGAAGGAGAAAATAGTATCAGGCCAATGTAAATTTGGGGCACTTATAAATTCAATATTATGGCTTATCCCGCTTTTGGAATTAGCACCAAGATCTAAATATTGTCCACTTTTGACTTCTAAACTTTTAAATGGAATATGTATTTGGTCCTCAATAAATTTGAGAGCTAATTTTGAACCAACTAAGGTTATGTTTGGATTAAGGTTTATTAGGTTTCCAATTAAACCTGAGTGGTCTGGTTCTGTATGACTAGTAATTAAATAATCAATTTTTAGTGGATCAACTTCTTTTAGTAATTGCTCAAACCATAATTGTTCAAATTTAGAGTGACTCGTATCAATTATTGCTAGTTTTTCGCCTCTAATGATAAAACTATTGTATGTAGTTCCATTTCTTAATCCAAATTCAATATCAAATCTACTTCGATCCCAGTCTAGGGATCTAATTGCACTTGTATCATCAGCAAAAGTTTCATATTGCACAGATAATTTTTGCTCAACTTTATTCATCTCTGAAATACTTGTTTTCGCAGAAGTTATCATACTATGATTCTTTAGTATTATGACATTAGTTATATACAATATAAATCCGTGTGAATCTAAGTGTGGAATTACCGAATTTGTGTTTTTTAATCACCCCATTATTGATCCTGTTATAAATGAAATCTCAAACTAAAACCACTCCAATTACAGGTGATGAAATAAGAAAAGCCTTTTTAGATTTTTATGAAAGTAAATCACATTTGGTCATATCTAGTTCTTCTTTGATTCCAGAAGATCCCACAGTGATGCTAACAATTGCTGGGATGCTACCTTTTAAACCTGTATTTTTGGGGTTAAGGAATAGACCATCTCCTAGAGCCTCATCAAGTCAAAAGTGTATAAGAACTAACGATATTGAAAACGTAGGTGTTACTGCAAGACATCATACTTTTTTTGAAATGTTAGGTAATTTTTCTTTTGGAGATTATTTTAAAAAAGAGGCTATTCAGTGGGCTTGGGAATTAGTAACTGATGTATATCATCTTAAACCAGAGAATATTATCATTAGTGTTTTTAATGAAGACCATGAATCAGAAAAAATTTGGAGAGATGATATTGGGATAAAGCCAAATAGAATAATTCAGTTAGATGAAAAGGATAATTTTTGGTCTTCTGGCGCTACAGGTCCATGTGGTCCTTGTTCAGAACTTTATTATGATTTTTATCCTGAAAAAGGACTTAACAATATTGATCTAGAAGACGGAAATCGTTTTATTGAATTTTATAATCTTGTATTCATGCAATATAATCGCGATTCAAATGGCATATTAACAAATCTTGAGTTTAAAAATATTGATACTGGGATGGGGCTTGAACGTATGGCTCAAATTCTTCAAAAAAAGACAAATAATTATGAAACTGATTTAATTTTACCAATTATAAAAGAGGCTGCGTTTATCGCCAAGATTAATTATTTTTCTTCTGATGAACGTACTCAGATTTCATTAAAAATACTTGGCGATCATACTAGAGCGATTATTCATTTAATTTCTGATGGAGTGGTTGCTAGTAATCTAGGCAGGGGATATATCTTGCGAAGATTGTTGAGAAGGATGATTAGGCATGGCAGATTATTAGCTATACAAGATAATTTTGTTTCTAAGCTTGCATCTATAGGTATTAGTTTGATGCAAAATACCTATCCAGATTTAAAGATTAATAAAGAACGAATTTTAAGAGAGACCGATATCGAGGAAAAAAGATTTCTTGAAACTTTAGATCGAGGTGAAAAATTATTAAATGATTTTATAAGTTCTGGCGAAAAATTAATCTCTGGATCTAAAGCTTTTGAACTATATGATACCTATGGATTTCCTTTAGAGTTAACTACTGAAATACTTGAAGAAAATAATATAAGTGTTGATTTAGAGGGTTTTACAACAGAAATGGAGGCACAAAAAGAAAGAGCAAAAGCAGCTTCTCAAAAAATTGATTTAACTTTGAAAGGATCAATTGAAAGAGAAATAGATTTATTTGATCAAACTATTTTTGAAGGATATGATTCTTTAAATTCTCAAGGATTAGTGAAGGGAATATTTTTTGATTCAAACTCTGTAGAAAAAGCTATTCAAGGACAAGTTGTTCAAATTATTCTCGATCAAACATCATTTTATGGAGAATCAGGAGGTCAAATTGGTGATACAGGAACTATCTCTGGGGATGGAATGGAAATCTATATAGATAAAGTCATAAGAAAAAAAAATATATTTTTGCATTGTGGAACGGTAAAAAAAGGAGAAATTTGCAGAAATCAGTTAGTTGAAACTAAAGTTGATAATTCCAATAGAGCAAAAGCCGAATCAAATCATACTGCTACTCATTTACTACAATCAGCTCTCAAATTAGTTATTGATGAGAATGTTAGTCAGCGAGGCTCATTAGTAGCTTTTAATAAATTACGGTTCGATTTTAATTCTCCTCAACCTTTATCTAAAGAACAAATTTTAAAAATCGAATCTTTGGTAAATACCTGGATCTTAGAAAATCACCCTATCGAAGTGAAAAGTATGAGTAAGGATGATGCTCTTAAAGCAGGAGCTCTAGCTATGTTTGGAGAGAAATATGGAGATGTTGTTCGGGTGGTTGATGTTCCAGGTGTTTCTATGGAGCTTTGTGGGGGGACACATGTTCGAAAAACATCTGAAGTTGTTAGCTTTAAAATTATTAGCGAATTAGGAATATCTTCAGGAATAAGAAGGATAGAGGCATTATCTGGAACGTTAGTATTAGATTATTTTAAAGAAAGAGAAAATACAGTAAGTAAACTTAGTGATCTATTAAAAGCAAGTCCTTCACAGCTGTTTGAAAGGGTTAATTCATTACAATCAGAGTTGATTAACAAAAATAAAGAAATACAAAAAATGAAGGATGAAATAGCTTATTTTAAATACTCTTCACTAAGTTCTTCAGTAAAAAAAATCGGATTGTTTTCGCTGATTATTAGTCAACTTGACGGATTAGATGGCAGGTCTTTGCAATCTGCAGCATTAGATTTAACTTCTAAATTGGGTGATAAATCTGTTGTGATTCTTGGAGGAATACCAGAAAAGGAAAATAGAAAATTGTTATTTGTTGTGTCGGTTGGCCAAGACTTAGTTAAAAGAGGTATGCATGCTGGGAAATTAATTAATGATATTTCACGTATTTGCTCTGGAGGAGGGGGAGGTAAACCTAACTTTGCACAGGCGGGTGCTAAAGATACTGATAAATTAAATGACGCTTTGGAATATGCAAGAAAAGACTTGAGGACAAAGCTCCTAATTTATTCTGATAAGTAACTACTTTTTCTTAAACTAGTTTCGATCTGATCAATTAATTTTCGTGCTTCTTCAATAGTCAAAGTTTTATTATTGATTGCATATTCAGTATTAACTCTGATTGATTCGACTAAATTACCAGAACTATAATCTAATAACTCTAAAATTTCTGATTTGCTATTTTCTTTAATAATATTTTTAATTTTATAGGAATTATCTTCATTTATATCGATATGAATTACATTAGTATTTCCAAATAAATTATGAAAATTCCCTAATGCCTCTTGATATGCTCCTGCCATAAATATTCCTATTAGATAATCATTGTCTTCTTCAGGGGGATGTAAATTCAAAAGTGACTTAATTTTTCCATTGTCAATAAATTTATTCAGCTTGCCATCAGAATCACAAGTTAAATCAGCAAAGTTTCCTTTACAAAAAGGCTCTTCTAAATGTCTATGTATTGGAATAATTGGAAAAATTTGATCAATTGCCCAGGTATCAGGAATAGATTTAAAAACTGATAAATTAGCGTAATATGTTGATGCAAGTGTTTCGGTTATTTCAGATAAATCAGGATGAATAATTTCATCACTATCTAATTGATTTTCAATCTCTTTTGCACAAGCCCATGTAAGTTCTTCAGCATAAGCGCGTATTTCCAAACTTATAAATCCTAATCTAAAAGCTACTAAGCAATCTTCTTTAAATTTTTTAGCATCATTCCATAATTCTATTATTTCAGATAAATCTTCTTTTTGGTGTGTAAGGTTTTTTAGTTGATTAAGGGTTGCAATAAGATTTGTGATGATTAATGATTGGTTTTTTTGATCGAATATATTTACTTGTGAGCTGACATGGCTTGTGCCTAAAACATTAAAAATTAAAACTGAACAATGACTGATTATCGCTCTCCCGCTCTCTGAGATTATGATTGGATGTTGAATATTATTTACTTCACATGAATCTTTTACTGTTGCGATAACATCATTCGCGTAGTTTTGAAGAGAATAATTTGTTGAAGTATTTGAAGACGTTTTAGTCCCATCGAAGTCTATTCCTAAGCCACCTCCTACATCTATATATTTCATTGGTGCTCCTAACTTAGATAATTCAACAAATATTTGACTCGCTTCTTGTAAGGCGTCTTTTATTACTGATATATCACTTATTTGGCTCCCAATATGGAAATGAAGTAACTTCATTTCATTTATAAGATTTGCTTTTTTAAGTTCTTTTATTGTTAACATTATTTCTGGAATTGATAATCCAAATTTGGAATTATCCCCCACTGATTTACCCCACCTTCCACTACTTTTACTTGATAATTTTGATCTAATCCCTAATATGGGAGTTGCTCTGAGGTCTTTCACAACTTCTATAATTCTCTGAACTTCATCTCTTTGCTCAATCACTATGATTGGCTTTTTACCAAGTTTTCTGGCTAGTATTGCGGTCTCAATATACTTTTTATCTTTATATCCATTACAAATCAAAAGTGATTTTTGATTTTCTAGGAGTGATAATCCTATTAATAATTCAGACTTACTGCCTACCTCTAAACCAAAGTTCCAATGATCTCCGTATTCAATGATTTTTTCTAATACATTTTTTTGCTGATTACATTTAATAGGAAAAACTCCTTGATAAATATTTTTATAGTCATAAGTTTCTATAGCTTTTAAGAAGGCATTATTCAATTCTGTAATTCGTTCTTTTAAGATATCGTTAAACCTAATTATTAAGGGTAGATTGATTTCTCTACTTTTAATCTCTTTTACAAGTTTAAAAAGATCTATTGTTTTTTTAGACTCTCTATTTGGGGTTATAGATATATTGCCATGTGAATTAATTGAAAAATATTTGTCTCCCCATTTATTAATTCCATAAGCAGAAATACTATCATCTATAGTCCAATTTTTATTTAATTTTTTTGGTTCAAAATTGGTCAATTTTGTTTTTGTGTTTTATAAAAGTTTTTGAAAATTACTCAAAACAATATCTTTTATTTTAATGATTACTTGCCAAGTTACCACCTTAAATATGAATATACATAGAGAGATTACTAATTAAATGAATAAAGAGAGAACATTTCTTGCAATTAAACCAGACGGTGTTCAAAGAGGATATATTTCTGAGATTATTGGAAGGTTTGAAAAAAAAGGTTTTAAATTGGTAGGTTTGAAACAATTAATTCCATCCAAGCAACTTGCTCAAGATCATTATGGGGTACATAGAGAAAGACCTTTTTTTAAGGATTTAGTTGACTTTATCTCAAGCGGCCCGGTTATTGCGATGATTTGGGAAGGAGAAGGAGTAATTTTAAGTGCAAGAAAATTAATTGGTGCTACAAAACCTCTAGAGGCTGAACCTGGGACTATAAGAGGAGATTTAGCTGTAGATATAGGGAGAAATATAATTCATGGTTCAGATGGAGAAGAAACTGCCAAATTTGAAATCAATTTATGGTTTGATAAACATGAAATATGTGATTGGGAGACTTCTGATTCTGAATGGCGAGCAGAAAATTAAAGAAATTTATAATTAAAATCTATTAAAACTAAATTTTTTAAGAAAATTAGTTTCAATATTGCTTAGATTTTTTTCTTGAACTAATTTAAACATAATATCGCTTGTAATTGCTGAAAAGAGCACACCATTTCTGTAATGTCCGGTAGCTAAATAAAGATCATCGATATCAGATTTGCCAATTATCGGCTTAAAATCAGGTGTACAAGGTCTGAATCCCCACCAATGTTCCATTTGTGGCCAGTTTAAAGCTTCTGGTAATAAAGATTTAATACCTTCTTGAAGTTGATTTATTCCCTTGGGAGTATTTCCTTGATTAAATTCAGCCTTATCTTCAACGGTTGCTCCAACAACTATAAGACCATCATCTCTAGGAACTAAGTAAGTATCTGGACCAAAAAGAACTCTGTTAATAGAATTTTCTGGACCTTGTATTGAGAGCATTTGTCCTTTGACAGGAAAGATTGGCAAATTATTTAAAACTTTTTTACTCCAAGCACCGCAGCATAAAATTGTTTTTTCACCAAAAATATTTTTTATTTCTCCTGTAGCGTTTAAAAATTTTGTACCAATAATTTTATTCTTTTCTAGTATTAATTCTTTTACATCTGCTCCTTCTTGGAACTTTACTCCATGCAAAGAACATGCACATTCAAGAGCACGCATAAGTCTCCTTCTATTATCTATTTGTCCGTCTTGTTCAAAAAGTAAACCATGCTCCCAAGTTGAATGTATTCCACTGATTTCTTTCTTGAGGTTTTTCTGATTTAAATATTTTCCATATTTATACGTTGGGAATTTCTTTAATTTTTTAATATTTTTAAAAGGTACTACTATTCCACACTTTTTTAAACCACAATTAATACCACTATCTTGTTCAATATTTTTAATCCATTCTGGAATTAAATTTTGACTATGTTTTCCAAATATAAATAATTCATCTTCAAGTCCCTCAGCATGGGTGGCTAACATTCCTGCTGCAACGAATCCAGCCGATTCGCTTCTGTTTTTGCTTAAAACTTCAACTTTGTATTTATTTCGAGCAAATTCATAAGCAATAGATAAACCTATTAATCCTCCACCAATAATTAAAATTGAATTTTTTGTTTCTGATTTCATTTAATTATTTTTATGATTTAAATATGTTTTTATCCTCTTTTACCTTATATCTAATAAGATTAAGAGAGGAGCTTTTAATAATGAAAAATTTAGAATCTTGGGAAGCTGTGATTGGTTTAGAAACTCATGTCCAGCTTAATACTAAAAGTAAAATATTTACATCTGCATCGACAGCTTTTGGCGATGAACCTAATACTCATGTAGATCCTGTAGTTTGCGGTTTACCAGGAACTCTTCCTGTTTTAAATGAGACTGTTTTAGAATATGCAGTTAAAACTTCTTTAGCTTTGAATTTAGATGTTGCAGAACATTGTAAATTTGACAGAAAACAATATTTTTACCCTGATTTGCCTAAAAATTACCAAATCTCTCAATTTGATGAACCTTTAGCAGAAAATGGCTGGTTAGAAGTTGAAATAGCAGAAAAAGATAAAGAAACGTATTTAAAGAAAATCGGTATAGAAAGACTTCATATGGAAGAAGATGCGGGTAAATTAGTTCATGCAGGAAGCGATCGATTGGCCGGCTCTAAATATTCATTGGTTGATTACAACCGCGCAGGTATAGCACTTGTTGAGATTGTAAGTAAACCAGATATTAGGACAGGTAGAGAGGCATCAGAATATGCTTCAGAAATAAGAAGAACTGTTAGATACCTTGGAGTTTCAGATGGAAATATGCAAGAGGGTTCACTTAGATGTGATGTGAATATCTCAGTCAGGAGAGGGCCTAATGCCCCTTTTGGTACCAAAGTTGAAATTAAGAATATGAATTCTTTCTCTGCGATTCAAAAGGCTTGCGAGTATGAAATTGAAAGACAAATTGATGTTTATGAGAATGGAGGAGAGATTTATCAAGAAACTAGGCTATGGGACGAAGCTAAGCAACTAACCAAAAGTATGAGATTAAAGGAGGGCAGTAGCGATTATAGATATTTTCCAGACCCTGATCTTGGCCCAATAGAAATATCAAAAGAACAAAAAGATCGATGGCTTAATGAATTGCCCGAATTACCTTCTAAGAAAAGACAAAAATATGTCAAAGAATTAGGTTTGTCACCATATGATTCAAGAGTGATTTCGGATGAAGTTTATATGGCAAACTTTTTTGAAGAGACCGTATTACAAGGTGCTGATCCTAAACTTGCATCAAATTGGATAACAAGTGATATCGTTGGTTATTTGAAATCAAATAAGCAAAGTTTTGCTGATATAAAGCTTAGCCCTATATACCTTGCAGAGATGATTAATATGATTTCTAAAAAAGTTATTAGTGGAAAAATTGCGAAAGAAATACTACCAGAATTAATTAAGGACAATATTTCTCCACAAAAAGTAGTTGAAGAAAAAGGCTTGGCGATGATATCTGATTCTGCAAGTATTTTGCCAATGATTGAAGAACTTATTATTGAATACCCACAAGAAGTTCAATCTTTTAAGGAAGGGAAAACAAAATTACTTGGTTTTTTTGTAGGACAGCTTATGAAAAAAACTAAAGGTAAAGTAGATCCTAAACTTGCTAATAAACTACTTTCAGAAAAATTAAATAGTTAATTTTTAGATAAGCTTTTGTATTTTATTAATCCATAACTCTCGATCTTCTGAATTATCTAAGATTACATCTGAAAATTTGGATTTATCTTTAAAACTTAATTGAAGATTTATCATTTTTTCAGCCTCTTTATCGCTGATTTTATTTCTTTTCATAAGTCTGCTCTTTTGGATTGCTCTTGGACATTTTACTAACCATATTTCTGTACAAAGATCCGTAAATTTTGCTTCAAATAATAAAGGGATAACTAAAAGTATAATTTTATTTTTTTTAAATTTATTACATTCTTTTATCATTTTTTCTTTTATTAGTGGATGAAGAAGATTTTCAATCCATTTTCTATCTATAGAATTATCGAAAATTATTTTTTTTAATAATTCCCTGTTTATTTCATCTTCTGAAGAATAGTGATCAACTATTTGAGGCCCGAAATATGCTAGAACTTCTTTGTAAACCTTACTTTTCGGCTTGATTAGTTCCTTTGAATATTGATCTGCATCTAATATTGGAATGTCTTTATATTTTTTTATATGGTTAGCTATTGTAGATTTTCCAGTTGCAATGCCTCCAGTAAGACCTATTCTTCTCTGATGATTAGTTAATTTTGATTTAATACTCATAAATTTAATAAGAATCTGTATTGCTGTTTTAAATAGAAAGAATAGTTAGTATTGGTTAAATTTATAAAAAAAGATTGAGTCAGATTGAGACTAAATGGTCATTTGTAAGTGCGGGTGAAGAAACGCCCTGTGGTTTTTCTTTTGCAGGTATCGCGGCAGGATTAAAGGATTCTAAGAAGAAAGACCTGGCATTAATATTAGCCCCAGAAAATAGTATTTGTAGTGGTCTGTTTACACAATCAATAGTCCGGGCATCCTGTGTAGATATTTGTGAGCAAAGGATTAAAAAGTCTTCAGGTCGAATAAGAGCAATATTAATAAATTCCGGACAAGCAAATGCATGTACAGGAGATGTAGGCATTCAACATACTTTAACTGCTACGCGTGAGGTTTCAAAATTATTAGGCCTAAATGAAGAAGAAGTTTTAATGTGCTCAACTGGTGTGATTGGGATACCTATAAAATTGAAAAATTTAATTGATAATTTACCTAATTTGGTCAAGGAATTAAAAATAAATAATTTTCATAATGCTGCAGAAGCTATTTTAACTACTGATTTAGTGGAGAAAAAAATAACTATCGAAACATTGATTGAAGGGAGAAAGGTAAAGATATCTGGGTTCGCCAAAGGATCAGGGATGATTTATCCAAATATGGCTACGATGTTATCTTTTCTTACATGTGATGTTGGTGTTGAGAAAGAAAATTGGGACAGGATGATTTCTATTGCGGTTAAAAAATCCTTTAATGCTATTTCGGTAGACGGAGAGACAAGTACTAATGATGCCTTTGTAGCAATAAATGCAGGGAAAAAAATTGAAGAGAAATTTTTATCGAAAATTCAATCAGGAATTGATATAGTTTGCCAAAGTTTGGCAAAAAATATCGCTAGAGATGGAGAAGGAGCAAATTGTTTGTTAGAGGTTTTGGTTGAGGGAGCAAAAAGTAATTCGGATGCAATTAAGATGGCAAAATCTATATGTAATTCCTCACTGGTAAAAACCGCAATACATGGTTGTGATCCTAATTGGGGCAGAATTATTTCAGCTGCAGGTAACTCCGGAATTGAATTTAAATTAGATCTGGTTGATTTATATATTGGAGATTTTCAGATTTTGCAAAGGGGTAAGTTAAATCAATTTGATTCTGATAAAATTTCTAGCTATATGCGAACAAAAATGAATGGTAAATATTTACTTGAGGATATAGTATTGATAATCCTTAAACTTAATTCTGGCAGAGCAAAAGGAACTGCTTGGGGTTGTGATTTGTCTAAAGAATACGTTGAAATAAATAGCGAATATACTACTTAATTTTGAGAAGCTCAATTGGTAAATATTCATTTATATAAAGAAAGAGTATTGAAATAGTTCCTATTACGGAACCAATAAAACCTCCAATAAAATAATTTAATATTTTGGGCTGAGCAATTTGTGAGTTTTCTCCAGTTTCTATCTCAAAATCAGAGGAATCTACTACTTTTAGGCGCTGATTAGTTGTTGGTTGTTTAAGTTGTTGGTGTCGGATGAGTGCTTCGAAATCAGGCATGGAATTTGAGATGCAATGGAACAGTAGGCAGACCAGCCCGTCATTCGACGAGGATCTGATCTTCCTAAATCGTCTATAGCTTCACATACTGCATTCCCAGATGCTTCTGCTTTATCAAAGGCTGAAAGTAAAGGAATAAATGTATCAAAAACGTGTAAACCGAAATTTTCTAACGCTGCTTTAGCCTGTTGAGCTGCTTTCTGTTGCCTAAAATCTACTTTCACAATTACGACTGCATGGTTAACTTTAAGATTATTTAATAAGCTGGCTAATTCAACAGTTAATTCCACAGACCTAGCTTTTGCGGTTGTGGGTAAAATTACTAAATCTGATCCATATGCAAGATGTTTCAGTTCTTCTTTATCACTGCTTGCTTGCCCATCAGTAATAACAATTTCGGAAGATCTGGAGGCTTTTGCGGCTGAACTAACTGGAAAAACGTTAAAAGGAAGGTTTCCTCTGGATGAATAAGCTAATGCTGACCTATTTTTATCAGCATCGACTATACATACCTTTTTGCCTTCAGAATGCCAAACACTTGCAAGGTGAATACTTGTGCAAGTTTTGGCAACACCTCCTTTTTGTCCGCAAACAGTAATAAACAATTTTTTACTAATATTTTCCTTACTTTGGAGAATAATTTCTTAATGTCAATAGGTAATTATTTGAAAAGTTTTAAAACTTATATTTCCTAAATACTCTTTTGTGGAATATATAGTTTCGAGTAATCTTAAAGTATATTTAAAAAATAGAAAGTGAAAAAAAGAATTGGGTTAGGAACATGGTCTTGGGGAAATCAAGTTTTTTGGGACTATCAAACTAGTGATGATGATGATTTACGTGAGACTTATAAAGAAGCGTTAAAAAGAGGTATTAACTTAATTGATAGTGCAGATTCTTATGGCACTGGAAAACTTAATGGTAGAAGTGAAGAACTTTTAGGAAAATTTTTACTAGATACTTCTTCTTCTCAAAAAAAAAGAATTAAAATATCGACAAAGCTTGCTCCATACCCATGGAGAGTTGGTAATAAAGGCTTCACAAAACCATTTCTAAAAAGTTTAGAAAGATTAAATAACAAATTAGATATAGTTCAAATACATTGGTCAACTGCAAAATATAATCCTTGGCAAGAATTACAATTATTAAATAATCTTTGCGATTTAATTGATCAAGGTTTTAATTTTCAAATTGGATTATCAAATATTGGTCCCCAAAGATTAAAGAAAATTATTCAATACTTATCAAAAAAAGATAAGAAAGTTAAAAGTGTGCAAATTCAGTTTTCTTTATTATCTCCAGATTTACTAAAACAGACCCATGTAAAAAGAATTTGTGAAAATAGTGAAATCGATTTTTTAGCCTATAGTCCTTTATCTTTTGGAATACTATGTATAGATCCTGATAAAGATGAAGATAAGCAAAATTCTTTTCTACGTACGTTGATTTTTAATAACTATAAAAAATCAACCTATGAATTAAGGAGATGTCTTAAAAAGATTGCTGTCGCAAGATCAGTTTCACAAGCTCAAGTTGCAATCAATTGGTGTTGTTATCAAGGCGCTATACCCCTCGTGGGAATGAGGAAAAAGTCTCAAGTTATTGATATATCCAACGTATTTAAATGGAATTTAAATAAAGAGGAGTTTGAAATACTTCAACGTGCTTCTAAAAAGTCTTTAAAAAAAATGCCAAGCAACCCTTTTTCAAGCTCTTGAAAGAGAATTTAATAAATTTATGCAGTTATTTTTTTATTTTTTTTTATTTGATTATTATTCCAAAGTTCTGTTGGGAAATTTGAGCCTGTAAATCTCAAAACTTTAGGTTTAAGGTTAACTAATAAGTCATTAAGGTTATTTTTAGAGCTCATTTTTATTGTTAATTTTTAATACGTTAAAATAATTTTTTTTTAATCTTCTCAGTATTTATACTCATAAAATTTAAAAAAGAATTTCTGATACATTCTATTGAAGTAAATTTTACAAATTAATAAATTATCTAATACTAAATTTTATCAATTTAAAGTGGTGGAGCCCTTCCAGGCTCCTTGGATCATTTGGTTGATAAGGCTGATATCACCCCATCTCCTTAAAGATCAAGCAGCAACTGGTGCTGTTTGACGGGAGAAACTAACGATTTTGTTAGCGTTTGTGTTTTTGCTCTAACCGAGCAGGCTTCAGTCATCTTCCTTACGCCCCGTCGAAACCATTACAACCCCAAAAGGAAATGGAGTTGAGCGGAATCGAACCGCTGTCCGAAACATCGGTTGAGATCACCTAGTCCAATTGGACATTTATATTCTGGCAGGCAAAATGAGTATTGAATAGTTATTTCATTAATTTTTTAAATATATATGAATGTAATTGCATCATCTCCTGAAGGCTTAGAGAAATATTTAGCTAATGAAATTATCGATTTGGGCGGATTTAATATTAATACGTATAAAAGATCAGTCTCTTTTGAATGTGATTATGCCACTTTCTATAGAGTTAATTTCTTTTCAAGAGTTGCTTTTCGTTTTTACAGAGAAGTTGCTCGTTTTGCATGCTATGACAGGCTTTCTTTATATGAGGGAGTTAGAGATTCGTTTGATTGGTTGAAATGGTTACCCTCTGAAAAAACATTTAATGTTCAAGTAACTGGCAGAACTTCATCATTAAGCCACACTCATTTCTCTGCTCTTGAGGTTAAAAATTCAATAACAGATCTTCAACAATCTGTTTGGAATAAAAGATCAAATATTTCTTTAGATAATCCTGATTTGATAATTCATTTACATCTAAATAATGATCAAGGGGTTCTAAGTTTGCAGAGTACTGTTCAAAGTCTTCATAAAAGAGGCTACAGACCTGCTAGTGGAAATGCTCCACTTAAAGAAAATTTAGCTTCTGGATTGTTAAAGATGACGGAATGGAACGGAACTAAACCTTTGATTGATCTTATGTGTGGTTCAGGAACTTTTTTAATAGAGGCTATTAATCAAATTCTTAAAGTCCCACTTCAATCTCAGCAAAAGTATCTTTTTGAAAATTGGCTTGATTTCAATAAAGATATTTATCTAAATGAGAAAAAGAAGGCTCAGAAAAAAGTTATCAACTTCGAGAAATTATCAAAAATAATTGGTTATGAGATTAATAAAGATGTTTTTGAACAAGCAAAAGTTAATATATCACTAGCGGGACTTGAAAATTATATTGAACTTCAGAATGATGATTTTAAAAACATTCAATTTAAGTCTTCAGAAGGAATGATTTTGTGTAATCCACCTTATGGAAAAAAAATAGGCGACGAAAATGAATTAATTACCTTATATGCGGAAATGGGTGAATTTTTGAAGAAAAAATTTTCTGGTTGGGAATTCTGGTTACTGAGTGGGAATCCAAGACTTTCAAGATATTTAAAAATGAAATCTTCTTTGAAGATACCAGTAAGTAATGGAGGAATTGATTGTAGATGGATGAAATATTTAATAAGATGATTTATTTTTTACCTAATACTGCTTTTGTTGTTTTACCTAAACCCTCTAATGTTTGGGGTAGATAAGGTCCTTTAGCTAATTGGCCTCCAAGCTTTAGGCTTAAACCTGCAAAAAATAAATCAACGAAAATAATTAAAATTAGATTGTATTCGGGACTCCAATTATTAAACTTATTAAGCGCTAGGTAAGAAATAATGTGAATACAAATTAAAACTAATAATAATAATATTCCACCAATAGCAATAAATATCCCTCCACTTATTAATCTCCTCTTTTCTCTATCAACTTCTTGAAGGGCTATCCTCACATGTAAATCCATTACAGAACTTGCAATTGCAGAAATTCTTGAAGCTGTTTTAGAAAAGTTTTTGTTTTTTGGTTTATCCATTTATCTATTTCTGCTGTTGATTAAACTACCTATAAATAATCCTATCCCAGCAGCAATAGCAATAGATAAAATTGGTTTTTTCCTAATTGGGCTTTCTATTTTTGGCCTTAATGTACTGTTCAGTTCATCTAGTAACTCTTCTAATTGACTTTCGATTGGTTCTATTTTATCTGCAATTTCCCAATTATTTTGTTGAATTGAATCAATGATTTCAAATAATTGATTTTTAATACCACTAGTAGAAGATCCTGTATGACTTGCTATTACTTCAACTAAATCATCAATATTTCCTCTCGTAGTTTCTAGAGTTTGTTGTGCAATATTAGGCCATTTTTCTTTTATTATTGGAATCAAATTATCAATTTTTTCAAGTAACCATTGTTCTGAAATGCCTTTTTCCTCTGGCAAAGCAGAATCATCAATTGTTTCTTTACTTTCTTGGGGAGGATGAAAAGTTTCCATTAATCCACCTTGATTTCTTTTAGGTTAGTCCTTATTTTCTCAATTTGAAACCCTTTTATATAGATTTGTTTTTAATAATAAAATAATAAACATATAAAATTTTATTTACATTTGATTTATCTACCCTGTTCTGTAATAAGGTTTTGTTAAGCTATTACTGACTTTATTAAATTAAGTTTTTTATTTCATCATGGATATCACACTTGCAGCAATTATTTTTGCATCCCGTACCATTCCAACTGATTTTGGATTGGTAGCAGCAGCTATTGCAGGAGCTGGTAGTCTGCTATTTATTGCTTTGAGATTTGTTCCTGATGCAGGTAACTAGGTTTTTCCTTTTTTAATTTGAGCTAAATTGTTAGTTCATTTTGTAATTAATTAATGAAATAAAATAATTTCTTGATGTACTAGATAATGAATCAATGGGTTTTACTCGAACATAAGATTCTTAGTAGTAAATTAATTGATATTCACTATGATTTTCTTGTGGAAGATCAATTAGAATGTCTTACTTGGAAATTTCACGAAATTCCCTCCCTTGATAGAGGTCTTGTTGAAATTATAAAACAACCAAATCATAGATTAGTATGGCTTTCTAGAATTGAATATCAGCTATCGAATAATAGAGGTCTAGTAAAAAGAATTGATCATGGAACTTTTTCTTATATTTTTCATAATCAGGACTCTCAAAAGTTGAAAATTATATTGAACGGTAAATTTTTAAAAGGGCTGTTAACAATTGACGGAAATTTCTGCCAATTAACTAAAAATAATTAATTTGTTTTTAGAAATAATCTTAATAATTCTCTTGAGATTTTTTGAAAAGTAGCTATTCTTATTTAGCTATTGTGACTTGCGATTGGTACATATCAATCAGGTCGAATTTGAAAATTTTAAATCTTTTGGAGGAAGCGTAAAAATTCCTCTTGAAGAAGGTTTTACAGTGGTTACTGGTCCAAATGGATCTGGAAAAAGTAATATTTTGGACGGAATTTTGTTCTGTTTAGGTCTGGCAAATAGTAGAGGCATGAGAGCAGAGAGATTGCCAGATTTAATAAATAATTCGAAAGTAAAAGAAGGTAAATCCTCCGAGACATTTGTTTCTGTTAAATTTGATATTGAAGATTGGTCGCCAAGAGAAGATATTCCTCCTTTGGAGTTAGAGGATGATGATATTGCGCTCAAAAAAGATCAAAAAGAATGGGTCGTTTCTAGAAAATTGCGCCTCATGCCTGGTGGTTCTTACGCATCTACTTATACCTCTGATGGACGCCAATGCACTTTACAACAAATACAGAGAGTTCTTAGAGATATAGGTGTTGATCCAGAAGGTAGTAATGTTGTGATGCAGGGAGATGTCACCAGAATTGTATCCATGAACAATAAGGAAAGGAGAACACTTATTGATGAATTGGCAGGTGTAGCTCTTTTTGATAGCAGAATTGAACAAACGCATGCAAAACTCAATGATGTGTTTGAAAGACAAGAAAGATGTGAGATTTTAGAAAACGAATTGCAATCTAGTAAAATAAAGCTTGAAAAAGAATGTGAAAAAGCAAAAAAATATAAAGATTTAAAGGTAAAACTTCTTCATATCAAGGAGATTGAAAAAGTATTTTTATTTAATCAACAAGTTCAAAATATTGAACTAATTAAGAAAAAAGCGATTGACTTTGATAAGAGTAAAATTTTATTTAGTCAACAAAAAGAATCTCTTAATAAAGAAATACTTGTTTTGCAAGATGCAATGAAAGTGATGATTGCAGAATTAAAAGAGAAAGGAGAAGATAAATTAATCAAAGTAAATTCTGATATTGGGAGTATAAATTCAAATTTAAGAGAATTAGAAAGGATAGCTTTTGCTAATAAAGAAGAAGGCATTAAATTGCAAGATCAAAGGGATAACATCGCAATCTCTAAAAAAAATATAGAGTTAGAAAAGAATCAACAAGAGAATTTTAATGATCATTATCTAGAAAAATTAAATATCGAGATTGAAGATTTATCGTTAAAGCATAAGTTATCAAGAAAAAAACTTTCTGACGCTGCAGGCGAATCAGGCGAATTTTCAAAGCAAAGTATAAAGTTGAATAATGAGTTAGAGAATATAAAATCTTTAATCCAACCTCTTGAATCTAGTAAAAGGAATTTTGAAGAAGAAATCATACAGATTAATATTCAAAGAGACGAAATATCAACCCAAATAGATGTTTTAAAGTTAGAAAAACAAAAACTATCAGAATTTAATCAAATTAATGGAAAATCAACAGATACAAAAAATCGCATTTTGAGCAGAATTAGATCTGAAATTGACACTTTGAAAATTGAAATAGAGTTGTTAAATAAAACTAAAGTTAGGCTCAACAACGAACAATTAAGGCTTGTAAAGGATTTATCAAGATGTGAAAGCAGAAAAGAAGCTATAAATGAAACGAGGGGATCACATGCATTAAGAATACTTTTAGAGGCAGGTCTAGAGGGTATACATGGATATGTTGCTCAATTAGGTGCAGTTAATGAAAAGCATAGGTATGCATTAGAAATTGCAGCGGGTAATAGACTGGGACAAATAGTTGTTGATAATGATAATATTGCTTCAAGAGCAATTGAAATTCTTAAAAAAAAGAAAGCAGGAAGATTAACCTTTCTTCCACTGAATAGAATTAAAAGTTACAAAAAAAATTTCGCACTCACAAGATTTGAAAACTCTAGAGGGAATGGATATTTAGATAAAGCTATTAATTTAATTGATTGTGAGGATGTTTATTCTGATGTTTTTAAATACGTTTTTGGAGATACAGTAGTCTTCTCAGATTTAGAGTCAGCGAAATTATCTAAACAAAAAATTAGAATGGTTACTTTGAGTGGAGAACTATTAGAAGTTAGTGGTGCAATTACGGGAGGGAGTAAAGTTAATAAAGATCTAGCTTACAGGTTTGGAACTAATAATGATATTGATGAGGCTCACCCTATTAAACAGAGACTATCTGTAATTGAAGAAGCTTTGAGTAAGTCAGATAACGATATTTTTAATAAAACTAATAATTTGAATAAACTAAATTTTAAGCAAAGGGAAACATCAGAGGATTGCGTTTCCTCTAATAAAGAAATCGAAGTAAATAATAATTCTTTAAAGGTTTCGATTCAAAGAATTAATGACAATACTTTGAGGCTAGATAAGCTTACTAATCAAAATAATTTATTAAATGAAAAATTGGATCTTATTCAGAATGAAATAAAACCATTTAAACAAAAGTTGAATGAATTGGAGATGATCCTGAAAAAGAATTATGAATATAATCAAACATCCTCTTTAATGACTCATAATAATGATTTTGAAAAGTTAGATAAAAAACTTGAATTATTAATTCAAGAGAAAGCTGAATTATCAAATAAAAAGAATCAATTTGTTTTAAATCAGGAACGTATAAAAAATCAATTAAATCTAATATCTCTACAAGAAAAGAATTTACAAGAATCAGTTAAAGAGCTTTCAAATGCCCATAATGAATGGATAAAGAAAAGAGATAATTACAAAACAGAGCTTGTAAGTCTTAACGATCAAAAATCATCTCTTGAAAAAGATCTTGGATTATTAAGAAGAAAAAGGGATGAGTTAAATTCATCTATTTCTAATAAAAGACAAGAAATAAATCAGCTTACCCTTAAGTTAGAATACTTAGAAAGAGATATATGTTCCCTAAATGAGGAAATGCGAAATGAAACTATAAAGTTAGAAAATTATAAAAAAGAATTACCGGATCCTTTTCCCATATTTGGAGAATATGAGACTATAACTTTAGATTTATTACAATCAGAGATCTTAATGATTAAGAGGAAATTGGAAAGTTTAGAACCGGTAAATATGTTAGCTTTAGATGAACTGGAGGAATTAACAGAAAGATTAAATGATTTAATGGAAAGATTGGAAGTTTTATCTAATGAAAGATCTGAGTTGTTATTAAGAATAGAAACTGTTTCTACCATGCGACAAGAAGCATTTATGCAAGCATTTATAGAAGTTGATAAGCATTTCAGAAAGATTTTTGCCAATTTATCTGATGGAGACGGTTTCTTGCAGCTTGAAAATCCTGATGCTCCTTTGGAGGGTGGTTTGACTTTAGTTGCTCATCCTAAAGGAAAAAATGTTAGGAGATTAGCTTCAATGTCAGGTGGGGAAAAATCATTAACGGCTTTAAGTTTTTTATTCGCTTTGCAAAAATATAAGCCTTCTCCATTTTATGCATTAGATGAAGTAGATAGTTTTTTAGACGGTATTAACGTAGAAAGGTTATCAAAGTTAATAACAAGTCAGTCATCAAATGCTCAATTTATAGTGGTAAGTCATAGAAGACCTATGATAAGTGCATCTGAACGTACAATTGGTGTTGCTCAAGCAAGAGGCGCTAATACTCAAGTTGTTGGATTACCAAATGCTGCATAATCACACTTTTTTAAATTTTTACGTCAGAATGATAAAAAGATATCAATGAGTTTGTCGAACACATCCACAAATAATAATGATCGTAATTCCGTACCTAGCGAACGTCTATGGTTAAGATCGGAACTGATGGGTACCCAGGTGATCACTACTGATACTGGTAGAAGATTAGGGGTTGTAGGTGAAGTTGTTGTTGATATTGATAGAAGAGAGGTTATTGCTCTAGGCCTTAGAGATAATCCTCTCACAAGGTTTTTACCAGGTTTACCTAAATGGATGCCTCTTGAGAACATAAAACAGGTTGGTGATGTAATTTTGGTGGATTCTTTAGACTCTTTGAGTGATGGTTTTGCTCCTGAAAGATATGGGAAAGTCATAAATTGCCAGGTAATTACGGAATCTGGTCAGTTGCTAGGAAGAGTTCTCGGATTTTCTTTCGATATTGAGACGGGCGATTTAATTTCGCTAGTTATGGGGGCTTTAGGGGTTCCCCTTTTAGGTGAAGGTGTTTTAAGTACTTGGGAAATTCCTGTAGATGAAATAGTCAGTAGCGGAACTGACAGAATAATTGTTTATGAAGGTGCAGAGGAAAAACTGAATCAAATAAGTAGTGGATTACTCGAGAAACTTGGGGTTGGTGGTTCTTCTTGGGAAGAAAGGGAAGCAAATAGATACACAGCGAGTCTTGTTCCAGTTGAGAATCAGCTATTTTCAGGTTCCGAATCAGAAGAACAAAATAATTTGATGGAAGAAATTAAAGAAGAAGAATTTATTGAAGAAGATTCCGAAGAAGAACTTGAATATGTAGAGATTGAAAGACCAACAGAAACAATTAATAATAAAAAACAACTGTATTTGGATAACGATTCCTCTTTACAATTAGAAAATCAAATTGATGAAGAAAATACTATAGAGTTTGTTAGTCAAAAGCAA
This sequence comes from Prochlorococcus sp. AG-321-E21, assembly GCA_003283415.1. Taxonomy (GTDB): domain Bacteria; phylum Cyanobacteriota; class Cyanobacteriia; order PCC-6307; family Cyanobiaceae; genus Prochlorococcus_A. Next base: position 35,587 of record QBXH01000005.1, on the reverse strand, counting down.
TCTAGGTCTAATCGGGCTTCAAAGAGACCAATTCAAAGGTTACAAGAACCTTTAGATATTGAACCTGTTGAAGAAAATAAAACAGTCATAGAAAATCCTTTATCCGAACCCGTTGAAATTGATGATCCTTGGTAATTAGTTGTTAATTAGCTGAGTTTTTTGATCGAATTAAAAATTATGTATGCTAATTTTTCAACAGCTCCAGTTCTTCCTCTTTGTTTTGATAAATTATATCTTTGCTCTTTTAAATATTTTTTATTTTTTATAAGAAATAGAGCTTCTTTGGCGATTTGTTTGGGTGTAATGTCGCCTATCCTTTCAGGAATAATTAACTTGTTAGCTTTTATATTTGGCCAAGCAAAGAATTTTTTTTGTTTTAAATACCAATTTTTAATTATAAAAGTAAAGAATTGATTGATGAATGAAATTTTTCCAATTATTCCGAAGATACCGTCCCAAGCGTTCATTACATTTAAATGTTGAGTGGGGAGAACCACTATCATAGGTAAAGAAAGTGAAGCTAACTCAGCAGTATTTGCACCAACTGTAGTAATTGCAAGATCACATTTTTTTAATACTTCATAGCAAGGATGTTTATTAATTAAATAAATTTTTGTATTATTTGAGGTTTCAATAACATAATCGATAATGGAACTTTTAATGTTTTTAATTTGTTTTATTTTGGAAGAATAAAGTTTTGAAATAGGATTTTTATTACTTTGAAAGAATAAATATTCGTTTATGCATGTCGTTGGTGCGACAGGAATAATTAAATTAATATTTTTATTTTTGTTATAAATATGATCAGCAATTTCAAGAAAGTAAGGAATACCTACTGAAAGCTTTGCTTTTTTAGAACCAGGTAGTAATGCAATCAACTTGTTTTCTTGAAGATTTAAAGAAACTTCGTTATTAATTATGATGTCGGCCATTAAATCGCCAATAATTTTACATTTATATCTATATTTTTGAGGAACCCTTTTCTTTACATTTTTATTCATCACTGCAATTATATTGTTCCAACGTGGCCATCTTGCACACCATTCAGCATATGCGATGTTTATATAACCTAATCTTTTTGCTAACAAAATACTCCAAAATTGATCACCTCCGAGAAAAATAACGATCCCTTTTCTAGGCCATTTTGCATATTGATAAGGCCTTATTAATAATTTCCAAAAAGTTTTTGCATTAGTAACTAATTCAAATTTACCCCATGATTTTGCAACTTCATGCTCTTTGCCTGTAGCATTTGGACAAGGTACTAAAACCAATCTTATTGAGAAATTTAATTTATCAATATTTTTCGAGGAATCATTTATCTTATTTAGATAATCAACCACTGGCCTTACCCATGTTGATAATTCCCCAGGACCATTAGAAACAATGACGACTGCAATTGATTTTTTTTTCATTGCAGTCAATCCAAAATAAATATAATGCGGACGGCGAGACTTGAACTCGCAAGGCCTAAGCCACACGCTCCTTAGACGTGCGCGTCTACCAATTCCGCCACGTCCGCAAGGGGTTTTAGAGCACAAGCGTGTTCCTAAACCATTATTTCATGATACATTAATCGTATTAATTTGCGATAATATTTATTAATACGCTTCGTTTAAATTATTAAAAGATTTATTTTTAATTAGCTGAGTTTTAAATACTGAATAATTACTAATTTTTTCTATTGCATAAATAAATAATTATCCACATATAACGTTTGAGGTTGTATTGTTAATCAATGCATTCTTGAAAACCAAAAAATTTATTGAATACCTTTAAAGTATTTTCAATTTAAATTCATTTTCATTTCTTCAATTTAATTTTGTAATGGTTGAAAAAGTTTTAATTGCTAATCGTGGAGAAATAGCTTTACGAATTATCAGAAGTTGTAGAGAGCTAGATATTGCAACTGTTGCTGTTTATAGCACTGTAGATAAAAAAGCATTACATGTTCAATTAGCAGATGAAGCAGTTTGCGTTGGGGACTCACTAAGTAACAAAAGTTATTTAAATATTCCTAATATTTTAGCTGCTGCCACATCAAGAGGAGTTGATGCTATTCATCCAGGTTATGGTTTTCTTGCGGAGAATGATAAATTTGCAGAGATGTGTAACGATCATGGCATAACTTTCATTGGGCCATCTCCTAACGCCATTAGATCAATGGGAGATAAATCTACTGCTAAAGAGACAATGGAAGGAGTCGGAGTCCCTACTGTGCCAGGAAGTAAAGGCTTATTATCGAGTGTTGAGGAAGCCTATAAAATGGCAGAAGAGATTGGATATCCCGTCATTATTAAAGCCACAGCTGGAGGAGGAGGTAGAGGTATGAGATTAGTTGAAAATAAGGCCAATTTAGAAAAAATGTTTAAAGCGGCTCAAGGGGAAGCAGAAGCTGCATTTGGTAATGATGGTCTATATATGGAAAAATTTATAAAAAAGCCAAGACATGTAGAAATTCAAATCCTTGCCGATAGGTCAGGTAATGTTGTTCATCTTGGAGAGAGAGACTGTTCTGTACAAAGGCGACATCAAAAATTACTAGAAGAATCTCCCAGTCCAGCTATTAACCATTCACTAAGGGAGAAAATGGGTAATGCAGCAATTGCTGCTGCAAAAAGTATTTGTTACGAAGGAGCGGGCACTGTTGAATTTTTAGTTGATGATGATAATAATTTTTACTTTATGGAGATGAATACTAGGATTCAGGTAGAACATCCAGTAACTGAGATGGTTACTGGAGTTGATTTGATTGCTGAACAAATCAAGATAGCCGGAGGTTATAATTTAGGATTCACTCAAGATGACATTCAGTTAAATGGGCATGCCATTGAATGCAGAATTAATGCTGAGGATCCCTTACATAATTTTCGTCCATCGCCTGGAAAAATAACTGGATGGCTTCCTCCAGGGGGCCCCGGAGTAAGGGTTGATAGTCATGTTTATACTGGTTATGAAATTCCTCCTTTTTATGATTCACTTATAGGTAAATTAATAGTTTGGGGTAAAGACCGTAATACCGCTATAAAAAGAATGAATAGAGCATTGAATGAATGTGCTGTAACAGGAATTCCAACAACAATTAACTTTCATTTAACTCTTCTAAACAAAAAGAAATTTATGGAAGGAAAAATTCATACAAAATACGTTGAAGAAGAATTATTACCTAACTATTAAATGCGAAATGATGCTTTCTTAACTAATACTCTTTTGAATTGCTAATTTGATTAAACCTTGCTGACCAACAAGTATTTCTCTAAGGAAACTTATTATTCCTATCCAGATTACGGGACCTACATCGACTCCCCCAATTGGGGGGATTAATTTTCTAGTTATGTTTAAAATGGAACTTGTTGGAATTGCGATCAATAACCAAAAACCCTTATTTAGATTAACTTTTGGGTACCAAGTTAATATTAATCTTATTAAAAAGACTAAGGTTAGAAATGATAGGAGAATTCCTAATGTAAGATCTAAAATTGGTAAATAGCTTTGAAACAATGAAATGACAATTATTTAATCCATCTTAATAAATATCCCATAAGTTATGATTTAATTCGTATTATAAATTCAGAATTAAATTTTAAAAAAGTGATTCAAATTTCAGATCTATTATTAATCGCTGATGTTTCCCCAGAAGTGGCAGGCAGTTCCGGTTTTAATATGATTGCTAGTTTCTTCGCAGCAGCGTTACTTATAGTTATTCCAGCAGCTACATTTTTGATTTTTGTTAGCCAAAAAGATTCACTTGAACGTACTTCAGCTACACGCAGACGCTAGTTTTTATAAAAGTTTTAAGTAAACTATATATAAAGGTGTTTTATTACATCTTAAAAATAAGTTTTTTGGAGAAAAAAAGTGGTCAATGCTAGTCTAAATTGGGCAAGTATTGTAGGCATCGTACTAGCTGTTTGTGGAGGTGGCCTATATTTTTTGAGGTCATTTAAACCAGCTTTAGCAAGAGATTACGATGTTTTCTTTGCTGCAATTGGTCTTTTATGCGGTGGTATATTATTTTTTCAGGGATGGAGATTAGATCCTATTTTGCAATTTGGGCAGTTTTTATTAGCAGGAACTACAGTATTTTTTGCATATGAGAGCGTTCGTTTAAGAGGTGTAGCAACTGATCAAGCAAGAAGATCATCTTTTTTCGAAGATGACCAGATTCCAGATATGCCCAGAAATTCTTCAAGAAATAGATTTAATGATGATTATGATCAATTTGAAGATTCTGATAGACCTTCTCGAAGATTCAAACCTCAAGAAGATGATTTAGAAGATAATTATATGGAAGGTAGATCCCAAATGAGAAATATTTCACGAGCTATCCCTGAGTCGGCAGTAAGTAGAAGACGTTCTCCTCAAAGAGATATTAATCAATTTGAGACTGATGAACCAAAAAGAAGAAGAAATCGTTCTGAAAATAGGATGAGTAATGAGGATAAAAGAGTAAGTTTTGGGGAAAGACGATTATCAAGAAGCGAAGTTAGAAGAGGCTCACGGCCATTACCTAATCAAGAAGTTTCTAGACAATCAAGTAGTTCCTCTATTGAAGATTCTTCTTCGAATAAACCAAAAAGGTCATCTATTAGATCTCAGATCTCAAGAGAAAAAGTAGAAGATGCCTCATTTTCTCAAAATATAAGGGAAGTAAAAAAGCCTCGTCAAGCAAGAAGTTCAGAAGCTAGTGAAAGATCAACTTCTAAAAATAAAACTGGAAGATATACTGTAGGAACAAAGAAAAATAAATCTAGGGATAACAGCTCTAGATTTGATGATTAATTAAAATATTCCAGCCCAATTTAGAAACGGTTTTTGACTTATTAATTCGATTAAAATGATTGCTAAAAAACCAAGCATTGCGAATCTACCATTTGTTATTTCAGAATAATTACTCCATCCAAACTTATAAATATCTTCAATTTCAATTGATTTATCATCAATTTTAATTTCTTCAGAATCTATTTTCTCTACATCCATAATTTCTTCATTATTTTGTTCTTGATTTGAATTCATGGTTTTAAACTAATTTTTAAAATTATACTTATCAGTAGTAAATAATTTCCAGTCGCCTTTTCCATTTAATTCTAAAATGTTTTCATGAAAATCCTTCAAGCTAGGCCTATGACCTACGCTTATCAATGATAATTCTCTTTCTCTTAATAAATTATATAATCTTTTTTCAGTCTTAATATCAAGAGCACTAGTTGCTTCATCTAATACAGCAAATCTCGGAGAATTAAGTAGTAATCTTGCAAAAGCTAATCTTTGCTGCTCTCCTAATGAAAGTATTCTTGGCCAATCTTGTTTAACGTCAAGGTTGGGATATCTATCAACTATAGAGTTTAAATTAACTTCATTAAGAACAGAAATTAAGTGGTCATCACTAAATTTATCAACTTCTGTTGGATAACATAATTGTTCTCTTAAAGAACCTAGTATCATATATGGCTTTTGAGGTATAAAAAGTAAATCTCCTGTCTTTGGCTTTTTAATCGAACCTTGATTAGGTTCCCATAACCCACTGATCATTCTTAATAAAGATGTTTTGCCACAACCAGAGGGACCTACAACTAATAATGATTGATTTGTTTCAATGCTTAAATTTAAGTTTTTGATGATAGCTTTATCAGACCCAGGCGGAAACAGATCAGCGTCGTTGATAAGGATAGAAGAATAGTCAGAAATTATATTTTGATTTTCTATCGGCTTCATTTGACTGATATTTTCAACTTTTGACTGGAATCCTTCTAATCTTCCAATACCTGCTGCGAACTTTGCTAGTTCCTCTATTTGGTTAACAATAAAAAATAATGAACCCTCAACCATTCCAAAAGCAAAGCTTGCTTGAATAAAACGACCATAATCAATATCTCCTCTAAAGTAAGGAATAGCCATTATTAGATACGGAAAGAAGTTGCCAGCATAATTAATGGAACGTCTCATTACATCAATAATTACTCTCCAAATTATTAGTAAATTAAAGTTTCTTACAACTTCACCTAATCTTCTCTCTGTTTCATTTTTCTCCGGTTTTTCGCCCGAATAAAAAGCTATTGATTCAGCATTATCTCTTATATGCACTAATCCATATCTGAAATCTGCTTCATATCTAAGTTGATCGAAATCAATTTTTACAAGATTTTTACCAGCTACCAATAAGATAGAAGTGGCAAATGCTGCATATCCAAATAACGAAAAAGTTAATGTAGTACTAATACTCCATAATATGAGAATATTTAGAGAAAAAGTCAGTAGAGCGTCAAAAATTCCTAAGGTAAATGATAAACTTTGACCAGTAAAAGCTCTGGTATCATCTGTTATGCGTTGGTCAGGATTATCTACATCAGTTTGCTCTTCATCATTAGGATTTAATTGGTAGTACGCTTTATTGGTCATGTAGTCTTTAACTAAGCTTTTCGAGAGCCAATCTCTCCAAATTATCCCTAATTTATAGGTAAAGAATATTTGAGAAACCCGAATTGGTAGAGCTATAGCGAAGCAACAAGCATATATTCCTAAAATTCTATAAAACCCATCTTGTTGTTTTTCTACTAGAGCATTCGTTAGGTCTCTTGCAATAAATCCTATTCCTGCATTAATTCCATTTACTGCTAAGAGCATTAATACTATGACTGCGAGGAATAACCAATGTACCCATCTACGATTCTTGAGTTGACGCCTTAAGCTAAAAAAGCTTCCTGAACCAACAAGAAATAATCCTGAAAATAATAATCCCCACCAGCCAGACCATATTGTGTTAACTGTATTGACTACTCCTCCAAAGTATTTATCAAGGAAAATAGGTTGAATACTTTCAAAAAAACTAATTATGCCTGTAAGGCCTACAAGAACAATACCTCCTACACAAAATAAAAGAGATATTAAAAGCCATATAAATTGAAATCCATTACATTGGTCAATTGGTAGAAAAAATGGTTGAGCTAATCTTCTTAATCTTTGTAATTGATAGAATATTTTAGATTTCTTTTGTACAACATTATTCATATTTTTTACTATACTCTTAAAATTAAATTATATCTTTATGAAGATGATTGCCCAAAACCTATTAGCGATAGCGCCCAATCTGGAAGGTTAAGGTAAGACAATAATTTCAAATCGAATTCATGAACTTTTACAAGATATACATCCAATAGCCACCATATTAGGAAAGGTAAATTAAATAAAATCTGTAGCTGCCATTTATAAGTTAATACTTTCCAAATTTTATTTAAAACTATTTTCTGAGATTCATCTAAATTTTCCCAATTTTGAGTAATTAGATTTAATAAATTTTTAGGTTTACTACTTAGAGATTCAGGAGAATTCATATTCTATTTTCTATTATTTATAGCTAAAAATAAACTCTTTTGAGAGTTTTACCCTGGAGGCCAACTCATTTTTCTACCAGCTAGAAAATGTATATGTAAATGAAATACTGTTTGTCCAGATTCCTCACCGGTATTAATAACTGTTCTCCAATTTTTTAAGTTCTTGGATGTAGCAATATTTTTTCCTGTTAAAAGAAGATGTCCTAATAAATCTTTATCCTCTTCTAAACACTCATATAAACTAACTAATGGTTTTTTAGGAATTACTAAAAAATGAACTGGAGCTTGAGCAGAAATATCATTGAATGCAATACAATGCTCGTCTTCATGAAGCTTTTCGCAAGTAATCTGACCATTTATAATTTTGCTAAATATTGTAGTCTGTGTCATTAAATAAGCCTTACTTTTAAGATTGACTATATGGGACTACATCTTTCATTTGAAATCCTTCTTTTTTTAGTTCAGTTTTTAAATCTTCTGTTGATGTAACTCTGTCTACAAATAGTACTCCTCTTAAATGGTCGACTTCATGTTGAATGCATCTTGCTAAAAGTCCCTCAGCATTCATCTTTCTTGGTCTTCCCATCTCATCACTAAATTTTAATTTAATAGTTGATGGACGGATTACATTTAAATAAACACCAGGGATACTCAAACAACCTTCTTCATAAGAGTTAAGAGTATTACCATAAGCAGTTATTTCTGGATTTATCAAAATAAGTGGTTCAGCAGCAGAGTCTTCGAAATTTATGTCGATTACAAGTAATTCTTTGCTAATACCAACTTGAGGAGCGGCCAAACCTATTCCTTTAGCTGAATACATACTTTTAAGCATGTCTTTTGCTAAATTTCTTATATCTAAATCAACTTTACCAATTCTTTTAGCATCTGTTCTTAAGAAATCACTTCCTAATTTAAATATTTCTAATGGAGGGTTTTCTAAGGCTTCCTTTTTGACTTTTGAGGAAGAAACATTGTTACGTGATTTTTTTGCTAACTGTGAAAAATTATTTGCCACGATTTATTTTAAGGTGTTGTTAAAAAAGTTAGACTATAAAAATCTTAACACTTATTTGAAACTTTGAATGCAACAAAGGAAATGATAAATCACAAAACCATAACCATATCCAATGTTTTTGGGGAAAAGTCAGTTTTTAATCAAATATCATTTGTCCAAAATATTATTTTTTGGATAGATGTTGTTAAAAAAGGAGAAAAATATATACATTCTATTTTTGCAAGACCCTTTAATAAGGAAGATTCAATTAATCAAAAATTAACTGGAGACGAATTTAATATTAAAAGTTATTTTCACGGTTATGGAGGTAAATCCTATCAATGTATAGAGGTTGATGAAAAACTATATTTAGTATGGATCGATCAATCTTCTCAATCACTTTGGCTTCAAATTTTCAAGGTTAATAAATTACAAAACATAAATGATAATAATTATCTTTTGAGTGAGAATGAACCAAGGCAAATAGTGGAATCATCAAAGGGTAATTTTGATTTTTCTTTTGTAATGGCTAATGAAAATATTTTGCTTGGGTTATACGAGTTGGATAATAAAGATTATTTATACTCTCTTGATATCCGTAAAAGTAAACAAGAAATAACGATATTGAGAGAGTTTGATCATTTTGCTGGAAATTTATCTTTGAGTAAAAATGGAAAAAAATTGTCTTGGTTGGAGTGGAATACTTCATTTATGCCTTGGGAAAAAAATGAATTATTTTTTGCAAGAATTAATCAGAACGGAGAATTAAATAAGATTGAAAAGTTTAAAGATAAAATTATTAACTTAAATAAAAAAGTATCTTTTTTTCAACCATATTGGATTAATGAAGACATTATTGTTTGCTCTGAAGACAGTTCAGGATGGTGGAATTTATTATTTATTGATGTAAGCGATATCAATAATATATTTATAAAAAAAAGAATTTTAAAAGAGTTTTTTGAATATGGAATTCCTCAATGGATTTCTGGTTCATCATTATTTTCAGGATCTTTAAATAATTTATTTTGTCTAGCTAAAAATAAAAAATTTTGGGTATTGGAACAATATCAGGATTTATCATTAGTTAGCAAAATTGATTTGCCCTTTAATTTATTAAAAGATTTACATGCTGTAAATCAAAAATTAATTTTAATAGGTGCAAATGAAGATAATCATGAAAAATTGTTGGAAATAGATTGTAATAATTCATGTTTTGCCAAGCTCTATAAAAAGATATTATTTGAATCAGTAAATGAATATGCAAGACCAGAATCTTTTTGGTTTAAAGGTTTTAAAAACCGATCCACACATTCATTTATTTATAGGCCCTCATTTGAAAGGTTTCTAAAGTCACCATTAATTGTTAGAGCACATAGCGGTCCTACTGCTTGTTTTGATGGGTCTTTAAACTTGGAAGTGCAATATTGGACTTCGAGAGGATTTACTGTTGCAGAAGTGAATTATGGTGGCTCCTCAGGTTTTGGGAGATATTATAGAGAGAGATTAAATGATGAATGGGGGATTCTTGATTCATACGACTGCAAAGCATTGGTACATGATTTGATTAGATTAAATCTCGTTGATAGTACTAAAGTCGCTATTGTAGGTAATAGTGCTGGTGGATTAACTGCAATCAATGCTTTATGCGAATGTGATATTTTTAAAGTAGCGATTTGTAAATACCCTGTTCTCGATTTAGAAGATATGCATAATAAAACGCATAGATTTGAGAAAGGCTATTTGAATTCTCTGATAGGTGAATATTCGAAATTTCCTAATAAGTATAAATTTAGATCACCAATTAATAAAATTAATCAATTGAAAAAACCAATTTTATTATTTCATGGCAAAAAAGATTTAGTTATTGCATACAAAAAAACATTACAAATCAAAGAAATACTTCTTAAAAATAATAAAAATTCAGAAGTCATAATTTTTGATAATGAAGGACATGGTTTTAAAAATATTGATAATAAGAAACAAGTTCTTTTTAAAACTCAGGAATTTTTAGAGAAGACTTTAAATATTTAAGAATTAAGTTTCAAAAAACTTATAGTTTCTTTAAGTTTTTCTATAAAAGTATTAATATCGTCTTTAGTAGTTGTGAAGTTCATACTTATTCTCGCTGTTGAATTTATTCCAATATGTCTATGTAGAGGTTGACAGCAGTGATGACCACTTCTGATGCAGATTCCTTTCGAATCAAGAATTTCGGCTATGTCGTTTGAATGTATTTCTTTAACATAAAAAGTTGCTAATGAAGCTCTGTTAGGGTCCTTCCTTGGAGAAGGACCTATTATTTCAAGATCCTCTATTTGATTTAATTGTTCAAATAAATATTTTGTTATCATCTTTTCGTAGTCACTTATAAGATCTAAACCAATATTGTTAATGTATTTAATTGCGGCTGCTAATCCTATAGCTTCAGCAATAGCTGGTGTCCCAGCTTCAAATTTATGAGGAAGTTCAGCCCAAGTACTCTTCTCTTCAAAAACATCCTTAATCATTTCACCACCCCCAAAAAAAGGAGGAATTTTTTCTAATATTTCTTTTTTGGACCATAAGAATCCTATTCCTGTTGGGCCGAATAATTTATGTCCTGAACCGGCTAAAAAATCTATACCAAGTTCATGAATATCTATTTTTTGATGAGCTAAACTCTGACATGCATCAAGTAGAACTAAAGAACCCTTATTCTTAGCTAATTTAGTTATTTCTTTTATTGGATTACAGCACCCTAAAGTGTTGCTTATATGTAATAAACTCACTAATTTTGTTTTCGTTGTTAATTTTGATTTGAAATCATTTACATCCAATCTTCCGTCTTGATCAATTCCAACAAATTTCAGCTTACACTTGTTTTTTGCAGCTACCATTTGCCAAGGAACAATATTACTATGATGCTCCATTATTGATAAAAGAATTTCATCATCTTCTTTTAAAGTAAATTCGCCCCATGATCTTGCAACTAGATTTATAGCTTCAGTTGCATTCCTTGTGAAGATTATTTCTTTTGTTGAATTAGCATTAACATATCCAGCAATTATGGATCTTGAATTCTCAAATTCTTCTGTTGCTTTAGCACTTAATTGATGAGCGCCTCTATGCACGTTTGCATTGAAATTTTTGTAATATTCATCAATTTTCTCAAGAACTTGAATTGGTTTTTGCGTTGTTGCAGCGTGATCAAGATAAATAATTGAATTTTTGCTTTTGAGATTATTTTCTAATAAAGGAAAATCATTTTGTTTTATTAGAGGAGAATCTTTTGTATCTATTTTCGGGAAAATTTTAACTGTCTCCATTAATTGTCTTTTAAAAGTTTATCAAGCAAATCCCATCTATCTTTAGAAACAGGAATACATGAAATTATTTCTTGTATGTATGAGCTTAATTGTAGTTTACTAGCTTCTGCTAACGTGAGTCCTCTTGATCTCATATAGAAAAGTTCCTCTTCATTTAATTGTGAAATAGTTGCACCATGTTTGCATTTCACGTCGTCAGCAATTATTTCTAACTGAGGTTTAGTATCTATTTTTGCATGTCTAGATAAAAGTAGATTCCTACTTAATTGTGACGCATCGGTTTTTTGCGCAATTTGCGGAACAATGATTGAACCTTCAAATACAGCATGTGATTTATCATCTGCTAAGGATTTATTAATTTGATCTAAAAAGCCATTAGGGCCATTAAATTCCATGTTTGTATAGGTAGCTATTTGGTCGTTGTTTTTTGTTATTTGTATTCCTTTTATATAAGTTTTGGCATTTCCCTCTAATTGCTTAATGCGGATTTCAAATCTTGCATAATTAAATTTGAAATGTAATGAACCTAAGCTGTATTCACTTTTCGCTTTTTGAATTACATTTAAAGAGTTTAATAAATTAGATTTGCTTTCTCCATAGGAAACTACCCCATGATTTACCGAAGTATTTTCCTCTAAACAGAAATAAGTTGATTGAGATAATGAAGAATTTTTATTGCCTAGATTAATTTGTAATAAATCAACTTTTGAATTCTTTTCAAAGAATAAAATAAGTGTTTTAGCATTGAAAGAGTCGGGTGAGGAAGCACTAAATATCTCAATAGGAGGAATTTTATTACCAGAAATGTTTAAACCCAAGATGTTTTCTTGAGAACTTAAACAATGATTTAGTAGGTCACTCCAATGATCATTTTGATCGAAATTAGATATATTTTTTTTAATATAATCGACTATTTCTATCTCTTTTAATTTTTTGATTGAATAGGTTTTTTCTTCTAAATTTTTTGAGCAATTCTCACCTATTATAAATCTGATTATATTTTGAGATGCTTTTTTATATGGGAGATTAATTTTAGATTCTTTATTCTTACTTGAATGATCTAAAAAGCTTGTAAATTTGGATTTATTGGAAAGTCTCCAGTATTCACTTTTGACATTTGGTAAAGGATTTGATTTTAATCTATCTAAACAAAGTTTTTGTATCTCAGATGGATTACTCATTAATTCATTCTTTTTGATTTCTTCAATAATTTGCATTTATTTATTACTCTTTTGTAAAATTATCGGTCCATTCATATCCATGTTTCTCAAGTTCTAGGGCAAGGTCACTTTCTCCAGTTTTTATTATTTGACCATCTGACATGACATGAACGTAATCGGGTTGTATCTCATCTAATAACCTTTGGTAATGAGTGATTAGGATAATTCCTGTTTGTTCATTAGATATCTTTTTAATCCCCGATGCTACTATTCTAAGGGCATCAATATCTAAACCTGAGTCGGTCTCGTCCAAAATTGCAATTCTTGGTTCTAACAATGCCATTTGCAATATTTCATTTCTTTTCTTTTCCCCTCCAGAAAACCCTTGATTGATACTCCTCGATAAAAAGGCAGAATCCATTTTAACTAAGTCAAGTTTTTCTTTTACTAAATCTTCAAAATCAAAAGTATCGAGTTCTTCTTTATTAAGAAATTTTCTTCTTGCATTTGTTGCAACCCTTAGAAATTCTAGATTACTTACTCCTGGAATTTCAATTGGATATTGAAAACCAAGAAAAATACCCGATTGAGCTCTTTCTTCAGGTTCTAAAGATTGAATGTCATTGCCGGCGAATTTTATTTCGCCTTTAGTTACTTTGTATGATGGATGACCCGCAATAATCTTGGAAAGAGTACTTTTGCCACATCCATTTCTACCCATTATGGCATGAATTTCGCCAGGATTAACTGAAATGGTTACTCCTTTTAAAATGGGAAGATTTTCTATAGATGCAAAAAGATTATTTACTTCTAATATTGGATTTAATTCTTTCTTTTTGCTTTGCATCACACTTTAGAAATTAATTGATTATCCAACTGAACCTTCTAATTTGAGGGCAAGCAACTTATCGGCTTCAGCGGCAAATTCCATTGGGAGTTGATTGAAGACATCTCTACAAAAGCCACTTACCATCATTGATACAGCCTCTTCAAATTCAATACCCCTACTTTGTAAATAAAAGAGTTGATCTTCAGAAATTCTACATGTACTTGCTTCATGCTCAATTTCTGAATTTGGTTGTTGAGATTGAATATAAGGAAATGTATTCGCAGCAGCTTGATCGCCTATTAACATTGAATCACATTGACTGTAGTTTCTTGATCCAGAAGCTTTTGAACCCATTTTCACAAGACCTCTATAACTATTTACTGAATTTCCAGCACTAATGCCTTTGCTAACTATTGTTGATTTGGTTTTAGGACCAATGTGAATCATTTTTGTACCTGTATCGGCTTGTTGAAGGTTATTAGTAAGTGCTACAGAATAAAATTCCCCTACCGATTCTTCTCCTAAAAGAAGACAGCTAGGATATTTCCAAGTTATGGCAGAACCTGTTTCAACTTGAGACCAACTTATTTTACTTCTCTTACCTAAACATTTCCCCCTTTTGGTGACAAAATTAAAGATTCCGCCAACCCCCTCTTCATTTCCAGCATACCAATTTTGGACTGTTGAGTATTTAATTGAGGCATCGTCTAAAGCAATAAGTTCAACTACTGCTGCATGTAAAGTGTTGGTATCAAACATTGGAGCAGTACATCCCTCAAGGTAGCTAACAGAGCTAGATTCTTCTGCGATAATTAGAGTTCTTTCAAACTGACCGGAATCCCCACTATTTATCCTAAAATAGGATGAAAGATCCATCGGACATTTTACTCCTTTTGGAATATAAACGAATGAACCATCACTAAAAACAGCAGAGTTTAACGCGGCAAAATAATTATCATAAGCGGGTACTACAGAACCTAAATACTTTTCTATTAAATCTGAGTGATCTTTAACTGCTTCGCTTATAGAACAAAATATGACTCCATGCTGTGCAAGTTCTTTTCTGAAAGTTGTCGCAATAGAAACGCTATCAAATACAGCATCAACAGCAACGTTTGTAAGTTTTTTTTGTTCAGTAAGAGGAATGCCTAATTTATCAAAAGTTTCTAAGAGCTTTGGATCAACTTCATCTAAACTAGAAATTTTTTCTTTTTGTTTGGGTGCAGAATAATAAATTATATCTTGATAATCAATCTTTTTATATCCTAAGTCTGCCCAATTAGGCTCATTCATTTTTTGCCATTTCCTGAATGCATTAAGTCTAAAATTTAAAAGATATTCAGGCTCTTCTTTTTTTGCTGAAATTAATCGTATTGTATCTTCATTAAGTCCTTTGGAAATTTTTTCAGTTTCGATATCGGTAACAAAACCGTATTTATACGGTTCAGAGACGACATCTTTAACTAAATTTTCGCTTACCATAATTTCTATAAATTAATCTATTACAATTAGATTTCTATACTTTAACTAAATATATCCCCAATATTGAGTTTTTATCTTTAATTAAATTAAAAAATTAATGTCTAACCAAACAAATTCCTTTCCAAGTCCTTTAACTGATGAAATTGTAAAAAATATAGATAAATTGAATCTACCTGTAATAAAAAAGCACCATGTAAGATTGCTAGCTCATTGTCTTGAAATCTTTAAAGAGATAGCAAAAGATGGAAAATCCTCATTTGTAGAAGATAAACTCCTTAAAAAGTGGTGTGAGAAACAATCGAAGAAGTTTAATGATAATAACTTTAATCAACTTTTTTATGAACAAATGTATGCTGCTGCCAAGAAATTAAACAGTTTCTCTCAGAGTATTAAAAAAAGCTTCAAAGAATTGGAACTTGAGGATTTAATCACTTTAGTCGAACAAAACTGGGAAAATTAATATGAAGTGATCCCGAAGAAAAAATATATTTTTGTTGAGTTCTTAACAATTCAAGGTAATAAAATTTAAAAAAATAGAAAATTAATCTCTTAATTATAGATTTCTAGATTTCTTCAAAATTCATTTATACCAATTATTTATAAGAAAGTTACAAAATTTAAAACATTTAAAGTAGTCAGAAGATCCTGACGACTGCCTACAATCTCACCCAAACTGCAGAAAAAAAGAACATACTAATTTCATGCAAATTAAGGAGTTTTAAAAGTGGTTGATGGGATCAAGAATAAAGAATATTTACTTAGTCTCACCCTCAGACAACTGCGACAAGAAGCAAGTAAATTATCTGTACCGCTATACAGTAGAAAAAAGAAAGCCATATTAATCGATCTCATAGAGAAATATCAAAAAAATGCTACCAAATCATCTATTAAAACCTTAACTAAAAATACTACACAAAGAGTTTCTGACTTTCCTACTCAACCTGTAAAAGAAGAAGTTAATACAAAATTAGTATTTTTGCCTAGAGATCCAGAATGGGCATATGTATTTTGGCAAATCTCAGAAAGTGATAGAGATAAAGCTCAGTCCTTAGGTGCTAATAAATTATGTCTACGTTTATACGATGCTACTGGTATTGGTGAAGGAGATTTAAATCAGGGAACTTTAAGAGAAATTACTGTAGATAGTTATAGCACTGAATGGTATTTGCCAATTCCTCTTGCAGATAGAGATTATAAAGTTGAATTGGGTTATAAATATGGCTTTAAATGGAAGTCATTAGCTTTTTCCTCTGTAAGTCATGTTCCAGGTACTCAGCCTTCAGAGCAGATTTTAGATAAATTTGTTCCTTTTAACTTAGAGACTTCTGCATTATCTGAGCCTCCTTCGATAATGCAAACACCACAGATACAAGAATCTAATGGGTTGCATGAGCGCTTATATCAGGCAGCAACAAGTTTTCCTAAAAGAAGAAAAGTAGGCTCTGAAGAGTTTATGGAAGATATGAATTCAACAAATTTAAACTCAAATCTCACCGATTCTGGGGCAGGGAAGTGGTCTTCAGGTTTAAATGAATCTGGTAGTGGAATAGTTAAAAATAAATCTTTTTGGTTAGTTGCTGATTCGGAATTAATTGTATATGGAGCTACAGATCCATCTGCCAAATTAACTATTGGTGAACAAGAAGTTCCTTTGGCTGCTGACGGTACATTTAGACTTCAAGTTCCTTTTAGGGATGGCTCTCAAAAATACGAAATTAAAGCTGTTGATGCTTCTGGTTCTCAAGAAAAAAGCATAACAATGAAATTTGATAGAGTTACTCCTCTTGACGATACGAATGAGAAAGATAATGCTGAGACAGAATGGTTTTAAATAAATAAAAATATTAATGCTAAAAAAAATTGTTGCTTTTACACCTTTATTTGGAGCTTTAAGTTTTCCCTTGATAGTTCCTATTACTATTTCTAAGTTTGGAGTCAATTATGGAATTCTAAGCGCACTATTTATTTCATCCTTATGGTTTATCGCTATGTTAAGAACATCCGAAATGCCACATTAATTAAGTTAGATTTTTCTAAGTTTTATAGAAATCATGACTGAAGTTAATGTTATTAATATAAAAAATCCTTTTCTAGATCAGAAACCAGGAACTTCTGGCTTAAGAAAAAGTACTTTAAGGTTTAATGAAGAGCATTACTTGGAAATATTTATAGAGGCAATTTTAAAATCACTTAATAATTTGCGAGAGTCAACATTGGTTGTTGGTGGAGATGGTAGATATGGGAATATCGAAGCAATCAGGAAGATTATCCAAATATGCGTAGCTCATAAAGTTGGAAAAGTTATTATTCCAAAAAATGGTTTAATATCCACACCTGCGATATCTCATTTAATTAGAAAAGAAGGAGCTATTGCAGGAATTATTCTTTCAGCAAGTCATAATCCTGGAGGTATAGACGGGGATTTCGGAGTGAAATTAAATACTGAGAATGGTGGACCTGCACCTGAGTCAATTACAAATCAAATATTCCAATTTTCTCAATCACTTAAGAGTTACAAAATTAGTAATAATAAAATTCCAGACTTGGATAAGTTTGGTGTATTCTCGTTTGGTGAAACTTCATTAGAAATAATTGATGGATTAAAAGATTACTCAGATTTAATGGAGAATATTTTTGATTTAGATCAAATAAGTGATTTTCTTAAAAATGATTTTTCTTTAATTTTTGATGCAATGAATGCCGTTACTGGTCCATATGCAAAAAATATTTTTGTTGACAAAATGGGTCTTCTAGATGATTGTGTCATGAATGGCACACCCCTTGAGGATTTTGGAGGTTTACATCCTGATCCAAATCTTACTTATGCGTCTAAATTGGCGGATTTGTTATTAGTTCAAAAAGCCTATAGTTTTGGAGCTGCATGTGATGGTGATGGTGATAGAAATATGATCTTAGGTCAGGGATGTTTTGTAAATCCAAGTGATAGTTTGGCAGTTATTACTGCTAATACACATTGTGTACCTAGATATAAAGATGGTATTGCTGGTGTTGCACGATCTATGCCTACAAGTTCAGCAGTAGACTTTGTTGCACGTGCTTTAAATATTCCTTGTTTTGAAACACCAACTGGGTGGAAATTTTTTGGAAATCTTTTAGATTCTAATTTAATTACAATTTGTGGAGAGGAAAGCTTCGGAACTGGGAGTAATCATGTCAGAGAAAAAGATGGCTTATGGGCAGTTTTATATTGGTTACAAATTTTAGCTGTGAAAAAATGTTCAGTTAGTGAATTAATTCAAGACCACTGGAAACAATACGGAAGAAATTATTATTCAAGGCATGATTATGAGGCTATTCCTTCTACTATTGCAAATCAAATATTCAATAATTTATCTTCTATGCTTCCAAGTTTAAAAGACAATAAGTTTGCTGGAAATCTGGTAAAACAAGCAGATAACTTTTCATATTCAGATCCAGTAGATAATTCAATTAGTAAAAATCAAGGATTAAGAATTATACTTGAGGATAATTCCAGAGTAATTATACGTTTATCAGGTACTGACACAAAAGGTTCAACTTTAAGATTATATTTTGAAAAATTCGCAAGTTCTCACCATAATTTAGATTTAAATCCTCAAATAGCTCTAAAAGATTTAATTAACGATTTAGATCATTTATTAAATATTTCAACTCTTACCAAAATGGAAAAACCTACTGTTATTACATAATTTTTAAAAATGATTTATTCGTTAGATTAAAAAACATGGAGTCAGATAATTTATTTAGCAATACTTATCCAATAGTAAGTAACGCGCCATTAGCGGATAAATTAAGACCAAAAAATTTAGATGACTTTTTCGGTCAAGAACTAATTTTAGGACATAATTCTTTATTGAGAAATGCAATCTTGAATGATAAGGTAGGAAATATTATTTTTTCTGGACCACCTGGTGTTGGTAAAACAACTTTAATTGAGATTATATCTTCTAATACTCGTTCCTCATTAATAAAGTTGAATGCTGTTCTTTCGAGTATTAAGGAGTTAAGAACTCAAATAGCTAATGCGAAGGAAAGGTTACGTAGTTCTAATAGGAAAACAATTTTATTTATTGACGAGGTACATAGATTCACCTCAGTTCAACAAGATGCTTTATTGCCCTCAATTGAAAATGGTACCATTACTTTTATTGGTGCTACAACAGAAAATCCTTTCTTTGCCGTAAATAAAGCTTTAATAAGTCGAGCTCGTATTTTCTCGTTACTTCCTTTAAATAAAAATGATTTGAAGAAAATAATTGATAAAGTAATAAATTATTATTCGTGCCTTCAAGATTCCAAAGTAATTGAAATAAAAGAGGAGGCAATTAATCATTTAATAAAATTTTCAGGAGGCGATGCGAGGAATCTCATAAATGCTTTAGAGTTAGGTATTAGTATTACAAAGGAAAATAAAGAAAACTTAATTGTTATTGATCTCCCAATTGCTGAAGATTCAATCCAAAAGAAAAATATTGTTTATGACAAAAATGGACAAAATCATTTTGATGTTATTAGTGCATTTATAAAATCTATTAGAGGCTCAGATCCAGATGCGACTTTATATTGGCTTGCCAATATGGTGGAAGCTGGTGAAGATCCAAATTTTATTTTTAGAAGACTTTTGATTTCGGCTTCTGAGGATATAGGTCTTGCAGATCCCAATGCAATAGTTGTTGTGAAATCATGTTGTGATGCTTTTGATCGAGTTGGTTTCCCTGAAGGATTATTTTTTCTTTCACAAGCTTCTTTATACTTAGCAATTTCTCCAAAGAGTAATAGTACTAAATCAATTTTTAAAGCGGTAGAAGCAATTAAGGCTACTAATGTATCGTTAGTCCCCAATCATCTGAAAAATAATGCTAGTAATTACTTAAATCCGCACAATTATCAAGGGAACTGGTTACAACAAGAATATATGCCAATAGATTTAAAAGGAATGAAGTTTTGGGAACCAAAAGATTCTGGATGGGAAAAAAATAAATATGAAGATTTACGTAAAAAAAAAAGTTAGACCATTTTTGAGCTGCAAATAATATTAGGTATAAAGTGAGAGAGATCTTTATAGGCTAAAGAGATAGTCCATTTATATAGGTTAATTTGGGTAAATTTTAACTCCAGTTTCTTCTTTTTATGAAATAGCATTTTGGCATTTTCAGAATATTGCCATTCCTTTATATCTTCAGCTAACTTTCCATGATCCCATTTTATAGCTGCCTCAACAGCACACCATTGATTTAAGATGGAGTTTTTATATGATTCGCTCGTAGTATTTGAACTATTTGATTTGAAGAAATATTTTTTCGCTAATTTTGCATAATTGAAATCTCTATCAAGTCTCTCAATATCAATCCCAATTTTTTTTTCATGCCAAACTAATATAATCGCATCATCGCAATGACTAAAACTACAATGCCCCATCCCTTTTGGTAATTCAGGAGGTTCTCCTGGATTTGCAATTATGGGTACCTCTAATGGATTTATATTGAAAAGATTTCCCAAACATTGTCTTATATAAGCTCTGCTTTCTAAAAAAATATTTGCTCGATGGCTAGAAAGCTTATTTGCGATTTCAAGTTCTTTCATTGTTGCAACATCTTGTGCACCTTTTATCTCATGAAACCAGATTTTTGGTATTTTATACTCATAGTTATTTAATAATTTCAATGGCTCTCAAGGTTGGTGATAAAGCACCAGATTTTAATTTAAAAGACTCTTTTGAAAAAGATGTATCTTTAAAAGACTTTAAAGGTAAAAGAATAATACTATATTTTTATCCAAAAGATAATACCCCAGGTTGTACTAAAGAGGCTTGTAATTTTAAAGAAAATTGGGATTTACTTAAGGAAAATAATTTTGTAGTTCTTGGAATTAGTAAAGATAGTGCCACTTCACATCAGAAATTCATCCAAAAATTTGACTTGCCTTTTGTTCTCTTGACTGACCCTGAACCTTTTCAAGTTTCTTCTGATTATGACAGTTTTGGCCTTAAAAAATTTATGGGAAAGGAATATATGGGAATGATGAGAAATACTTTTTTAATTGATACTGATGGCAAAGTTGAAAAAATTTACCTAAAGGTTAAAGCAGCTATAATGGCAGACTACATTATTTCAGATTTAGGATTAAGGTAAATATCTTAATGATTAAAGTGTGTGATCATGCCTTGCATCACTAAATTTGGAGCGATGATAATTTCTGCATTTTTTTGCTTAAATAGATTACCAATTAATTCAGAGTCACCTCCGCACATAATCAAAATATCTTTTGTAGGGTTAAATGATAAATTAATTACACCCATTAGAGAGTTAGATACACCTTTTAACATTGAATCTTTTGTATTAATTAAAAAATCTTGAATAGGGATATCGTACTTTTTAGGAGATTTGAGATTCTTGGTAAATTTTTCCATAGACTTTAGCTGTGTAAGAAAACCGGGTGTAATTTGCCCACCGATAATAGAGCCTTGTGCAGTTAACTTAGTAAGAGATAAAGTTGTGCCGAAATCTGCTATTAATAGTTCTTTTCTAGAGGGGTTCTCTATTATTTTTAAAGCTCCCAAACAACCAAGAGCTCTATCAACCCCAAAATGATCTGGAAGGTTTTTTAATTTAATATCTTGAGTTGAGATTTCATTTTCTTGCTTAAGAGACAAATCTGGTAATTTTCCTACTGATGCCCAAATTAAAGTATTTAAATTGATATTGTGAGGCACTTTATTATCTCTTTGTGTGTGAAAAAATCTATATTTAGTTTGCAAATTTTCTGCCCAGTGAAGCCTGCTATTACCAACTAATAAAAAATTAATATCATTGATCATAGTCCTGAAAAAGAAATTTAATTTTCCATATGAATTCCACATTCTTGCTTTATGCCGCCAAATCTTGTTGATCTGTCTTTTTTATCGATACTATCAGGAGAGCTGGAATGCCAATCTCCTACAGTTGAATAACCTTTTAAGAAAAGTGGGTGGGATGGTAATTGATTCTCCTTCATATAATAAAAAACATCTTTATTTTTCCAGTTAAGTAAAGGCCTTAAAGAAAGTCGTTTGCGGATTACGTCAATAAATTTCATTTTATTCCTATTATTCGTTTGCTCCGATCTAACACCACTAGCCCAGCAAAATATATCGTGTTTATCAAGAGCATTTTCCAACGGTTTGATTTTTCTTATGTCATGGTATTTATCTAAATCACTAGATTGATTTGTTTCCCAAAGTTTCCCATAAAGTGATTCCATTCTGGCTGGAGATAATTCACTTTGTAAAACCTCAATTTCTAAAGATAAATCATTAATTAGTCTATCTGCATATTTATAAGTCTCTGATGGTAAATAACCTGTATCTATCCAGAAAACCTTAATTTTTTTTTGTAGTGAGCATTTATGCACCATATGTAAAAGAACTGATGACTGTATCCCAAAGCTTGTTGTAATAGCAAAGTGATTATCAAAGTTTTTATAACCCCATAATATTATTTCTTTGGGAGTCATATCTTTTAAAATTCTATTATTGCCTTCTAAATTAAGTTGAATACTTTCTAACGTTTTCTCAATCATTATCAAAGGTAGTTAGGGATTAGAGGTTATTTCGCTCAGTTTGAATATTATTCGTTTAATTTAATAGTACATTTAGGTTTAACAATATATCCTTCATGAAATCAATAAAAAAACCAATAGTAATAGTTGGCGCTGGCTTTGGGGGTATGACAGTTGCTTCAAACTTAAAAAGAATTAATCCTTCTTTGCCAATTCTAGTCGTTGATTCTGAAGCAAATTTCATATTTAAACCTTTAATGTATGAAGTTTTAAGCGAAGAATTATCAATGTGGGAGACTGCTCCTGAATTTTCAAATATATTTTCAAACTTAGGTATTACTTTTCTTAGAAATTGTTTAACTAAAATTCGATTTGATGAAAAGATGCTCGAATTTTGTGATGATTTAACTTTAGGTTATGAATGTTTGATTCTTTGTACAGGCTCAGTATCTAATAATTTTTCAGTGAAAGGTGTGGATGAAAATTGTTATTTTTTTAATAATTTAAATGACCTTAAAAAGGTAAAGTTGTTTTTACAAAAAATTCAGAATAACAAAACAAAGAACAACTTATTTGTAATTGGAGCTGGTCCTTCTGGGGTTGAGATCGCATGCAAAATTCATGATACATATTTAAATAAATTTAATATAAATATTATTGAAAGGTCTAATGAAATTCTAGGTCGAAACAAGATTTTTAATCAAGAAGAAGCCGAGAAAGCTTTAGAAAGAAGAAAAATAAATGTTCTTTTAAATTCAACTGTTCAAGAAATTTCAGATCAAAAAATTAGTATTTTGGATAATTCTGAGATTAAAGAATTGGATCAAGATGTTGTGATTTGGACTGCTGGGGTAAAACCTAATCTCTCCTACATTAACGAACATGTCATACAAAAAAACGGCAGAATTCTAGTGAATGAAAAATTTCAGATAAATAATTATGAAAATTCTTTTGCTATTGGAGACATTTCAATCATTAAAGGTATGGAGGATTTGCCTTTGACCGCTCAAGTTGCAATGCAACAAGGAAATCATCTTGCTAAAAATATCGATCTACTCTTTCAAGAAAAAGATCTTAAACCTTTTAATTTTGAAGACAATGGTGAAATGATTAGTTTAGGAATTGGTGAAGCATCTATTTCTGCTTTAGGTGTGACTTTATCAGGGAAATTGGCATTTGAGGCAAGAAGATTGATTTATTCTTCAAAAATGCCTGATATTAGTAAAAGCTTAAAATCTGCAGCTTCTTGGTTATTTCAAAAAAAATCTATAATAAACAACTTTATTAATAATAAGCCGTAAATAAGTTTAAACTTTATTGGCATATTGTTTATAGGTATATTGGGTTAAATAAGTTTGATATGAATCTAATTTCTTTTTTTAGCAATAATTTAGATGCACTAATAACAGTATTAGTTTTATTTCTTTCAATAATTTTATTTATAAGAAATACTATAGCGCCTGAATTAACTGGTTTATTATGCGTTGGAATATTTATTGTCACTGGAGTTCTAACCCCTGAAAAAGCCTTATCTGGATTTGGAAGCCCATCTTTAATCACTTTGATGGGTTTATTTGCAGTATCATCTGCATTATTTAAAAGTGGTGCGTTAGACAGAGTAAGGGAGCTTATCTCCTCTGAAAATATTAAAACTCCTAGAAGATTAATTTTACTTATAACTTTTTTAATAGCTCCGATATCTGGGATAGTTCCTAATACGCCAGTGGTAGCATCTCTTTTACCTTTGATTGAAGGCTGGTGTGAACGACGAAATATTTCACCTTCCAAAGTCCTTTTACCTTTATCTTTTGCGACTCTATTAGGCGGAACACTTACATTATTAGGTAGCTCAGTAAATTTGCTAGTAAGTGATATTAGTCAGCAATTAGGCTATGGGGCTCTTGAATTATTTAGCTTGACTTCAATAGGGATTCCAGTTTGGTTAATAGGCACAACATATATAATCTTTGTCTCTGATGTTCTTTTGCCTGATAGAGGAAGAAATAAAGATTTTATTAAAAATGGAAGTATGAATATTTATTTTACAGAAGTTACCATTCCTTCTTCCTCTGAATTAGTTGGTCAATCAGTAAGAAATAGTAGATTACAAAGAAGATTTGATGTTGATGTTCTTGAGCTGCAAAGAAACGGAAAAGTAATACTACCTCCTCTTGCAGATCGGAAATTTGAGCCTGAAGATAGATTGATAGTACGTGTTACTAGGGCGGATTTATTGCGATTACAACAAGAACATACAATTTTGTTAGCTGAAAATAAGAGATCTATTGGCGGGACTAATCTTCTTTCTACTGAAGAAGGTACCAAAACTTTCGAGGCTTTGCTTCCTTCAGGATCAACTTTAGCAGGAGCAAGTTTGAGAGAACTAAGATTTAGGCAGCGCCATAACGCAACAGTTTTAGCCCTCAGAAGAGGTCAACAGACTGTACAGGAAAGATTAGGTCAAGCCGTTTTGAGAGCAGGAGATGTCTTATTACTTCAGGCCCCTTTAGACTCAATAAGAGGTCTGCAAGCAAGTAATGACTTATTAATTTTAGATCAATTTGAAGATGATTTACCATTTATAATTAGAAAACCAATTGCCATTGCAATTGCAATTGGTATGGTCTTTTTGCCTTCTTTAACCAATATTCCATTAGTAGGAGCAGTTCTTTTAGCAGTTATAGCGATGGTTGCTTGTGGATGTTTGCGTCCTGCAGAAATACAAAGATCAATTAGGCTAGATATTATTTTATTATTAGGTTCATTATCAAGTTTCAGTGTAGCTATGCAAGTCACTGGATTAGCTGATCTGATAGCTATAAATTTGGATTTTGTCCTAAGTGGAATGCCACTCTATTTTGCTTTAATAGTAATTTTTGTAGCTACTGTAATACTTACTCAATTTATAAGTAACGCTGCTTCTGTTGCGCTGATATTGCCTGTGGTTATTCAGTTCTCAAGCGTTCTGGGGATCTCACCAAATGCCCTGATAATGCTTGTATTGTTCGGTGCAAGTCAATCATTCTTAACTCCAATGGGTTATCAAACAAATTTAATGGTTTACGGACCTGGGAGATATAGATTTTTTGATATTACAAAATATGGTGCGGGTTTAACACTTATAATGTCATTGACTGTGCCAGCGTTGATAATTTTAAATTTTAAATAAATAAAGTGAAAAAAAAGAACGTTGTTTATAAATTAAAAGAAATATACAGAAAGTTATCTGTACCTCAATTTACAATTGTCACAGGATTAATTATTATTATTTTTGGGACCTTAATTTTGAGTTCTCCATTATGTTCTACATCTGATGTGGGTTTGTGGGAAGCATTCTTTACATCTACTTCTGCAATAACTGTTACGGGGTTAACTATCATTGATGTAGGAGTTGATTTAAATATTTTTGGGCAAATTTTCTTGGCTTTAATGCTTTTATCAGGTGGTTTAGGCCTTATGGCTATTACTACTTTCTTACAAGGATTTGTTGTGAAAGGTACTCAGCTTAGAACTAGATTGGATAAGGGTAAGACTCTCGATGAATTTGGTGTTGGTGGCATTGGTAGAACTTTTCAAAGTATTGCTATTACTGCCGCTTCTATTATTTCTTTTGGAGCAATAGTATTATATTTTTTCGGGTTTCTAGATATTCAAAATAATTGGCAAAGACTATGGTCCGCAATTTTTCACAGCATATCTGCATATAACAATGCAGGTTTTTCTTTATGGTCTAACAGCCTCCAAGATTATCGATCTAATTTTGTTGTCAATATTGTATTTATTTTTTTAATTGTGATGGGAGGACTTGGTTGGAGAGTTATTGACGATGTGTGGAGTAATAGAAAAAATCTTTCATATAAAAAATTGAGCCTACATTCTAGATTAGTACTTAGGACTAGTTTTTCCTTAATAATTTTCGGATCATTGGGTTTTTTCGTAACAGAGACTTTACTAAATAGTCAATTTTTTAGTGATTTAAATTTCTTTGAGAAAGTTTTATCATCTATTTTCGAGACTGTGAGTGCAAGAACAGCGGGATTTACAAATTTTCCAATATCTTTAAATTCAATATCAGATACTGGTCTCTTGCTATTAATGACGTTGATGTTTATTGGAGCTAGCACTGGAGGCACTGGTGGGGGAATCAAAACTACAACTTTTATTGCCTTAATGGCAGCAACTAGATCAACGTTAAGGGGGCAAAAAGATGTAATTATCAGCAATAGATTAATTTCAGATAAAGTTATTTTGAAAGCAGTTGGAATAACTGTTGGCTCTCTACTTTTTGTTATCTTGATGGCTATGTTATTAAGTACTACGAATACTTTTATTAAAAAAGAATCATTTACATTTCTAGAAATTCTTTTCACATGTATTTCTGCATTTGCAACAGTAGGTTTTGATATCGGTTTGACAGCAAAATTAAATCATTTTGGTCAATTTATATTAATTATTGGTATGTTCGTAGGGAGACTTGGGATTCTTTTGCTTTTAAGTGCCCTGTGGCAGTCTCTTTATAAGAGTAGAATAGAGAAACAAAAAAGAATTGGCTATCCAAAAGCTGATCTTTATGTTTAGTCTTTACTTAAATTTATTATGGCTGATTGGTGGCAATGGTCTCCACAAAAAGAAGAGGAAGCTCTAACTTTTGCAGTTGTAGGAGTTGGCAGATTTGGAACGGCTGTTTGTAGAGAACTCATGAGTAATGGTGTAGATGTTTTAGCTGCAGATGCCTCTGAGAAGGCTATTGATGATTTAAGACAATTAGAACCTTCTATTGAGGCAAGAGTAATAGATTGTACTGATGAAGAATCAATGAAGGAATCAGGTATTTTAGAGATGAATACAGTTGTGGTGGGTATTAGTGAGCCCATTGAAGCAAGTATTACTACTACTCTTATTGCTAAGGATAGTGAAGGAACAAAAGTAAAAAGAGTAATTGCGAGAGCCACGAGTGACTTACATGAAAAGATGTTAAAAAGAGTTGGTGCTGATAAGGTCGTTTTCCCCTCTAGAATGCAAGGTGAAAGATTAGGCTTAGAACTGGTTAGACCCAATCTTATTGAAAGATTAGAATTGGATAATCAAACTGGAATAGATGAAATAACAGTACCAGAAGAATTTATTGGTAGATCCTTAAGAGATTTAAATTTAAGAAAAAATTATTTAGTTAATGTTCTCGCTGCTGGTCCTGCGGAACAATTAACAGTGAATCCTCCTGCAAAATATATTCTTGAGAGAGGAAATATTTTGGTAGTTATGGGGAAAACTTTAGATTTACAAAAATTACCTCAAAATTAATTAATTTTTATCGGATTTTTTTGTATATCTAATCCTTTGAGGAGCTCCTTTTAATCTTTTAATACTTTGTCTTTCTAATGTATCTCTGAAATTGTCGGTATCAATTTTAGTATGTGATTTGGATCCTTTTTCTAAATGATTTTTAATTCCTTCCTGTATCAATACCTTTGCCATATTGCTGACAGTTCTTGATTCATTCTCAGCTAAAATATTTAGTTGCTCACAAATTAATTCCGGAAGAACTACCTGTATTCTGGGGGATTTTGGCTTCCCATTAGTTGAGTTTTGGCGGGTTGCCATTAGTCAAAGTGAATAACTGTTACTTCTAAGTATACACAGTTAGTCAAGGATAGTATCTTTGTGTATATTAATAGTAAGGATATAAGCCTTTGATTAATTAGTTCCTTGTGTATATTATGAAAAATTCAAGAAAACTTGATTCTTCTCAAAGATCAACAATTGATAAAAAGAAAAAAAAATTAATACAGTCTGAGTCTTTAAGTAATGAAAATAGCGATGTATTAGTATCTGCAGTGATCAGTCCCTATTTATTGACACATCTGCATCAAATCCTCCAGCGTTCTGAATATTATGCTCAGAAAGAAGGAAGAATATCTCATGCTGCCAATTTTGCAAAGCTTAGAAAAGTTCTATGTTTAGATGCAAGAAGTATGGCAGATGCTTCAGCCAAAGAAATAACAGATATTGATCATGATTTATCTAAAAATAAATATAACGAACAAAATGTAGCTTGAGGGAATAGTCTATTGATATAAATTAATAGAAACTGATGACAAGTAATGTTGAGAAACTCTACAATTTAATAGCCGAGGACTCAAGAAAAAAACAAAGTTTATTTATGATGGCTCTTAATAATCCAAAATCAGCTCTTGAAAAAATTTGCGAGATTGGTAAAGAAGTAAATATTCATGTTACTAAAGAAGAGGTTGTAGAGTATTTATCGACTGTGGATGACGAAGCAACTAAATTATGGTTGATTAAGGCTCGAGGAGGTCTTTAGTAACGGATTTTGAATAGTTCCTTCTTTGTTTGCTGGCGTTATTCTTCTGTTGTAACCACCACCACCAGCCAATGTCCAAAAAAACCAATAACTTGGAATTGCTAATGCTGCAGCTATGAAAATTACAACGATTTGTTCTATTCTTTTCATATTACAATTTTATTCCACAAAAAATTTTTTGGTAAAAAGTCTCTAAGTTTGTAAATTCAATTTTTTTAAAGTGATTAGATTTGATAATGTAAGTAAAATTTACTCTACTGATGTTGTTCTTAAAAATATTAATTGGGAAATCAAGAAGGGAGAAAAGATAGGCCTAGTTGGTTCTAATGGCGCAGGTAAATCAACTCAGTTTAAAATCTTAATTGGAGATGAGGATCAAACAAGTGGACTTGTTCTTAAAGAAGGAAGTCCAAAAATTTCCCACTTAAAACAGGAATTAGATTGCAATTTAAATCGAACGGTTAGAGAAGAATTAGAAAGTTCTTTTAAAGATATTCAAGCAGTTTTAAATAAACTTCTAGAGATTGAGAATGAAATGAAATCATTAGAGTCTAAAAAAGACTCTGAAAAACTTGACCATCTTGTAAATCAACTAGCTAAATTTCAAGAAAAGTTTGAAGTTTTAGGTGGTTATCAAATGCAAGCAGAAGTAGAGAAGATACTGCCAAAATTAGGGTTTTCTCAGGAAGATGCAGATAAATTAGTAGGTAATTTTTCAGGGGGTTGGCAAATGAAAGTGGCTCTTGGAAAAATTATATTGCAAAAACCTGATTTACTCTTACTCGATGAGCCAACTAATCATTTAGATTTAGAAACAATTTTTTGGCTAGAGGAATATTTAACATCTTTAAAAATAGCAATCATATTAATTAGTCATGATCGATATTTCTTAGATAAATTATGTAAAAAGATTATTTTTGTAGAAAGAGGAATTTCTGAAACATACAATGGAAATTATTCTTTTTTTATTGAACAAAAGTCTTTAAATGAAACATCTCAAAGTAAAGCTTTTGAGCTGCAACAAAAAGAGATTGAAAC
Source organism: Prochlorococcus sp. AG-321-E21 (assembly GCA_003283415.1). GTDB lineage: Bacteria > Cyanobacteriota > Cyanobacteriia > PCC-6307 > Cyanobiaceae > Prochlorococcus_A. Next base: position 5,587 of record QBXH01000005.1, on the reverse strand, counting down.
ACAAAGAAAGTATATTGAAAGATTTCGAGCTAGTGCGACAAGGAGTACTCAGGCTAAAAGTAGGGAGAAGCAATTAAAAAAGATTATAAAAATTGATGCACCTATTTCTAAACTAAAAAGTCCTTCTTTTAATTTTCCTGAGTGTCCTCGTTCTGGGAAATCAGTTCTTCAAATTAAGAATTTATCTCATAGTTTTGAAGACAAAATACTATTGTTTGATGTGAATTTAAAAGTCTCTGCGGGAGAAAAAATAGCAATATTAGGTCCTAATGGATGCGGTAAATCTACTTTGTTAAAGTTAATTATGAAAAAAATAGAACCTGAAATAGGAGAAGTAAATTTAGGTAAACATAATATAATTACAAGTTATTATGAGCAAAATCAGGCTTCAGCCCTAGCTGTTGAAAAACAGGTTATTGATTTAATATACACAAAAGCACCAGATTGGTCTCAACAAAAAGTAAGGACATTCTTAGGAAGTTTTGGTTTTCATAATAATGCTGTTTTTAAATATGTTCAACAACTTAGTGGTGGCGAAAAAGCTAGATTAGCATTGGCTTTGATGATAATGAATCCAAGCAATTTTTTACTTCTTGATGAACCTACAAACCATTTAGATCTACAATCGAAAGAAAACCTGGAACTTGCAATAAGTAATTACAATGGCACAGTATTTATTATTTCGCATGATAGATATTTTATCTCTAAAGTTGCAAATAGAATTATTGAAATTAAAGAATCTAAATTGTTATCTTTTAACGGTAATTATGAATATTTTTTAGAGAAGAAAAGAAGTATAAAATAACTATCTTTAATTATTGATTAAGTCTTTTTTATTCTTATTTTTTAAGTTTGGAAGAATAGTTTTTTAGAAAACTTTACAATCCTCTAGGCAAGATCACTTATTTATCTTTACAGACTTCATGGGTTTGATTAATGTAATAATTACGAATTTGTTTTATTTAAAATACTTATGAAAAAATATGATTTAAAAGAAAGTAACTATGTTACTTATGATCCAGTAGAAAGTTATTTTGAGTGTATTTCTAGTTGCGATATCTCTGATGGTATTTGTATCTCACAATGTGTAGAAATACTTAGAGATGATGAAAGTTAAAAATTTATTACTTTGATAAATTAGTAATATCAGTCGGTTTAACTTTTAATTTAATAATTTTATTTTTTCTTTTTAAGGTTATATTTATAAATTTATTTATTCCATTTTTACTTATTTCATTGATAACATCTGAAGAATTTTTAATATCTTTCTTACCTACTTTTAGGATTATATCATTGATAAAGATTCCACTTTTTGCTGCAGGACTATTTGGAACAACGTATCCTACTTTTACAATACTTTTATTCATCTCAAAGTAACTTTCATCTATTAAGTTGATTCCAATCATGGGATGTATTACTTTCCCATTTTTTATTAGTTGCGAAGCGATATTTTTAGCTTTATTTATTGGTATTGCAAAACTTAAGCCTGCCCCAGGACCTGATCTAATAAGAGTATTAATTCCAATTACTTCTCCTTTGCTATTTAATAATGGCCCCCCAGAATTGCCAGGGTTTATTGCAGCATCTGTCTGAATTAACTCAAATTTTTTATCATATATTCCTAATTGTGAGACATTTCTATTTAAGTTACTAATTATTCCTAGAGTAACTGTATTTTCCAGTCCAAAAGGATTACCAACAGCTATTGCCCAATCACCGACTTCAATTTTTGTTGAGTCACCCAACTTTGCTTTTGGCCAAGGTCCTTTCCCTTCAAGCGCGATAACAGCTAAATCGGTAAGTAAATCTTGTCCTATTAACTTTCCTTTATATTTTTCTCCATTTGATAAGCCGACTATTAACCTTTCAGATCCATTAACAACATGTGCATTAGTCATTACTAGACCATCTCCGAATATAAAGCCGCTTCCTTGGCTCTGTTCTATCCGTGGTTGATTTTCAGGAGATAATTGTAATCCAAAGAATCTTTCAAAATATGGATCTAAGAAAATTCTTGAATCTCTAGAATATTGTTTATTTTTAACAAATCGTTGAGTGTCAATAGTAACTACTGAAGCTCCCGTTTTCTTAACTGCTTCGGTTATGAAAGATATATTTGAAATTTTAGATCCTTCATCAAGATTTTGATTATCAATCTGCTGAGGTATTACATTGGATTTATTAATTAGGCCAAATGTTAAATAGGAAAGGAGAAATAACTTTCTAAAAGAGAATTTGAATAATTTTATTTGTGTTATTGCCTTTAAAAACATTCGTATAGTGATTTATTAGATATCTTAGTGATAATTATGTAAATCTCAGAAATTATTTTGTAAATAGAAGAATTTGTTTCAACAAAATAGCTAAATTGATTTTTTTCGAGCTATTATAGAAACCAAGTAATAATAAATTAATAAACTTAATGTCTATCTTATTTCCAATTATTTATTCAGCTGCTCTAACCTATATGGTGTGGAAAGCTTTTAAGGTAATGTCAAATGGTTGGGGAGCACTCGATAAACAACAATATCGACCTTACAGTAGAAATATCAGAGAAGAAAAATATACTATTCACCCTGAGCTTTTAGATAAATCAGGAAACATAACTCAAGAAGAATTACTTACTGTTAGATTTTCTAATGATACAGATTCTACTCTGGAAGAAAAGGGCACTACAACTGATTAAATTCATTCGGTAAAACTATAAGGTCAAAACATTGGAATTAAGAACAAAATTTGTCTCAGGTGTAATTAGATCTCTTAAATTACCACCTAGGTTTCGTTTGAAAATGGTTAAAGAAGACCCGGTTAGATTAGAGTTGAGTCTAACTCCTTCTTATGGTAAAAACCCAGTAATTGTTGGAATAGTTGAGTCTCTGGATCTAGTTGCAAGAAGAGATAGAGAAGGCAGAATGCCAAGAGATCTACAAGGTACTTGGGATTGGACTGTAAGACATGGAAAAGTAAGTACTGGAGGTTGGAACCCAATGCTCAAAGAAGCACTTCAAACTATGTTTGAGACAGGTTTACCTGCGATAATATACGAAGAATTAACTGGAGATGAATACAAGCCAGTAGATGGAATTAGACATGTTAGATAAATCATTAATTATTTTCCATAAATCTCTCTGTAAAACGCTAAAATAAATTTATATCGAATAATTTATTATGAATGAGGATAATCAACCAAGATTTGGTTTTGTCAATTTTGCAGAAACATGGAATGGGAGGATGGCTATGATGGGAATATTGATAGGTTTAGGCACAGAATTGATTACAGGACAAAGTATATTAAGACAAATTGGGATCGGTTAAATATTTACAAGAAATATTAAAAATACATTATTTAATTTCTTCTGCTTTTACTTCAATTGTAGTCTCACTAGGCTTCCTCAAATTTTCAAAGTTTTTTAGATTTATATCATCTAAATCTGCACCACAATTCATGCAGGTATTATTAACTCCAAAAGAGATGGTGCCACATTGATTACAAGTATTTAATTTTGACTTTAAGGAATTAAAACTTATTAATGCAATCAAAAATATTAAAAGAGGAATTAACAATACAAGTAATAAAAGATTACCTAAGAGACTTACTAAAAAGTTAAATCCAAAAAGGGGAATTACTATTAAAAAAATTAAAGAATAGGTAATTACACTTTTGTTCATTTTAGGAAAGAAAATATGTCATTATTTTAAAATTTGTTTTTTCTTCTTTTGTTTATTAATGACATACTAGCTATAACAACACTCCAACATTGCCCAAAATATAAAATAACGCCTAATAGCCATACCCATAAAGTTAGTACTAAAAAACCTCCAATAAAACCATATGCTTGAAATCTTGCTCCAAGGGAAAGAATACTTTTACTTACTGCCAGGTTAAGAGTAGTTAGTCCAATACCAATCAGAATTGAACCGGGTAATAGTGGCCTTAAAGGAACTTTTCTACTCGGCAATAATGCTTGAAGTAATAGAGCCATTAATGAAAATCCGAGTAGAGGTAAAGCAAATTGGCCAACTTGTAAGAGTGGTAATTTTATAATGAATTCAGAAAATAAATTACTGGAATTTGATATTTTTTCTAAAACTGTAGTTGGAATCATTCTGACATTTGCACTAATTTGATCTAATACCATTAAAAAACCTATAAAAAATACTATTAAGAAAGCTTCAATTCTGTTCCTAAGAAATCTTGATGCTTGCTCTTGCCAGTCAGAGTTTATTCTTCTCGAAGGCAGCTCGTCTTCCCAAAGTCTATCTGAACCTCTTTGGAGGGATAAGTAAGCGTTGCCAGCGGTAAAAAGTAAAAACATAGCTCCTAAAATACCTGCTCCAAATCCCTGGTCAATTAATTTGAATAATGTTGTTTCAACTAATTCAACTACGGATGGAGGTAATACTTGAGCGGCAACAGATATTATTTGTTGATCTAAACCCTCTTGCTTTCCCAGAAACCAAGAAGCTACTGAAAGAGAAATAAGCAATATTGGAAAGAATGACTGTAGAGTGTAATAAGCAAAAGCAGCGCTTAAATCAATACAATCAGATTTACTCCATCTTTCACAAGCGCCCCATAAACTTTTAAATATCCATGTTGTACTGCGGTGCATATTAATTCTCTTCAAATATTTATCCTAACTCTTATTTATTGTATCTAATAGGGATATTTTTCAAGTATTTTATTTATTTATGATATATCTATTTTTCCACTAATAAATTGCCCCATGGTCTCAAAACTTTCATTTTTTCTTTTGTCCTTGTAGCAATTAAAGGGAAATTAGTATCTTGCAAATCTTGTTCTGCAGCTAAATGCATAGGATTCATTTCTAACCATTCAATTGAACAATTTAACTCTTCAAGTAATAGCCATGCTGCAGCAATATCCCATATTTTGGGGGTTGATTCTATAGCTCCAAATGTTTGTCCCATCGCAACGCTCGTTAAATTTAAACTAGATACACCAAGAAGTCTAATCTTCCCAGGAAATATAGAACTAGGATTTTTTTGTAAAATCTTAATAGATCTGCTGCATAAAGATACGCACTCACTTCTTTGATTATTATTAACTTCGATTTTCTTGTTATTAAGCCAAACACCTTCTCCTTTGATTGCGACAAATTTTTTCTTTAATGTAGGAATGACTAGAAAAGAACATTGAGGGGAACCATCTACAAATCTTGCCACCGAAATAGACCAATATGGAATTCCTGCAGCAAAATTTGTGGTTCCATCAAGAGGATCTACTATCCAATAAGCACTTGTATTAGGAACTAACTTTCCTCCCTCTTCACTAAGAACACCTTCGTTTGGAGCAATTTTAGATAGAGTCTCTACAATTGTTCTGTCGCTCCATAAATCACAACTTGTGATTAAAGAACCGTCTGACTTGTTGCTAACACTGATGTTTCCAAAGTCTTGTAATTGGCGATCACTAACTAAATTGAATAAAGAATCTAAATTTTTTATCTGTTGATTGGTTAAATTATTTTTAGTCATGTTTAGATGTTGCAAATAGATTGAATGTCATTTTTTATAAAACTATCATTTTCATAACAAATATTACTTATTTCAAGAAAAGTTAATC
>QBXH01000004.1 GCA_003283415.1 Prochlorococcus sp. AG-321-E21 | reverse complement strand
CAAGATGAATAGCTTTCAATATGATTTCAACAGTAAGAAAGGGTATTTGTTAGATGTCAAAGGATTAATAAAAACAGATAATCTTATTGATGATTTGTTTTCTAATTTTGAAACTTCAGATTTAAATAATATTGAAATTTCAAAAGAGATATTTAAGGAAAAAGTTTTAAATACGCCTAACGCGGTAAAGAATTGGGTATTTATTACGGATAAAATAGAAATTGATGGAGAAAAGTGGAAGAGTGAAAAAGCTATTTTTACAAATGATCTACTTGAATTAAAGCAAGTGAAGATAGAGATAAATTCACTTGAAGCTATTTCTAGAAAAGAAACATTAAGATTTAAATCTTCTTTAAATTATTTAATTTTGGATGAGGAGATTCCTTTCCCCTTTTGGTTTGGTGAGAGAACTTTAACGAGATCAGGAGAAAGTTTTTCTTTTAAAACTAGATGGAATTTAGGTTATGACAATGTCGATAAAGATGGTTATTTCATTGGAAGAAAATTAAATTCAATAAATTTATTTGATGATTTCGTTCTTGATTTAGAACCACAATTCTTAATACAAAGATCACTTCAGGGCGATACAAAAAGTTTTGTTAGTAAGGGGGGTTCAATAACTTCTGATAATGTTAAGAGAGATGCAATTTGGGCAGACTATTTTGGTCTTAATTCGCAAATTAAAGGAAAAATTAGTAATTGGAATTTGGAAGTAGATAAGCAAATAAATTCTTTTGACCCTGATAAATCTTCAAATTCTTTAAGAGTTGAGTCTAATTTAAGTAAAGAAATTTCTTTTTTAAATTCAAAATGGGATAAAAGTTTTTATGGAGTCTTTAGAGATAGGATTTGGAACGGATCATTAGGTGAAGCTCAAATTTATACAGGTTATGGTTCCAAATTAGAAAAACAAAACACCTGGGAAGTTAATGATATTACTAAAACTGAAACTTTATCTTTAGGGTTGGGTAATTTTAAAGGCGAAGCCTTAAATAGTAAGAATTTAGTTATTGGAATCAAAGGTAATTTATTTTATTCATTAGATCAAAAATTCCCAATATTTATTGATGAACCTTCGAATATATTTGTTGATAGCTCATATAGATATATTCCTAAGCCTATTAAGAGAGGACTTAGTCTTAAGACCAAATTGGAATTATTATATTTTTTTTACGATGGTGGAAATAATCAACAGTACGTCGGTTTAGGTGCAGGTCCAGAAATCGTTTTGGGTAATTTTATAAAAAAATCTTTTGACTATACCAAGATAAGTGTATTACCTTTTTATAAAATAAAAAGTGGAGATAGTATTTTTAAGTTCGATCAAATTTCTGATAAATTCACTCTGGATTTTGTCTTTGATCAGCAATTGTTTGGGCCTCTTATTCTAAAAAATTCTGGAACTCTAAATTTAGATAGTGATTCAAAAGATTATGGTGATTTTATAAATTCTAAAATCTCATTAAGTTGGAAAAAAAGATCTTATGAACTTGGAATCTTTTATCAACCTCATAATGAGGCCGGTGGAATTGTGTTTACCTTATTTGGTTTCGAATAGCTTAACTAATTATTATTAAATTTTATATAAGGTAAATCATTTAATTTGTTTTCAATTAAAGCCTTATTTTCAAGTAGTTTTAAAGTGGCATCCCATTCTCCAGATAAAAACATTTTTTTTGAAGTTTCTTTGATTTCAAGATCAAATTTAAATTCTTCTGCTTTTGCAGTCGATTCAAACAGATCAATCTCTAAGAATAAATTCTTAATATTCAAATATTTCTGGATTTTTTTAATTGATTCCTTTGGAAGAGTAAAGCATGGAATTCCAATAGCAATACAGTTACTGTAAAAAATATCTGCAAAACTTTCTCCAATTATGGCTTTTATACCCCATCTCATTAATGCTTGAGGTGCATGCTCTCTGCTTGAACCGCATCCAAAATTACTATTAACAATAAGTATTGAGGATCCCTTATTAGTCTCTAAATCAAAGGGATGATTTCCTTTTAGAGTTTTACGATCATCATCAAAAACAGATTCACCTAATGAATCAAAATCAATACATTTAAGAAATCGAGCAGGAATTATTCTATCTGTATCAATATCATCCCCAACTAGTGAGATACATTTTCCATTAATTTGAGAAAATTTCCCAATTGGAGGTTTGAATTTGACACTCATTTGTTAATAAAATCTCTTACGTCACTAACTTTTCCTGTGATTGAGGCAGCGGCAACCATTGCTGGACTCATTAGTAAAGTTCTTCCATTTGGAGATCCCTGTCTCCCCTTGAAATTTCTATTGCTAGAACTCGCACTCACTTGATTTCCTATGAGTTTGTCTGAATTCATTGCTAAACACATTGAACAACCTGGCTCTCTCCACTGAAAACCAGCTTTTATAAATATCTTATCAAGACCTTCCTCTTTTGCTTCTTTCGCAACCTTCTCTGAGCCTGGTACAACAAAAGCTTTTATGTTTTTTGCTACTTTGTTATGCTCCAATACTCGAGCGGCAACTCTTAGGTCACTTATTCTTCCATTTGTACAACTTCCTATAAAACAAACATCAATCGGGGTATTTTTAATTGATTGTCCAGGCTTGAAACCCATATATTCATAAGCCTCTCCAGCAATAAATTGATCGTTTGGATGCATCTCGTTTAATGAAGGAATTTTTTGATTTATGCCGATACTTTGCCCAGGAGTAATACCCCATGTAATAGTAGGTTCTACTTTAGAAGCATCTAATTTGAATACATCATCATAAATACAATTATCCGTACTAACTAATGATTTCCACCATTTAACTGCATTTTCCCAATTTTCATTTTTGGGAGAGAATAATTTATCCTTAATATAACTAAAGGTTTTTTCATCAGGATTGATGTAACCGCATCTTGCTCCTCCTTCAATGGACATATTGCATATAGTCATCCTTTCTTCCATTGATAATTCACTAATGGCAGGACCTGCAAATTCATAGGCAAAACCTACTCCTGCTTTTACACCAAGTTGATTAATTATATGTAGTACTAAATCTTTTGCATAAATTCCAGTTGATAATTTATTTTCACACCAAATTTGTCTGACTTTGAGTTTATTCATAGCTATGGTTTGACTAGCAAGCACATCTCTTACCTGACTAGTACCAATACCAAAAGCAATTGACCCAAATGCTCCGTGTGTTGATGTATGAGAATCTCCACAAGCGATAGTCATCCCTGGTTGGGTTAATCCAAGTTCGGGAGCTACTACATGAACTATTCCTTGATTACCACTGCCAATATTAAAAAATTTAATTTTGTGCTCGATACAATTCTTTTCTAGAGTATTGATCATTTGTTCTGCAAGATTATCTTTGAAAGGCCTGCTTTGATTATCTGTTGGCACAATATGATCAACTGTGGCTACAGTTCTTTGAGGAAATTTCACCTTTAAATTTTTATCTTTTAAAGCTCCAAATGCTTGAGGGCTGGTAACTTCATGAATAAGGTGAAGACCGATAAAGATTTGATCCGAGCCACCAGGAAGATTCGCAACTTTGTGTAAATCCCAAACTTTATCAAATAAGGTATCTTGACTCAATTTACAAAAAAGTTACTTACTTTTAGATAATAAGATTAATCTTAGACTGTTCAAACACACATTTACACTTAGTCTTTGAATTTCAATTCTATTTCTTGTTGAGCTAAATATTTTTTTAATATTGGTAATATGATCATTTGGGCCTGCAATTGAGATATAAACCAATCCAACAGGTTTCTCTTTATTTCCTCCACCTGGACCGGCAATACCACTAATTGCTATTGACCAATCAGAATCTAGTTTTTCTTTTGCATTAATTGCCATAGTTTCAGCCACCTCTTCAGAAACAGCACCAAATTTTTTTATCAGATTTTCGGGGATATTTAATAATGATTGTTTTAGGTCATTGCTATACGAAATAATACTACCTTTAAATACTTTTGATGAGCCTGGTATTGCGGTGATAGTTGAAGAGAGAAGACCTCCCGAACAGGATTCTGCAAAAACCAGAGATTCTTTTCTTTGTATTAATTCCTTAATTAACACGCTTGATAAATTATCATCATTTTCACCAAAAATAAATTTTGAAAACTCTTTTTTTAATTTTTCTTTTATGGGTTTTATTATATTTATTGCTTCTAATTCATTTTTAGCCCTTGCTGTTATTCTGAGCTTAACCTCTCCTAAATTTGCGTATGGTGCAACAGTAGGATTTTTTAGTTTTAAGAGGTTATCAATCTTTTCAGAAATAGTAGACTCTCCTATTCCAGAAAATTTAAGAGTATTTGAGAAAAATATATAACCGTCTGAAAAATTATTTTTAATATAATCAACAGCAGTGGCTTTCCACATTTCTTTCATTTCACTTGGAACTCCTGGAAAAGTCAGAATAGTAAATCCCTTAATTGGTTCCCATATCATCCCAGGAGCAGTGCCTCTAGGGTTATTAATTATTTGAGCATCTTTTGGGAAAAAACATTGTTTTTTTAAACTAGATCTATCGAATCTTGAACCTGAAATTTGAAGCTTTTTTTTTATTTGATCCCATAAATCTTCTCGTTCATAAAGAGAGGCATTAAAAGATTTTGCTATTGCCTCAGTAGTCAGGTCATCGGGAGTAGGTCCAAGACCCCCTGAAGTAATTAATAGATTACTTCTTGAAGATATTTCTTTAATTAGCTTTATTATCCTTTCGGTATTATCACCAATCGTTGACTGCCTGAAATGGTTAAGTCCTAGAGTTGATAACTCCTCAGAAATCCATTGAGCGTTAGTATTTATTATATTACCTAAAAGTAACTCAGTTCCTATAGAAAGAATTTCAACCCCTTTATTACAAGGGGTCATTTGATTGATGGTTCAAGATTAACTTCATATAAAGGAAAACGATTACATAAATTTAATACTCTTTCCTTGCATTGTTTTTCTATTAATGAATCATTTGGATGGAGTAATCTATCAGCAATAATTTCACCAACCTCAATAAAAGCTTCGTCATTAAAACCTCTAGTAGTTAACGCTGCCGTGCCTAATCTCAATCCACTTGTGACAAAAGGAGATTCAGGATCAAACGGGACAGTATTTTTATTTGCTGTTATGTTGACCTCACTTACAAGTAAGTCAGCAACTTTACCAGTCATATTAATACTTCTTAGGTCAAGTAAAACGATATGATTATCAGTACCTCCACTAACAATATCTATTCCTCTTTTGATTAAAGCTGAAGATAGAACTTTTGCATTTCTAATAACTTGTTTTGAGTAACTATTAAAGTTGGGCTGTAAAGCTTCTCCAAAGGCAACAGCTTTAGCAGCGATAATATGTTCTAAAGGACCACCCTGAGTTCCAGGGAACACAGATTTATCAAACTTCTTTCCAAATTCTTTATCTTTACATAAAATCAGCCCTCCTCTTGGACCTCTCAATGTCTTATGCGTTGTCGTGGTTACTACATCACAATATGGAATTGGGTTAGGGTGAAGTTTACTTGCAACGAGTCCTGCTATATGAGCAATATCAGCCATTAAAAAAGCTCCAACTTCATCTGCAATTCTTCTGAACGATTCAAAATCAATTATTCTGGGATAAGCGGAATATCCACAAATAATTAGTTTTGGTTTCGTAGCTAAAGCAATATCTCTAATAACATTAAAATTCAATCTATTAGTTTCTTTATCAACTCCATAATGCACGGCATTAAACCACTTTCCGCTCATATTCACAGGGGATCCGTGGGTTAGATGTCCACCATGAGATAAATCCATTCCTAATATTGTGTCTCCAGGATTGAGTAAACTTAAAAATACAGCTGCATTTGCTTGTGCCCCACTGTGGGGTTGAACATTTGCCCAGTCTGCATCAAAAAGTTTTTTAGCTCTTTCGATTGCTAATTCTTCTATCTCATCAACAAATTCACAACCACCGTAATATCTTTTTTGAGGAAGACCTTCAGCATATTTATTAGTTAAAACAGAACCCTGAGCTTGCATTACTGCCATTGATGCAAAATTCTCGCTAGCTATTAATTCAAGATGCGTTTCTTGTCTATTTTTCTCGGAGTTAATTAAGTTGGATATGATTGGATCACTTTCTTGAAGATTTTGAAGAATATTCATTAAAACAAAGAAAACTTTTAATTTAATATAAACGATATTTTAAAAGAAAATATAAAAAAAATATTTCATAATTTTTACGCGCCTGGAGAGATTCGAACTCCCGACACCCTGATCCGTAGTCAGGTGCTCTAATCCACTGAGCTACAGGCGCATATTTATGTAATATCTCTGGTCCTGGGTCTCTTAGTCAACTAGATTTTAGTTAAACTGTCTATTATTAACAATCAAAAATTTTATAATTATGCCGATTAAATGGTATGGCAATGGTGATTCAGAAGATCCCACCTACAAACATTTCTCTCGAATAGTGAATTTTGTAATTCATTGTATGGTATTTACCGCTGTTGTAAGTGGAACTTGGCTGTTTAAAGAGATTAAATATGACTTAGGTTTTTTTAATGATTTTGCAATCTCATGGGCAGTGATCCTTTCATCACATTTACTTTTTGTAGTGATAAAAAAACCAAAGGACTATAAAAAACAATCAAATTAAATTTTAATTATGAATTCTCAGATGCAAATTAGTGATCTAGAAAATATTATTTCAGAAAAAATTTTTATAAAAATAGAAAAATGGAAACTTTATCTTGGAGATGCTGGTTTAGCTAGAAATCTTGCCCTTGAATGTATTAGTAATTTAGAGAAAGATAGTCATGAGGCTGCAAAATTAAGCTTAGAAGCAATTAAGGTAAAAATCGGAGATGGAAATCAAACAATTCTTTTATCTAAGTTAATTACTGCATCACAAATTTTTGAGTTAGAAGAAATACTGGATAATTTGTAAATGCTAATCATATTTTGATTGATGGAGTTAATTTATTAACTCCTAATAATTTGGTTATCGAAAAATAAATTATCGAAAAAGCCAAAAAGCCCATAACTAACAAAAATACATCCCAAATGTTCGAATTGAATCCATTTATATCCTTGATAACGGAATAGCAAATTGTGCTTGAAATGAAACAGGCTAATGAAATAAAAACAAATTTTTTTAATAAAATAGTTTTAGGGATATTGATTCCATAAATGTTAAAGTTTGTAGTAAGAAAAATGCAAATAATTAAGTTAACTATTCCTGAAGAAAGTATTATTCCAATAACACCGAAATTATAAGGAGATAAGTTTCCAAAATTAATAGTTGGAGCCCCTACTAGAAACCAATCGAAAAAAACATTTAGTATTATGCCTGCAAGAGACAATTTAAAGGGTAACTTTGGGTTCTCAATTGCATAATAAGTTCTAACTAATAAATCTTTGTATAGATAAAAGGGAATTCCAACAGCATAGGCAATTAAAATATTTTTCACTAAAAATACAGCTTCGGAATTAAAAGCCCCTCTTTGAAAAACAAATTGCACTATTTGATTATTAAATGTGATAAAAAAACCAGTTAAAAAAATAGTTGTTAATAAACAGTATTCTATTCCTGAGATTAAAACTTTTTCTAAATTTCTAATCTCTTTGTTACTATTGAATTTTGAAAAATTTGGAAGTAGTGGCAAGATCAAAGCGTTTGATAAGACTCCAAGTGGAGCTTGGATAAGAAAATTGCCGTAGGCTAATCCCGATGCTGCACCTTGAAAACTTGAAGCAAAAAACATATCAACAAAAACATTTATTTGCCCTACTCCTGATGAAATTATTGCAGGAGCAATTAAGTTGAAGATTCTTTTCTCTTCATTTTTAAATACATGCCAAGCCGAATCGAATCTAAATAAGCCGATCTTATTGATTTCCCAGCACTGAACAGCAAATTGTATACATGTACCTGTTAAGGTTGCTTTGGCTAGTAATCCTGAATAAAATAAATAATTAGAATTTGTATTTTGGTGAGTGAAGATCCAACTAGCTGAAATAAATAAAATTGTTGTCAGACTTGTTAAAGCTGGACTGATGCTTGACATGAAAAATTTATTTCTTGAATTTAAAGCTCCAAAACTTAGACCTATAAAAGCAGAAAGAGGAATACAAGGAGTTAGGATTCTTAATTGATAAGTTGCTATAGATTTAGCTTCAACATTTAAATTTGGAGCTATAAAATTTATTAGAAAACTCGAATTGAAATATACAACTACTCCCAGGATAAAAAATAACAAAGTTAGTTTAATTACTACTTTTGTGAAGATAATTCGCCCCTCTCTCCTCTTAAGTGGAGTTAGTACCGCTACAACCGCATTATGTAATGGGCCATTAATTCCACCAATAATTATAAGTAAAAAACCAGGGATTATGTAGGCGTAGTTATAGGCATCGTATGTTATTCCAATTCCAAAAGTTGCAGCAATAAATATTTGTCTTATAAAACCCGCAACTTTACTTAGGGATGTGGCAAACGAAATTGAAGCCACATTATTTTTAAGATATGAATGCATTTTATCTTGATTTAAATCTTTTCAAGAAGATTTAGATTCCATTATATTTTGTTTTTAATCTACTTCACACTTTATGAATGATCGAATAATAGAATTTGAACCATTAATTGAAGGTATTTTAATTAAAAGATACAAAAGATTTCTTGCAGATATTCAGATTGATAATGGAGAAATAGTCACTGCTCATTGTGCGAATACAGGACCAATGAAGGGTCTTTTAAACGAAGGAGCTAAGGTAAGAATTAGCTTTTCTTCATCAACTACAAGAAAACTACCCTGGACTTGGGAACAAGTAAAAGTATTGGGAAGTGATAACAAAGAGGTTTGGGTTGGAATAAATACATTATTTGCAAATAAATTAATTAGAAAAGTTATTGAACAAAACTTATTCAAAGATAAACTCGGGGAGATAGCTAAAATTAAGTCTGAAGTCCCTTATGGCAAAGATAAAAAAAGTAGAATTGATTTTCTTTTAACTCCAAAATCTTCAAATCCTGATAATCGTAACATTTATGTTGAGGTTAAAAATACAACTTGGACAAAAAATAATGTAGCTCTTTTCCCTGATACGGAGACGAAAAGAGGACAAAAACATTTAATAGAATTAAAAGGCTTAATTCCTGAAAGTAAAAGTGTTTTAGTTCCATGCATTACAAGAAAAGATATAGATTATTTTGCCCCAGGAGATGAATCAGATCCATTGTATGGAAAGCTTTTTAGAGAATCAATTAGTGCAGGGATGTTATTAGTGCCATGCTGTTTTGAGTTTCATTCAGATCATGTTGCTTGGAACGGATTTAAATCCTTGAAATTAAATTAATTTTGGTGAGCTTGATTTAATTTAGAAAAAAATAACTAAATTTAACAAAAATTTTTAGTGCGCAACTATTAAATCGGTATAAACTAATACTAGACATTCATAAGTTTTCTGAGCAAAATTATATATGAAAGGAAACAGGACCTCCTGTTTTTTTGCAGACTAATTTTTTATTTATGACCACTGCTTTGCAAACGCCTCAAAGGCGCTCTAGGTCCAAGCTTCAAGATGCAAGTCTTGTTAACGGACCTATGCTCCTTTTGAGGAGTATTCGAGGATTTAGTTCAAACCGCTCAATGATGTGGCTTGCAACTGTTCCTCTAGCTTTGTTTGGTTTAGGTATTTTTAATCTTTCAGCTCATGCAGCTGATTTACCTGAGCTGAATGCAGCTTTTCTTGCTAACAATTTATGGCTTTTGATCGCAACTATCTTAGTGATCTTCATGAACGCCGGCTTCGCTATGGTTGAAGCAGGTATGTGTCGGTCTAAAAACGCCGTCAACATTCTTGCTAAAAACCTTTTCGTATTTGCTTTAGCTGTAACCTCTTATTGGTTTATTGGCTATTCACTTATGTACGGTGGAAGTGTTGCTGATGGATGGCTATATTTTGGAGGCCTATTTTTTGATCCAACAGTAACTGCTGATATGGTTACTGATGCTGGATTAGTTCCAACAGTCGATTTCTTATTCCAGTCTGCTTTCGCAGGTACTGCAGCTACAATAGTCTCTGGTCTTGTTGCCGAAAGAGTAAAATTTGGAGAATTTGTTGTTTTTGCAATAGTATTAACAGCATTTATTTACCCTGTCGCAGGTAGCTGGAAATGGAATGGTGGTTGGCTTGATTCTCTAGGTTTTGTTGACTTTGCTGGTTCTTCAATTGTTCACTCAGTTGGTGCATGGGCAGGTTTAGTCGGCGCAATGCTTCTTGGACCAAGAATCGGTAAATTTAAAGATGGCAAAACACAAGCTATGCCTGGGCACAATATGGCTATTGCTACATTGGGTGCTTTGGTTCTATGGATAGGTTGGTATGGATTTAATCCTGGTTCTCAACTTGCTATGGATCAATGGGTGCCATATGTTGCTGTAACAACAACTCTTGCAGCTGCAGCTGGTGCTATTGGAGCAACTATTGTTTCTACTTTAACTTCAGGAAAGCCTGATCTTACAATGATCATTAATGGTATTCTTGCTGGTTTAGTAAGTATTACTGCTGGTTGTGGTGACATGACACTTGCAGGTGCTTGGTTCGCTGGACTAGTTGGCGGTATTATCGTTGTATTCTCTGTTGCGGCACTAGATGCAGCTGAAATCGACGATCCTGTTGGTGCATTCTCTGTTCATGGAGTTTGTGGCGTATGGGGTACCCTAGTAATTGGTCTTTGGGGAACTGCAGTCCAAGGTGATGGAGCTGGTATGGGTTTGTTCAATGGTGGTGGTATTAATCTACTTCTTGTTCAAGCTTTAGGTGCAGCAGCTTATGCTATCTGGACACTTGTTACTTGCTGGATTGCTTGGTCTGTTATCGGAGGATTATTCGGAGGAATTCGTGTATCTGAAGAAGAAGAGACTCAAGGTTTAGATATTGGAGAGCATGGTATGGAAGCATATCCAGACTTTGCCTCTGCAAAATAAACTAAACTAAGATATAAAATCAGAAACTTGACTTATGTCAGGTTTCTTTTTTTTTTGCAAAAAATAATTTCAAATGATGTAATATTTAGTTATGGATACTCAAGCAGTAAAACATGCCATACAACATTCGGGGAGGTATAACCGTAAAGGTTTTGAATCGCCTACTAAACGTGCCAAGGCTTTAGGTGATTCTTATCAAAGTGATTTAATAGGATCAATAAGAGAAAATGATTTTAGTTTTGAAGAAGGTAGGTTAAAAATAAAACTCGCTAAATCTTTTGGTTTTTGTTGGGGTGTTGAGAGAGCAGTAGCAATGGCCTATGAAACTAGAAGACATTACCCTAATGAGGGTATTTGGATGACGAATGAAATTATTCATAATCCATCGGTTAATAATCATTTAAGCAGGATGAATGTAAAAATAATTTCTACAAAAAATGGGATAAAGGATTTTTCCTCTGTCTCAACTGGAGATGTTGTTATTCTTCCTGCTTTTGGAGCTACAGTTCAAGAGATGCAATTACTTCATGAAAAAAAATGTCAGATAATTGATACCACTTGCCCTTGGGTTTCTAAAGTTTGGCATACTGTTGAGAAGCATAAAAAACATATTTTTACCTCTATTATCCATGGTAAATATAAACATGAGGAAACTCTTGCCACTAGATCATTTGCAGGAGATTACTTAGTCGTTTTTGACTTAGCTGAGGCCGAATATGTATCAAACTACATTCAAGGAAATGGTGATAAAAATCAATTCATGAAGAAGTTTTCAAAAGCCTGTTCAAATGGATTTGATCCAGATATACATCTTGAGAGAATAGGAGTTGCAAATCAAACGACAATGCTTAAAAGTGAAACAGAGGAAATTGGGAAGCTTTTTGAAAAAACCTTGTTAACTAAATATGGCCCTGCAAAAATTAATGATCATTTTTTAGCTTTTAATACTATTTGCGATGCGACAGAAGAAAGACAAGATGCGATGTTTTCTTTAGTTGATGAAGATCTGGATATTCTTGTAGTTATTGGAGGGTTTAATTCTTCAAATACGACCCATTTACAGGAAATAGCAATAACTAATAATATTGAATCTTTTCATATTGATATTTCAGATAGAATTTCTGTTGAGAATAATTCAATTTGTCATAAACCTCTAGAATCTGAATTGAGTTTGAAAAAGAATTTTATTCCAGATGGTGAAGTTACTGTAGGTATTACATCTGGAGCCTCAACTCCTGACAAGGTAGTCGCTGATGTCATTGAAAAGTTAATTGCTATAACTAAATAAATATTAATTTTTCAGCATAATTTTTAACTTTATTAAATACATATCACCTAAAGATCTACGTTATTATCTAGAATAACTAAAAATTATTTGAAGTATGGAAGACACAACACAATCTAATCAAGATCAAACAGCCAAAATGAATGCTTCAAAGGCTCCTCAAAAGGTAGAGGTGGTTGTGGCTAATCCCTCCTCAAATTTAGAGGTCAACATATTAGGAGAATTATCTATTTTTATTTTAAGGATTGGCTTTAGTGTTTTGATGATTCATCATGGCTTGGAAAAGCTTCAAGATCCTCAAGGCTTTGGGGAATTTGTTGTAGGTAAATATTTTCCGTTTTTACCCGGTGATCCTGTTCTTTGGACCTATGGAGCCGCTATTACTCAATTAGTATGCCCAGTAGGATTAGCATTAGGAATCTTTGCAAGACTTAGCTCTCTTGGACTTTTCTCTACTATGGCATTTGCTGTTTATTTTCACCTTTTAGATACAGGTTTAGAGGGATTTCCTTTAGCAGTAGTTGAAGGTCATAATTATGCTTTTGAGCTTTCTTTTATATATGGGGCTATCTCTCTTTATTTTTTATGTGCAGGACCAGGCAGGTTAGCCCTTCTTCGTAAGACAAACAAAATCACTTATTATCCAAAAACAAATTAATTTAGTGTAGAAAATGTCTCTTCTTTGTAAATAGCATAGAAATCCCCTTTGAATTGCACATATCTATACTTTCTTCATCCCTTATACTTCCTCCCGGCTGAATTATTGAGGTTATACCATATTGATTAGCAAGCTCTACTGTATCTGCAAATGGGAAGAAACCATCGCTTGCTAAAACACCTCCAGAACCATTTTCTTTAGCAGCTTGTAATGCTATTTTTGAAGCACCAACTCTATTCATTTGCCCAGCTCCTATTCCAAGAGTTTGTTGATTTTTTGCAATAACAATGGCATTAGATTTAACGTGTTTACAAATTTTCCAGGCAAATATCAAATCTAAATAATCTTGAGTGCTTGGAGTATTTTTTGTTACTGAAATCCAAGAATCTTCGTTATTTTCCTGATTGTCAGAATCTTGTATAAGTATTCCACCCATAATTGACTTAGAAGAAGTTTGATTTCTTTTTGGCAAGGAATCTTTAGGTAATTTTAAAACCCTTAAATTTTTTTTAGTTTTGAAGGTTTCTAATGCTTCTTCGTCAAAGGATGGTGCTACTACGCATTCTAAAAATAAGTCTTTAAGATTTAGAGCAGCCTCCTTATCAACATTGGCATTGAATGCAACTATGCCTCCAAAGGCACTTACTGAATCGCATTTTAATGCGTTCTTGAAAGAATTAGATGCTGAACTACTAATCGCAGCCCCACAAGGATTGTTATGTTTTAAGATAATTGCTGCGACTGATTTTGTTTCAAAGCTAAGTTGCTCTTCGTAGCCAAATTCTATTACAGTTGAAAAAGCTGATTCAAGATCAAGTAGGTTATTATAGCTTAACTCTTTGCCTTGCAGTTGTTCTGCTGAGTGCCATCCAATTTCATTTGATCCATACCATAATGCTTTTTGATGTGGATTTTCTCCATATCTTAATTGTTTTATTAGCGGAAATGATTCTACGAAAGTTGATGGGATTAACTCCTTTTCCTTACTCATCCAATTAGATATTGCATTGTCATAACTAGCAGTATGTTGAAAAGCCTCAAATGCTAGTTTAGTTTTGAATTCTTTGTTAAGAGGTCCTTTTTTTATCTCTTCAATATAATCTTCGTATTGATTCGGATCTACTAAGACTGCTACGTCAGAATGATTTTTAGCTGCAGAACGAATCATAGATGGACCACCTATATCAATATTCTCAATTGCTTCTTCCCAAGAACATTTCTCTTCAACTTTTTTCTTAAAGGGATACAAATTTACAACCACTAAATCAATTAATTCGAATTTGTTTACTTCTATTTCTTTTTGATGCTTATCGTTAGACCTTTTAGCAAGAATTCCCCCATGTATTTTTGGATGTAAAGTTTTAACTCTCCCATCAAGAATTTCTTGAGAATTTGTAAAATCTGCAACTTTAATAACAGGAATATTTGCATCTATCAAGTGCTTGGCGGTCCCACCACTTGATAGAATTTTATAACCATATTTTTCGACTAAATCCTTACAAAATGGAATGATATTTGTTTTATCAGAAACACTTATTAAAGCTAATGGTGACATTACAAAAAAATTTGATTACTTAAGAATATAACCATGAAATACGATATCAATCATGAATTTGTTTCGATAAGCTCTCAAAGTGCAAAACATAGAATTATTTTGATTCATGGTTGGGGGGCTGATGCAGATGATCTTTTATCAATAGGTCAGGAAATTATAGAAATATCTAAGGTTGATTTTGAAGTTATATCGCTGAGAGCTCCAGACTTGCATCCTAATAATACAGGAAGGCAATGGTACAGTTTATACCCTCCTGATTGGAATGAAGCAGAGAATGAAGTAAAAAAGCTTGTATCAACTCTTAGGAAATTAGATACACTCAATATTCCTCTAAAAAAAACTATTTTGTTAGGCTTTTCTCAAGGGGCAGCAATGGCAATTGATGCAGGATGTCAATTGGATATGGGTTTAATTATTTCTTGTAGTGGATATCCTCACCCTAACTGGACACCAAAAAAAAATTGTCCTCCAGTTTTAATAAGTCATGGCTTTAGGGATGAGGTGGTACCAATATCGGCATCTAAAAATATTTATCAAAAAATTAAAAATATTTCCAATAATATTTGTTTGTTAAATCAATTTGAAGGTAACCACCAAATTGACCCTAACTTCATTAGCGCGATAATTTTAAAAATTAAAGAATTATTTTAAACGAAAGCATATTCGTATTCTTCAATTTCTTCCCAATCATCTGCAGTAAGTTCTAACCCTTCAAATATTTTTTCTTCCCCAATACCTTCAACTACAACTTTAAGAGAAGGGAATAAAAAATGATTTTCTTCAGCATATTGAGCACTAAATAATCCTTTTTCTCCCCAGAAGAATCTATCAGTAGTATGCTCATTTCTTCGTACATTGAAAACTGTGGGAGCTGATAATGCATTTTCTGCTATAAATCGCCTTGCCGCAGTCACTGGCTTATGGTTACCTGTTTCGATATGATAAATAGGTACATGCGCCATAACTCTTTGACCCGCAAGTCTTCTTCTACTGATTCTCTTTCTTTTTTTAGACATTGATTGGTACTCCCAAAAATCTTTATAACATGGATTAGTCTTATTAAATTTTACTAATCTTATATTTGTGACTTTAAATTCACATGAATTACATAGAGGACCCATCAACCTCTGATGTAGCATATAAATATGGACAATTGTTCATATTTAAGGCTGAAATAAGTCAGGCCTCTCTATCTATCTTAATACTTTTTTCAGATTTTACAAGTTTTTTTCAAGTTTTCTCAAAATCTTATTCAATAAATCATTTATCATGGAGATTTCCCAAGAATTTGAAGATCTAACATCAAAACAACTAGAAAGTTTTGGTTGTTCTATGGGAGTAACTCATTTAGTTATATACCTTGCATCTGCCAAAGAAGGTTCTAAAGCAATATTTGAAATGATTGCCCAATGGCCACAGGTTGATAGATTATTAGTATCCATAGAAGATGATCCAATATTAAAAGTCTCATCGCCTAATAGAAGATGGTATCCTCTTCAAGAAAAAGATATTTTACTTGGGGTTCTGAGAGTTGAAACTGATTTAAAAAATGCTAGTTGGCCATTGATTCTTGATTCTAGGTTGAAAGCCCTTTCAATATCTTTAGCAAAATGTGTTTCAATTGAACTAGAAAGACAAACTAATAAAGAAGAAATAAATACCTTAAAAAACCAAGTTGACATTGTAATCCATCAATTGAGAAATCCATTGGCTGCTATAAGAACATATGCAAAATTATTAGTTAAAAGACTTGGATCTGATGCTGGCTCTATAGAAATTGTTGAAAGTATGATGGTAGAGCAAAACCAAATTAATCAATATGTTGATTCTTTTGAACAATTAAATAAACCAATCAAACTTCTTTTAGATATTGGAGAAGAAAGATTATTGTTACCTCCAAATTTAGATAACGAAAAAAAAATAACTATTAAAGACCTTCTGCTGCCTATTTTGGAAAGAGGAGATGCTAATGCAAAATTAGAAAATAGAGCTTGGATTCAACCTGATTGCTGGCCAGAATGGACCTTAAAAGCTATTAAGCCGAGATTTACAGTTATTGCTGAAATTGTTGCAAATTTATTAGAAAATGCTTTTAAGTACGCTAATAAGGATGCAGAAATTGGTATCTTTATTACTTCAAAAGGACTATGTATTTTTGATGATGGAAACAAAATAACAATAAATGAAAATGAGAAAATTTTTCAAAAAGGTTTCAGAGGCTTAGCTTCAAAGAAAAAAGAGGGTACTGGAGTAGGACTTTTTTTAGCGAGAAAATTAGCTAAACAAATTGGAGGAAATTTAAACTTAGTAGAAAATTCTATGAAAGATAATTATGAAGAATTAAATGCTCTTAAAAAGAAAAACATATTTTATTTAGAACTTCCTATAAAACAACTGCATGAATAAACAACATTGTTGTTTCAACAAGAACCACACTTGCACCGCATACATCTCCATTAAATCCTCCAATTTTTCTACCTAAAATTTTGGGAATTACATAACTTATAAAAAAGCCTGTCAAAAATAGCAATATTTTTTGAATTATATATTGATCTGATTGATAAGAAAATAAATAATAAATAACAAAAATAAAAATAAAAATAATAGAAACTAAAGATTCTTTTTTAAAACCATTCCAGTACTTTTTGTGAGATATAGAATTTGTATTTAGAGTTATATATTTAAATTTATCTATCAAAAATAAAGTTGAAAACCTGCCCCAAAATAAGCACATAGGTAAAATTAAAATTATTTGGCTTTGAATTTTAAGTAGACATGCAATTTGTATTAAAGTTATAAAAAATAATGATTGAACTCCAAAAGCCCCAACTTGACTTTCTTTCATAGCTTTTAAACATTTATTTTTGCCTGCAAAAATACCATCAAAGGTATCCATTAAGCCATCTAAATGAAGACCTCCAGTTATTAAATACCCAGAAGCTAAACAAATCGGAACAGATGAATAAACAGACCAAGAATTGTTTCTGAAAGTAAGGTAGATAAAACTTTGTATTAATCCTATAAAAAATCCTAATATTGGAGCAAATTGAGCAATATTTTTAAATTTTGGAGAAATAAAAGGCAGCTTTGGAAAAGTAGTGTAGAAAATCCAAGCTCCTGCAAGATTATTGATGAAATTGTTTTTGATGAGACTATAGATATTTTCGTTATTGAACAATAGTGTAGATTAATAAAAAAATCAGAAATTCTTTAAAATTTATCGTGTTTAATTTTGAAGTTACATCAAGTTGTAGTAATACAGAAGCTAGAACTGGTATATTTCATACTCCCAATGGTCAGGTTAGGACTCCTAAATTCATGCCAGTAGGGACTTTAGCAACCGTTAAAGGTGTCTCCTCTAAACAGTTGGAATCTACTGGTTCAGAAATGATTCTTTCTAATACATTCCATCTTCATCTGCAGCCTGGTGAAAAACTTATCAAAGAAGCGGGTGGAATTCATAAATTCATGAATTGGGAGAAACCTATACTTACTGATTCAGGAGGATATCAAGTTTTTAGCTTAGCTAAATTA
This sequence comes from Prochlorococcus sp. AG-321-E21, assembly GCA_003283415.1. GTDB lineage: Bacteria > Cyanobacteriota > Cyanobacteriia > PCC-6307 > Cyanobiaceae > Prochlorococcus_A. The sequence goes on along the minus strand of QBXH01000004.1, from coordinate 52,423 downwards.
AACAATATTACAAATGAAGGGGTGGAATTTAAAAATCCTAGAGATGGAAGCCATGTTTTTTTATCGCCTGATAAAGTAATGCATATTCAGATGGATCTTGGCTCTGATATTGCTATGGCTTTTGACCATTGTCCTCCACATACTATGACTGAAAATGATATTCAAGATTCGTTAGATCGTACACATATATGGTTAAAAAAATGTGTTGAAACTCATAATAAATCTAATCAAGCACTTTTTGGGATTGTGCAAGGAGGGCGATACCCAAAACTAAGAGAAATTAGTGCTGAATTTACAAGCTCTTTTGATTTGCCAGGAATTGCAGTAGGAGGAGTTAGTGTAGGAGAATCAGTTGACCAAATTCATAATGTTATAAATTTTGTTCCAAAATTCTTACCCAGAAATAAACCAAGATACTTAATGGGTATAGGCTCCTTACAGGAGATTACATTAGCGATTGCAAAAGGATTCGATCTCTTTGACTGTGTTTTGCCAACAAGGTTAGGACGACATGGGACAGCATTATTCAATGACGAAAGATGGAATATAAGAAATGCTCGTTTTAAAAATGATTTTTCTCCAATAGATAAAACTTGTAAATGTGAAACTTGTAAGTCATATTCTCGTGCTTATTTGCATCATTTAGTTAGAAATGATGAAATATTAGGTCTGACTCTAATTAGTCTGCATAATATATCTCATCTAATTCGATTTACAAATGCAATTTCTTCTGCAATTAAAGATAATTGTTTTACAATAGATTTCGCTCCTTGGAAAAGAGCCTCTATTGCTCACCATACGTGGTAACGTCTTAAGATAATTAATTAATTTATTAAGAAGGTGCTCACTCTTTTAAATACATTCGCTGAATTGCCTGAAGCTTATAAGGCTTTCGCTCCAACCGTTGATGTTCTTCCTTTAATACCTTTATTTTTCTTTTTATTAGTATTTGTTTGGCAAGCTGCAGTTGGATTTAAATAAAAAAACTATTTATTTATTAGAAAGGTATTTCAAGTGATATTGCATCACCGGAGTTCTCTACTGCACGCTCAATAAAATCTGCAATTTTTAACGCCCTTGAGGCTTGTTCTCCATCCACTTCAGGAGATTCTTTACCCTGTACGCACTTAAGAAAATGTTCTAACTCTGCATATAAAGGTTCAATAGAGGTTGTGCTTACTTCCTCAACATAACCATCATTTCTATAAATTAATTCTCCATGCTCCGCTGTGTAGGATTCATGGGATTTTCTATGGATTTGTAGAGAATGATTTAAGAAGTCCGTTTCAACTAGACCATTCTGGCAATGTGCACTTAAACTTCTAATTTTTTTATGACTCATTTTACTGGCAGTCAAGCTTGCAATAATATTATTATTAAAAACTAAAGTAGCATTTACATAATCTATTAAGCCATCACTATTGCGTCCTCCTACAGCTGCTAATTTCTGTATTTTTGAATTTACTAATTCAAGAACTAAATCAATATCATGAATCATTAAATCCATGACAACAGATACATCATTTGCTCTGTCAGCATGAGGACTGTGTCTTCTTGCTTCTAAAACAACAATTTCTTCATTTTGAACTATTTTATTTAACTCTCTAAAAGCAGGATTAAATCTTTCGATATGCCCAACTTGCAAAAGACAATTACTAATTTTAGAAGCATTTATTAAAGATTTTGCCTCTAACTCATTAGCTGCGATAGGTTTTTCAATAAGAACATTAACACCTGCTTTAAGACAATCTAGGCCAACTTTATGATGAAGAAGTGTAGGGACAGCAATGCAAATAGCATCCACTTTCGAAATAAGTTCATGATAATCTTTAAACCACTCACATTGAAATTGCTCTATTGCTAATTTACCTCTGCTTTCATTGGGATCGGCAACTCCCACTAAATCTGCATCTTTAAGCAAACTAAGTACGCGCGCATGATGCCATCCCATATTTCCTATTCCGATCACTCCAACCTTTACTGAGGATGAGGTTGGTTTCATATCTTATAGTCCATATATATCTAGTTATTATCCTTCATTGGATGTCAATTTTAACTTTTTGGCAGAAATATTTTTACACGATCAATTTTTGGACCTGACATTGAAATTATTTCAAATTTAATATTTTTGAATTCTAAACTATCTCCAATTTTTGGAACCATTTGAAATCTTTCAAGAAGAAATCCTGCAAGTGTATGATAATCTGATCCTTCTGGAAGAAAACATCCTAACTTTTTGTTGATTTCTATTATTTCTGCTTTACCAGCAATTGACCACTTCTTAGAGAAATTATCCAACATTTTCATATCAGAATATATTCTGCTATTCAGCATTTCTTCTCCAACAATTTCTCCAGTAAGATCAGCTGCAGTGATAAGTCCCTCAGTTCCACCATGTTCATCGACAACTAGCAAAAATGGATTGTAATCTCTAACTAGAGGTAATATCTCTGCTAATAAGCATGTCTCTATTACTTTTGTAACTGGTAAAAGAAAAGGTTCAAGTAATGTATTTGCGGCCATTTCGCTTTTAGATATTGGTTTTGCTAAATAACGTAAATCTAAAACTCCTAAAACATCATCTAGTGATTCCCCAATTACAAAAAAACGAGCATGCCTTGTTTTATCAACCTGTTTCATAAGTTCAGCAAAAGTAATATTTTTTGGCAAAGTTACCATTTCAGATCTTGGAATCATTACTTCTTTGACTTGAGTATCTTTTAAGGCAAAAACACCTTCTAAGATATTTTTCTCATCAGGTTTTAATCCTGTGACATTATCTGTTTCTATTAATGTTTCTAATTCACCTGCCGATAAAACTGAATTTAATGAATCCCATTTGTTGTTTAGATTAAATAACCTTAAACAAGCACTTGCAAAAAATTCGATTATAGAAACAATAGGACGCATTCCTTTGCGAACTGCGTCAAAAATTGTAGTTAATCTCAAAGCAGCTGACTCTGGATTATTTATTACTAGTGCTTTAGGAATAAGACCGGATATAAGGGTTACTGTAAGCACTATTAATAAAAAAAATAGAAGATCATATATTCTGTTTGAAAATTTATTTTCGTTCCAAACATCATTAGCTAATCCTTTACTTAACCAACCAATAGCGATAAGAGAAATTGTCACTCCAAATTGAGATGCTATTAGGGAGGATCTGAATCTTTTTTGTATTTTTAAAATGGAAAATGCTCCTTTTCTTTTCTCTTCTATTAGTCTTAAAACTTTACTTGGCCTTATTAATAAAAATGAGAGTTCACTTGCAGCAAAAAAAGCTGGAAATACTAAAAGCAAAAATAGTAAAGTTATTTTCATTCAAAAACAAATTAGTGATGGGGGTGGCGAGGATCGAACTCGCCTTAGCCAAATTATGAGTTTGGTGCATTCACCAGATTGCTACACCCCCAAGATTTTGCAGTAATGATTAATTACATTCAATTTACATACAATATAAAAATAATATTTCAAAAAGCACCAACTTAGTAAGTTTTTGTGAGATTTCTTTTTTTTCTCCTAATCTTGAAACATAAGCTGAACTTCTATTAATGAAAAAATTTTCTCAGAAGAATAACTTAAATAAAGAAAATTTATTAAAACTTTTAATAGAAAAATCTTATAAGAAAGGAAACTTTATTTTGGCATCTGGTAAACAAAGTGCTCATTATCTAAATTGTAAACCTGTATCCTTAAATGGAATAGGGTTGCAATTAATTAGTAATTTGTTTTTAGAGTTAATGGATCCAAGTTCAAAAGCTGTGGCTGGGTTGACTTTAGGGGCTGATCCTTTGGTTAGTGGTGTAATCGTAACGGCTGCTTCTAAAGGCTTATTACTAGACGCTTTAATTATCAGAAAAGAAATAAAGGAATATGGAACAAAGGCTGGATTAGAAGGTCCTACTTTAAATAAAGGAACTGAGGTAACTGTCTTGGAAGATGTTGTCACTACAGCTGGATCAGCTATAAAAGCAATAAATAAATTACGAGAAAATAATTTTTTAGTTAAAGAAGTTTTGTCTATTGTTGATAGAAAAGAGGGAGGATATGAGGCCTTAAAAGAGCAAAATATACAATTAAAAAGCTTATTTTCAATAGAGAACTTTGTCTAAATAATGTCCAAAATTAAAGAAAATAAAGAACAAATTTGGATTGAGAAATTTGATTGCTTTTCTATTACCGGAAAAGATAGGAAGAGATTCTTAAATGGAATAACGACAGGAAATATTATTGATTTAAATAATAAGGTTTTAAAAACTTGCTGGTTATCCCCAAAGGGAATTTTAAAGTCATTACTTGAAATTAATTGCTTAGAGAATACATTAGAAGTAATTGTCTTTGCGGGAAATACTGGTGAAATTAGAAAATACTTTAATGATATTATTTTCCCATCAGATGATGTTTTATTAAGTGAAACTTTTTTAATAACTAGACTTCAGCAAGTTGATGAGATTAGTTCATGGAGAATCACTCAACCAATTTTTTTAAAAAATGAAAATAAACAATATGATTTTTATAAAAATAATCCAAATTTAATAAATACTAATGACTTGCAATTGTGGAAGATTAATCAGGCTATACCATCTTTAGATCATGAAATTAATGGAAAAAATAATCCACTTGAATTAGGACTCACAGATCTTATAGACTTTAAAAAAGGTTGTTACTTGGGTCAAGAAACGATTTCAAAAATCAGGAATGTTTCTTCTCTAAAGCAGGAGATCAGAGTATGGACAGCGAAGGATAAAGTATTAAATATAGAATCTGCGAATAACAAATTATATAACAATCAAAATAAAGAAAAATCGGTTGGTTACATTACTAGTTTTTATAAATCAGATTCTCAAATAATCAAAGGCTTAGCAATGATAAAGAGAAAATATTTAGATCAGGAGAATTCTTTTTTTTCAGATAATTTTGGCCAAATTTCAGTGGATAAATCTATAGGTTCAACTTTTCTTTAATTAATCTTTTCGTGTTTTTTGATTAACCACTTTGCTATTTGAAGTGTAGCCAAACAGTCATCTCGATTATATTTAATTATTTTTTTTAAAAAAAGATCATTTAAAGTACTTTTATATTGAATCCACCAATATAAAGCTTTAGATCCATTTACATTTTTTTGTTTCCATTTGAATCCCATCCAATTAGCAACTGTTTTTAAACTATAATTTCTAATCGGTAATATCCATGAACCTCTAACTATTAAGTGTAAGTCTATAAATCTAGATTTTAGAATCTCAATTTCTTTTACATCAAGATCTAATTGCCTCGCTAAATTTAAAATTGCTACTTTCTCAGTCTCTCCGTAATGTAAAACTGGCCAATATTTTTTAGAAAAAAGTTTTTGGATAATTTCTTGATTTGATTTTTTACTATTTTTTGTGAGATTTAATATTGGATAATAAAAATCATCTTCAATATTTTTAAACAAATTATTTACTTCTAAAAATCCATATAAAAAATCATGCCGCTCATCTGGATTTGACTCAATATCAAAAATAAAGAATCCAGAATCTTTATTTGATAAAAGATAAGATATGTTTTCACTTTCAAAAATTCGAATTGGGATTCCTGATAAATATGCTTTTGATTGATTTATAAACTTTGAAGCTTTTTTAAATTTTTGCTCTTTGAATTGAATAAGTTTTTCGCCTAAATCGATTTCTCTAGCATCAGCTAGTTCTTTAATATTTAAGATCCCTTTTTTTTGTAGGAATAAGGCTGTTTTAGAACCTATACCATCTATATCTGTTAGATATCCATTGTTTTTTGCTTCAGTATCACAAAACTTTTGCCATGAACATAGGGTACATTTTTTTCGGTCTTCAGTAATATCTGGGATAGACCTTTTTAAATATTCATTTAAATTTAAAAAGGTATTTAATACTTTTTTTCTTAATCTTAGATTTAAATCAATTTTTTCAATATTAATTTGATTGGAATAATTTGAAACTACTAATCCCTTGTCAACTTTTGATTTTTGATAGGATTCCAATACAATAGAACAAAAAGCTAAATCGAATAAATGCTCTTTAGTTGTTCTATGTCCTAACTTATATACAACGGGGATGTATTTATAATCTCCCCATTTACTATGCCCACTAACTTTTTTAAGTAATTGAGGTTTAATTTCTGCTTTTAAATTTTTGATTACTTTAGATTTTGCTTTTAATCCGATTACCCCGCTTGAACCCTTCTTACAGGCTTTTGTTCCAGCATATAAATCTCCTTTACTTAATTTATAAAAGTTTTTATATCGATTAATTATTTCTATAGATTGATGCGGTGACCAAATTTTATGAGACTTATGGCCACGATAATCAAGCCAAGCTTTCCTTTTGCATCTTATAAAACTTTTTAAATAAAGATTATTCAATTTTTTTTGCAAAGGCAGTTCAAATTTATGCTTATATAAATTAATATAGATAAATATTGGAAATCAAGGAACTATTTAACTTTGTCTTCAAATGAATTAGATAAAATAAAATTTGGTACTGATGGCTGGAGAGGAATAATTGGATTTGATTTCAATCAATCAAATCTCTCTAGGGTCGTTGTGGCTTCCTGTCAAGAATTATATTATCAATACTTCGAAGAAACTAATTCTAAAAAAATACTTATTGGTTACGATCGTAGATTCATGGCAAATGTGTTTGCAAAGGAGATAGCCTCTTTTGTTAAAGGAGCTGGTTTTGAACCTATTCTCTCTACTAGTGATGTTCCAACACCCTCTTGCAGCTTATACGCTAAAAAATTTATGTTTTTAGGTTGTTTAGTTATTACAGCAAGTCATAATCCTTATAACTGGCTGGGTCTAAAGATTAAGAGTTTTAAAGGATGCTCTGTAGATGAATCTTTTACAAAGGAAGTTGAAAAAAGGTTACTTCTTGGAAACTCAATTGAAAGATTGGAAAGTGCATATGAAAAAGTTGATATTAAGAAGTTTCATTTAGATCAGATTAAATCTAATTTTAAGATTGATTTTATAGTGAATCATTTAAAGAAAATGAATTTGCAAATTTTCGTTGATTCTATGCATGGTTCAGCAGCAAATTGTATTAGTCAAATCTTTGAGGATTATGATTCAAAAATAATTACGGAGATTAGAGCAGATTATGATCCTTTATTTGGAGGAAACCCTCCCGAACCACTGCAAAAATATTTAAAAAATTTAACTGAAATATTAATAAGAAATTCTAAAAAAGGCATTAAAACTCTAGGTATAATTTTTGACGGAGATGGAGATAGGATTGCTGTAATTGATGAAAAAGGAAGATTTTGTAGTACACAAGTTTTATTACCTTTCTTTATAAGTTATTTGGGGGAAAAGAATAAGAATTTATATCCAGTACTTAAAACTGTTAGTGGCTCAGATATTATAAGTAATATCGCCAAAAATCAAAATAGAGAAGTTGTTGAACTACCTGTAGGTTTTAAATATATTGCAAAAAAAATGATTAATGAAAAAATATTTATTGGAGGGGAGGAATCAGGAGGTGTAGGTTTCGGAGACTTTATGCCAGAGAGAGATGCTTTATATGCAGCTATGATTTTGTTAAATGGAATCGCAGAAAAATCAAAATATTTATCTGAAAGTTTAGATGAAATTCAAGAAAAATTTGGTCCAAGTTTTTATAGAAGGATTGATATTAAATTTCCAAATCAGTCAGAAAAAGAAATTCTTGAAAAATTTATTAATAATAATATTCCTTCAAAAATATGTGGCCATAAAATCATAAGTATGTCAAATATCGACGGCATAAAATTGAGGCTGGATAATAATTTTTGGCTATTATTTAGGTTTTCAGGAACAGAGCCTCTTTTAAGATTATATTGTGAAGCAAGCTCTGAACATAATTTAAATGAGGTTTTGGAATGGAGTCAAAAATTCTTAAATACTGTAAAAATATAAAATGAAAAAATTATATTTAGCAAGCAAAAACCTTGGTAAAATTAACGAATATAAAAAATTACTTTCAAATGTAAATTGCCGATTATTGCTTCAACCAGAATCAATAGAAGTTGAAGAAAATGGAATTACATTTAGGGAGAATGCAATCAAAAAAGCATGTGAAGTTTCTAAAAAGACAAAAAACTATGCCATAGCTGATGATTCTGGAATATGTATTGATGCTTTGGATGGTAAGCCAGGAATTTACTCATCAAGATACGCAGAAAATGATCAAAAAAGAATAGAAAGAGTTTTAAATGAACTTGATGGAGAAGAAAATAGAGGTGCTTATTTCATTGCTAATATTTGTGTTTGCTCTCCCATTGGTAATGTGATATTGGAATCTGAGGCAAAATGCTTTGGAAATATTATTCTAAAATCTAGAGGGAATAGTGGTTTTGGTTATGATCCTATTTTTGAGGAGTTGTTAAGTAAATTAACTTTTGCTGAGATGAATAATGAATTAAAAGATTTATGTAGTCATCGTGGTAAAGCAGTTAAAAAAATTATTCCCCAATTGTTGAAAATATTTTCCTGATTAATTATTAACCCAAGATCCATGTAAGCCATGAGGAATAGAAATTGGAAGCTCATATATAGCTAATTCTTTTAAATCTTTAGCATCTAATATCACAAGATCACTTCCTCTTCTCTTCCCATTCCAAAGAAGAACAAATATGTAACCTTCATCTTCTTTATTTGATGCTTTTGATGGAACCATTATTGGTTCACTAACAAATCCGCTAGGTGCTGCTGACCAAGAAATTTCCTCTTTGGTATTCAAATTTATTTTTTTTATAGCTTGTAAAGGAGCATTACCTATTTTCTTATCTGTGCAGGCCATCCAAGAATAAGATGCTTTTAATCCCAGAAATTTAGGGTTTACAGTAGCAAACTCGCAACATTGTGAACTTAAAGTTTCAAGTGTAGAAGTTTTCCCCTTTAAGTTAATAATAGATCTTTTTAAATTTCCCTCTGGATAATTATCAAAGTTAATATCTCTGAAATTTTCATCAGGCCCAACAGAGGGAAAATCATCATAAAAAATACTGTCTAAAATTATGTTTGAATCTTTCTCGAACGCATTAACATGATGAAAAACAAATCCATCTGGAGCATCTATAGTTATTGGTGGTTGACCCTTAAATAAACCACTTTCTCTTGGAATTATAAAAAATTTAGCTTTTTTATTAGGATTTGATTTTAAACATTGAGCGGCTCCTTTTTGGCCCATTACAAATGGTAAAGGATTAAAGTCGATAGCATTCTGTAAAAATATCGCCCAATTCGTTGTAATTGCGAAATCATGAAGGAATGCAAATCCATTAAACGTATCTTTCCTATCAACTATCAACTCGCCAGAATTTTCACCAGCATTTGAGAATTCCATTAATCTAATAGTACTTTTCGGACCGGTTTGTACTCCAAAAGTTACCAAAAGTTCAGAGGACGCATTTGAATTAAAATCAGATTTGGGATGAGCACTAAATGCTTCATTGGTCTTTAAAACTCCACTTAAAGTTGTTAATCCAATGGTATCAAGATTATTGGGATCTAATGCATGTGGACCTGCTGCTTCCCATAATGCAAGAATTTCATTACCTAGTTTTACAACATGAGTATTAGCAATATTTTTGAATTTTAAATCTAGAGCATTATTTAAAATTCCCCCACTTTTTTGTGTCCCAAAAACTCCTCTATAAATAAATTTATTAATCTTTTTTTCTTCTAAAAAACCTTTTGTTCGCACAAACTTATTCGTTAATGATGGTTTTCCATTATCAAATTTAATTGCTGTAATCATCCCATCTCCATCAAAGGGATGATGAACCCATTGGCCTCCTCTTTCTAATATGCCCGGACCATTTCTGAATAGAGTTCCATTTAATTCATAAATATTCCCCCCTTTAATTGTATTTAATGGTTCATTTGTTAATTCTTTTTCAACATTTTTATATGCACTAGACCAATCTTCTTTATCAAAAGCTTGATTTGCTTTAGATTGTTTTTCTTGAGTATAAGTCACTTGGAAATATTAAGTATTCTCATTTTCGCCAAAAATATTTGAATTTGTGGCTAATTCAAAAAATACTGAATTTAAATTTCTAATCTATTTCAAGCATCCCTTTACTACTTGGGATAGTTCCAGATCTTCTGGTATCTATATCAGAAGCCATTCTCATTGCTCTTGAAAAGGCTTTAAAACATGCCTCAACTATATGATGAGAATTCGTTCCTTTTATTTGATTGATATGAAGTGTGATTCCACTATTATTTACAAAAGCTATAAAAAATTCTCTTACTAATTCAGTATCATAATTCCCTATTCTTGGCGCTTTCAATTGGAGATCATAAGACAAATGAGGCCTTCCTGAACAATCTAATGTTACTTGAACTAAAGCTTCATCCAAAGGTGCAAAAAAATGCCCAAATCTATTGATCCCTTTTCTTTCTCCAAGTGCTTTAGTAAAGGCTTTCCCAAGAGCAATACCTACATCCTCATTTGTATGATGGTCATCAATATGTGTATCTCCAATAGCTCTTATTTTTAAGTCAAATAATCCATGACTAGATATTTGATGCAACATATGATCTAAGAATGGGATGCCAGTATTAATTTCAGAAATTCCATTGCCATCTATATTAAGAAAAATACTTATGTCTGTTTCATTTGTTTTTCTTTTGATTTCAGCTTGTCTTGAGGATGACATCTTATTCTTTTTAAAATTTTAATTTACATTCCATTAATGCAATAACCTGCATCAACATAAATAGTTTGACCTGATATGCCACTTGAAAGATCACTTAAAAGAAAAGCAGCTGTATTCCCTACTTCTGTTTGAGTAACTGTTCTTCGTAGTGGAGCTTTTTCTTCAACATTGTGGATCATATCCAAAATGCCACCTATTGCAGAACTCGCAAGTGTTCTAATTGGACCAGCACTTATTGCATTTACCCTTACTTTTTTTTCAGGCCCCAGTTCTGCAGAAAGGTATCTTACTGAAGCCTCTAAAGCTGCCTTTGCTACACCCATTACATTGTAGTTAGGTATAGCTCTCTCAGATCCTAAATAAGTTAGAGAAACTACCCCAGCACCATTACTGAAAAGTGGTTTTGCTGACTTACATAGAGGTGCTAAAGAATAAGCACTAATATTCAAAGCTCTATCAAAACCTTCGGATGAAGTCGCACTATAATCTCCGATTAATTCATCACGACCTGCGAATGCAAGACAGTGAACTAACCCATCAATTTGTCCCCAATTGTTTTTAATGTTTTCAAAAATTTCTTCAATTTGAGAAGGATTTTGAACATCAAGTGGGAGGAACAAGGATGGATTTAAGTCTTTGGTTAATTCTCTTACTTTTGACTCGAATCTCCCTTTTTCGTCCGGTAAATAAGTAATTCCTAATTCAGCGCCAGCTTTTGAAAGTTGCTGAGCTATTCCCCATGCTATTGAACGATTGTTAGCAATTCCAGTAACTAGAATTTTTTTGCCAGTTAAATTTAGAAGCATTTTATTTCTTATTTATATAATTGTCCTACAAAAAGTACACTTCTTTGCAAATTACTGCAAAATATACAATAAATTTCAACTATAGGAAATATTTTTTTAAGCATGGTTAAAACAAATTCAATGTTTTTGGAATTAGGGACTCAATTACCATTTTTTGAAATGATTAATGCCAATTCCTCTAATCAAGAAAACTATAATTTATCCAAATTAGATAATAGGCATTTACTTTTAATGTTTATTTGTGCCCATTGCCCTTTTGTGAAATATATCGAAAATCATATTTCAATTTTAAGTAGTGATATTGAGGATAAAGTTCAAACTATAGCAATTTCAAGTAATGATATTGTTACTCATCCTTTAGATTCTCCAGAGCATTTAAGAAACCAAGCTCAATTACAAGGCTGGAGTTTTCCTTATCTTTATGATGAGAGTCAAGTTTTTGCCAAAGAGTTAAAGGCTGCATGTACGCCTGATTTTTATCTTTTCTCAAATGCTGGAAATAGAAAATTTTCCCTTTTTTATCATGGACAACTTGATAGTAGTAGACCAAGTAATGATATTTCTATAACTGGTGAAGATTTACGTTCTGCTATTAAAGGCTTAACTAAAAATAGTGGTTTTCCTAATCCTCAAAAACCATCTCTTGGATGTAATATAAAATGGACGCCAGGCAAAGAGCCTGTTTGGTTTAGATGAATTAAATATAATATTTAAACCAGGGAAAAGCCTTTAAAGCTAACATAATTAATATGCAAATACCTCCATTTACGTTAGAACGACAGTTTCAGGAAATCGGCTCTGATATTGAGGATGCGGTTTTGAAAGCTCTTCGAGGTGGACAATATATAGGTGGTCAAGAGATTGCTAAATTTGAAGAGAATTTTGCATCGCTCATTGGGGTGAATCATGCTGTTGGCTGTAATAGTGGAACTGATGCATTAATACTTGCTTTACGTGCTTTAGATATTGGAGAAGGAGATGAAGTAATTACTTCTTCTTTCAGCTTTTTCGCAACTGCTGAAGCTATAAGTGCGGTAGGCGCTGAACCCGTTTTGGTTGATATCAATCCAAATGATTATTTAATTAATATTGATTTTATTGAAGGAGAAATTAGCTCTAAAACCAAAGCAATTATGCCAGTCCATTTATTTGGTAATGCTGTAAACATGAAGTCAATAAAAGCATTAGCTAAAAAATACGATTTAAAAATAATTGAGGATTGCGCCCAGGCAACGTGTACTATGTGGGGAAATTCTAAAGTAGGAAGTATTGGAGATATAGGATGCTTTAGCTTTTTCCCAACTAAGAATTTAGGCGCTGCTGGAGATGGAGGGGCAATTACAACCTCAGATCATAATATTGCAAAAAAGGTCAGAGAGTTGGCAGTTCATGGAAGTCCTAAAAGGTATCACCATAATAAAATAGGTTATAATAGTAGGCTCGATACTCTACAAGCAGCAGTTTTAAATATTAAAATAAAATTCATATCAAAATGGATTAATAATCGTAAAAAAATAGCAAACAATTATCTTGATTTATTAGAAAAAAATAGTTTTATTCATTTGCCCCAGATAGATTTTGTCAATGTTTCTCATTCTTGGAATCAATTTGTGATTAAAATTAAAAATTATAATTATGATATTAATAATGATTATTCGGAATTATTTGAAACTGATTTCAACAAAAATAATTCTTTGAGAAATTTATTGAAAATAAGACTTTCCGATAAAGGAATAAATTCTATTATTTATTATCCAATACCGATTCATGCACAATTAGCCTATGAAAATAAACATTTTTCAAGAGAAAAACTTATTAATACAGAAAGAGTTTGTACTGAAGTACTGAGTTTGCCAATGTATCCAGAAATTTCTTACGAAGAACAAGTTTATGTATCAGAAAATTTAAATATTATTTTAAAAAATTGTATTAATGAACTTCAGATTTGTGAGTAAAGATACTTAAAAAGTCTTTGCTGAATATTGTGACTAACTACAGCACCTGAATAATTATTTTTTTCCAGATCAGATATCTCACCATTAAGGATGTCTGCATTAGAAACCTTTGATAATTCAGGAATCCAGAATTTAATATATTTGCAAATAGGATCAAATTTTTTTGTTTGAGTATAAGGATTAAAAATTCTTAATGGTTTTGGATCCATACCACTACTTGCACTCCACTGCCAGCCTCCATTATTTGCGGCTAAGTCACCATCAACCAATAACTTCATAAATTTTTCTTCGCCCATTTGCCAATTACAAATAAGATCTTTAACTAGAAATGAAGCCACTATCATTCGACATCTATTATGCATCCAACCGGAACTATTAAGTTGTCTCATCGCGGCATCAACAATAGGAACTCCAGTCTGACCATCGCCCCATCGAGTAAACCATTCATAATTATTTTGCCAAGGGAAAAGGTCCCATTTTTTTCTATAGGGTCCTTTTTCTAATTCTGGAAAATTAAATAAGCAATGTTGATAGAATTCTCTCCAAACTAATTCTTTCTGCCAAGTTTCTATAGATAGTTGATTGTATTTATTTGAATTTATTAAGTCAGAAAATAATGTTGCATCCCAAACTTTTCGTATGCTTATAGTCCCAAATCTCAATGATGCGCCAAGGAAAGAAGTTCCATTCTTAGATGGGAAGTCCCTTGAAAAATCATAAGATCCGATTTTATCTGGGCAAATAAATTGATCTAATAACTTTTCTGCAGCGAGCTCTCCTGGTTTGCAAGGACATAATTCCACTCCGGCAAAATTTATATTTTTTTGAAATCGATCTAATATTAATCTTGATGCATCAATTTTCTTTTTTTCTCTTAGTCCTATCTCTAAATCTTTTAAATTCCCAATATTATTGAAACTTTTTTTTGAATTTAATAAATTAATTTTCGATTTAAATTTCTTGTAAAATGGGCCATAAACTGAATATGGTTTGTTACTCCCAGTGGAAATTTGAGAAGGCTCAATTAATAGATGATCCCATAATTCTATAAAATCAGTATTATGTTCTTTTAAAGTATTTTTTATTTCTAAATCTCTATTAATTTCGTAAGGTTCTATCGCTTTATTCCAAACAACAAACTTAGCATCAATTAATTTAGCTAATTCAGGAATCAGAATTAAGGGATTACCCTCATCTATAATCAATCGACTTCCAAGATTTTTCCAATTTTTACTTAATTCTTGGAGTGAATTACCAAGAAACCATGCTCTAGACTTCGCATTGAAATCGTAAGAATAATTTTGATCTAAAATATACGTTGAAGTAATAGCATTTGATAAAGAAAATGCTTTTTTCAAAGCATTATTATCATTTATTCGTAGATCTTTTCTATGCCAAAAAAGTATTCTGGGGTTATTCATTAAATTCCCAAAAATTGCTTTGCTCTAAACCATGCTGTTACAGTTTTTGCATCCAGAATTTCATTACCACTAGAAATTAAATTATCTAAATTATTAGGTTCCATAAGTAAAACTTCTATATCTTCATCTAAATCTCCTTTTACCTTATTTTTTAATTTGCTTAAATCGCGTGCAAGAAATAAATGAATTACTTCATCTGAATATCCAGGAGCATTAACTAGAGCACCTAGTTCATCCCATTTTTCTGCTTTATATCCAGACTCTTCCTGAATTTCTCTTTTGATTGAGTTTATTGGGGTCTCTCCTGTTTCTAAAGTACCGGCAGGAAACTCAAGTAAATATCTTGATACGGCAAATCTATATTGGCGAAGAAGTATAACTTTATTTTCTTTTGTTATTGGTACAGCTAATGCCGCGTTTGGGAATATTATTTGTCCATATTCATCTTCATGTCCATTGGGAAGTTCAATTGTATTTATCTCAAAACTAAATTTTTTTGTTTTTAACTCAGATATTTTTTCTTTAAAGATGGCTTTTTTGAAGTAATTTTTATCTTCCATAATTTAAATAAAAATACCCTAACAATTATTTTAGAATTTTGTAAATTAATCAACAAGCCATCTTGGATCTTCAATTTTTTTAACTGTTTGTGTTCTGCTTAGAACCTCAGATAAGGGAGATATTACAAAATTACGATTCATAAATCTTGGGTGAGGTAATATTAATTCTTCATCCTTGAAACAAAAATCTTCCCACCATAAAATATCTAAATCTAAACATCTAGATAGCCATTTCATATTGTCGGGAGTCTTTTTTCTTCCAAAATTTCTTTCCAAATTTTTCAATTCTCTTAGAAGGAATTTTGCATTTTTTGTTGTTGGCTTTGGAAAAAACTTACTTTTTACCAAAAGTAAAGTATTTAAATAATTTGGTTGATCATCTTTAACTCCATGAGGACTTGTATCGTATATTGAAGACCAATAAAAAATTGTTTTTAATGATTCGATTTCTTTATCAAAAGATTTAGATTGAATTATCCAATTCTTGATTAGGTTCTCTACTTTTGGTTTGCAAATTATTAATGATTCGATAGGTTTTCCATAATTACTATCAATATTTGCTCCAAGAGATATACATAGTCCATTTTTGATATTAAGATTTGATAATTCCACTACAAAAAACTACGTTATTGGATAAATTCTATATCAGAGATTTTTTAAAGTGATTTTGGAACAAAAGTTAAAAGGGAAAGAAGACATAAAGGATTTAATGCAAAAGAAGGATTCATTTAGAGCCTTTCCATTGGCCGCAATCACAGGACACAGCTTATTAAAATTATCTTTACTTTTAGCAGCAGTAGATCCTAGCTTAGGAGGAGTTATTATCGCAGGTGGAAGGGGTACGGGTAAGTCGGTATTGGCAAGAGGTTTGCATTCCTTAATCCCACCGATAGAAATAATAGATAATGAATTAATACTCGAGAAATTAATTAATAATAAGAGTTCTTTCAGACCTATAAGTAGAAATTTAGATCCAACTAAACCTGAAGAATGGGATAAAAATATTAGTAAATTAATAGCGAAAATTATCGGGATTGATTACCTTAATCAACTTGAAAGTATTCCAAGCAAGGTTGTACAGGCTCCATTTATTCAAGTCCCAATTGGAATCACAGAAGATAGACTCGTCGGATCAATAGATGTTTCTGCCTCATTGAATACAGGTGAACAAGTTTTTCAGCCAGGAGTTTTAGCAGAGGCTCACAGGGGCGTTTTGTATGTTGATGATATTAATTTATTGGATGATGGGATTGTAAATTTAATTCTTGAAGCTACTGGTAGACAACAAAATAATATTGAAAGAGATGGATTAAGTCTTTCTCATCCTTGTAGATCACTTTTGATCGCAACTTATAATCCTGAAGAAGGAGCTTTAAGAGATCACGTATTGGATAGATTTGCAATTGTTCTTTCTGCGGATCAATCTATAGATAATAACCAAAGAGTTGAAATAACAAAATCTGTATTATTTCATGCCGAAAATAGTATTAAGTTCTCAGAAAAATGGTCTGAAGAATCTGATAATTTATCAACCCAGTTAATTTTGGCTAGGCAATGGTTAAAAGATGTAAAAGTTACTAAAGAACAAATAACTTATTTGGTTAATGAAGCCTTAAGAGGTGGCGTTGAAGGGCATAGATCTGAATTGTTTGCTGTAAAAGTCGCTAAAGCAAATGCAGCGCTTCGAGGAGATGAGAATGTTAATTCTGAAGATTTAAAGGTTGCAGTAAGGTTAGTGATTCTTCCGAGAGCGACACAAATCCCACCGCAGGATGATGATATTCAACCACCACCCCCTGAGGAACAGAGCCCACCCCCACCTCAGTCAAATAATGAAGATTCTGAACCTGAATCTAACGAAAATGATGATAATCAAGATAATCAAGAAGAAGAACAAGAGAATTCTGATGGAGAAGAAGACTCTACTCCTGATATCCCAGAAGAATTTATTCTTGATCCTGAATCATGCATGGTAGATCCCGATTTATTACTTTTTTCATCGGCAAAATCTAAGGCAGGTAACAGTGGAAGTAGGTCAGTTATTCTAAGTCAAAGTAGAGGTAGATATGTCAGACCTTTAATTCCTAGAGGTAAAGTAAAAAGAATAGCTGTTGATGCGACACTCAGAGCCGCTGCTCCTTATCAGAAATCTAGAAGATTAAAGAATCCTAATAAGACTATTATTATTGAAGAAAATGACTTTAGAGCAAAACTCCTTCAAAAAAAGGCAGGCGCTTTGGTTATTTTTCTGGTGGATGCTAGTGGGTCTATGGCACTTAATAGAATGCAAAGTGCTAAAGGTGCTGTCATTAGACTTTTAACTGAAGCTTATGAAAATAGAGATGAAGTAGCTCTTATACCCTTTAGAGGGAATCAAGCAGAAGTTCTCTTACCTCCAACAAGATCTATTACAGCAGCAAAAAGAAGGTTAGAAACCATGCCATGTGGAGGTGGATCTCCTTTAGCTCATGGATTAACTCAATCAGCAAAAGTAGCAAAAAATGCTCTCTCTACAGGTGATATAGGTCAGGTGATTGTCGTTGGAATAACTGATGGGAGAGGGAATGTTCCGTTAGATATATCATTAGGAAAAGAAGAAGTTAATGAAGATGAAAATGTGGATTTAAAACAAGAAGTATTAGATATTGCAGCTAAATACCCCATGTTAGGGATAAAGTTGTTAGTTATAGATACGGAAAGAAAATTTATAGCCAGTGGATTTGGAAAAGAACTAGCAGAAGCTGCACAAGGGAAATATGTTCAATTACCAAAAGCTACTGATAAGACAATTGCATCCATAGCCTTAAATGCAATAAATGAATTTTAATTTTTTATGGATAAATCTCGTTAAGGAATTTTGATAGTCCAATTGTTAAATCTCTTATAGATTTAGTTAATTCTTTATCTTTCATTAATTGTTCAAAATCATCACTCATGTTATCGAATTTGCCTGATATTGATTCGGCCGCTTCGATTGTTAACTTAATATCTTTGAGAGTCTTTTCGTCATTGATAGTAGACAAAATATTGTTTAAATGACCTGCTGCTATGGTTACCTCTTTTATAAGAGGTTTAACTCTCACGATTTCTTGCTTTGATAAGTAAATGAGTTCATCAAGATTTGCTTGCGTTGTATCAAATTGGTCAATTGACTTGATTACATTTTCAATTAAATTTTCTTGATTTGATTCTTTAAGTAGTTGATTTATCCGGTTAGTAATATTTGAAAGGCTCGATAGCTGTTTCCCAGTAATAGTATCTCCTTGGCAAATAATTAACTTATTATCACATTTCTCTGATATGGCTTTTGCAGTATTCTTTGGAATTGTTTTTTCACTAGTTTCTAACGCAACTTGAACATCGCCTCCTAAAAATGAATTAGTAACAACTCTTGCGAATGCAGGCTTAGGAAGAATAATGTCTGGATTATTTAAAACAATTTTTGCTTTGATTGATTCATTAGTAAAAAGAATATCCTCAATTGAACCTACTAAGATTCCTCTGTAAGTTACTGGAGATTTTTTTGATAAACCACTTGCGTTATTAAATTCTGCAAAAAGAAACCAATTTTTCGAAGACAGTTTTACACCTCTTAACCAGAATGAAAAAAATGTAAATACTAATAAACCTCCTAACAAGGAAAATCCTACTATCGAATCTCTTAAGCTTCTACGCATAATTTTTAAATGTCTTTTGGTTGCATTGGGCCTGCAAGTTTCCCATTTCGAAATTGAAAAACGTAAGGGTCATTACTTTCTTTAAATTCATCAATTGAACCTGCCCATCTGAATTTACCTCCATAGAGCATAACAACTTTTTCTGAAGTCCTTTCTATAGTACTAAGAACATGGCTAACAACAATAGATGATCCATTGGCTTTATTATTTGTTTTATTAATTAAGTCTTCAATTCTTGAAGAAGCTATAGGGTCAAGACCAGCAGTAGGTTCATCAAAAAGTAATAATGGCTGACTTTTATTATCTAAATCTTGATCTGTAATCAAGGCTCTTGCAAAACTTACTCTTTTTTGCATACCACCACTTAATTCATTTGGAAGCTTTTTCTCAACATTAAATAATCCTACTTCTTCTAAACATTCTCTTACAATTTCTTGAATAAATTTCTTGGATAAATTTTTATTCTTTTGAAGTATAAAGCCTACATTTTCCTCAATAGTTAAAGATCCTAATAAAGCAGGATTCTGAAAAACCAATCTTACATCTGGAGGATTATTTTGATCTAATCTTAAGTAAGTTTGTTTTTTATCAAATATACTTAATTCCCCCCCGGTGGGTAAAATTAGACCTGCCAAAATTTTTAATATAGTTGATTTCCCTGAACCTGAAGGTCCAACAATAGCTAATTTGTCTCCCTCATAAAGCTTTAAATTGATTTTATTTAGTACATTAAGCTCTCCCCAGCTAATAGAGAGATTATGGATTTCTACAGCATGTTTTAATTTTTTCAAAATGTATATAGAGCAATTTGTCTTTAATTACATATTGCCTACTTTTTAAAAATAAAAAAGGTTGTATGTATTTGATTTATAATCAATTTAAATATATTTAAATTTTAAAAAATTTAAGAGGATCTTTGATGCAGAAGAAAAAAAGAAGAATAAAGAGAACCATATTTTATCTAAAAAAGTCAAATTTAGCCTTGATTACTAGGATTGTAAGAATTCTTAGTTGGTTATTGCCAGGGTTAGTAATCAAAAGATGGATGATAACTTCTGTTATTGGAGTATTGACTTCTTTATTAGGTATTGCAATCTGGACTAATTTAAGACCCCTCTATTGGTTAATAGAAGTTTTTTTCTCGATAATAAATGTGGTTACAAATATTTTGCCTATTTCAGTTTTAGGACCAATAATCCTTATGTTTGGGCTTCTCTTAATTGGAATTGGGCAAAATAGAAGTATTAATTCTATACAAAAAGCTCTTATTCCAGAAAAGGATACATTTTTAGTAGATGCACTTAGAGTAAAAAGTAAATTAAAAAGAGGCCCAAATATTGTTGCTATCGGAGGAGGAACTGGTTTGTCAACATTATTGAAAGGTCTTAAAAACTACAGTAGTAACATAACAGCAATAGTAACAGTTTCAGATGATGGTGGGAGTAGTGGCGTTTTAAGAAAACAATTAGGAGTTCAACCACCTGGAGATATAAGAAATTGCTTGGCAGCCTTATCAAACGAAGAACCTATTTTAACAAGATTATTTCAATATAGATTTTCGAGAGGTAGTGGATTAGAAGGGCATAGTTTTGGGAATTTATTCTTATCTGCTTTAACAACAATTACAGGAAGTTTAGAAAAAGCGGTTCAGGCTTCTAGTAAGGTTTTAGCCGTGCAAGGACAAGTTTTGCCAGCAACAAATACAGATGTAATGCTTTGGGCAGAACTTGAGGACGGTGAGAAAATATTTGGTGAAAGCAAAATAAGTCAATCTAAAAAGTTGATTTCTCGGATTGGTTATCTACCCGAAAATCCTTCAGCTCTTCCAAGTGCTCTTGAATCTATTAAGGAAGCAGACCTAATAGTCCTTGGTCCAGGGAGCCTTTATACTTCTTTGCTACCTAATTTACTGGTTCCAGAAATTGTAGATGCTCTCTTGAAAAGTAATGCGCCTAAGATCTATATAAGTAATTTGATGACTCAGCCAGGGGAAACGGATGGTCTTGACGTGTACCAACATATCAAAGAAATAGAAAAGCAATTATCAAATTTTGGTGTGAAAACTCGAATATTTAATGCAATACTTGCTCAAATTCAATTTGAAAAGTCACCTCTTGTTGATTATTACCAAAGTAGAGGAGCTGTCCCAGTGATTTGTAATAAAGAAGAATTGATTTCAAAAGGATATTACGTTTTGCAAGCGCCTCTTTATTCAAAAAAAATAACCCCAACACTTAGGCATGATCCCCGAAGACTTGCAAGGGCAGTAATGTTTATCAATAGAAAATTAAAGAAGTTAAATTAATAAATTTATTTAAAAAGCATCTTGTAATTCATAGAAATCAGGTTGTATATAATCTTTTCTTAGTGGCCAGCCCCTCCAGTCTTCTGGCATTAAAAGTCTTGTTGGATTTGGATGGTCAGCAAAATTGATTCCGAACATATCATAAGTTTCTCGTTCTTGCCAATCACTTCCTTTGAAAATTTTATAAAGGCTAGGTACAGATAAATCTGAATCTCTATTAAGAAATACTTTTACTCTAATTTCTTTAATCTCTTTTATTTCTTGAAAATCCCCAAGTGAAATTAAATGGTAAAAACTCACAAGACATTTCCCAGGACCTTCATCATAACCTCCTTGACACTGTAAGTAATTAAATCCATACCCTTTTAAAATAGACATGGCCTCGTACAATTTTTCTGGTTTTATAGAGAGTATTTCAACACCTATATGATCATTTCCTAAAGATTCGTTTGTAATTCCATCATTAGAAAGTTTATTACTTACTAGTCCTTTTTGCTCTACAATTTCTTCTGAAGATTCCTTTAAATTCTCTTTTCCCATTATTTTATTTCTTTATCGATTAGGTTTGTTTCATATATATCTTCATTTTTCTCATCTATCTGATTTAAGTTAGAGGACTCAATTAAATTCTCAGATTTTTTATTTAAATACTCTCCAGTATTTTCTGAAAAAACAAGATTCATTTCATGATCAATGGTTAAATATCTGTGAGTTTGTTCAGCTTTACTCCTCTCAAGAATACTTTCGTTAGCGACTTTTTTTCTTAATTTTATAACTGCATCAAAAATAGCTTCTGGTCTAGGAGGACATCCGGGAAGGTACAAATCAACTGGGATTAATTTATCAACTCCTCTAACTGCAGTCGTTGAGTCTGCACTAAACATCCCACCAGTTATGGTACAAGCCCCCATAGCTATTACATATTTTGGTTCTGGCATTTGTTCGTATAATCTTACTAATGCAGGCGCCATTTTCATTGTGACTGTGCCAGCAACAATAAGTAAGTCAGCTTGTCTTGGGGAACTTCTTGGTACCAAGCCAAATCTATCAAAATCAAATCTAGACCCAATGAGTGCTGCAAATTCTATAAAACAGCAGGCGGTTCCATATAAAAGTGGCCATAGACTGCTTAATCTAGCCCAATTATGAAGGTCATCGAGGCTTGTCATAATAATATTCTCGCTCAAGTCAGTTGTTACTTGAGGAGCCCCCAGTGGGTTACAGGTTTCTTCTCTAAGCTCCCTAATGGCTTTTGGTGAAAGTGAATTGTTCATTTTTTTAGCTCCATTCTAAAGCTCCTTTTCTCCAAGCATAGGCAAGTGCAATAACCAGTATCGCAATAAATATTAAAGCTTCAATAAAAGCTAATAAGCCCAATCTATTGAATGCGACTGCCCATGGATAAAGAAATACAGTTTCTACATCAAATATAACGAATACTAAAGCAAACATGTAATATCTTATGTTGAATTGAATCCAAGCTCCTCCTATAGGCTCCATTCCTGATTCATATGTTAGTTTTCGTTCACCAGTCCTACCTTTGGGAGCAACTATAAGGTTGGTAACTAAAGCCAAAATAGGGACTGCAGCAGCAATTATAAGAAAACCTAGAAAATATTCGTAACCTGGTAGTGAAAACATTTAAAAAATTGTTGGAAAATTCGCTTAATTCAGCAAAATCTTTTAGAGTCTGAAAAGTTAAATACTAAATCGTGAGTGAAAACATTCAACCATCTTCTAATGATAAACAAATAGTTGAAAATTTAACCAAAGGAGAATCTTCTGAAAGATCTCTTGAAGTTAATAATAAAGAACTTTCTGTTAATTTAGAACAAAATAGATTCGAATGTAGAAGTTGCGGATACATTTATGATCCTACAGAAGGGAACAAAAAGCTTAACATTCCAAAAGATACTCCTTTTTCAGTAATAGACGGTAGTACTTTTGCTTGTCCAGTATGTAGGGCAGGCAAAAATTTATATAAAGACATAGGACCAAGAGAAAAACCAAGTGGGTTTGAAGAAAATTTAACTTATGGTTTTGGATTTAATAGTTTGCCACCTGGTCAAAAAAATATTTTAATTTTTGGTGGTTTAGCATTTGCCGCGGCATGTTTCCTTTCTTTATACTCTTTGCATTAAAATATATTCATGAAAAAATTTTTAACCAGCTTCCCAAATCTTATTTTATCGCTCATACTTTGCTTCATCTTGAGTAGTTGTTCTTCAACTGGCGTAAAAATGAGTGAATCAAGTCCTTGGGAAACAATACAATTTGAAGACCAATCAAATGCCTTAGATATAGACTTTATTGATAATAAACATGGATTTCTGGTAGGTTCAAACAGACTAATTATGGAATCAAAAGATGGAGGGAAATCATGGGAAAAAAGATCATTAGATATTCCTGCAGAAGAGAATTTTCGTTTACTTGACATAGATTTCAAAGGTTCTGAAGGCTGGTTAATCGGACAACCTTCTTTAGTAATGCATACCATTGATGAAGGTAAGAATTGGACTAGGTTATCTCTTGGTAAACTGCCTGGCCAACCTTTTTTAGTTTCTACTATTGATGAGGGTGGTGCTCAATTAGCAACAACTTCAGCGGCTATTTATGTAACCTCAAATAGTGGTGAAACATGGGAGGCCAAAGTAGCAGACCCCTCTGAGCAGGGCGGTATAAGAGATTTAAGAAGAACCTCTGAAGGAGACTATGTAAGTGTGAGTAGTCTTGGTAACTTTTTCTCTACCCTTGATAGTGAAAGTGATACGTGGATAGCTCATCAAAGAGCAAGTAGTAAGAGAGTTCAAAGCATAGGATTTAATCCAAATGGGAATTTATGGATGTTATCAAGAGGAGCTGAAATAAGATTTAATGAAGATAGTAATGATTATGAAAATTGGAGTAAACCAATAGTTCCCATTTTAAATGGATACAATTATCTAGATATGGGTTGGGATCCAGAGGGAAATATTTGGGCGGGAGGAGGAAATGGAACTTTAATAGTCAGTAAAGATGATGGTAAAACTTGGAGCTCTGATCCTATTGCCTCAAATCTGCCGACTAACTTCATTAAGATTCAATTTTTAGAAAAAGATGAGTTAGATTCTCCCAAAGGATTTATTCTTGGAGAGAGGGGTTATATATTGAAGTGGAATGGTTGATTTAAAACAAAGTAAAAAAATATAAAAAAAATCTTAATTTTCTTGCTATTTAACAACTGTCTGTAACCAAGCTGTAAACTTCTCCACAAAATTTGTATTTTTCCTTGTAAGATTTAGAAGTAAATAACGTAATTTTGATTATGGCCGGTGGCTCTACGGGAGAACGCCCATTCTTTGAAATAATAACCAGTATTAGATACTGGATTATCCATGCAGTAACATTACCAGCTATTTTTATAGCAGGTTTTCTTTTTGTTTATACAGGTTTAGCTTATGATGCTTTTGGTACTCCGCGCCCGGACAGTTATTTCCAGGCCTCAGAATCAAAAGCCCCTGTAGTAACTCAGAGATATGATGCTAAATCTCAGCTTGATTTAAGAACAAAATAAAAAATGACTAACTCACAACCACCCATTCAGGCTGTAGAAGTCCGAGTCTACCCTATTTTTACGATTCGTTGGCTTGCAGTTCACGCACTTGCAATTCCCTCGGTATTTTTCTTAGGTGCTATTGCAGCGATGCAATTTATTAGAACTTAAAACTTTAAAAATTATGCAAGTAAACGAAAATCCCAACAAAGTTCCAGTAGAACTAAATCGTACAAGCCTTTACTTAGGTGTATTATCTGTACTGGTTTTAGGAATATTATTTTCCAGTTACTTTTTCAACTAAATTAAAACTATGAGCAAATTAAAAGGACCTGATGGCAGAATACCTGATCGAACTCCTGACGGGAGACCTGCAGTCGCTTGGGAGAGGAGATGGACAGAGGGTGTTCTACCTCTTTGGCTTGTTGCTACTGCTGGTGGATTAGCAGTTATTTTTGTATTAGGAATATTCTTCTACGGTTCATATCAAGGAGTAGGTGCTGGGGGCTAAATTTCCAAAATCTAATAAAAATCAAATATTTAATTCCAGTAAGAATCAGTAAATATCTTTAGCTTTTCTTTTGTAGAGCTAGGGATATTTTCTTTTTGTGTTATTAAACCATCTTTCAAAGAAAAATGTGATTTACTTTTAGGCCTCTCTATATCGATAACTTTCGCTATTTCAAAGACTATTTTATTAGCAACTTCAGTATTAGCTCTGAGATTTTCTAAAACCATCTCTACTGATACTTCCTGATGAGTTTGATGCCAACAATCATAATCAGTAACCATAGATAGTGAAGAATACGCTATCTCAGCTTCTTTAGCTAATCTTGCTTCGGTGTGATTAGTCATACCTATTATTGAACAACCCCAACTTCTATATAGATTTGATTCTGCGCGGGTAGAGAAAGCAGGTCCCTCCATAGCTAAATATGTTCCTACTCTATGTAATTGTCTTCCCCCTGGGATAGTTTTTTCTCCAACATTGCCTAAAATTCCTGATAAATTCCTACAGAAAGGATCCCCCATAGTTACATGAGCAACTGCTCCTTCATTAAAAAATGTTGCAGGTCTTTGATGAGTTCGATCAATAAATTGATCTGGAATAACAATATCAAGAGGCCTAATTTGTTCTTGAAGGGAGCCTACTGCTGATGGAGCGATTATCCATCTCACGCCGATCGATCGGAGTGCCCAAATGTTAGCTTTGTAAGGTATTTCTGTCGGATTGAGCCTATGTGTTCTTCCGTGCCGTGCTATAAAAGCAATTTCTAGGTTGCCAATTTTAAAGAGCCTAATTAAATCAGAAGGTTTACCATAAGGAGTGTTGACCTCGATTTCTTCATAACATTCTATTTTGTCAATTGAATAGAAACCACTCCCACCAATTACTCCTAATCTTGATTCTTTAATGGGTAATAAATGCTGTTTATTCATTGTAAAAACAAATGACTATTAATCATCTAGTGCTAATTGGTGGAGGACATACAAATGTTCTTTTGATGAGGAAATGGTTTATGTATCCGAAATTAATGCCGGAAATTCCTATAACAATTATATCTAGAGATACTCATTTAGTTTATTCGGCTACGTTCCCTTCTGTAATTTCTAAATCAATTTCTTTAAATAATAGCTTAATCGATATAAGATCTTTAGCTAGAAAGGCAAAAATATCTTTTATAAAAAATGAAGTAACAAATATCGATTATCATTTAAAAAAGATTTTTTTAAAAAATAGACCATCAATTGGTTACTCAAAATTAGTACTTAACTACGGAAGTCAAACTAAAATTTCAGGAGAATTTGAAGATTTAGTCAATAATAAAATTGCTTTCCCAATTAAACCTTTTTTTAAAGCTTATGAGTTAATTAAAAAAGAAGATAAGTATGATTCTGAAACTGAAAAATCCTTTGTTATTGTTGGAAGTGGACTTGCAGCAATTGAAGTTGCTTTTGCTCTAAGAAAAAGATGGAAAAAAAGATCTTTAAAGATTCTTTGCCAAAGAAATAAGGTAGATAATAAAATCTTTAAAACTTTTTACAGATCGAATATAGAAGTAGTTGGAACTCTTCCTATTGATTATGGAAAGATTCTCTTATGTACAGGAAATTCATCTCCACTATGGGTAAAAAAATATAATTCAGAATTGGATTCAAAAGGAAGATTTCTTATAAATCAGAAATTAATGTTGAAAAATTTTTTAGGAACTTTTGCAACAGGTGATTGCGCCGTCATAGAAGATTCTTCGAGACCTTCATCTGGAATATTTGCAGTAAAAGCTATAAATACATTGGCAACTAATATTCAGAAGGATATAAAAGGTGAATCATTAAAAAGATGGTCTCCTCAAAAATTTGGATTGCAAATAGTAAATTCTTATCCTGTAAAGGTTCCGAAAGCTTTTGCTTTTTATGGTGATATTGTTATTGGGCCCTCTTTTCTTATTTGGTACCTTAAAAATAAAATTGATAAAGGTTTTATTAGGAAATTTCGTGTTTTAGATTTGAATATGTATCAAAAAGTCAAAGAAGATGGGATGGAAGACTGTAGAGGATGTGCAGCTAAAATTCCTCAAAGTATTTTAAATAAATCTTTAATAAGTGCTCAACTTGAAAATTCTGCGATTTCCCCTAAGGATTCTGTTGAAATTTATAAAAATAATCAAGATACTATTCTTCAAAGTGTTGATGGATTTCCTGCGTTGATAAGTGATCCTTGGCTAAATGCAAAAATTACTGTGTTGCATGCTTGCTCAGATTTATGGGCTTGTGGAGTAAAACTTTCATCTGTACAGGCCTTAATATCTCTTCCAAAAGTGGGAAAAGATTTTCAAAGCTACCTTTTTACTCATTGTCTAAAAGGGATAAAAACAACAGTTGAAGAACAAGGGGGTGAGTTAATTGGAGGACATACTTTTGAGTCAAGAAGTTTAGTTGATAAACCTTATTCTTTAGGAATCGATATCTCTTTAACAGTTCAGGGAGTTTTGAAAAATGGAGCAAAACCATGGTTTAAATCAGGTATGCAAAAAGGAGATATTATCCTCATGTCAAGACCACTTGGTGTGGGTGTTTTTTTTGCTGCTCAAATGCAAAATATTAATTTGAAAGAGATTTCAGAGGAGATAATGATAAATTTAGTTACAAGTCAGCAACCATTGATTGAAAAAATTTATTTGCTTCAAGATAAATTTGGAGAAACATTTATTAATGCAGCTACTGATATAACTGGCTATGGATTTATAGGACACCTTAAAGAGATGATTGATTCATCTAATTTATTAAGGAAAGATAATAACCTTGAACCTATTAGTGTCTTGTTAGATTTGTTAGCATTTAAAGCTTATCCAGGAGTATTTGATTTAATACATAAAGGGATCAAAAGTTCTCTGTTCGAATCAAATAAAGAAATATTTGACCAAATTCTTTCAGAAAAAAAAAGTGATAGAATTATCAAATTTTCAAAAAATAATAAAGTTAATAGTGACAGCTTCAAAGAAAAAATCTCATTATTATTAGATCCACAAACTTGTGGACCGCTTTTGATAAGTTGTGATCCTAAGTATGAAAGTTTTTTAAAGGATGAATGGTATAAGGTCGGAGAAGTTATACATAGATAGTTATTTCTTTTTGATCTTATCGATCTCTATATATCTCAACCTTTTAATTTCATACCCCATTTCTTTCCCGGCTTTCCATCCTTCAAGTTTTAAAAATTCTCCACTTTTCTTTGACTTAATAAATTTATAAATAAAAAGCCATTTGAAAAATGATTTCCAAAATAAACCCCCATTACAAATTAATAATTTCACCGTTTCTTCATCTAAATTTTTTGTTTCAATAAATTCAGTCCAATTTGAAGGAGTAAAAAAGAGAAATTTTTCTTTTTCACTTTCTAATTGATTTGTGATATTTAGATACTCTTTGAGAATTTTTGTTTCCTTGCTATTAATAAAAAATCTTTGACAAGTAAGCTCTAAATTTTCTGAATTTTTTAATAGGTAGAGAATATAATTACCCTTAAGTTTTTTAATCCATTTTAAACCCCTTAAAAATTTATTATTAACCTTAATATTTTTATCTAGAATAGAAATAATTTCCCAATGATTTAATAAAGAAATTATTTTTGCAAGATTATCATATTTGTATATTTCAGATAATTCCATCCTAATTCTTATACTTATTCCGGGGGGGAATCTAGATTTAGTATCATCATTTATAATATTCCATGGCCACCTTTGGACAATCCTTTGAGATTGTTGAAGTGATTTATTCGAAATTTTGAAACCTAATCTTGATGCATATCTTGCGCATCTTATCAATCTACTAGGATCATCTTGAATACTATTTTCATGCAGCAAATGTAATTCTTTTTCTTGTATGTGTTTTATGCCATCAAATAAATCATAAATTTTTTGCTTTGAGAATTCAAAAGCTATTGCATTGATACTAAAATCTCTTCTTTTTAAATCCTCTTCAATATTTGCATGTTTTACGATTGGATTTAATCCTGGAGCTTCATAATTCTCTTTTCTTGCAGAGGCTATATCAATTTTTAAATCATTAATATTTAATTCTACTGTGTCGTATATTTCAAATTCTTTTATCAAACACAGTTCAACATTTGAGATATTTTTTTTTATGAATTTTGCTAAATCAACTGAAGATCCTTCTGTAACTATATCAATATCTAGTGGGTTGAAAATAGTCTTATTATGAATTTTAGTGATTAATAAATCCCTTATATAGCCACCCACAATTGCAACTTTAACGCTACTATTCAATTCAATATAATCAGAAATTATATTGAATAAATTATAAGGAATTTTAAAAATTGCTGAATTTATATAAGCAGAAATAGCATTCATTCAGATTTCAGTTTATTGCTCTTATTGGAGCTAATCTTGGGTCTAGAATTTTGCTTCCTTTATCACCAAATTTTACTGCTAACGATATCTTTTCGCCACTGCCAAAAATATGTATAATTTCACCCTTACCAAATTTGGAATGAATTACTCTATCTCCAACTAGCCAACTTTTACCTTTACTGGGTCCTGAATATAGTTTTCTTACTGCATTTATAGGTTTATTAATAAATTCATTTGAATCGTTCCGATCCACTCTTGTTAAACGTTCAAGATGACGCTCCCTTCTAATAAAAGCACCACCAGATTGAGGTAATTCCCCGTCAATTAATTCCTCTGGTATTTCTGAGAGAAATATTGAAGGAATTGTTGCTTCTCGCATGCCTCCCCACAATCTTCTTTCTCTTGCATGTGATAAGAAAACTCTCTCTTTAGCTCTTGTTATACCTACATAGCATAATCTTCTTTCTTCTTCTAGAAGAGAAGGAGTATCAATTGACCTGTAGCTTGGGAACAAACCTTGTTCTAATCCAGTTATAAACACATTTTGAAATTCTAATCCTTTACTATTATGGAGGGTCATTAATGTGACAGAATTTGGATGATTTTTTTTAATATCATTGTCCGTCGTTAAAGCTGCTGTTGATAAGAATCCCTCCACATCTGGGTTCTCGGTCTCTTCTTCAAATTGAGTAGCAGCATTTATTAATTCCTGAAGATTATTTCTTCTATCTTCAGATTCCTCTGAACCACT
The DNA here is from genome assembly GCA_003283415.1 of Prochlorococcus sp. AG-321-E21. Lineage (GTDB taxonomy): Bacteria > Cyanobacteriota > Cyanobacteriia > PCC-6307 > Cyanobiaceae > Prochlorococcus_A. The sequence continues at coordinate 21,880 of QBXH01000004.1, read as the reverse complement.
TGTTAACAAATCACTTAAGTAACCGCTTTTTTCTAAAATTAATTGAAGAATTTGAGCAGGTCCTGAGTTTTCTACATAGCAAAGAAGGTCATTCATAAGCTCTGTAAATTTATTAATGCCCTTTGACGATCTGCCTATTGTTTCTTCTAAGCTTTGTTTGTCATTTATGACATCCCATAAAGGGATATTCAACTTGTTTGATAGCTCATTAAGCTTTTGAATAGTTGTTTTTCCTATTCCTCGCCTCGGGACATTTATTATTCTTAAAAGACTTACATTATCTGAAGAATTTACTAAGACTTTTAAATAGGCAATTGCATCTTTAACTTCTCTTCTGTCATAAAAACGTAATCCGCCAAAAATTGTATATGGAATTCTCCATCTTACTAAAGATTCCTCTAATACTCTAGATTGAGCCCTAGTTCTATAGAGGATTGCAAAATTTTTCCAGATTGGGTGATTATTGTAATTATTTAGAGTTCTTAATTTTGTTGTTATTGCCTCAGCTTCAGAAATTTCATCATCGCAGCTAAGCAACTTTAAAAGTTCTCCTTCCTCCCTTGTAGGTCTTAAAACTTTATCAATTCTCTCAGTATTATTTTCAATCAAAGAGTTTGCAGCGGTAAGAATATTTGATGAAGATCTATAGTTTTCTTCTAATTTAACAAGTGAGGCTTGCTGATCATTATTAGATGAATTTTTAAAGTCTTCTTGAAATCCAATTAATATTCTGAAATCTGCTGCCCTAAAACTATAAATACTTTGATCAGCATCTCCAACAACAAAAATTGACCTATCATTCCATTCGGAAAATTTGTTTGGTTCAGTATTCCCAGCAGTAATTAATTTGATCAGTTCATATTGTGTCCTATTTGTATCTTGATATTCATCAACTAATACATGCTGGAATCTTTTATGCCAATAATCCCTAACTAAATCATTTTGCCTTAATAAAAACACAGGAAGTAGTAAAAGATCATCAAAGTCTAAAGCATTATTTTTCGAGAGAGATATTCTGTATCTTCTATAAGCATCTGCAATTATTTTATCAAAATGATTATCAGCTTTTTCTTCAAGTTCATTAGCGGTAAAACATTGATTTTTTGCATTACTAATAGCTCTCTTGATTTTCTTAGGATCAAATTTTTTTGGATCAAGACTCATATCTTGACTAACAATCTCTTTTACTAGGGTCTGAGAATCTGTTTCGTCATAAATAGAAAATTGTCGTGACCAGGTTAAGCCTTCAGGATCTTGATATTTTTCAATATCGTATCTTAAAAGTCTTGAAAATAATGCATGAAAAGTTCCTATCCATAAGTCCCTAAGTCTTTCTTGATCAATATTTGTTCTTAATTGATTCTGATCAAATTCCTTGAGAGTTGACCAGGGCTGCCCAAATTGATTAAAAGCTATTTCTTGTGCAAGAAGTACTTGAAGTCTTGCTTTCATTTCTTTAGCAGCTTTATTTGTAAAAGTTACTGCAAGAATGTTATGTGGATCTACAGAATTATTTTCAATAAGATTAGCTATTCTATGAGTAAGAGCCTTGGTTTTTCCACTACCTGCACCTGCTACAACTAGCAGAGGCCCATTGATATGATTTACTGCTTTTAATTGTGCATTATTTAAAGATTTAAAAAGGAAGTTGTTAGTTTGATGCACTTTTTGTAGATTGTATTATTAAAAATTTTTGCCTTACTTTAATTTTAAGATTGAGGGTTAATCTCTAACTCCTCTAATGCTTTTTTTAAATTAATTAGTTCATTATTATTTTTGATAATTTCTTCGAACTTATTCTGAGGCATTTTTAATTTAATACTTCTAATAAGAATTTCTTTTTCTAATCTTTTTTTATAAGAAGAAACAAGTTTTTTTGATAATTGTAATTCTTGTTTATCCAAAATTTTTTAGAGATATTAAGCATATATTAGCGAAAAATATTTTTTATTTACAGTATTTTGAATATCACTTTGAAATGTAGTTTTTGATTAAGAACCATTTCGTTTATTTTAAGATTTAATTATTTTAATTTGCTCTGATCTATTATGAACAAATAGAAATTTTAAGTTTTTAGATTTAAGAATGACAGTTTCAAATAGTAATCAAATTTTATCAACTAATAGAGAATTAGAAAATATAAGTAATAAAAATATTGAAGATATAAAAGAATTTATAAATAGTGCAAATTCAAGATTAGATGCAATAAATTCAATAACGAATAATTCTCACGCAATTGCCGCTGATGCGGTTACTGCAATGATTTGTGAAAATCAAGATTCAGTTAATACAAAAATGTCTATAGATACCACAAATAAGATGTCTGTTTGTCTAAGAGATGGAGAAATAATTTTAAGGATTGTTTCTTACCTTTTAATTTCTGATGATGAATCAGTTTTATCTAAAAACTGTTTAAAGGAACTTAAAAATACTTATTTAGCCCTTGGTGTACCTCTAAAAAATGCTATCCGAGTTTTTGAACTGATGAGAGATTCAACGATTTCTGATTTAAAATCTACTGTAAATACTATGAAAGGAGAAAAAGAATTTCTTCCTGATTTGATTTCTAATATAGAGTTTCAATTTGAAAGAATAATCAATCTTTTAAGATAGGCATATTTCTTATCTCTGATGTGTGTGAGGTTTGAATTACGGTATTGTTTTCATGATTTCTAATTACTGAATATCTGGATCTAATATGATTTGATAAAAAACAAATTCTTTCTTCAGAAACTGTTGAACTGTAAATAGTTTTAATATTTAAATTTTCATTTTCATCAATCAAATACTCTGACGATGAAATCACTGATTCTGTATATCCCTTATTTCGGAGAACAATCCCTTTATTATTATCCTTTTGTAAAAATATTAATATAGTTTTATCCTCCTCTATTTTTTGATCAATTTCCCAATCGCTTATTGCCTTCCAACTTATTGATAATGCAATAATAGAAGGTTTTGAGGTGGAATTATATTTTTCTAAAAGATCGACTACATTCTTATTATTGATTTTTAACTCTTTTATTACTATTTTGCTAGTTGAATTTTCAACTTCCTGAAAAGCTAAAGAATGAGTGCTTCTTATGGATTTCCACTCTCCTAAACTTTTTTGAATAAATTGATTAATTGTTATTAGATTCTTCTTCAAGTTTATCTTCTACTGAATGATTGGTAGCTTTTTGAATCATCCTTACCATAGAATCTACCATTAATCTTTTTGCAGAAGTCACTTTTAATCCAGAAGGTGTAGTTGATATTTGTTCTCCAGGACGATCGTAAGATGTTGGTCTAAATGGAGTCATCTAAAAATTTGTAAAATCAACAGATTCATATTCTTACATAAATAGTCTTTTTTAATGTTGTTGTTTGCAAAAATGTTATATCTTTTATTGTTGGTTTTAGGCTTATTAATTTTGCTTTATTTTGGAATTTTTCTTTTTGCTAAACCTGAAATAGTTGCTAAAGCAAACATGCCTAAAAGAGCTATTCCTAAGAATAAACCTGCTCCCTGACTGACTCCAGCTCCAACAGCAACAAGAATAGAATCACTGATTAGAAGACTTATTAGTAAAGCTGGGGTAAATATTTTCCAACGTGTTCCTCCAATGCCTATGGCATAGCTGAGGAAATCAAAAAGTCCAGTCATAAGGAGACCTGTCATTAGGAAGAAATTTTCTTCTAATTGGTTTTGATTAAAACTTTCAATTCTTTTCATTGCTTTTGATCCTACTAAACCACGTACAGGAGCACGACCAAAATATCTTGCTATGAAGAAAGCTGCTTGGCAAAAAACGATATCAGAAAAGACAATTGTCAGATACCCTTTTTGGAATCCTAATAAGGAGCCCGCCAGAAGTGAATAGGCCGAACTTGGAAGAGCAGGTAAAATTATACTTATTCCTCTAAGTAAAAATATTCCAAAAGGTGCCCATATTCCCATACTCTCTACCTTGTTCCTAAGAGGTTCTACACCATAGTTTTGTATGAAATAAATTATTACAACAAATATTGCTATAAAAAAAACTACTGAGAGGAATTTTTGAGTCTTATTCATTATTTTTTCGAAAATTCTTTGATAGCTAACTTTAGAAATTAGTATTTGATTGTATCTATAATAGAAATACTAATCAATTAAATCTTATACAAAGTTTTTAATCTTATTTTTTTCAATATAGATCTTAAGCAAACTTCATTAGGAATTCATAATTAAAATTGATAATTAATAAGATATAAGTATCTTTTAAAAAATCAATTTATTTATTTCTAATATTCAATAATATTATGATTCAAGCCAATAATAAAGTTTCATCAATACTTGTTGTAAAGATCTTGTCTTTGGCTCTTTATATAATTTTCTCTTTTTGCATTTCAATAAAACAATCATATGCTTTGTCTCATGAGTGGGTTGGAGTCCCAATTAGTGAATACGGTGAACAATTATGGGATAGAAAAAGTATAAAAAGAAATGAAGATGGTTCTGTAAGAGTATTGAGCAAATTTATTCCAAAAACTAAAAGTGAAATAACACAAGATATTCTTTATACCATGGACATAAACTGCTTTGAGAAATCTTTTAGAGATGTTGATGTTTACACAGATGAGGGAAATAGTCATTTGAACAATCTTGCTGATTGGCAAGATCCAAATGGAGACCAACTAATCTTGGGTGTAATTGGTCAAGTATGTAGATTTGATAAATAAAAATTTAAATTAGGAAATATTAATTATAAATCTGTCAAATAAAATTTATAAAGTTGCTAAAACGCGCTTTTAAAGGGGAGACAATATTAAAAATATGACACGCAGAGGTTTCATTCTTCCTATCTTAGTGTTTCTTTAAATAACCTTATTATGAAGGCTAGAACTGAAATTAGGTATTAAAAAAGCACCTTTTCAGATGCTAATTTAAACCTTTTACTAAAGGTGCCAGGACCCAGATTTGAAAGGGACAGGTGGGATAAAAAGACCTCAAAATCATTGATTTCAGTAACACAGTGATACCAAAATAGGCATATTTTGACCTCAAAACAGAAAGTTCCATACTGGTTCCATACTGCTATAATAGAGATAACACAGATTTTTATCTGATAAGCATCTAATTAAAAGTAAGGAACTATTGGATTGAAGAGATCATTGCCAGAGGAATGGATATCAGGGGAAAAGAACTCTCTAAATGTTCTATTGGATTTGGGTATTAATTGTCCAGTTAGCAATCTTTTCATATACCGAGGTCCCAGAAAAAAGACAGGAAGGAAACGGAGTAAAGGACTTTATGTGAGATGGTTGCCTGCACCAGATGAAGATATAAGACCTGACCGAATGAAATATACAGGCGGTACTAGTAAAGGGAAGAGAAGGAATTTGGAAGGGACAACTGGAGAAGAAGACCCATACATTGCAGGGAGAGTTGCAGTTGATTGGTACAAAAAACAAAGAACTCTATTAACAGAACTCGCTAAAGAACTTGAATACAACTCAAGTTATTCTCTATCTCATTATTGGGAGAGATATTTTGAAGATTTTCAAATGCAATACATCAATAAGCGAGGAGGTAAAAAAAGAGTAGTTAATGAAAGGAGTACTTGGTTTGCTGATAGGACTGGGATTTGTCATCAAGCATTCGTAAATAAAAGCATAGACAAGATTACATACAAAGACATTTTAGATTTTTGGAAAGTTTTAGATAAGAAGGGTAGTGAGATTGGAAGTGATATGTCTAAAGCAAAGAAAGCAATCAAAACCTTGATAAACAAATTATTTAACCTCGCCAGAGAGAACCAAGATTTCCCAAAATTAGATAATTTACAGTACCCAACTATCCATACTGCTGAAAAGAAAGAGGCAGTTTATTTGAATAGAAATGAGTTTGACAATTTACTAATTGAGATAGAAATACTTTCTAGGGATAATGCAAAGCAAGATTTGAATTATCAACAGTTCTTAGACATATCTTGGGATGAAAAAGATAGAAAGAATGCAAGAAATTTTGTTGAACTTTATGATGCAGTCCAAGTTATGTGGTTGTTCTATCTGAGAGCAGAAGATATGCCAAGGTTGAGGACTGAATGGTTTGAAATTGTGAAAGAGGATGATGGTGAAGAAAGTGCAATTTTAAAAATGGAAGAAGCGAAGGGAATGAGAAATTTGAAAACGTCAGAAGCATACAGACCAGAAGCAGTTGAAGTCGTGAAGAGAATGCTGAAAAGAAGAAAGGCAAATGGATATTTTCTATTTGATTGGTACTCAAGACCAAAGTTAAATCCTAGTGCTAGTCAGGTTGGAGATACTCTTAACACCTTATTGCAATATGCCTGCAAGAAATCAAGAATTAAAAAAGAAATTATCTGGACGAGTTTGCGTCACACTGCATTTATGGAAACTCTTAGAGAATATCCAGTACTTAATGAAATAAGAGAATTGATTATATTTGCTGATAATGCCTATACCAGTCCCGATACATTAAGAAAGCACTACCTCAATAAAATTGATAGAAGTAAGTCAGCAAAACGAATAAGGAAAATTAAGAGTTCAGATCCTTATGCAACTAAGACATTGCAAGAAAGATATAAGGCAGTGAAGAAAGATATTAAATCAGGAAGAGAAGTAAGAGATAAGAAGTTCTTGGAAATGGATAAGGCAGAAGGCAAGAAACCCAAGTCATAACAACGAGTTGATAAAGTCACGAACAATGCACGAACAACACTATGGGAAATAGGTATAACCATAGACAACAGTCAAATCGGGACCAAATCTGTAGTTTTTAAGTCCATTTGACACAAATACAACGTTGCATAGTAGAATAGACCTATAAACAACACCTAATCCAATGAAAGTCGGGTACGCCAGAGTTAGTTCAATCGGTCAGAACCTTCAATCTCAAATTGATGCTCTTGAAGCATTTGGTTGCGAGAAGATATATCAAGAAAAAGTGAGTGGTACTTCAACAAAAGGCAGAGAGCAATTCAAGGAGATGCTTAACTTTGTTCGTGAAAGTGACGAAGTGGTCGTAACCAGATTGGATAGATGCAGTCGTAGCGTCTTGGATATGCAGTTGATTATGAAAGAACTGGATGAAAAGAGAGTTACGTTTGCAGCAACAGAACAATCAATTAATACGAGAACACCAGAAGGCAAATGCTTCTTGAATATGCTTTCAATTTTTTCAGAATTTGAGACCTCGTTAAGAGCAGAACGTCAAAAAGATGGAATTTTGGCAAATAAAGATAAGTTCAAGGGCAGAGGTCAGACAATTGATGCTAAGCAAGTACAGATGATGAAAGCAAAAGGACTAGGTGCAACTGCAATAGCAAAAGAAATGGGTATTGATAGAACGTCAGTTTATCGTTTGCTTAAGAAATGAAGATTTCAATTCAGTGGCAAGATCAATTCGGTCATTGGAAGCATTATCAAATGATGCACCATTTGCCAGGTGCCTATCGGACTGCCAAACAGAGAGCAACACGCACGGAGAAGAGACACAGATTGGTTGATGAGGATGGAAGATTACTTGATCTGGTGGAACCCTAGAAGACAGGGAGACAGAGAAAACGCAGAAAGGTATATTCAAACGAGAACCATTGCAATCATTGAAATAAATGGTGGTGGGCAGTGTGTCTAAGCGTTCCGCTTATTAGCATTTCTTAACAAAAGTCCAAAGTGTATATTCAATTCATATAAATCATTATGTGCTTCCCAATATGGAATGAATATGACGACTGCGAGGTAGCGTCTAGCAAAGTTCTACATCCTAGGTAGTAGAAGATTGCTGTATTAAATTTTATTCATTAACCAATTTGAGAAGTTGAGGAACGTTCCTCATTAAGTCCGTGTGACTTCCAATTAAAACTTATATTTCCGTATTCTTATGTTTTTAACAGACACAACCAAATACAAAGACGCAGTAGAGCAGACAAAGTATCTTTCAAATTTTAAGAACTTCTTATGTTCTCGTGCTTACCAATTTGAACCAAAGTACTTCGTCACTATGTTCTATGGCAGAAATTCTGATGGAGGGTTCTTATCAAAAGAGGTCTATAGGAAAAGATGGGATAGGAATGAAGTCAGGAAGACACACAGATTTATCCGATCAAAGTTAAAAGAATGTTTTGGTGATGTCCCAATGGTATTTGTGATAGAACGCCATAAAGAAACAATCCATCCTATATGGGGTGAGATGAAGGGTGCTTTTCATACTCATTTGTACTTGGGTGACGTGAATAAGGCATTGGCAAAACATTATTCAATAGGTGTCGTAGAAGAAGGATTACACGAACTGCAATTAGAAGAATTGAGTTTATACCCAGAGATATTACGACTGTTATACAAAGAAGATTACTTCGGTTGCACTATAAATAGTGGTAGGAGAAAAGATGCAAATCTAACAGAACTCTTGTTAGATGCTTGTATTCGTCAAGCAAAGTGGATAGGGAAATTCCCTGATAATTTAGATATCAAAGAGATCAAGAACGACCCTTTCGGTCTGGAGTTCAAACGAACATTTCATTATGGTCTAAAGCAAATAGACAAAGAGGATGATTTAAATAATGTCCTTGATTGGCACAATTCAGATTTACAGAAAAATGGCAACTAAAACTAAACCTAAAAATGAAACAGAGGTCAGAGCATTCTGTCTCTCACTTTCAAAAAGAAACAAAGACATCCTTGAAATATTAGATGAATGGTCTGATGAACTGATGCTCAATAAAGCAAATACTGTTTGTAAGATTATCCGTGAATATCCCACCTTGAAAAGGAAAGCACAGTTAAGAGAGTTAGAAGCATTTGGGTTGCGAGGATAATGTTTCAGAAAATAAGAATTCAAGTTGAGATTGATGAAGTGAAATACACGAAAATTCAATCATTGCTTCAAAAAGAAAAACCAACACAACCAGACATAAGATTGTTGTACGACAAACTGTTATTAGACAACTTTAGAAGAGCAAACAATATAAGAATTTGACATCAGGGTTTCAATCTCATACAGGGTTGAAACCTTCTTTTTATGACCTCCTATTATAGCATAAATTTCCTGTTTGTATCACTTCTAGAGCAATGTTCTGATACCCATAAAATCAATGATAGCAGTGGATTTGATGCTATAATATAGGTATGGAAACGACGGGAGGAAAGCATCTCAACCAGTCCTCAACCAAGTTCCAAAAGCATTAAAAAAAGAGTAGTAATTTCTCTTACAAAATTACAAAAAACATTCATTATTTTTATTTGATTATGACTTTTACAACCAACAAACTAGAAGGTCTTTTTACAACCAGTCATTCATTAGCACTCGTTGATTACATTGAAAACTGGAAAAATCCAAATGGTGTAAGACCAATGACAACAGGTCATTGTTTCAGTTTCGTTTATGACAGAGGAGTAACTCTTACGCCAGCAGTAATAGAGCAAATAGAAGACATTTTTCGTTTCACTACTACCAACCCTTAATCAATCAATCATCAATCAATCATCAATCAATTTTATTATGACTATTACAGCAACTCCTAAACTTCTATTATCTCAGGATGAAATGGACTTTATATTAAGTGAGATTTCTGAGGAGTTAGAAACCCTTCAAGATAGAAGAAGAGGTGGAGATGAGGAGGCATCAGAAATTGAAGATGCTCTTGAAGAATACTCTTCGGAACTTGGTCAATGCCAAGAAAATAAAGATGGATTATATGAAATAAAGGATCTTGTTGAATTTAAGAATTGGGTACCAGAAATATTAGATAATGCCTTTGATTTCTATGAAGGTAGTAAAGATGATGAAGAGTTCATTAATGCTGTTGAATGGGATGCAGACAGTTATAAAGAAATGCTTGATAACTTAGAGATAAAGATCTTTGCTTAAGTAAAGGGTCTTTAATTTTATAAAGCAGGGTTCCATCTCATCACGAGGTGGAACCTTATTTTTTAGATACTATTGACCTCCAGAGGCAACCAAATGAGAGAGAGATGGAAAACGGACTTTTCATTCAATTTCTCTATGAAAAATTTCCAATATATTTCTAACTCTGTGGGGTTGAAGGAAAATAAAGGAAAGTATGGAACTTTTGTGGCGTATAGGTCGTTACAGGATTATTGTAAAGTTCCATACCAGTTCCATACCAATAAAATGCCTCTCAGAGGCGTCTTAAATGCTCTGTATGGGTTTTGATATTAACCATACCTAAAGTACTATTATGACTGCATCTAGGCATTAAAAAAGCACCCCTAAAGATGCTCATTTAATTCCATAATGGAAGGTGCCAGGACCCAGATTTGAACTGGGGACACGGCGATTTTCAGTCGCCTGCTCTACCAACTGAGCTATCCCGGCTCTAACGTATATACTCTAAATTAAGATGTGTAGTTTGTGAAACCCTTTTCCTAAAAATTTTATAACTTGATTAAAGATTTATGAATGAAATCTATTTTTTTGCATCAATTGCTAATAAAGCTGTCCCAAATGAAGTCGTTTTTTTACATGAAACTATAGGGATATTAATAATCCGTTCTCTAATTGCTCTCCACTGAGGATTTTTTGAACCTCCACCAGTAGTAATAATTCTTTTTGGAAGTGAACCTGTCAGCTCATATAGTTTTCCCCAACATTTTAATTCAATTCTTGCTAACCCCTCAAATAATGCATGTAAGTAAAGTGAGTCGCTTACTGGCCTAGGGCTAAGAATGGGCTCCAAAAAAGGATTATTAACAGGAAATCTTTCACCCCTACTATTAAGTGGCAAAAGATTTAGGGAAGTTTCTTTTGATGTATTTATTTGTTTGCTAAGTTCTTTTATTTCTATATCAGAAAAAAATTTAGATAAAATTCCACAGCCAGCATTTGATGCTCCCCCACATATCCATTCTTCACTTACTCGATGGGTTGTAATCCCCTTTTCTTTGATTGGGGTTTTATTAATTTTTTTAACTACAATTGTGGTCCCTAAAACTGTTAGGCCTTCCTCTTTTCCTAATCCTGCCGCTAAAAAAGCTGCATTTGAATCAGTAGTCCCTGAGACTAAAAAAATTTTCTTATTTAGTTTGAACCTTTCTGCTAAGTCGGCATCGATTTGGCCCAAGATTTTTCCACTTTTAATTATTAGAGGTAAGCATTTTTGCCATGAAGTATTGAGATAACCTGTGGGCCATGATTCTTTGATTAAATCCCAACCAAGTTTGATATTATTGCCCTCTTCTCCATATGTCCAATCTTTCAAAAACCAGCCAGTTATAAAGTCGGATTGATGTCTTAAAAGAATATTTACTCCAAATTTATCAATTAGTTTTAATGCTTTAGCAAGACTACTGTATGGAGTTTGTAAATGATCTTCTCCAAGAGTGATCGATTCAATAAGAGTTTTATTTTCCTTACACGCATGGTTATAAGGTATTGCTTCTCCAATCGGTTCCCCTTTTAAATTACAAGCTGTTAAAGTCCCAGAGGTACCTGAGATTGCCAAACTAACAATTTTATTTTTTATGTCAAGAGGTAAACTTTCTAGAAGTTTTTCACAAGAATTGATCCAAGAATTTGGATTTTTAAAACCATATTGATAAGTAACTGAATTCGAATATTTTAATTTTTTTTTAAAATTAATTATGGATATTCTTGCACCGCTAGTCCCAAAATCCAACCCCCCAAAAAATTCATCAGGCATGAATTTATAAAAGGTCCTTGGAAGCCGCTACTAATTGTGCTGCTTTTTCTTTTACATTTTCCCAAGGAAGCTTTAGATCATTTCTACCAAAGTGTCCATAAGACGCAGTCTTCTTGTAAAAATCCCCACCCATTCTTTTTGGTAGGTTTATTAAATCAAATTCTTTTATTATTGCTGCAGGCCTTAAATCAAAGTTGTTTTTAATTAGTTCTTTCAAATTTTCTTGAGAAATAATACCAGTACCAAAAGTTTCAACAAGAATTGAAATTGGTTTAGCAACACCAATTGCATAACTTAATTGTACCTCTGCCTTTTTTGCTAATTTTGCTTTAACAATACTTTTAGCTACATAACGTGCCGCATATGCAGCTGATCTATCAACTTTAGTAGGATCTTTACCAGAGAATGCACCACCTCCATGTCTTGCATATCCTCCATAAGTATCTACAATTATTTTCCTGCCAGTAAGTCCTGCATCGCCTTGAGGTCCTCCTACAACAAATTTACCTGTGGGATTTACCAAGAATCTTGTCTTTTGACTTGTTGGTTTGATTTCTAAATCTTTTGTTGCTGGTAATACAACATTAATCCATAAATCTTCTTTTATTTTTTGACGTATTTCGTCTTCATTTGTAAGTCCATCAATCTCAGCCGTATGCTGAGTAGAAATTAAAATGGTGTTTATTGAGACTGGGATCCCTTTTTTGTAATCAATACTTACTTGAGTTTTTCCATCAGGGAGAAGATAATCAAGAATTTTTTCATGTCTTACTTTGGCAAGTTGTATTGCTAATCTATGAGCCAAGCTAATTGGTAATGGCATTAATTCAGGTGTCTCATCACATGCATAACCAAACATTATCCCTTGGTCACCAGCTCCAATATTGTTTTCTAAATCCTCATTAGCATCATCTGCTTCATTTACCCCTTGGGAAATATCAGGTGATTGCTCATCAAGAGCTACTAAAACGGCACAGCTATTTGAGTCAAAGCCTCCCGCTTTTGAACCTTCATATCCAATTTCTTTAATTACTTGCCTGACAAGTTTTATATAGTCGAGCTTTGCCCTAGAGGTTATTTCACCAGTAAGTAAGCAAAGACCAGTGTTGACCACTGTTTCGCAGGCTACTCTACTTTGTGGATCTTCAGTCAGTAAAGCATCTAAAACAGCGTCACTGATTTGATCACATATCTTGTCAGGATGACCTTCTGTTACAGATTCAGAAGTAAAAATAAAATCACTCATTTATAAATTATTAAAAAATAAATCTAATCTTAAATTAAATCGTAAATAAAAATCAATAGTAATGAAGCTTAAATTACCATAATTTGCAATCTAGAATTGATATGTTTGTTAGGTTAAGAATAAGTTAAAAATAAGAGTTTATACGTTTTCTGTAATTTCTGTTGGTTGTTCTTCGTTCTCATCAGTTTGCTCAAGTAACATTTGCTTATATTTTGCAGCCATTTCTTCAGCTTTATTAAAAACTTTTTGTGGGTCAGTAAGCATATCCCCTGGTTCAGGTTCTAGAGCTTTGGTTGATAAAGATATTCTTCCTCTCTCGGAATCTAAGTCTATAATCATTACCTTCATTTGATCATTTACATTTAAAACATTATGAGGTGTTTCAATATGTTCGTGACTAATTTCTGAAATATGAAGAAGACCACTTACACCCCCGATATCAATAAAAGCTCCATAAGGTTTTATTCCCTTAACGGAACCTATAACAACTTCTCCGACTTCAAGTCTATTCATTTTTTTCTCAACTAAGGCCCTTCTATGACTTAAAACTAATCTGTTTCTTTCTTCATCTACCTCAAGAAATTTCAAGGGTAAATATTCCCCTTCCAAATCTTCTTTTATTTTTTTGGCACTAATATGAGATCCTGGTATAAAGCCTCTCAACCCTTCAACTCTAACTAATGCCCCACCTCTATTAGTAGCAAAAACTTCAGAATATATAGTTGCATCTTCTTTTTGTAATTGCCTTACTCTTTCCCACGCTCTTTGGTATTCTATCCTTCTGATTGATAAAGCTAACTGGCCATCTTCATTCTCCTCGCTCATTATAAAAAATTCTCGACTTTCTGAAGGTTGTAAAACATCACTAAGTCCTTCAACTCTATTTATAGAAACTTCTTGCATAGGCATAAAAGCCGCAGTCTTAGCTCCTATATCTATCATGGCTCCTTTAGGCTCTAGAGCAAAAACCGTACCTTTTACAAGATCGCCAGGTTTAAAGTTATAGTCATATTTTCCTAATAGTGAGGCAAACTCTTCTTGAGTAAATCCTGCGGTATCCAAATCGCTATTTCGTCTGCTTGAAGAAGAATCTGCAGAGGGAATATCTTTCGCGTTATATGATAAATTTTCTTCTTTTGGAGTTTCTGAAGTATTTTCTTCTATAATTGAGTTTTCAATTCCTTCTTGGTCTGAAATTTCTTTTACTTTTTGGGAAGGGTTTTCAATCATTTGTTAAAACGCAGACCACCATAGATGGTTAGAAAGGAATGCTTTTAGCCTGCAAACTAAAGAGCATAGTGCATTTAATATTCTACACTTTAATATGCAGAATTTATAAAATTGAAGCTAATTCATTTTTTGAACTACCTTTTAAAGATTCTAGAGTGGAAACAAAGTCTTTTACCCCATTAAACTTTCTATAGACTGATGCATATCTTATATAAGCAACTTCGTTTTCTTTCCTTAAGCCTTTAAGAATTAATTCTCCAATGAGAGAAGATTTAATATCTTTATTTGAGTCTTGTATTATTTGCGATTCAATTGAATCAACAAAATTAATAATCGCATCTCTCGAAAATGTTGTTTTTTCGCATGCTCTTGAAATACCAGTAACTAATTTATCTTTGTTAAATAATTCTCTACTTCCATCTTTTTTAAGAACAGAAATTGGCATTGTTTCAACTCTTTCATACGTGGTAAATCTAAAGCTGCAATTTAAACACTCTCTTCTTCTTCTGACACTTTTCCCAGTATCAGCAGATCTTGATTCTAAAACTCTGCTATCTGTATTTTGACAGGTTGGACACTGCATATAGTGAATTAATACAAACTTTTACTCTAATAGTAGGTTAATATCACGATTATGAAAAGTAGTTAAAAAAAATCCCTCTTAAAATCTAAAAGGGATTTTTTTTCTAACTTTACTTCCTATCGAATTTAGGTGGATCTCTAAAAGCGACTGCAAAAAATAAAGTAACAACTGCGAGAGTTAAGATAAGAACGTAAGCAAAAGCTTCCATGAGAAAAAATAATAATGTTTAATTTAAACCCTTCCTGGGATTCTTCTAGTGGTTTCGTCACCAAGTTTCTTGAAGAGACCAAACTCAACTTGATCTCCTATCTCAGCGTCAATACCAGCGAACCTATCCTTGTAAAGGGTTCTAGAGGCATGCCACCAGTGACCGAATAGGAATAATAGTCCGAAGCATAAATGTGCATATGTAAACCAAGCTCTTGGAGAACTACGGAAAACACCATCAGATTTATAAGTTTCTCTATCAAACTTAAATGCTTCACCAAGTTGTGCTTTACGGGCTAATCTTTTAACCACAGCTGGATCAGTAAATGTTTGACCATTGAGATCACCTCCGTAAATAGTGGCTGTGATACCAGTTTGTTCAAAAGAATACTTTGCTTCAGCTCTTCTAAATGGGATATCAGCTCTTACGTTACCTTGTTTATCTTCGAGAATAACAGGGAAATTTTCAAAGAAATTAGGTATTCTTCTAACTTCTAAATCATTACCCTCTTTATCGGTAAATACAGTATGCCCCTGCCATCCTGTAGGTAATCCATCTCCATTTACTAGAGCTCCAACCCTAAACAATCCTCCTTTCGCGGGGCTATTTCCTACATAGTCATAGAATGCAAGTTTTTCAGGAATTGCAGCATATGCTTCTTCCCTAGTCGCTCCATTATCAATAGCTGATTGAACTCTTCTATTGATTTCAGTTTTGAAGTATCCAGAGTCCCATTGATATCTTGTAGGACCAAATAATTCCACAGGAGTCGTAGCAGATCCGTACCACATTGTTCCAGCGACAACAAAAGATACAAAAAGGACAGCTGCTAAAGCGCTTGCTAAAACTCCTTCTAAGCTTCCTAGCCTTAATGCTTTGTAGAGCCTCTCACCTGGTCTATTAGTTATGTGAAAAATTCCACCTATAATTCCAAGAAGTCCAGCTGCAATGTGATTTGCAACTATTCCACCAGGATTGAATGGATTAAATCCATCAGCTCCCCATGATGGCGCAACAGGTTCTACATGTCCTGTTAAACCATAAGGATCTGAAACCCAAATGCCGACATTTGCACAGTGAAAAGCACCGAATCCAAAGCAAGTAATTCCAGCTAAAAGAAGATGAATTCCAAATATTCTTGGAAGATCAAGAGCTGGTTCTCCTGTTCTTTCGTCTTCCCATAAATCTAAATCCCAATAAGTCCAATGCCAGATTGAGGCAAGCATTAAAAGTCCACTAAAAACAATGTGGGCTGCGGCAACACCTTCAAAGCTCCAAAATCCTGGATCAACTCCGGTAGCACCAGTAATATCCCATCCGTTCCAACTACTCGTGATTCCTAATCTTGCCATAAATGGCATGACGTACATCCCCTGTCTCCACATTGGATTGAGAACAGCGTCAGAAGGATCAAAAATGGCTAATTCATATAAAGCCATTGAACCGGCCCAGCCGGCTAATAATGCAGTATGCATGAGATGCACAGCTAGTAGTCGACCGGGGTCGTTGATAACTACTGTGTGAACTCGATACCAAGGCAATCCCATCGGTTAAATTCTTGTAACGATGCTGAATGAACAGCTAAACATCATGATATTAGGGTTTTTTGTGGCTTTGAGAGAGTTTTGTAAATAAATTAATTTTCTTTGTAAAACTGGCCAGATCCCTTAATATCATTAAATTTTAAGGGAATTTTTAACTAAAATATGTTAATATTTTGGTCACAATTCTCAAGGTAACGCGCCAAAATAATAAAAAATAACAAAAAAAAATGACAACTATCAGATTTATCCGAGAAGGTGTGGACATCCAATGTAAACCTGGAGAAAATTTAAGAGAGCTAATAATTAAAGAAAAATTACAACTCTATGGGTTAAAGGGATTATTGGGAAATTGCGGAGGAGTTGGTCAATGTAGTACATGTTTTGTTTCTATTGAAGGTGGAACGGTAAATTCGCTTAGTCCCATTACTGCAGTTGAAGAGGAAAAACTCAAAACTAGACCTGATAACTGGAGGCTTGCCTGTCAAACCCTAATAAAGTTATCTGTGATAATACTTACTAAACCTCAATCTCCTCCTCCAAATTTGAAAGATTTAAAAAAACTTGCTGAAAATAAAAAATTACCCAGATAAATTGTTTAAGACTGTTAATGAGTTAGTATGAATTACTGATATTTCCACTTAACTTCCATTTAAATGTCTATAGTCTTAGTATTATTAAGTTTGTATTTTTAAATGGAAACAACAAATTTTGGTTTCGTAGCAAGTCTTCTTTTTGTAGGAGTGCCAACTATTTTTTTAATTGGCTTGTTTATTTCCACCCAAGATGGAGAAAAATCAAGCTTTTATTCAGATTCTAGTAAAGGTAAACTCGGCCCAAAACGCTAAGTAACCCATTTAATGTTTGTAATTTCTACTGAAAACTTTTCGGTATGGAAAAAAAAACAAATTTTAAAAGGAGGAGATAATAAATCACTCAGCCTTTTAATCGATTTATTAGGCGGATTATCAACAAAAGAGTTAAGTCTTCTTAAAATAAAATCAGAAAAAAATTTAAGATTAAAATTAGATTTAGACTCGCTTGAATATTTCTGGGATAAACATCTTAGTACATTTACTCCTATTCAATATCTAAGTGGTTTTTCTTATTGGAGGGATCTCAAACTAGAGGTTTCTAATAAAGTTCTTATTCCGCGCCCAGAAACAGAACTCATTATTGAAATAGTTTCTGAAATATTTAAAAATAAGGAAGAACAAATAACCTATGTTGATTTAGGAACAGGTTCAGGTGCTATTGGCATAGCTTTAGCATTATCGAACCCACGATGGAATGGAGTTGCAACTGATATAGATAAAAATGCTATTGAGATTGCATCGAGAAATTTTGCTAATAATTCTAATCAATCTAATTTAAAATTTTATTGTGGGAATTGGTGGGATCCTCTTTTTAATTTCAAAGGTGAGATAGATCTAGCTATTGCTAATCCTCCATATATTCCGCAAGATAATTATGAAGGATTACCAATAGAGGTTAAGAATTTCGAACCTAAAAATGCTCTTTTAGGAGGAGAAGAAGGCTTAGATCATATTAATGAAATAGTTAAATATGCACACTTGTATTTAAAAGATAATGGATGGTTATTGATTGAGAATCACTTTGATCAAGGGGATAGAGTTAAACAATTATTTTTTGAAAATAGATTTACTTCTGTAAAAGTATTAAAAGATTTTTCGGGGATTGGAAGATTTACAATTGGAAGATATCAAGAAATTATTAGTTAGTAATTTAAATGAATGTAATAGATCAAAAATTAGCTTTAAAAAAACTAAAAAGAGGCTTACCTATAGTTTTCCAGACTGATACTTTACCTGCGATTGGATGCTTACCAAAGTTTTCAGAAATGATTTATAAGGTAAAAAGAAGAGATATCAATAAACCTTTAATTTTAATGGGAGCTGAAACTTTTCAATTTGATGATTTTGTTCATGAATCTGCATTAGATGATTTCAAATATATTGCTTCTTATTATTGGCCAGGACCTTTAACAATCATAATTCCCATCTCTGAAAAAAGAAAATCAATTTCTTCAAGCAGTAACTTTACACTAGGTTTACGAATACCAAACTCAAAAATGGCCAAATTTCTCATAAATGAAAGTGGACCATTACTAACCTCAAGCGCAAATCTATCAGGGTTGCCAACAGCAACTAATGCAAAAGAAGTTTCGATTGATTTACCTAATGTGGATATTTTAGGACCACTTCCCTGGGAAAAATGTAGTGGTAAGGCTAGTACAATAATATCTTGGGTACATCATGGGAAATGGGAAATAATAAGAGAAGGAGAGGTCTCAATTTCTGAAATAGAGTGATGCTTTTTCTTTTCTTTTTTATTTTTTTAATACAAATATTTTCTTACTGGATATTCGAGCCTTTAACGTCATTTTTAACTAATCTATTGGAGATAAGATTTTTACCAATTTTTCTTTTATTTATTTTTAGCTGTTTGTTCTCAACAAAAAAAAAGATTTAAATATAGAACTTTAAAAATGCCGGCTAACAGATTTGAACTGATGACCTTCGCTTTACAAAAGCGCTGCTCTACCGCTGAGCTAAGCCGGCATAAATTTATCTTACATTCAGCTAGGTGTTATTTGATAATTTATTAATTTAGATTTTTAAATATTTTATTTCTTTTTTGGCGTATCATCATTTTTTTTTAATTCAATTTCCCCTGTGAGAGTTCTTTTTATAGGTAGATTTGCTACCAATGCAGTCATTCTATCTTCGGTTTCTAGACTTACGGCTACTTCCTCAAAATCAATCTCAACATATTTAGCAACCACATCAAGAATTTCTTTTCTCATCTTATCCAAAAGATCAGTTGTCAATGAACTCATATCAACTCTGTCATGAGCTAAAACTAATTGTAATCTTTCTCTGGCAGTATTAGCACTTGCCTGTTCTCTTCCTAGCAATTTGTTTATAAGGTCTCTGAGAGTCATCATTTTTAAAAAATCTTTGTTTGCATTAATTTCATGAATTTATCTTTAAGGCTTTTCCCTTCATTCTTTGGATCGATAATTGGAATATCTTTTCCTGTGAGCCTTTGAGATAAATTTAAATAGCATTTTTTAGCAGGAGATTTACTATCAGAAAGGGTAAGGGGCTCTCCTCTGTTTGTGCTTATTATTACTTGTTCATCCTCTAAAACAATACCCAGCAAAGGCAATGAAAGGATACTTTGAACATCTTCTATCGAGAGCATTTCTTGATTAGCCATCATATTAGGACGAACTCTATTAATTACTAACTGTATTGGCTTTATATCAGAAGTATTTAAAATTCCTATTACTCTGTCTGCATCACGAACTGCAGATAATTCAGGATTTGTAACTACTATTGCTTCTTTGCAAGCTGAGAGAGTATTTTTAAAACCATCTTCGACTCCTGCAGGACAATCTACTAAAACGTAATCAAACTTCTCACTAAGTAATTTACTAATTTGTTTCATATCTTCAGGTTTCATCCAATCAAGCATCCTTGGATCACCGGCTGGTAATAGAGCTAAATTAGGCTCTTTTTTATGTCTAACTAATGCTTGATCAAGACGACAATTCTTGTCGAGAACATCTTGAGCTGTATAGATAATGCGATTTTCTAATCCTAAGAGAAGATCTAAATTCCTTAATCCAAAATCAGCATCTAGCACAGCTGTTGTTGCCCCACTATTTGCTAAGGCAATACCAAGATTTGCAGTTAAGGTGGTTTTACCAACCCCACCTTTGCCTGAACAGATTAGGATAGTGCGAGTATTTTTCGACACAAAAAATTAATAATTTTATAAATAATAAGATAGATTTAAAAGTTAAAATTTTACAAAAGTTAAGTAATCCTTAAATTTGCTATATGTTAATAAATTTATTTCAAAATATTTATTTATTTCAAGTCATTATTTAGAAAGTAAGGTTTAATAATTATTTTATTATCTTCCAAAATTGCAACTTCGGGATATTGTACCTTGGGCTTCTCTTTTGGACCTATAGCTATAATTCCGCAGATTCTTAATTGTAGAGGGTTGAGACAAAATGAGGAAATAGAAGCATTTTTATTTCCATTTTTACCTGCAAATGCAATACCAGATAATTTTCCCCATACATAAACGTTATTATTCGCAGAAATAATAGCTCCTGGATTAACGTCACCAATAATAAAAAGATCACCGTTTGAAGATATTCGATCTCCTGATCTAACGGTCCCTTTGTGAAGGATATCCTTCTTTTGATATGAAGAATCTGCAGTTATTTGATGTTTAAGGTCTTGGATATTTAAAAAAGTTGAGTTGATTTTTAAAGACTTTCCACTTAAGACTGTTTCTCTATTATTTGAGTAAATATTTGAAAAAATAATATTATGTTTTTCAAGTAAAAGTTTCAATTTTGCTAATTCGTGTGAATTAATTTTTTCATTTTCTGAAATTAGATTAGCAGTAGTTGAATTTTTGAAAGTAATAAATTCGTCACGAAAATTTTCATAAAGCTCAAATCTTTTGAAAGTGAATGATTTGATACTTTTATTAGCAATATCTCTTAAAATTAATTTCATTTATGCATTAGCTCTTTCAATTGCTATCTGATCCTCTATCTCTTTTCTAAACTCACCTGGATAAATAATTAGTGAACTATCATTTGAAGACATCAATGTTTTGATTAATTCTGAGTGATTTTCAAATGAGTTTTGATATGTGCCATCCCATATTTTTAAAGAATTATTAGACTTAAACCCTTTGAAAGATCTTTCTTTAATTCCGCAAAATATATCTGAATCATAATTATTTAATGTACATTTTTTTCGTGCAAAAGCTAAGATTTCTAGTCTTTTTAATTTTGTTAGAAAACTTATATCCGATGCTTTAAGCAAGTTTCTATCAATAAACATCTTACAAAGAGTATTTAGAGGCTCAAAAGATTCATCTTTCCATTTCATTAAATGGAAATAAAAAACTATGTCATCATTCGCAAGGAAGTCCTTAATCTCAAGTTGACTTGGAGAAAATATCCATTTGCGCATGCTTTCATCTATCCATAAGTTTTTTTTTGCGGAATAATTTTTGATAATATAAATAATTTTTTCCAAAATCCAAGTAGAAATCTCATTGATTCGGTGGTTGTAAATAGTTCTGTACATCATGTTCCTAAGAACTAAAAAGTGTTCAATAGCTATTATCCCTTTTGGTTTGATTGCAATATTTCCATCAGGAGAAAAAGTAAGAGCTGAAATAATTCTTTCTATATCTACTAATCCATATTTTGTGCCAGTGTTGTAACTATCACGGAGTAAATAATCAAGTCGATCACAATCTATTTCACTACTTATTAATGTTTTTAAAGGTTTTGAAAATAGGTTTTTAGTTGTAAATAATTCTCCAATTTGATCAGGTAATTCGCTTCCAAAGTTCTTAAGAATTGTA
>QBXH01000003.1 GCA_003283415.1 Prochlorococcus sp. AG-321-E21 | reverse complement strand
TTTATATTAAATTCTCTTGATTGGTTTGAGATATACCTTAATAAGTTACCTACTTCTTTGATAAAAGATCCTCATTTTATTGATAAATCATTTAAAAATATTAAAAAAAGAAAATTTCAATTTCAATTAAAAAGAATGGGAGATGTTGTGGTAAGTTTTATCCTTTTAATAATAACTTCGCCGTTATTATTAATTGCTGCAATTTTAATTAAATTAGAAGATGGTGGACCTGTATTTTATAAACAAGTAAGAAATGGTTTAAGAAAAAAGGAATTTGAAATTATTAAGTTACGTACTATGAATCAAAATGCAGAGGAGGATGGAGCAAAATGGTCGACTTTTTCTGATAAAAGAGTTACGAAAATAGGTAGATTCTTAAGATTATTTAGAATTGATGAATTACCTCAATTAATGCAGGTTTTTTCAGGAGATATGAGTTTAATAGGTCCAAGACCTGAAAGACCAGAATTTGATCAGATTATGACAAAAGAAATAAATTTTTATGATTATAGATACCAAGTTAGGCCGGGAATTAGTGGATGGGCTCAGGTTAATTATCCTTATGGTTCTTCTATAGAAGATTCTATGCAAAAGCTAAGTTATGATCTTTATTATTTGAAAAATTTTACAATTTTTATTGATTTTTTAATCCTTTTCAAAACTATAAGATTAGTTTTCAATGCTTATGGCTCTTCACCTAAGAAGACTTGATGAAATTTTTTATTAAGCTTATTAATATTTTAATTATATGGTCCGCTTGAAAACTATTTTATCAATATAGTGTATAAGGTGATAAAGTTTAATAAGTAATTTTAATTTAGATTTGAGTATTACTTAATATATGAAAAAATCTTTCTCAACCACTTTATTATTCATTCATAAACAATTTAATGTTTTAGAATTTTGCTTTAGGAGTTTATCTATAACCTTACTCTTTAGCCAATTCTTAATTCCTTTCAATAATCAGAAAAAATTTTATTTTTGAGGATATTAAATGATAAAAATTAATTTACCTTTAGCTGTTTCTTCTTGGGATGATAAAGAGATTGATGCAATGCAAAAGGTTATTGATTCCCAAAAATTTTCAATGGGAGAAAAAGTAAAAGAATTTGAAGCAAGTTTTTCTAAATATTTAAACTGTAAGCATGCTGTAATGGTTAACTCCGGCTCTTCGGCAAATTTGCTGATGATTGCATCTCTTTTTTATACAAAAAAACCTTTTTTAAAACCTGGGGATGAAGTAATAGTTCCAGCTATATCATGGAGTACAACTTATTTCCCATTGCACCAATATGGATTAAAAATCAAATTTGTTGATATTGATAAACATACTCTAAATTTAGATATTGAAAAACTAAAAAAGGCTATAACATCATCTACTAAGTTAATAATGGCTGTTAATTTATTAGGTAATCCAAATCACTTTGATGAAATTAAATCTCTAATTAAAAATAAAAATATCCAATTAATAGAAGATAATTGTGAATCTCTAGGAAGTAAATATAAGAATCAATTCTCCGGTACTTTTGGCTTATGCGGATCGTTTAGTACTTTCTTTTCTCATCATATTTCAACCATGGAAGGTGGGATAATCGCTACAAATAGTGATGAAATTTATCAAATACTTATTTCTTTAAGAGCTCATGGTTGGACAAGGAATCTTCCAAAAAATAACTTAATAACTGGAACTAAAAGTGATGATGATTTTGACGAATCTTTTAAATTTGTTTTACCTGGATATAATTTAAGACCTATTGAATTATCAGGAGCAATTGGTATTGAACAAGTAAAGAAACTTGACCAATTAATAGAAACTAGAAGAAAAAATGCTTTACATTTTAAATCTATAATGAATGACAATCCTTTCTTAATGATTCAGAGTGAAATAGGAAAAAGTAGTTGGTTTGGCTTCTCATTAATAGTGAAAAAAGATTCCGGGATCGAGAGGAAAGATCTTATAGAATTTTTAAGTGAAAACTTAATTGAGTATAGACCTATAGTTTCAGGAAGTTTTGTTAAACAACCAGTAATTAAATATCTTAATGTTGATTTGACTCAAGACTTATCCAATTCAGATTATGTTCATAAAAATGGTTTATTTATAGGGAATCATCATTTTGATATTAGAAAAAAACTTGACCTAATAAAATCTTTTAAAAAATAGTCTTTTAAGTGACAGAAGTAACTATAGATATACTTATTCCAATTTATAAGTCTAACAAGGAATATTTGAGATCATCTATACTTTCACTTAAAAATCAAACCACTAAAAATAATATAATTTGTATTCTTAATGGAATGGATAATAATCAAAATGAAAAATATAAAAAATTACTAAAAGAGTTAAATGTAGATCTTGTGGTTGAATGTCCTTTTAATGGGGTTGCAGAGTCACTTAATTATGGATTCGCATTTACTAGATCAGAATTCATAGCAAGACAAGATGATGATGATATATCTCATCCAGAAAGATTATATTTACAATATCAATATATGAAGAAAAATAGTGTTGATGTTTTGGGCACAAATATCAAAGTTATTAATCACTCAGGAAAAATTATAGGAAAAAGGGAATATCCACAAACAGACCATATTTGTAAGCAGAATTTAATACATAAAACTTGTTTTGCTCATCCTAGTGTGATGATGAGGCGACAATTCATGATCAATAATCCTTACCCATCTACAAAATCTGAAGATTATGCGTTATGGCTAAAGGCAAATACTAATTATGTAAAATATGCAAATTTACCTATATATCTTTATTCTTGGCGTAGGCATCCTAATCAAGCTTCTAATAAGTCTATCCCTTATCTTTATTTAAAAAAATCAATAAGTCTTATAAAAAAGGAAAATTCCCTTAATTTAAAAATATGTTTTGTTTTCTTATTATTAATGAGAATTTTAATATGTTTAATTAAAGGAAGAAAAATTGATATCAAAACCACTTTATAGTAAGTCTTATGAAAAATAATAATATTGAAAAAGTCAGCGTCATTATGCCATCGAATAATATACTTTCGCCATTAACTGAAATTTCATACAAATTTTCTATTCAACAAGATTATAAAAATTTAGAGTTTTTAATTTATTTAAATGGGATGACCTTGATAAATAAAGAAAAAATCATTACTTACTTAAATAAACATAATATTTATAAACACGAAATAATTATTTTATATGCAAATTACAAAGTCTCACCTGGCAAAGCAAGGTCAGAATTAATAAAAGCTTCGCATGGGGATTTGATTATATTTATTGATTCAGATGATATCCCAAAAACTAATTTAATATCTTCAAAAATGAAATTGGCTAATGATAAAGATTTAGATATTATTTGCTGTAGCGCAAACACTTTTTCAAATCTTAAACAATATCAAATAGGTTCGATGAAATTAAGAACTTATGCAATACCGTTATCTTTTTTAGCTTTATTTGGGAATACATTTGTGCCATTGGCTGTTAATCTTATCCCTAATAGTGGCACTATGATTAGAAGAAAGATTAAGAACAAGGATATTCTTCAAAGATACCCAAATGGTAGTCATGAGGATTTCATTTTTTATTTACTTTTACTGAAAAATCCTCAATATATTGCTTTAATTGAAAAACCTTTAATAGCATATAACATTAACAAAAGAACTCTTACTGGAAACAAATTATTATCTAAGATATGGCATGCAAAGGCAATTTCTACCGCAAGAAATATATCTATAATTAACTCTTTATTATTAACTCTTTTGGGAGTTTTTGTTCTTATGCCAGTCATATTTGTATTCGAAAAGATTAGATTGTTTTTCAAAAATAAGTCAGGACAAAATAAAATTTCTTTTAAGCATATAAATAATTAGTTTTTAAAATGATAAGCCTTATAATTCCAGTTTTTAATAACATTAAAAGTATTGAGTTGGTTTTTAAATCAGTAGTAGACAATTTAAAGGCTGAGGATCAGCTTATAATTATAGATGATTATTCAATTGATGGTACTTGGGAGACCTTATTAGCTTTGAAAGATAGTAAATATAACTTTGAGTTTGTTTTGGATAGAAACAATAGAAATCTTGGGATTTCTTCTACCTTAAATCTGGGAATAAAGTATGCTACAAAACCTTATATAGCAAGGCATGATGGGGATGATATTATTTTGAATGATAGATTTAAATATCAATTGGAGTTATTAAAAAAAAATAGTAAAATTGACTTACTTTCTTCTTCTAAGATCATTATCAAAAATTATAAAAACCTTAAAAGAATTAAATCTGTATATGAATTAGTTAAAGGTACACCAAAAATAATTGATAGAAATAAATTTGCTTTAAATAATCTAATCACTCATCCTGGCGTTATATGCAAAACTAAGGTCTTGAAATCGAATAAATATAATAAATATCATAATTCTATGGGAGAGGATTATAATCTTTGGCTTCGTTTAATCAAAAAGAATATTAATTTATATATAGATGAGACGCCAGTTGTAATGTATTTTGAGAATAATTATCCTTTAAAAATTAAAAAACAGTTATTGGGAGGAATCAGAGTTAGACTATTATCTTTAAATGTTGGAAATCCAATTTTCAGTTTCTATTTATTAATTGGCATCTTATTAGACTTTATGAGACTCGTTTATATTTTTTTTAAATATGCTTAATTTCCCTCCAATTTGTTATGTTTACTGCTTTGCTAAAAGTGATGAAATATCTGCCTACGAGAGATTGAAGGTTTCAATCAGCAGTCTTCCAAATCATCTTTTAATTTATATAATAACTTGGCATAATAATCTAGAAAACAAATTAAGAGCAGATTTCCCTAATAGAGATATTTATGTAATTAAGAAAGAATTTATGAAATTCTCAAAATCATATTTTATTAATCAAATAGCTAATTATGCTTTTGAGAAAAACTATAAATATATATATTTATCAGATATAGATCTGTTTTTTCATCCTGAATATTTCTTTTGGCTGAAATTCATAATGAAAAAATTAGATTATAAAAAAAGTGATTTAAGAATAATTACCAATAACTTTAATATTAGAGCCAGATCTAAGATAAAAATTTTACCAAGAAAATTATACGGAAAATTAAGTTTTTACTTTCCAGAACTTTTCGATTGGAATATACCAAAAACTATAGATGAAATATTATTAAGAGAATTTTCTAGATCGGACTATGCACATGGTTGTGGGTTGATTCCAATTAACTCTCTTAGAAAAATTGGGGGATATAATTCTGAGATCTTTGGACATGGTCCAGAAGATGATTTATTTAATCAGAGAATACAATTTTTTTCTAGATTGTACTACCATAAAGGTAATTACCGATCATCTACTTTCCATCTTCCCCATCGTGCATTAAATCAACAAAATAGGATAAAGAATCATAAATACTGGTTTGATATAGTTGATGAAATAAATTACAATGGAGTTTATTCAGAACAGATAGAAAAGAAATAAATTGAATAATAATCTTTTTATATGGACTGAATCTATTGATTCTTTAGAAACTTGCAGAGAATCTATTGATTCTTTTTTGAAATTCCACAAAGATCTCCATCTTAATGTTTTTACACTTCAAGAATATATTAAATTACTTCCGGTTAGTAAAAATATCACTTATTATTCATTCTCGAAGGTTAATCTTTTAATACATTTAAAAAAAAGATTTTTTTATAGGCACAAAAAAATATTTAGTCTTGATCAAAGATTTTTAATAAAAAAAAATATAAATGATTTTGATAGAAAGTCATTTTTGTGGGCTTATATTTTAAAAAAATATAAAAATTATTCTCTTATTGTTCACTTTAGTAATAAGATTATTTTTTCAGATTCCGCTTTATCTTATTTAGTAAAAAAGTCACATGAATATGATCTAATATCAACAATAATTTTAGAAAATAAAAAAAGGAAATATGGGAAAATTATTAATTATTCATATGCAGTCGATCATAATTTTTTTCTTTTTAAACCCTCTTTAGTTCCATCTATTGTTAGAAGTAATCAATATCGTTTAGCCAAGCTAATAAAAGGTGAAAAAAAAGGTAATGGAAGATTAAAAGTTAGATTTTTTGCTGAAATTTGTCGTGAATTGATTGCCAATAATGGCAAATTCACTGAAATTAATAAAAAATATTTTGAATCTTTACCTCCTTCGCAAATTTAAGATGAGAAAAATATATGTATCACTTTTAGGGGGATTTGGTAATCAGCTTTATCAAGTTGCATTTGGTTATATGTTAATGCGAATTTTACAAAATCAAATTTGTTTTGATATTTCGAAATTTAGAAATTATAAAGACCATAAATTAGTGGTTGATAAACTTTTCCCTGAATTTTGTTTCCTAAATTTAAAAAGAAGTTTATTAACATCAAATGTTTATGAATCTTCTATATCATTCGATGAATTTTTGGTTCAAAAAATAATTAGAAAATCTCATTTCAAAAATGTAAGGATTAATGGTTACTTTCAAAGTCTATCTTACTTTTCTAATTATTTGCCTGAATTTAATGAATTATTAGTTAAAAGAATTGAGATGTCAAATCCTTTAATAAAAGAAATTAATATTAAAGATAGGCTAAAAAATACATTAGGAATTCATATAAGAAGAGGAGATAAAACTAAAAAATCAAATATCCAAATTTATGGTTCTAGGTCATTGGAAGAGACAATAGAAAATATAAATAATGTTTTAAAAACATATAATTATGATTCTATATTAATCTGTGGAGATGACTCGGATTATTTAGAAAATCTAAAAAAAAATCTGAACTTTAATGGTGAAATTTTTCTTTCAAATGAGATTTTGAAACAAACTTGTGAGATTACAGATTTTTATCTTTTAACATTAGTAAGAGATTTAATGATTACTAATTCTACTTATTCATTATGGGCAGGTTATTTAAAAAACAATGGCAAAATATTCTTTCCAAAACCTTTTTATCCGTACCCTCTTCATAAAACAATTTCACGACATAATCTCGAAGATATTATTTTCCCAAATTGGATTTCTTATAAGGTTACTTACTTATGAAAAAGAGTTATTACCTCTCAGTAAATAATGAAAATTTATATTCAGAATTTCTAAGATTTGATAATGAATTCATCAAAAGGAGTGAATTAAATCAACTAAGCTCGGACGAAATTAGAGAAGTAATTATGGTTACAATAGATACCCCAAATGTAAAGGATTTATTTTTGCCTTTTAAAAAAAAGATACTTTATCTCCTCGAATATAAAGAAGCTAAATCAAAAAAACAAATTTTTTATTCTTACTTATATTCCCTTTTTTTTGATCTTATTTTTGAGTGGGATGCAAATTTATTTAAAAACTCAAAATCTTTTTTACCTTTTTTCCCTACAAGAGTTGGGTTAATTCATGAAAAATATAAAGTAAAAGAATTAAAAGGGATTAATTTTTTTTTAGAAAATAATTTTCATAAAAATAAAAACCTTTTAATAAGTTCTGTAGTTAGTAATAAAAGCGTTCTAGATTGGCATAAGTTAAGGTTAAAAATGATTTTTGAAATCAAATCTTCAATACCTGAATTAGATATTTTTGGGAGAGGATTCAATACTATCCCTGAAAAATCAGATGCTCTTATAAAATATAAATATCATATTGCTTCAGAAAACTGTGATTCAGGTCCAAGTGAAAAGTTATGGGATCCTTTACTTTGTCAATGTGTAGTATTTTACTCTGGTAATCTTGATCTAGTACATCCTCAATTAAGATCTGCAATAATCCAAATTAATATTTACGATATTACTGCTAGCTATGAAATAATTACTTCAGAATTAGAGACATTTAGTGTCTTAAATAGTTTATCTAGTGATGATTGGGCAAATATTAAAAAAACCATAATAGATTATTATTCATTTGAAAAAATATTTAAAAAACAAATTCAAAGTTATCTTTAATATTTAAAGATAAGTAAAAATTTTTATTTAGCGTTTTTTAAGGTTTGATAAATATCGACATTTAATATTTATAATGTTGTTAGAAATATTAAATAAATAATTTCTAATTTTATGTAATTTCATTCTTAAAAATGTTAGAAGAAAAAAAACCTATTTTAATAACTGGGGTTTCAGGGTTTATAGGTTATGCAGTTGCTAAAAACTTTTTATTAAAAGGTTATGATGTTATAGGTTTAGATAATAATAATGATTATTACGATGTTAATTTAAAAAAAAAGAGGCTTGAAATTATATGTAAATTAGCCAAGCAACATAAAAGGGATTTTCATTTTAGAGAGATTCAAATTGAAAATAAAGATTTACTTAAGAAAATATTCCATGAATTTGATCCCGAAGTTGTAACTCATTTGGCTGCACAGGCAGGTGTAAGATATTCTCTTATGAATCCCGACGCTTATATTCAAAGTAATCTTTTTGGCTTTATAAATATTTTGGAAGTCTGTAAAGATTTAAGCATTAAAAATTTAATTTATGCATCAAGTAGTTCTGTCTATGGAGCAAATACAAAGTTGCCTTTTCAAGAAAATGACTCGGTAAATCATCCAGTAAGCCTATATGCTGCCACAAAAAAATCTAACGAATTAATGGCTCATGCATATAGTAATCTATATAAAATTCCAACTACCGGATTAAGATTTTTCACAGTTTATGGTCCATGGGGAAGGCCAGACATGGCCCCAATGATTTTTGCTAAGGCTATTTTAAATAAGACTCCAATTCGCGTTTTTAATGAGGGTAATATGATTAGAGACTTTACTTTTATTGATGATGTAGCGGAAGTTGTAGTTAGATGTGCACTTAAACCTGCCCAGCCAAATATTCATTTTGACAAATCAAATCCTGAGCCATCTTCATCATTTGCCCCTTATAAAATTTTTAATGTAGGTAATAGCAGTCCTGTGAATCTAATTGATTTTATTCAAATGCTTGAAAATGCATTTGGAATTAAAGCGGTTAAAGATTTTCAACCTATGCAATCAGGTGATGTAGTTGCTACTTTCTCTGATTCAACATTATTAGAAAATTGGATTAATTTTAAGCCATCTACTTCTTTTCAAGATGGTATTAATTCTTTTGCTAATTGGTACATTAAGTTTCATGATTCCAATTTAAATTAAATTTAATTTATTTTATTTTTAAAATAATTTATTGTTAATTCTAGACCTTTTTCTAAGGATATATTTGGCTCCCATTTAAGTATCTCTTTAGCCTTTTTTATATTCGGACATCTTTTTAAAGGATCATCTTCAGGTAGAGGATTGAAAACAATTTTAGAATCTGAAGATGTTTTATCTTTAACCATTTTTGCTAAATCAAGTATTGATATTTCAAATGGATTGCCCAGATTTAAGGGATTAGAATAGTCACATTCCATTGTTTTAATTAATGCTTCGATAAGATCTTCCACAAAACAAAAAGACCTTGTTTGCTTGCCATCTCCATAGATTGTAATTGGTTCATTCTTTAATGCCTGAGTAATAAAATTACTTACTACACGTCCATCTTTGATTGACATTTTAGGTCCATAAGTATTAAAAATCCTCGCAATTTTAATTTCGAGATTATGCATTCTTTGGTAGTCATAACATAATGACTCGGCAAATCTTTTACCTACTACATAACAGCTTCTTTTACTATTAATTTTAATGTTACCTTTGTAATCTTCGTGTTGTGGATGAATTGTTGGATTACCATAAACCTCACTCGAACTCGCAATTAAAATCCTTGCATCATATTTTTTGGCTAATCGCAACATATTTTCTGTCCCAATAAATATCGTTCTTGCAGTATTAACTGGATCTAATTGATAATGAAGGGGGGAAGCAGGGCATGCTAAATGCCAAATTCTTTCTACATTGAAATCTATTGGATCTAAAACATCATGTTTTATAAAATGGAAAGATTTATTATCCCAACTTTCTTTAATATTTTCAATTTGGCCTGTAGAACAATTGTCAATGCATAAAACATTTTCACCAGAATTCAATAATTTATTAATTAAATTAGTCCCTAAAAAACCTAATCCGCCAGTAACTAAGTTTTTAAAATATTTAGACACAACTAAAATAGTTTATTTTTTAAAAATAATAGAACTCACAAACCAACGTTCCAAACTAAAATATTATTTGTTCTAGCTTCATTAATATTACATATATTTCGCGTGTCAAATAACCAAATTGGATCCCTAGTAAGTAAGCTTACTTTTTCCCAATTAATCGATTTGAATTCTTCCCATTCTGTTAATACTACAATGCCTAGGGAATCTTGAACTGCATCATAAATAGATTCTGCATATTCCCAAGATCCTTTATTCTCATCACTTATAAAGTCTAGCTCTTTAGAATTTAATTCTTTTTCAATCTGTTTTGAATCGACCTTTGGATCGAAAATTTTAAGATTAGCTCCTTCGCCTAAGAGATCTTTACAGATTTTTATTGCAGGTGAGTTCCTTGTATCGTTAGTATTGGCCTTAAAAGAGAAGCCAAGAATTGCAATTTTTTTTCTATTAAGAGTGCCGAATAAAGTTGAAACAATTTTTTCCACAATTCTATTTTGTTGCCAATGATTTATTTCAAGAACCTTTTCCCAATACTCTGCAACTTCGGGTAATTTGTAGAAGTCTGAGAGGTAAATTAGGTTAAGAATATCTTTCTTAAAACAACTACCTCCGAAACCAGGCCCAGCATTAAGAAATTGGCTTCCTATCCTTGAGTCCATACCAATTGCTTTGGCAACTTCATTAATTTCTGCTCCACTTTTCTCGCATAGTCCAGAAATAGTATTTATTGAACTTATTTTTTGAGCTAAGAAGGCATTTGCAGCTAATTTTGATAACTCTGAACTCCAAATATTTGTGCATAATATTTTCTCTGGTATTACCCATTCTTTGTAAATGTTAAAAAGACTTTCAATAGATTTTTCGTCGTCTCCTCCTATCAAAACTCTATCAGGATTTTCTAAATCTCTAATTGCATTACCCTCAGATAGAAATTCAGGGTTTGATAAAATAGAAAATTCTTTTTTTTCACCCCTTTTATCGCTTGAAGTATCTAGGATACATTTAATTACTTCTGCTGTCCTTACAGGAATTGTACTTTTTTCAACTACTATTGTTTTGCCTTTTGCAAATTTAACTACGGTTCTAGCTGATTCTTCTACCCATTTAAGATCACTTGCTCTGCCTGCACCAACTCCGCTAGTTTTTGTTGGAGTATTTACAGAAATAAAAACCATGTCTGCTTTAGCAATAGATTCTTTTATATCTGATGTAAAAAATAGGTTTTTATTTCTACATTTTTTTATTATTAAATCTAGACCAGGTTCAAAAATTGGTAGTTTTGTAAGATCACTATTATTCCAATCATCAATTTTTTTCTCATTTATATCCACAACAGTAACAATAATGTTGGGACATTTCTTAGCAATAACTGCCATTGTTGGCCCTCCAACATATCCAGCCCCAATGCAGCAAATATTTTTTATTCCTTTGGACATCTTATCTTCCGTATACATCATCTAATCTGATAATATCATCTTCACCTAAATAAGCTCCACTCTGTACCTCTATCAATGTTAATGGAATTTTGCCAGTATTTGAAAGTCTGTGTTTTGTTCCAATTGGGATATACACACTTTGATTTTCGCTAAGTATTTGACTTTCTCCATTAACCTCAACATTAGCGGTTCCTTTTACAACAACCCAATGCTCTGCTCTATGATGATGAAATTGAAGTGACAGTTTACCTCTAGGATTTACCTGTATTTGTTTTACCTGCCAACGTTTATTTTCGACTATTGAAGTGTAGTTCCCCCAAGGCCTAAAAACTTTTTTATGGGATAATCCTTCAGAGAAATTATTATTCTTAAGCTCATTGACAATGTTTTTCACCTCTTGATCTTGGTTTTTATTGGCGATCAAAATAGCGTCGCTTGTCTCTATTACCATAATATCTTTTAGACCTAATCCAACAATTAATCTTTCTTCACTTCGAAAATAACTATTTATTGAGTCTTTTATTAAGACTTTACCTTTTGAATAATTACCTTCAGAATCCTTAGGAGAATTATCCCAAACAGCCTTCCAGCTTCCTATGTCACTCCATCCCGCATCTAAGGGTAGCACTTTACCTATTGAAGTCTTTTCCATAATAGCAAGATCAATAGAAATATTTGGGCATTTTTTAAATTCATTGGAGTCTAGTCTTTGAAAATCTAAATCTTTGATGCTTTTACCTAGTGCTTTTTTACATGCAGTATATATTTTTGGTTGGTACTTGTTTATTTCTTCTAATATCTTTTTAGCTTTAAACATAAAAATCCCACTATTCCAAGTATATTTCTTATCTTTTACAAATTCATTTGCAACTTTAATATCGGGTTTTTCTATGAACTCAGTTATTTGTAATCCCTCGATTTTTTTTATATTAAATTCTCTTTCAGATTTAATGTAACCATATCCAGTAGAAGGGAAAGATGGAACAATTCCAAATGTAACCAAATTTCCTTTATTTGCAAATTCTTTCCCTAAATTAACAACTTCAAGAAATTTATTAGTATCTTCAATCGAGTGATCTGAAGAAAGGATAATTAAGATTGCTTCCTCATCTTCTTCTAAAGCTTTTAATGCAGCGATTGTTATTGCAGGAGCAGTATTTTTGCCAAATGGCTCTAATATTATAGCCTTTGGATTTATGTTTATTTCTCTCATTTGATCTGCAACTATGAAACGATGCTCTTCATTACAAATTAATATAGGATTTTTAATATTCTTAATTCCTAGAATTCTTTTCTCTGTAATCTGAAGTAGTGAGTCTTTACCATCAAGAATTGAGATGAATTGTTTCGGAAAACTTCTCCTAGAAAGTGGCCAAAGCCTTGAGCCCGTGCCTCCACATAAAATTACAGGTATTAATATATTTTTTGACATATTCTTTAAGTAATTTTAATATTATGAGAATTAAGGAACTTAATAATTATTACCTATTTCATTTAAATCTACAAATTTAAATGTTAAAGTTATTAATTAAAAAAATATTTAATTATGCCAACAATATTGGCTGCAGGCGGTTTGGGCTTTATTGGAAGTCATACATGTGCAGTTTTACTCGAAAAAGGGCTTAACGTATTAGTAATAGATTCTTTGGAGAACAGTGTAGAAGATGTCTTTTATCAAATAAAAAAAATTTTGAATTTTGCAAAGTCTAGTAAAAAAGGTAATTTTTCTTTTAGGAAAGGTGATGTAAGAAATAAAGAGTTTTTAAGGAAAATTTTTAAGGAATACAAATTATCTGGAAATCAAATAGAGATTGTTATTCATTTTGCAGGTTTAAAATCTGTTGGAGAATCAGTTTTGAATCCTCTAAGTTATTGGGATGTGAATATTAATACCACCATAAGTTTGCTTACAATAATGGATGAATTTAAATGCAATAATTTAATTTTCAGTAGTAGCGCAACAGTCTATCAATTAGAAATATTAATGAATAAAAAAGTTACTGAAGAATCTAAATTATCTCCCATTAATCCATATGGCAATACAAAATTCACAATTGAAAAGATTTTATCTGATGTAAGCCAGAGTGAATCAAATAAGTGGAGAATAGCTAATCTTAGATATTTTAATCCTGTTGGAGCACATGAATCAGGTTTGATAGGTGAAAATCCCAAAGATAAACCTAATAATCTATTACCTATGTTGTTAAAAGTTATAAATAAAGAAAAAAAAGAATTATCAATATTTGGAAGTGATTGGCCAACTAAGGATGGCACTTGTGTGAGAGATTTTGTTCATGTTATGGATTTAGCAGAAGCCCACGTTGCGACCCTTAAATTCTTATTGAATAATGAGCCACAAATTATTAATTTGAATATTGGAACAGGAGAAGGAACAAGTGTTTTAGAGTTAATTGATAGTTTTAAGAATACGAATAAATGTGATTTACCCTATGTCTTTGAGGGGAGAAGGCCTGGCGATGTCCCTTATAGCGTCGCGGATAATACTAAAGCTTTAAAACTACTTGATTGGAAACCTTCCAGATCGATTGAGGATATTTGTAAAGATACTTGGCGATGGAATAAAGCAAATATAAAAATAAATGAAAAATTAATATAATCTAAATTATAAAAAATCTTTATTTTTAAGAAGTTTCAGAAAAAGATATGTTTTTAAGGCCAGCAAGTAGAATCCAAAAACATAAACTGAATCTAAAGTCGAAATATTGTATATCTACCATTTGAGTTATTAAGAAAATGAATGTTGTGCAATACCAATATTTATCAATAGTCTCTGATTTATTTGTCTTTTGAAAGATTTTTTTAAAGGATTTAATGAAAATATTGATAGTGAAAAATGAAAGAGTTATCCCAACCAAAATGCCATAACTAAAAAAAATCTCAAGAAGTATATTATGTGGATGCCCCTTCCAAACAGTAGATAAATCTTTTATAGCAAAAGAGAAAGAACCAGAGCCCCATCCAAGCAATGGCCTTTTAAATATAGATTTTAAAGTGAATTCCCATATTTCAACTCTACTTAAATCGAATCTATCAAAGCTTCTACTGAATCTATCTAAGTTCAAATTAATACTAAATATACCGAGATTAAATTTTCCAACAAAAATTATGATCCCTAATATTGTTATTAAAATGAAAAATATATAGGCTGTTTTTCTGGACTTAAGACTCATACAAAGGTGAAAAAAAATTGCAAAAACTCCACATATTAATGCACTTCTTGAATGAGTATTTACGATGCCTATAAAAATTGAGAAAGAGATTAATATAGAAATTAACTTAGGCACAAAGTCCCTATTAATTTTGATACAAGCAAATGAAAAGGGCATCGCTATACTTAACCATGCAGCAGCATAATTTTGATTATTGAACAAACTTGTCATACCTGAACCATTAGCTATTTCCCGTTGATACCAAATTATTAATCCGTTTAAGGTTTTGAAAGGTCCATACCAATCAAACCAGTACTGCCCAAATCCACTAATTAATACAGGCATAGTACTGGATAAGATTAGTACAGCAAATATAAATCTTTCCTTTTGGGTTGTTATAAAAATTTGAATTGACCAAAATAGCCAAAAAAAAGGGAACCAATTAAATAATCCTAAAATCAAAAAATCTGGATCCCATTCAATATTATTTTGTAATAAGAATGATTGATCAAACTTAATATAAATTGCACCAATTATCATAAAAATTGTTGATGCGATTAAAGGGTAATTCCATTTTTCCCTAAAGTATTCTTTAAAAGATTTAAAACTTGAAAAGATAGATATTAATAAAAAAAAAGATGATATTAGAGGTGCTGAAGAAATAAAAAAAATTCCAAACCAGAAAAAATAAATAGGCTTTATTTTTTTGTCATAATTTTCTGTTAAGTTCATCATTTTGGTAAGGAATAATGGTTCTAAATGGTAAACAGTAGAAAATTTATTTGTATTTAATATTCAAAAAATAACAAATGTAATAGCTAACGGCATATCTTATATCCCAAATATTATATAAAGTAGCGCTTGAAAACCGCTTCCTGCAGGATTCGAACCTGCGGCCCACTGCTTAGAAGGCAGTTGCTCTATCCAGCTGAGCTAAGGAAGCATCTACTTATTATATCGAACACTATAGTTCTAAACAATCAAAGTAAATTCTTTTTTTTAATTACTAAGTATTTTCGTCCTTTTGGCCTTTTTCGTTAAAAATTATTCTTAGTATGATATGGTGGGTTAATTTAAATTTTGTCAAAAAGACTTACTGAAAATCAAAAAAAAGAAATAGTACAAATTTTTGAAACTGGAAAAGATATAGATTTCTTGTCACAAAAATTTAATTGCACTAAATCAACAGTAGTAAGAAATCTGAAGAAAAGTCTTGGAGAATTAAAATATAAAGTACTGATCAATAAAAACAAATCTTTAAAGGAAAAACCAATTGGTGAGAAACACGAAATTAAAGATTCCTTAAATAAAAAACTTGAGTACACAGACTCTAAGAATGATTTTAGAGATTTAAAAACTCCTAAGGAAAATATAAATAAATCAGATTTCGAGTCTTTTATTGAGATACCTCCGTTAGATCATGAAATAGAAAATTCATCTCGAAAAGAATTATCTTCAGTTCCTATATCAGATATTGTTTTTCCAAAAGTTGTTTATATGATTGTTGATAAGAAAATTGAGTTAGAGGTCAAATTATTAAAAGATTTCCCAGAATGGGACTTTCTCCCAAATATTGATTTGGATAGAAAAACTATAGAAGTATACTTTGACTTAAATATTGCTAAGAGATCTTGTAATAAGGATCAAAAGGTAATTAAGGTTCCAAACACTAATGTCTTTAGACTTGTCGCTCCAATTTTGACTTCAAGAGGAATCTCAAGAATTGTTAGTTCTGAAAACCTAATATCTTTGTAAAAGTTTAACTTTTTTTATTGAAATTAATATTAAGAAAACTTCCCAAGACAGAACCACAGATAAAACTTGTACCAACAATAAAACCTATTGGTAATTGTACTGTTTCTTCAAAAAGTAAATCAACTTTACTTTTGTTTGAGCTATTTTGTATTCCGAAAATTAATAATATAAACAAAGAGGAATTGAAAATTAAAGTTAATAATAATTTTTTAATTAGTAAGCTCATATATTAATAATATAATTAGATTTTAATTTAAATTATAAATTTCGCTTTTTTTAAGACCATTTTTCTTCGCTAAGTATTTAGAAGCTGCTGATAAGCTTAGTCCTGCCTTAATTAACTCATTAAGATCTTTTTTGAAAGATGATTTATTAAGATCTAAATTTCTTATTTTCTTAATACCTTTAATAACAATAGTTAATTCACCAACAATTTCCTTATCTTTGAAGAAATCTATTACATCATCAATATTATTCCCAACATGTTCTTCAAATTTCTTGGTTAATTCTCTGGTTACTATAATTTCTCTATCTCCTCCACAAAAATCCAATAATTCTTTTAACAACTTTTTAAGTCGCCTAGGGGATTCGTAAATTATGGTTGTTTTTTGATTTTTACTAATTTCTACAAGAATCCTTTCTCTATCGATTTGCTTTTTAGGAAGAAAACCTTCAAACACAAAACTAGAGGATGGCATCCCACTTGAAGCAAGTGCAGTTATTGCAGCACAAGCGCCAGGAATGCAAATAATATCAACCCCTTTAGACCTGGCACTCCTGACGATATCTTCCCCCGGATCGCAAATTCCAGGCATTCCAGCATCACTTACTATTGCTATTGATTTTCCTTCCCTGAGATCTTTTAATATCCCTGGAATTTTATTAAAAGAATTATGTTTATTAAAACTGATAAGTTTATTAGAAATAATGAATTTGTTCATTATTTTTTTTGTTTTTCTAGTATCTTCACAAGCAATAAAAGAAACATTTTTAAGTATATTTATTGCTCTTGGGGAAATATCATTTAAGTTACCAATTGGCGTACCAACTATATACAAAATACCTTTTTCTGGTTCTTCGCCTCTATGAGATAATAAGGAATTATTTTTCATTTAATGATTCAATTACCTTTTGGAGTTGATATTAATAATCTTATCCATGATCTGAGGATTTTCAGCTGGGAAGCGGCAGATATTTTGCTTTACTACTCTAAATTGTTAGAAGATCCAAACTATAAAAGAAGTATTCTCCAAAATGACAATACTGAAGACCCTGTAACTCTAGCTGACTTAAAAGTAAATGAGTTAATAATTCATAGAATTAATGAAAAATATAAGAATATCGATTGGGAAATATTGAGCGAAGAGAATGTAAAGATAGACTCAAAAAGTTTTAACACCCGTGCCGATTGGATGTGGGTACTTGATCCCCTTGATGGAACAAAGGATTTCATACAAGGAACAAATAATTACGCTATGCATTTATCATTAAATTATAAGCAAAAACCCTATATTGGAATTGTCTTAATTCCAGAAAAGGACGAATTGTGGTTTGCTAATGGAAAAAAGGTCTGGGGTGAAAAAAGAGATGGATCAAAAATTAAACCTAATCTTTCTAAAAATAAAAATCTTCAAGAGATGGTTTTGGTAACAAGTAAAAATCATAGAAATCCAACTTTGCAAAAGTTAATTCAATTAATTAATTTTGATAATGTAGTAATCATGGGAAGTATAGGTTGCAAAATTGCATCTATTATTAGAGGAGAAAGTGATATCTATATATGCTTAAGCCGTCATGGGGAAAGCTCCCCAAAGGATTGGGATTTCTCAGCTCCAGAGACTATTTTAAAAGGTGCAGGAGGGGCTGTTACAAATTTAGATAATCAAGAACTAACTTATGGGAAATCTAATTTTGAACAAGGCGGTATTATTGTCGCATCAAATAATATTTTTATGCATGAGAGTATTTGTCTGGAAATAAAAGATTTTATTAAAAAATACGATTTATATCCTCTTTAATTTTTTAGTTAAGAGGTGCAACTGGCGTTGGTGTTGGCTCTGGATAAGACATTCCTCCATTATTTTGCCCTACTCCTCTTAATGTTAAATTAATTCTTCCTCTACTATCGATTTCACGCACTCTTACCGTAACCTCATCCCCTTGTCTTACAACATCTTCCACTCTCTCTACTCTAGCTTCAGACAACTGTGAAATATGAACCATACCCTCCTTTCCAGGAAGAATTTCTACAAAAGCACCTATTGGAATAATTCTGGTAACAACTCCTGTGAAGATCTCACCTTCGTGAACTTTTCTAGTAAGTCCTTCTATGATTTTTTGAGCTTCTTCAGCAGCAGCTCCATCATGAGAAGCAATAGTTACAATCCCTCCGTCTTCAATATCTATTTTTGTATTAGTCCTCTCTGTAATTCCCTTAATAGTTCTTCCCCCAGGACCAATTACAGTTCCAATAAGTTCTGGATCAATTCTAAAGCTCAATAGTCTTGGAGCATGAGGGGATAACGATTCCTGAGGTTTATCAATTGCTTTTTGCATTTTTTCTAAGATATGTAATCTTGCTGGACGAGCTTTTTTTATTGCATCAGAAATCACAGAAACTGGTAACCCTGTGATTTTCATATCCATTTGTAATGCAGTTATACCCTTCTCAGTACCAGCAACTTTGAAATCCATATCCCCAAGAAAATCTTCAATCCCTTGGATATCAGTGAGAATACGGATTTCTTTACCTTCTTTTATTAAACCCATAGCAGTCCCGCTTACCGGTGCTTTTAGAGGGACCCCAGCATCAAGTAATGAAAGTGTACTTCCACAGACTGATCCCATTGAGGTGGATCCATTAGAGCTTAAGACCTCACTAACTACTCGTAATACATATGGAAAAGTCTCTTTACCTGGGAGAACAGGAATTATTGCTCTTTCTGCTAATGCTCCATGACCAACCTCCCTTCTCCCAGGCGTTCTCATTGGTCTAGTTTCTCCAACTGAATAGGGGGGGAAATTATAGTGATGCAAATAAGTTTTCTCAGTACTTGGATTCAGGTCATCCATCTCTTGAGCATCACTTGGTGTACCAAGAGTTGTAGTAGATAATACTTGGGTTAAACCTCTTTGAAATAATGCAGAACCATGAACTCTTTTTGGAAGGATTCCAGCAGATGCTGATATGTTTCTAACTTCATCAAGGTCTCTTCCATCGACTCTTTTACCATCATTAATGATTTGTGATCTCATTAATTTTTTGGTTAACTTTTTGAAGTCAGAATGGATTAGTTTTTCATTCTCTGAAGTAAGAACTTTTAATTGATTATCATCTTTAAGGGAATCAATTTTGGATTGCACCTCAAGTTCTATTTTATCTAGTTCGAGATCTCTATTTTCTTTAGATTGATCAAATTTCTTTAGGACTAGATCAATTGGTTTTGTACAGTTTTTCTCTAAATATGTGGCTAAAGCTTTATCTTCTTCAGGTTCTGAAGGCTTAATCTGATTGATACCTAAGTCTTTAAGAAGATTTTCTTGTGCTTTTATTAGTTCGGTTACAGCTTCATAACCGAAATCTATAGCTTCAATAGTATCCTGTTCCGAAAGTTGATTAGCACCTGCCTCAATCATAACAATTCCTTCTGGAGATCCTGCTACAACAATATCAAGGTCTCCTTTCTCGATTTCTCTATAACTTGGATTTAAAATAAAATCATCTCCTATTAGCCCAACTCTCACAGCGGCCATTGGTCCGTAAAATGGAATTTCTGCTAACAAGGTTGCAATAGAAGCTCCTGTTACACCTAATACATCTGCAGGTACTCTCTCGTCGAGGGAAAGGCAAGAAGCAACTATTTGTATCTCATCTCTCATCCATGCAGGGAAAAGGGGCCTCATTGGTCTATCTATTAATCTTGCTATTAATGTTGCTCTTTCAGGAGGTCTGCCTTCTCTTCTCATAAATCCACCAGGGATTCTTCCGGCAGCATATAATTTTTCCTCGTAATCACATATTAGAGGCAGAAAGTCTGAAGGTTGTTTTCTCGTAGTTTTTGTTGCGGTAACTAATAAAGATGTGTCTCCACATTCGATCATTACAGCTCCCCCAGCTTGAGGTGCATATAGTCCAGTAGTTAGTCGTATCTCTCGTCCGTCAAACGTGATCGACGTATTTTTTCCTTCCACTTTTTAAATTATAATTCTATACATGATTATTCTTACATCTCATAGGTACATATTGAGAGATTTATTTAAATAAGGTTTCAAACTATTTCTTATAATGGTATTAAATTTGACTTTAATATCTTGAAATCACTAAGTTTTTTCCTAAATATCTAAATTAATGAATTTCTTAAAATCTATAATTTTTTTTAATTACCAGCTAGATTTAACTACTCCGGGCAATTCACCATTATGAGCTCTTAGCCTCAGCTGATTTCGGCATAATCCAAAATCTCTATATACA
This sequence comes from Prochlorococcus sp. AG-321-E21, assembly GCA_003283415.1. Classification (GTDB taxonomy): domain Bacteria; phylum Cyanobacteriota; class Cyanobacteriia; order PCC-6307; family Cyanobiaceae; genus Prochlorococcus_A. The sequence continues at coordinate 61,989 of QBXH01000003.1, read as the reverse complement.
CCTCTTGGTTTACCTGTAGCCCAACATCTATTCCTTACTCTTGTTGGAGCTGAGTTCCTTGGAAGTCCTTGAATCTTTCTATGTATTTCTAATCTTTCCATAGGATCTTTAGCAGCATTAAATTCATCTAATAATGATTTCCTCTTGGCAGCGTATTTTTTTACTAGCTTTTTTCTTTTTACCTCTCTAGCAATCATTGATTTTTTAGCCATTAAAAAATTTCAACATAAATATATTAATTATCTTAACAGCTGAACTATCAAAATAAAAAAATAAATAAATTAATGATTAAGCAATCTTTGAACTATAAGTAATTGGCTAGTATCTCTAATTATTAATAAAACGCTAAGTCCTACTAAAAGAAAAAAGCTTGATTGAGTAACAGCTATTTGAATTTTAACTGGCACTGGCTTTCCCCTTAATCCTTCAATAAGAGTAAAAACAAGTTGACCACCATCAAGAAGTGGTAATGGCAGAGAATTTAAAACTGCCAAATTTATTGAGATCAAAGCAGCAAACAACAAAATCCCTGTTCCTCCCTGCTCAGATAATTGGGCTCCAATTTCAACAATTTTCACTGGCCCACTTAATTGTTGAGCTGTTGATGAGAAATTTGTAATTAGTCCTTTATAACCTTGGATTGTTTTTATTAAAAGGGATGAAAACTCCTTATTTGTATATTGAAAAAGTTCATTAATATTTTTGGTTTTTTTTGTTTCTTGTTTAATATTTGGTTGTAATTGAGCCCCAATTGTCCCTTTCCCATCAATATTTTGAGGAATTAGAGTTAATTTTTGATATGAGTTCTCTCTCTCAATTTCAATTGGTATTGATTCTTCTGATGAACTTTGGATTCTTTTTACCAGAGACGCCACTGCTTGATCCCCAACTCCTAGTACATTGTCATCTATTTTTAATATTTTGTCCCCTGCTTCTAAACCCGCTTTAAAAGCAGCTTTTTCTGGTTGAGTTGCCAAAACTAAAATCCCTGGTTCTGGATCAAAGGGAATACCAATAGTAGTTACATTTAAAATTAGAATTGTATAAGCAAGAAGTAAGTTAGCAAATACTCCAGCAGATATTACAATTACTCTTTGGATTATTGGCCTATTCTTTAAAAGTTTTGGGTCTTCTGGGTCAATGTTGTTGATCTCTTCATCAGGGAAGGAAACAAATCCTCCTAAAGGAAAGGCTCTAAATGAGAAAGTGATGCCTCTATATTTTTTTTGGATTATTGAAGGGCCAAATCCAATAGAAAAACCGTCAACGTATATTCCCTGGAATATTGCCGCGAGAAAATGACCCATTTCATGAAAGAAAATGAGAAATCCTAAGACTGTTATTGAGGTTAAAACATTCATTATTTTATATTAGGCAGTTTTTATGAAAGATGATCCAAAGTATGGAACTAAAGCATCAGGAATTTTTACACTTCCATTACCTTGTTGGCCGTTCTCAAGAATTGCTGCCATTGTTCTTCCAATAGCTAAACCACTCCCATTTAAAGTGTGGATATATGAAGTTTTTTTATCAATTTTTGTTCTTATTGATGATCTACGAGCCTGAAAGTCTAAGCAATTACTGCAACTAGATATCTCTCTGTAACATTTACTACTGGGCAGCCAAACCTCAAGATCGAAAGTTCTGCTAGAAGAAAAGCCTAAATCTCCTGTACAAATATCTACTAATCTATATGGTAAATTGAGTTTTTTTAAGATACTTTCTGCGTCTGTCGTTATCTTTTTATGAGCCTCTAACGATTCATTTGGATGACAAAACCAATATAATTCAACCTTATTAAATTGATGAAGTCTTATTAAACCTTTTGTATCCCTTCCATAACTGCCCGCTTCTCTTCTAAAACAAGGACTATATGCTACATATTTTAAAGGCAAAAATTTTGGATCAATAATCTCATTTTTATGAAAAGCAGTCAGAGGAACTTCTGCTGTTGGAGAAAGCCATAAATCATCATTAGCACACTTAAAACTTTCACTTGAAAATTTTGGAAGCTGGCCAGATCCTTGAAGACTTTCTGAATTAACTAATGCTGGAGGCATTAATTCTAAGTACCCGTTATTTGAATGCACATCTAGCATGAAATTAACAAGAGCCCTTTCTAGTCTCGCTCCATTACCTGTGAGGGTAATAAAACGGCTTTTTGAAATTTTAGTTGACTTTACGGAATCAAATAGATTTAAATTTTCACCAATTTCCCAGTGAGCTTTGAGATTATCTTTTCTTATCGGATCTCCCCATTCTTTAATTTGAATATTATTATTTTCATTTTCTCCAAAAGGTGCATCTTTACTTGGAAAATTGGGTAATTTTGATATTTCATCTTGAAGTTGTTTGTCTAGGATTCTTTTTTTTTCTTCAAACTCAGAAACTCTTATTCTGTATTTATTGCCCTTATCTTTTAATTCATTAAGTTCTTTCGAATTAGCATTATTAGTATTTCTTATTTCTTGACCAATTATTTTGCTTAATTTTTTACTTTCTGATTGCAGACTTGATATCTGGATGTCAATTTCTTTTCTTTCTAAACTAAGTTTATGTATAAAGGGTATATCATAAATTTTTCCTCTTAAGGACAAATTATCTCCCACAAATTTTGGATTTTCTCTTATCAATTTTTGATCTAACACTCTTTTTTTTATTTTTTATATCCTAATAAGATAGTTTATCTCAAATCATTATCAGAGCTTTTTGATGAAAATTAATTAAATGCAGAGATTACTTATTTTATTTATATATTTCAAATTAAAAACAAATTATGAGGCAGATCGTGCTCTACCTGTTGAAGACCATTCTTTTAAAAAATCAATTTGCTCTTTCGCTGTTCGAGATAACGGAACCAATTCGGAGACAGCCTTAATTAAATCTTTTTCCATTAATTCTCTATTTTCAGAAAATGAAAAGTGCATACCCTCTATAACTGCTTGTTCAAGTTCTGCTCCTGAATATCCACCTGTCCGATCAATTATTGTTGAGAGAGGAAAATTATAGCCAGGTCTCCTTTTCTTTAGGTGTAAATCAAGGATGCTCAATCTCTCTTCAGAATTAGGTAAATCAAGAAAAAATATTTCATCAAATCTACCTTTCCTTAATAATTCTGCTGGGAGCTTATCTATAGCATTAGCAGTGGCAATTACAAATACGGCTGATTCTTTTTCGGCCATCCAAGTTAGCAAACTAGCTAAAACTCTTTGACTAGTTCCTCCATCACTTCTCGCATCCCCACCAAATCCCTTATCAATTTCATCAATCCATAGGATGCAAGGTGACATGGCTTCTGCTCTTGAAATAGTCTCTCTTGTTCTTGCTTCACTGGACCCTACAAGACTTGAAAATAATCTTCCAACATCAAGCCTAAGAAGAGGCATTGACCAACTTTGAGAAATTGATTTAGCAGTTAACGATTTTCCAGTTCCTTGAGGCCCTACTAGTAAGACACCTTTAGGAATTGGTAATCCGTATTCTTGGGCTTCTTTTGAAAAAGCTCTATATCTTTGCTTAAGCCAAGTTTTTAATACTTTCAATCCTCCAATATCGTTTTGAGCTGACTTACTTTCAAAAAATTCTAATATTTCACTTCTAGCAATAACTTGTTTTTTCTCTTCAAGAATATCCTTGATGTCATCTTTACTTATTTTCCCTCTCTGAGTAAGAGCTCTTGCTGTTACTTGCTTAACTTTTGTTTCGCTTAATCCACTTGAAGCTATGGCAAGTTCGTTTAAGTCTTGTTCGCTTAAATCAGAATCAGTATTAACAGCAATTTTTTTAATAAGAGCTGTTAATTCACTTAGATTAGGTAAAGGTAAGTTGATAATTGTAATTAAATCGTCAAGTTCTTCAGATGATGGCAATAGATGTGAACTAAGAATTAGATTATTGTTTGTTTCTCTAAGTGAAGATGATAATTCTTTGATTGTTCTACTGATAGATGGATCATCATAAAACTTATGAAAGTCTCTTACCAATAAAATTGTTGGCAATTCAGACTTTTGTTCCTTTATCCAATTAAGAACTCCTAGCGGATTGTTGGAAAATTTCCCATTTTCATTTAGTACTCCTTTGATTCCATTAACACAATCCCAGGATACTAATCTCTTAATATTTAATTTTTTACATGATTGCTCAATAAATTTATATAATCTTTCTTCTTCTTTGGTTCTTATCCAAATTAAAGGAGTTCTGGATTTTATAAGTAATTCGAAATTTCTACTCCAAGAATCCATTATTTATTTAGAGAGAACTATTTTCTGTTATTAGGTTCAAAAGGTAATCTTTTATCTGAAATGTTTGCAGCAGAGGGTATTGCTTTATTTTTACCTGTTAATTGTTCGTCAAGAATCTTTTGTAAGTTTTCTGGCAGAGATTCTTTGTTTAAGAGAAAAGTCTGAAAAGCCTGGAATATGTTCGCTACAACCATATAGAGTAAAACTCCTGCAGGTAAAGGGAAAAATAAGAACATACCTGTAATCAAGACTGGAGTGATTTTATTAGCAGTAGATTGTTGGGCGTTTGAAGGCATACCTTGACTAGACAAAACCTGAGAGAGAAGCAATGTTAAACCGAAAGCTCCAACTAATGTTGCGATATCCCAGTTGACTGAACCATCTACGTAAAATCCAACCTGTCCAAGAGCTTTAATAAACAAAAAACCACTTTTTGCAGCTAGTCCAGGTATCTTGGCTTCAATTGTTGCATCCCCTGGCTTGATTGCTGTGACTAAACCCTCTTGTGAAACTTTAATATTTTCTGAACCTTTTGAAACTGTCCAAGTTGGAAGAAATCTTGAACCGTTATCGTATTTCGAAAGAACTTCTGAATAGTTGTTACCGTTTGTTGTCTGCAAATTTATCTTTACTGATTCTTCGGATCCTAATTTTGTACCATTAGGTAATGTAGCTACTACTGGGAAGTGCGATTTTTCTGTTACAAAGATTGAATGTCTTGGGGATTTATAAGGCTTTGGATCTATAGCTGCAATCTGATCTTGGGGTAGAATTTTTAGGTTGATATTGTAAGGGACATCTGCAAAGGGTGAACCTCTTAAAGTCGCAAATAATGCGAATAGAACAGGCATCTGAACTATTAAAGGCAAACATCCTGCCAGAGGGCTACCAAATTCATTCATTAATTTTCCTAATTCTTCTTGCTGTTTCTTAGGATCACTTGAAAACTTTGATTTTATCTCTGCTTGCCTTTTTTGCATAACAGGTTGAGCTATTTTCATCCTCCTAGCGCTTCTAATAGATCCTGCGCTTAGTGGAAAGAGAGCGATTCTGATTACAACTGTTAGTGCAACAATCGCTAAACCATAACTAGGAACTAATCCGTAGAAAAAATCTAGAATCGGGATTAATAATTTTTCTGAAATGAACCCGATCACGATATTAAAAGAAATAAAATTTTAATTGACACTTTATTTTACAGGATAAAAACATTTTTGTAGTTAATCTAGTCAAGATTTAGTAGCAAATCCCTCAACATCTTTAAGATTTAATGTTTGTGATCTTTTAACCATATTCTCCTCAATAAATTTTTGTTTCTCTCTGAATAAAGGTAATGATTTCATCTCAACCTTGGAGCCATCATTGAGTATTAAAACCATATCACCATAAGATCCAAAACCTCTCGGGATAGATCTTATTTCTTCAATATTACTTAAAGATACTTGAGTCTTATTTTTGCCAAACCAGCCTCCATCAATAGATATTCTTTTATTGGAAATTTTATATCTCAACCATAAAGCCCTTACTATCGCAGCGAAAGTAAAAGGAAGACCAAGAAGAGTTAAGCCAGCAAATAAATTGATTATTAAATCACTTTTAGCTGGACCACCTTCATAGAAGGTTTCTTCATTAATGTTAATCATTTAAATAAGCCTGACTTAAAGATTAGTTGTTGAAATTCTTCCAATAATTTAACTTTATCATTGTAGAAGCAACCAGCATTTAGGTTAACAAGTAACCAATATGGTTTGTGGTAATTCTCTTTACTGAAATTTTTTAAAAAATAATCTTGTAATATTCTCCTAATTTTATTTCTTATCACTGCTTTTTTTGATACTTTCTTACTTATAGTTATGGCAATTTTAAAGTTATTTAAACTATCAATTTTATTATGAGAGATAAGAATTTTGGGATTTGATCTTGCTTTTTTGAAAGTCATTATTTTACCATAATATTTTACAGAATTCTTATGAACATAATCAAAAGTCCTGTGACCTTTTAAACGCATAGATTTAGGTAAGGCCATCTTTGTTAATTATCTTTTAAACAGCTATTCTTTCTCTGCCTCTTTTTCTCCTACTTCTAATAACTCTTCTTCCTGTATGGGAACGCATTCTTACTCTAAAGCCAGATACACGTTTTCTTTTTCTTGATGTTCCACCGAAAGTTCTTTTTGTCATTGTTTCTATATGCTCTCTATAAATTTATCATTTAATCGATCACTATAGTCCAGCTTCCTAAATAACTTGAAACGGGATTATCTTCAATATATTGTCCATATGAATGAAATTGATATAAACCTGACTTCCTTGGGTTAAATATTTTGAAAACAACTGCATAGCTGTCTTTATTAGCTGCGATTGGACTATAAGGGAAAATATCTAATGAAGTATTTTCTTCATTTATTTCAAAATCAGCAGGAATATTTTTAATACATTTTGTGCGGCTATCAAACCCGCCTATTTTTACTTGGCAAAGAGTAATTTTTTCTTCTTTAAGAGTTGATTTGAAAGTTTTAGGGATTTTAATATTTATTTTTAAAAGATCCGCTTTCCTGTCAAAAGGTCTTAAAAAGAAAAATAATTTATTTCTTACTATTTTATCACCATTTGTTTGAAACCATTTCAGTTTTTTATAGTTTGGATTAGCATCCCACTGAAATTCTAAACCTGCTTTAGCTTCGTTCGTATTAAAGGAAGGGATTGGAATTAAAAATGATGTAAATAATATGAAACAAAGTATTTTTGAATTTTTAAGAATTCTTCTTGGCTTATTGAGCATAATCTTAATTTGTTTAGTGAAATTTTCAGGACTAAAGTGTAGATATTTTTTGGAAATCTGTATCACAAGATTAACATCTATCGGTCCTTAAATTTGAGGCGCCTCTTAAGTATGGATGATTAATTTTAGCTCCAGAGGGAAGAATGACAAGCGCCATTAACCTTATACAAAAATTAACATCATTAGGAACATACATTTGCTGACAATCTAAAAATGCCACTGAGTCTAGTCCAAAACATTTTCTTGCAATTGAAGCAGGAAAACATGCATCTATGTCTTTAGTAACCGTAAAAGTTATGGATAAAATCTTTTTTGGGTCCAAACTATTCTGTGAAATTAATTCGTTAGTAAGTTCGATAACTGAATTTTGAATTTCTTTACTGGTATTACCATTAGAAGTTGTTGCCCCCCTAATAGCTGCAATATTTTCAATATCAAAATAGTCCTTAATCATTCTTGGATTTAAGGTTTATATAACCAAAGGATTTTATTAGATGAATTCACTTCAAGGAATATATTTTGAATTATCTTCTCGATAATTTTACTTCCTGGTAATAATCCTAATATTTTCTTTTTCTTCTTACCAAAAGTTACAGGTTGTATTTTTGGATCGATTTTCACCATCTCTGCTGCAAGCTCTCTTGCAACAAACTCATCTCCAATTTTGTCAACTAATCCCAGTTCTTTAGCTTGTGTTCCAGTAAAGATTCTTCCATCTGCAAATTTCTTCACATCTTCTACGAGTAAATTTCTCCCCTCTGCAACAGCTTCAGTAAATTGTTTATAACTTTCATCAATTAATCCTTGTAAGAGATCTCTCCCTTCATTACTTAAGGGTTTATCTGGTGAAAGAATATCCTTATAAATCCCACTTTTGACTGTCTCAAACTTAATACCTATTTTTTTCAAAAGTTCAGACAAATTATTTCCTCTTATAATTACTCCAATTGAGCCCGTTATAGTTCCTGGATTAGCTACAATTTTATCGGAAGCTACGCCGATGTACACACCACCAGAAGCTGATATGTTTCCAAAACTTGCGACCACTTTACATCCTTTCTCCTTTAATCTTTTAATAGCAGAATATATTTCTTGGCTATCACCAACGGTACCTCCTGGAGAATCAATTCTCAGTATAAGAGCAGGGAATTCTCTATCCTCAATATGCTTAAGAGATTTGAGGACAGAAACTCTAGTTGAACTTGTGATTGGCTCATCAATTACTATACGAGCCATTCTTTTTTTTGACTTACGTCTAAAAGGCCAAATCATTTTTTAAGGTACTAATTATGAATCTACTTTTAAAAGACTATCAGCAGACTCAATGAATTCAATCCTAAATTTGTTTTTAATGATACTCCCTTTTGCCCTCTGGGGAACTTCAATGGCAGCTATGACACCTTTAGTATCTAGTGCTGGACCTGATTTAGTAGCTTCATTAAGATTACTCCCTGCAGGAATTCTTGTTCTTGTTACAACATATTTATTAAAAAGAGATTTAAAAATTTATAAGTGCGACTTGAAATGGTTCCTCGTGTTTACAATCGTAGACGCAACTTTTTTTCAATTATTTTTAACATATGGAATTTCAGAGACAGGGGCTGGTCTGGGTTCTGTTCTGATTGATTCTCAACCTTTGCTAGTAGCACTCTTGGCAAGAGCAATATTTGGTAATTTAATTAATCCAATAGGATGGCTAGGTTTACTTTTTGGCTTAGGTGGAATAATTTTTTTAGGAGTTCCAAAAGAACTGTTGGAGAGTTGGTGGTTAATGTCTGATAAAAGTATTAGTGATATCGCATTTAATGTTGGAGAATTATGGATGCTTGGTGCCTCTCTAGCAATGGCACTAGGAACAATTTTGATTAGATTCACATGTACTAAAAGTGATCCTGTTGCCGTAACTGGATGGCATATGGTTTTAGGAAGTTTCCCTCTTATTCTTAAACATTGCTTCCAAACAAACTTTCAATTGATACCGAATTGGTCAATATTTGAGTGGGGACTGATGTCATTTTCAACTGTCTTTGGAGGCGCTTTAGCATATGGATTGTTTTTCTATTTTGCAAATAATAAAGAAATAACAGGATTTAGCACTCTTGCTTTTTTAACGCCTATATTTGCACTCCTAAGTGGTGGTATCTACCTTAATGAAAGATTAACAATCATTCAATGGATAGGAGTAGTTTTTGTCTTAATGTCAGTTTTCTTTGTTAGCCAGAGAAAATCTTTGTGGGAACTTTCAAATACTAAGACTAGTATTTAGTAGTTGAATAGGAAAACAGCTTTTAAGAATGCATATAGTTTTAATTAGTACGCCTATTGGTTTCTTAGGAAGTGGTAAAGGTGGAGGAGTAGAGCTCACTCTAAATTCTTTATTGACTGGTTTGATTGTAAAAGGTCACACAGTAGATGTAGTTGCCCCAAACAATTCTAAATTGGTTGAAGACAGTAAAAAAGTAAAACTACATTTTGGAGAAGGAGAAGAGCAAAAAAGTTGGCAACATCAAGATTATTATTCGCCTGTAAGCATTCCTAATGATTCACTATTATCAGAAATGATTGAGAAGGCTATAGATATTGGAGAAAAAGCAGATATTATTTTGAATTTTTCTTATGATTGGCTACCGATTTGGATGACTCTAAATATAAAGATTCCAATTGCTCATCTTATTAGTATGGGCTCCGAAAGTTTTGTCATAAGAAATTTAATTTCAAAAGTTTATTCCAAATTTCCTAATAACTTTGCTTTTCATTCAAAGTTACAAGCTTCCGATTATCCGTTTATTGAAAACCCAATAGTTATTGGTAATGGATTTAATTTAGATAATTATATATTTCAAGATTGTAAAAATGGCCCCTTAGGTTGGGTAGGAAGAGTAGCACCTGAAAAAGGTTTAGAGGATGCAGCATATGTAGCTAGCGCTCTCGGAGAAAAACTTAATGTTTGGGGAATAGTTCAAGATGAATCATATGCATTAAAGATAGAAAAATTATTTCCAGGGATTTTAGAATGGAAGGGTTTCTTAGAAACAGATAAATTGCAGAAAGAACTTGGAACTTGTAGAGCTTTACTTAATACTCCAAAATGGAACGAAGCTTATGGAAATGTAGTTGTTGAAGCATTGGCGTGTGGAGTGCCTGTTGTTGCATATAAAAGGGGAGGGCCAAGTGAAATAATCCAACACAGCAAAACAGGTTACCTCGCTAACCCTGATGATAAGGAAAGCGTTCTTAATTACTTGAAGATCATTAATAAAATCGACCGAAAAAATTGTAGAGAATGGGTAGAAAATAATGCTTCTTCAGATATATTTGCTGGTAAAGTTATCAGTTGGCTTAATAAAGTTATTAAAGAATATCAATCTCAAAATTTTCCTAAATGTTAATTATTAAGTCAAAAAAAAGGCTATTAAATTTTTTAGTTATTTTAATCTTTGGAATAATAATATTTATTTTAGGTTTAGGCTCTACTGGATTAGTAGATGAAACTCCTCCTCTTTTTGCAGCAGCAGGGAAAGCAATGAGTGAATCTGGCGATTGGTTAACTCCAAAAGTAAATGGGATTTTTCGGTTTGATAAACCACCTCTCATATATTGGCTAATGGGCTTGTTCTATTCCATGCCTAATAACGAAGTATGGGATAGCTTTGGAACAATTTCAGCAAGACTTCCTTCAGCATTGGCCTCATTATTTCTGATGCTAATGATCGGAGATACAATTTACTGTTGGCCTCAAAATGGTGAAAGAAAATTAGCTACTCCAATAGTGGCTTCTTTGGGCTTTGCCTTGTCTCCATTAATAATTGTTTGGAGTAGAACTGCTGTAAGCGATGCTCTTTTATGCGGGACTTTAGGGATAAGTCTTCTTTTGTTTTGGAGAAGAATGGCTAGTAATAAAAAAGGAAATTGTATATCTCCATGGTTTTTTCTAGGGCTTGCAATTTTAACTAAAGGACCAGTAGCTTTTGTCCTTGCAGCTTTGACTCTCTCATCTTTTTTGCTCATTCAAAAAGATTGGAAGAATTTGCTTGACAAAATAAAACCTAAAAGAGGTTTATTAGTTACTGTTTTAATAAGTTTACCGTGGTATTTTTTAGAGCTAATAAAGGAAGGTAAACCCTTTTGGGATAGTTTTTTTGGATATCATAATTTCCAGAGATATACATCAGTAGTTAATAATCATGCAGAACCTTTTTGGTTCTTTTTTTATGTGATGATTATAGGATCATTACCATTTACTCCTTTTTTATTACATGGAATATTTGAGGCTTTTAAAGACTTAATAAATAGTTTAAAAAAAGGTTGCATCCCTTCAGAAAGTTTATTTATTTATTGTTTATGTTGGTTAGGTTCCGTTTTTATTTTTTTTAGCATTTCTGCAACAAAACTACCAAGCTACTGGCTTCCTTCAATTCCAGCAGCAGCGATTCTTATAAGTAATAGTTTTGCTAAGCTTCAAAATCGAAAAAAAACATTTTCATCTTTGTGGATTATTAATCTTTTAATTCTTCTTGGGTTCTCAATAGCGTTATTTTTATCGAATTTTTGGTTGAACACAATAAATGATCCTGAGATGCCAAATCTTGCTTCGAACTTATTGAGCTCTGGAATAATTCTTAAAGCAAGAATGTTTTTCTTTTCTTTTACGTTTGTTGGCTTAGTTTTGTTTTTCTTTAGATCTCAAAAAATTCTTCTTTATCTTCAAGTACTTTTATTTCTGGGGCAAGCATTTTTGATGCCCCCAATTAGAAAATTAGCAGACACCTACAGACAATTACCCCTACGCAATATCTCTAAACAAATTTTAAATACTCGTCAGGGAGGTGAAACTCTAGCAATGATTGGAATAAGAAAACCATCATTGCATTTTTATACTAAACAGATAGTTTTTTATGAATCCAGTTCTAAAGAGGGAATACTTAATTTGTTTGAGAGATTTAACTCTGATAGAAGGATTAATTTTCAAGATGAACCCAACTATGATAATGAATACTTTCTGGTTGTTATAGATAAATATTCATCCAGAGAAGAACATTGGTCAAATATAAACCATCAGAAATTAGGATCTCATGGAATTTATAATCTATGGAGGATCAAAAAAAGTGATTTAAATGCTCAAGCAACAGATTTGCTAAGTAGTGGTTTTGAAGCTAACTGGAGAAATAAACAAGTCGAGAAATTTTAACAAAGCTTTTTTTTAAGCATTTCATTCTTAAGATCATCCAAACTACATTTAGTAGGAATTTCTACATTGTTTAAATTATCCAGTAACTCTAAATCTATGACGGAGTCTTCCGCTAAAAAACTGAAAACCTCGTTGATACTTATCCCCATGTCACGAGCCATCTCTGAAATGAGTCGTAAGGTATCTCTTCTTACCGAGATTTTAAGATCTAGAGGAATATATTCATTTTTAGGATTTACTGACTTCATACTTTAAATCTTAAGACATTATGTAATTTTCCGGATATATTATTTACAATAATCAGTAAATATGTGGTCGGCAATGAATATTTCTGCTTATTGAGATAGGTTATTTCAGATTTATTGAGATTGATTTATCAAATTAGCCAAGAAGGGTATTGTAATAATTGAAATTAATGTTGTTATAAAAAGAATTTTAGCCGCAATCTTTTGATTTGTTTTGTAAGCCTCGGCCATCAAGATTGTTGATACTGCTGATGGTGTGCCTGCCTGAAGAACCACCGCTGAAGTTTCATTTAAGTTAAATCCTAAGATCTTGCAAAATATAAATATTAAAAAAGGGAAAATAAATAATTTTAAAATTATTGAATATTTAATCCCTTTATTTAAATTAAAAAATTTAGTTTTGCTATTTGTTATTATTCCTAGTCTCGTCCCAACAACAACGATTGCTAAAACAATTACTATTCTTGCTGGGATCCATAGATAATCTCCTAATATGTCCTCCAGCCCAAATAGATAAGCAATCAAAACACCTACTATTCCTCTTGAGGCAGGGCTATTTAGTATTGCATTTATAAGTTCTTTAAAATTAAGGTTAGTTTTGGAGTTTTTCTTTTTTTGTAGAAAGAAGGGCCCAAATATCCATGCAAATAGAGTAGTTCCTAAATCAAAGCCTATTGTAAAATTTATAGTGTTTGTAGGAAGAAGGGCCAATGCAATTGGGATACCAAGAAATGAAGTATTACCTATTAAACCAGCCAACTGCAAAGAGTAATTAGGAAGTTTTGTTCTTAAAAATGATAAATAATTAATTAGAACTATTAAAAATCCAATTGAGAAAAAAGCAATTAAAGCGGTTTTAATCAAATCTAGATCAATTCCCTCTTTTAATAAAAGGCCCATTACGCTCAGAGGAATACCGTATTTAATAAGAGGTAAAGCGATAGTTTCTGAAAGTTTTGGTTTTCTTTTTCCAATAAAAAAACCAAAAAATAAGAAAGGAATAATATTTATAAAAAGATCGTAAATTGTATTGATTTATTTGCAATAAAGTAATTTTACCTTTATTGGTAGCTATTTGATGGACATATATTATTTTTTTGAATTTAACTTAAATTATTTTCCAAATTGCATTATCAGGAATCAAGGGAGTTTTTTTTAAATCTTCAGGCTCTTTTGTAAGTACACGCCAATTTGGAACTCTGCAGGTTATGTATGAAGGGCTTTCTATTAATATTCCAGGTTTTTCATCAATAGTGCAACTAAAACCTTCTTTCCAGTATCCACCTTCATTGAGACTTCCTTTAAACCAAACCCAGCATTTCGAAGATTTCAAGAATTAAATTTTATTTGATTTTAATAATAGGCTTTATTTTTGTATTTTTCGGATAAATTAATACTTTTAGAATAATTAATTATCACGATCTAATATTTTTGGAATAATATATTTTTGAAATTAAAATAAGTAAATTTAATATAAAAGTAATTATGTTTGCTATCAGAATTGGTGATGAAGATATTTTGTATCCATAAATAATCCAAGAACCTACACCGGATATAAACATTATTAATGTGATAAAAGATACATCTTCTGCTTTTTTTGTTTTTAAAGTTTTAATTAACTGTGGGAGAAAAGCAGCTGTAGTTAAGATTGCTGCAAAATACCCAAAAAATTCAATATTCAAAGAATCCATTATTTACATTTTTCAATTAAAAAATTTGTAGGGTCTTCCATTTTAGAAGAATAACCGAGCACAGCATTGGAAAAATAACTATAAATGATTTTATCTTTATCGTCTAAAAGAAAGGAAGCCCCCCTTTGTGGAAGATATTCAATATCAAGAATATAGTCATTCCAGTGTTTAATAATTTCTAACATGTTATTTAATCTATAAGTAGCCAATTCAAAAGGCCTTAAATAACCATCACCACAAGAATATTTAAAAAAAACTCCAGAAAATTTTATTAAATTAAGGAAATTTATTTGATCGTCGTCAGAAAATATTTGCTTTGAATTCCTATCCCCTGTATAGCCTCTAACAACTTCTCTAATCGTTTTTAATGAGTTTATTCCTGATAACATCACCAATATGTTGATCCAACCTCCTAGACCTATATCAACCCCTTTTGAAACCATAAGGTCTTGATGAATTTTATTATCGGAAACTACTTTTAAATTATTATTAGGAAATCCTGTATACTTACAAAATTTTTCCTTACCAATTTTAGTGCCAATTGCGATTGCAAATATATCTATATTTTTATTTTGATTATTGTTTATAAATTTTTTTAAATTTATTGCGTATTCAAAACTATCAAAATCGCCTAATAAACCCAATAAAACAATTAATTTATATTTTTTTGAACCTGTTAAATTAAAATCTTTAATCAGCTTATCGAGATTAATATTTTGAATATTATTATGAAGCATTTTAGATTTTGATTAAGTTAAATTGCCAGAGGAAGATTCTTTTACGTAAATTTGTATAAAATTATACATGAAAAAGTTTTTATATAAATTTATTTATCGTATTTTAATTTTATTATTTTAGTGTAAACAATTTGAAGTTATGACCGTAGGAATTTATTACGCA
Organism: Prochlorococcus sp. AG-321-E21; assembly: GCA_003283415.1. Lineage (GTDB taxonomy): Bacteria > Cyanobacteriota > Cyanobacteriia > PCC-6307 > Cyanobiaceae > Prochlorococcus_A. The sequence goes on along the minus strand of QBXH01000003.1, from coordinate 46,943 downwards.
ACTACAACTGGAAAAACAGAGGACGTAGCCGATCGTCTTCAAAACTTTCTTTCTTCAGCAGAATCACCTAAAGATGTTTCTGATGTTGATGATCTTTCAGAGTTTGAAGGACTAGATGGAATAATTTGTGGTATTCCTACATGGAATACTGGAGCAGATGAAGAAAGATCTGGAACTGCTTGGGACTCAATATTAGAAGATATTGGTGAACTAAGTTTGTCAGGAAAAAAAGTAGCCATTTTTGGGTTAGGAGATTCATCTACCTATACAGAAAACTATTGCGATGCAATGGAAGAATTACATAGTTATTTCATAAAGGCAGGAGCCGATATGGTTGGCTACGTTGATAAATCTGCATATACATTTGATGAGTCAAAAAGTGTTATAGGAGAAAGCTTTTGTGGGTTACCACTTGATGAAGATAGTGAATCTGATTTAACAGATTCTCGTCTTGAGACTTGGGCTTCTCAACTTAAAGGGGAAATCCCTTCCTTGGGTTAATCCTTCAAGAATATCTTTGTTTTTTTGTAACATTTGTTATATCAAATCATGTTTTTTTTACATAAATAATTAAAGCCTGTAAAGATCTTGTGAAAATCAGTCGAATTAGCAATATGCTCAATTTGCTGTTTATTTAAATCAAGTGTTACAAAACTACGGAAAATCTGACACTACCTATGACTGGTATGCAGGAAATTCTGGTGTTGTTGGCCGTTCAGGTAAATTCATAGCTGCTCATGCTGCTCACGCAGGTTTAATGATGTTCTGGGCAGGGGCTTTTGGATTATTTGAATTAGCTCGTTACGACGCCAGCATTCCTATGGGTGCTCAAAAAGCAATTGTTTTACCTCATCTGGCGGGTATTGGGATTGGTGGAATTGAAAATGGAGTCATCACAGAGCCTTACGGAATAGTTGTTATTTGCACATTGCATCTTATCTTTTCAGCAGTATTAGGTGCTGGTGGATTATTACATTCCAATAAATTTGCAGGAGATCTTGGAGATTATCCAGAGGGAAGTAAGCCACAAAGTTTTGATTTCGAATGGGATGATCCAGATAAATTGACTTTCATACTTGGACATCATTTGATTTTCCTTGGAGTTGGAGCGATCATGTTTGTTGAGTGGGCTCGAATTCATGGTATTTATGATCCTGCTATTGGTTCAACAAGACAAGTAATTTACAATTTAGATATTGCGGCTATTTGGAATCATCAATTTGATTTCTTAAAAATAGATAGTTTAGAAGATATTATGGGTGGGCATGCCTTTGTTGCATTCCTAACTATTATCGGAGGTGTTTTCCATATTTGTACAAAACAATTTGGAGAATATACAGAATTCAAGGGTAAAGGTTTACTTGGAGCAGAGGCTATTCTTTCTTATTCAGTAGTTGGTGTTTCCTTTATGGCATTTATTGCAGCATTCTGGTGTGCTTCCAATACAACTATTTATCCAGTTGATCTTTATGGGGAACCATTGAATCTTGAATTTCAATTTGCTCCTTATTTTACTGATAGTGTTGATTTAGGTTCCGGACAATATAGTTCAAGAGCATGGCTTGCAAACGGTCATTTCTATTTAGGATTCTTTTTCTTACAAGGTCATTTATGGCATGCTCTAAGAGCTATGGGATTTGACTTTAAGAAAATTGGTCAAGCCTTTGACAATATGGAAAATACAAAAATTACTCAAAATTAGTTTAATTAGTAAAAAAAATTCCTCTCTATTTAGTTAGAGGGGATTTTTTTTGTAAAATTGTTATTAAAATTACTTATCAACTAATGAATTTAACAGAAATAAACTGCAAGGAACTTTTTAAAAAAGCTTATAATAATAGATACACTTGGAATAATAACTTTAGTGGATATAAAGGTAAATGTATTTTCTCAGTAAATAGTGATAACTATGAAGGTGATTTCGTTTTAGGGAAAGATTTTAAACCTGAAATCCAGAATATTGATGATAAAAAGATAGTTAAAAGTATATCCTCACAATTATTCGAAGTTTCTATCCATAGAGTAAAGAGAGACTTTGAAGAAATTCACTCAAAAAATAATTTTGATTTAATTAAAGATTCAGAGAGCGGAATTGAAATGATTGTTTCCGGTAAAAGTGAGGGTGATAAATACAGAGTAAAAAATAATTCTATTAATATGGTTTATAGAAAAATTCATGGGATAATTATAGAGATTTTTGTTCAAGAATTTTTAGACACTGGAAATGGATTGCTAAGTAAAAAATATACTAGTCAACAAATTGATCCGAATACTTTTAAAACAAATTCCTTGAAGTTGGAATATGAGGACAGATTTATTAATATTGGTTCTCAAGATATTTGGATACTTAATTCAAGATCCATAAAATACTTAAATATAAATCAAGAAGAAGAAATACAAAAGTTTACTTTTAAGGATCTAAGTTTATTGAAATAGAGGAAAATTTATTAATCTACTAATCTAAATCCTTTATCAAGTAATTTTTGATAAAGAAGTCTTGCTCTGAAAGCAAGTATTTGCTCTTCATTATCATTACTAATGACATGAAAGTAATTAGGATCTAGTTTATTCTTGCTAAAACATACATTTGCCTCTCCTAATCTTAAGATCCAGTTTTCTTCTTTTGCTAAATGTTGGTTGGGTCCAAGATCCCATGGGCATTTTTCAGGATATTTTTCTCTTTTAGATCCCATTTAAAAAATTTCAACTATCCAATCTTAAACAATATTTAGAAGTTAGGCTATGAATTACACTTTTAACTCCAAATATGGGATTGATTTAAGTAATTATATTTATTCTTTGGTTGCGATTAAGCAATAAAAAGGATCTTTTTTTAAAAAAGGTAAGAAATTAAAACTTTGATCAGTAAATTTTTTAATTATTTTAGGTTCCTTAAATCCGTTTGAAATTAATACTTTTCTTACATATTTAAGTCTTTCCTCTTCCGTTGAGGATATCCAAATGTTTGGGGCTTTATGCCAAAAGGCTCTATTTGAAAAAGAGATTATAATTTTGCCATAATCATCTAGAACTCTTGCAATCTCTCTAGTGAGAAATTCAGGATATTGTAAATATTGCCATGCTGCGACCATCAAACAATAATCAACACTACTACTATCTAAGGGTATTTTCTGATTTGAATTAAAATTTTGAATCCAAAAAGAGTTTAAGATTTTGTTTTTTTTTAGTTCATCATGATTAAGTCCATGACCAATTACCTTTTTATATTTTTTACCTGGAGGGAGATAACTATCCCAACTAGACATTAAATCAACGATTTTAGAATTTTCTTTGATTTCATTTTTATAAATAGACGATAAATAAGTTCTGAAATTTGCATCTAAATGATAAACGAATTTTGGATCAGAATAGAAATTCTCATCATTATTTTCATCGAGTTTTTGTCGTTGATAACTACTTAAAACTTCCAAAATTTATTTATTAATTAGTATAAATCTAATTAAATAAAATCTTTTCCGAGTCTGAAAATAACTTTTTTAGTTTAAAAGTTAAAAAATAAAGAATGAACTGGACATTTAAATAAAAAAAGTTAAATTATTGATTAAAGCAAATATCAAAATGGATAGCTTGAAAAGAATTAAAGGAGCTCGATCAAAAAACGCACTTTTTAATCCATATAAAAATGGAATAAGTTCATACGATTTAGCCTTTTTATCTTCAAAAAAGGTCTCTAAGAATAAAATAAATTTTCATAAAATTAATATTGCGGAATCCAAGTTTGCAGCATAGATTTAAATAATTTGATGTTAATTAGATACATAATCTATAACTCTTTTTATTAATGTAGGCAATTTAGCTCAAGTCCTAATACTTGTTTACTTGGATAGTTGCATTTGAAACTTTTTTTCATTAGTTGAAATGAAATTTTAAAGTAAGCATTATCTATAATTCTGAATAAATTTATTGAAATTGAGGAAATTGATATTTAGAAAAAAAATGAGAAATCACTAAATCGTCATCTAACTATTGTTGGATGATAAATTACTTGTATTGATTTCATAAATTAATTGCTTTGAATTATATTTGTTAGATTACAAAGCCTATTATTTTTGTTTTTATAAAAATGCCCTTCATTAATATTTCAACTTCTGCAGAAGTTCATGATAAGAAAAAATTACTTCGGGAAATTACCTCTTTAATATCATCTTTAACAAATAAATCAAAAAAATTCGTAATGGCAAAATTAGATGATGGTTCGCAAATGTATTTCGAAAATGAAAATAACTGCTGCTTTTTAGAAATAAAGTCAATAGGATCCTTAAATCCATCAAACATGGCAAAACCAATTTGTGAATTTATTCATGAAAAAATTGGAATACCTTTAGATAAAATATATATACGCTTTGAGGATGTCCCTGCGTCAATGTGGGGATGGAATGGCAAAACTTTTGAATAAGATTATTTCGGGTATTCATATTTAATTTTATGGAAATAAATTCTTTAGTTGATTTAAATAATCTTAAATCGGCTCCTCACTTAAATAAAATTCAAAGAAAAAGATTTTCAGAAGAACTAGAAACTAATATCTTTAATGCAGATTGGATAACAATCGGAATAATGGCAACTCATGATTATGAAGCTATTAAAGCTTTGCAATCAATTTCTAAAAAGTATTCTGAAATTAAATTCAAAGGATATGATTTTTTACGTGCTGAAGGAAGAGTTTTTTTAAAGGGTAATCAAAAAACTGGAAATGTTTATATTAGGTCAGAAAATGGTCTTGGGGAAGGCATTCTATTAACATGTCAATATGAAATAGGTTCTGCAGAATCTAATACTTTTGGGCCATTACCATTGGATTTTTTCTCTAATTAAACTTTCATATAAGTCAATGTTAATAACATTCCTTTTAGTATTGCTTTGTTATTATGTTCGATGGTGATGCTCTAAATTTTAAAGAAAGTTTAATTCGATGTATTTTCAGGATATTATTCAAAAATTAAATAAATTTTGGTCCGAAGAAGGTTGTTTGATTATGCAGCCTTATGACACTGAAAAAGGAGCTGGAACAATGAATCCACATACTTTCCTTAGAGCTATCGGACCAGAACCGTGGAGTGTTGCTTATTCGGAACCATGTAGAAGACCTACTGATGGAAGATTTGGAGATAATCCCAATAGGGCTCAACATTATTATCAATACCAAGTAATTATTAAACCTTCACCAGATGAAATTCAAGAAAAATATTTAACTTCTTTAGAGTTCTTAGGAATTAATATTAAGAGTCACGACATAAGATTTGTAGAAGATAATTGGGAATCTCCTACTCTTGGGGCATGGGGAGTAGGTTGGGAAGTTTGGTTAGATGGCATGGAAGTAACTCAATTTACGTATTTCCAACAATGTGGTGGTATCGATTGCAATCCAATTCCGATTGAAATAACTTATGGCCTGGAGAGAATAGCTATGTTTTTGCAGGATAAAGAGAGTATTTGGGAGTTGAATTGGAATAAAAAATTAAACTACAGTGATATTTGGCTTCAATTCGAAAAGAATCAATGTTCATTTAATTTTAGTGAGTCAAATCCTGAAAATATGAGAAAACTATTTGCTATTTATCAAGACGAAGCAAACTCACTAATTGAAAAAAAACTTACCTATCCTGCATTAGATTTTGTACTTAAATGTAGCCACTGTTTCAACTTACTCGACGCGAGAGGTGTTATCTCAGTAACTGATCGTGCTCAATACATAGAAAAAATTAGAAATTTAGCGAGAGAAGTTGCCTCTTCGTGGATTCAAGAAAGAGATGCTTTAGACTTCCCACTACTAAAAAAGATTAGCTAATAAAGACAGAAACTTACTATGTAACTTTTGATACATACCTTTGCATCTATTGGCTCTACTCATAAAAGTTACAGTCGATACAATAATTCTAACCCATGTCGTGTGGGCATTTTTCGTGTGAGGTTAAATGAAACTTTTCCAACAAATGTTGGTTGCTACTGCAGCAGCGGGCTTACTAGCTCCAGTTGCTACACAAGCTTCTGACGTAATAAATCTTGATGGCATGAATGATTACTCTCGTAGTAAGAAAACATCCAACAGAATTGACAGTAAAACATTCATTAATAATGTTGATGAAGACATCGCAGTTCTCAATGGACGTGTAGATGGTCTAGAAGCTCAGCAAAACAATTTCGAAGCTGGTGCATTTTCAAGCACAACAACCATGGATGGTAAAGCCATTATGTGGATTGGTGCTGTAGATGGAGCTAACGAGATTGATGGTACAGATACAGAATCTGTACAAACTGGTTATACATACACAATGAACTTGAATACAACGTTCACAGGTGATGATAATCTTTACGTTCGTCTTAAGGCTGGTGAAAGTGGTGATGTTTGGGAGTTAAAGCCTGCTGCATACCATATTGAGACAAAGAACACATCAGATAATTTTAACGTCGATAAAATGTGGTACACATTCCCTGTCGGTGACAACATAACTGCTTTTGTAGGACCAAGGATTGAAAACTACTACATGTATATCACTCCTTCTATTTACAAACCTGGAGCTTTAAAAGCTTTCAAACTAGGTGGAAACAGCAACTTTGGTGCTTCTACTGATACAGGTTTCGGTTTCAAGTATGAGACTGATGGTGGATTTGGTGTAGCTACTAACATCGTAAGTAAAGGTTCTGATGGATACAGCAAAGCTCCACTTGCTAAAGGCCTAATGGGTAAAAATGATGTAAGCAAATGGGATACCCAAGTTGCTTATACTACTGATAGATGGCATGTATCAGCAACACTGTCAGATGCTCAGAACTGGACTTCACAGCAGTACAACGCAACTGCTTTTGGTGAAGATACCGCAACAGACTCTACTGGATACGCTTTAAGGGCTTATTGGAGACCAGAAGCTTCAGGTACAGCAGTTCCTGAAATTTCAGTTGGTTACGATACTAAATCTTTTGAAGGTGGTGCAACAGGTGCTGCTAAAGAAGCTGATAGTTATATGGTCGGCTTAAATTGGAAAGATATGTTCCAAGCTGATGATACTATCGGTCTTGCATTCACTCAACCACTTAAGGTAACTTCTGTAGTCGGTGGTGGTACTGTTACTGAAGTTGATCCATTATTATGGGAACTTTATTATTCATTCAAGCCAAATGACTCTATGTCAATCACTCCAGCGGTATTCGGTGGTACTGATAGTTGGGCAGATGCAGAAGACGACACCTTTGGTGCTGTTGTAACAACAACCTTTAAATTCTAAATTTAGTTAATGTCATAAGAAATTAACTAAAATAAAAAACACCCTTTAAGGGTGTTTTTTTTTGTTAATTAAAATAAAAATCTACCAACAATTTTCACCTTCTCCTATTGGTACACAAATATCAGAATTCTTTTTTGCTTCATCTGCAAGTTCTTGTGCTCTAGCATCTAATATAAAATCAGAATCCAAAGGCATATCCGTATTCCATTCCTTTAATCCCCCTAAATCTCCTTCACTGGCTTTTAAATTTGTATTTTCTGCTGTCGAAATAGCGAGAGCACTAGTTGCAGCTAAAAATATTGCAATAGAACTTTTTTTAGACATTGTATTTAAAGATTAATACTTTGATTTTAATTATTTTTTAAAATATTATCTGTTAATTGTATAAAATGTTTCTTTTCAATTTCCTAATAACCTAAGCATGTTTGAATAAGATTTAAAAATAAGGTCAAGTTCATCGGATCTTCCATAATTTGCTAAAACACCCTTCGCCCCCGAATCAAGATCAAATAAATATTCTCTTTCTTCAATACTTTTTACATAACTTTCTATCCATCCAATACATACAAATCTTTCCCCTCTTGTTACTTTTTGAACAGAATGTAGATATGTACTTGGATATATGATTATTTCGCCTGAATTAAGTTTAAATCTTTCTTCTGAATTAATACTCTCAATTGATAATTCTCCTCCATCATAATTATCTTTACTGTTTAGAAATATTGTAAATGATAAATCAGCTCTTCCCGATGACATATAAGAATTATCTATATGACGACCATATCCCATTCCTTTCGTAGATTTGGCAAACATTAGCCCATGAATTTTTTTTGGTAAGGCAAAGCTTTTTATTAAATTGTCGCTTAAAATTTTTTTTGAAATTAATCCTGTATACTTTTTTGAAATTTCTGATTCTCTATTTAATTGCAAATTATTTTTAACTTTCGAAGCATGACTTCCAGCAGTCTTTTTCCCATCTTCCCAAAGCTTATTTTGCATATTTATATTTTTATTTAATATCTCTATTTCCTCTTCATTAAGTAGCTGGCGAGTTAAATAATTCATTTTGGGCGGTAAAAATGATACAAGGCCGTGTATAGAAAATTTCTTTTAGGATTCTTGCTCTTTAGATATATATAAAGTAACCATAGATACTATTTGAAAAAAGTGCAAAAACTAAAAAGATTTTTTTATTCAGCTTTGACTCTTACTTTTTTATTTAATGCAAATATACCTGCCAAATCAACTGAAAAAGAAGTGAAGGTCTTCTCAGGAAGACATTACAATACTGATAGAGGAGTTTACAAAAAGTTTGCAGAAGAAACTGGGATTAAAGTAAGACTTATTGAAGCTGCCGGTATATCTTTAATTGAAAGATTAAAAAGAGAAGGTGAAAATTCTCAAGCAGATATAATTTTGCTTGTTGATGCAGCAAGAATAACTAATGCTGCAAAAGCAGGTTTGCTCCAAAGTATCAACTCATCTAATTTAGAGAATGATGTTCCTGAGGGTTTAAAAGATCCAGGTAAGGAATGGTATGCATTAACTAGAAGGGTAAGGGTCATGGTTGCCAATCCAAAAGTTGTTGATGTTAAGAAAATAAAGGATTATACAGACCTAGCTGATCCCTCTTTAAAAGGGAAAGTGTGTTTAAGAAATAGAAAAAGTCCTTACAACCAATCTCTCGTAGCTAATCAAATAGTTAATAAAGGTGAGTCTGAAACTAAAGCTTGGTTAAGTGGAATGATTTCTAATGTTTCTAAACCTTTCTTTCCCGGAGATATTGCAATAGTAAGGGCAGTTTCTAAGAAAAAGTGTGGTGTAGGTATTGTTAATCACTACTACGTTGCAAGAATGCTTGCTGGTGTTAATGGAAGAAGAGATACTTTATATGCAAAAAAAACGTCTGTTATTACACCTAATCCTGCACACGTAAATATTAGTGCGGGAGGAATAGCTAAATATGCAACTAACAAGACTGAAGCCATAAAATTGCTTGAATTTTTAGCTTCACCTGAAGGAAGTAAGGGTTTAGCAGCACCTACTTTTGAACATCCTTTAAAAGAAGTTAATCAAAATGAAATAGTCAAAAACTTTGGGGATTTTACTCCTGATAAAGTGACAGTTAATGAGTTAGGCGAAAATAACAGTCGTGCAATCAAAATGATGAAAGAAGCGGGTTGGAATTAAAGAATAAGATATAAAAAATAAAACGAATTTCTAAATTAAATATATATATATAATTTACTTACGGAGAGGTGGCTGAGTGGTCGAAAGCGAACGATTCGAAATCGTTTAACAGGATACTGTTCGTGGGTTCGAATCCCACCCTCTCCGGATTATTTTTAGTGTCTGACGGTATCTGAAGGATTCTGGTAGTTTCACAATCTTTATAAAAACTTGTATTAGTAGGAGCTTTTTCAATTATCTTCTTAAAAATAGCGTCTCATGGTGTCAGGTAGATTCTGTTAATGAAAGTTTATTTTTATCGCAAAGTGTTGGGAGAAATGTTGGGGAATTTCACCAGTTCCCCAAAAAATTAGTCTCTGATTGTGTCTAACTGTGTCTCTTAGACCTTACTCAGCGAAACACCCTCTCCGTAACCATTAAGTATGCTACTGACCTATGTAGGACGCTATGAGGGCGTTTTTGAGAATATAACCGGGATAGATTTTTATATAGACCCCACCTTTCCAGTATATGCCGAAAAGAGTGGTGGTGGATGTGATGGTGGATAAATCGCGTGTGGTGGTGGATATTTGATAGACAAAGTTTTGTGGTGGTGGATATACTGAAACCAATTCTTATCACTTGCTTTGGCAAAGATCTATACTGACCTAGAAATAAGTAAGTTTTAACTAAAAAAAGGTGAGGCAAGAAATAAATTGCCTGTAGGTGAGAGTATATATTCGTAGTTGAACCAGTAAAAGAGAAAACTAATTATATGGGCAAATCTTTCATTTGAAGGTGTAATTTTCAAAGAGGAAGGAAAGAAAAATAAGATAATGAAAGAAAGTCAATAAACTTAAAATTTTGAATTTGGTGTTTGTGTTTTGTTTGTTTTTTTGAATTTGGTGTTTTTGTATTAGCAGTGATAGATTCTCAAATGAAATATTGTGATAGTTCAATGAAATTTATTGGTTTCGGTTTCAATACATTCCAGATTTCCTGCCTAATGTAAAGGCATTTCCAACTTATTCCATGCAATCTAGTGGCATCCTCACACAAAATTTTTAATCGCTCAATTTTTCTAGGGTCATTAATACTTTCAGCACCTTTTGTTTCAACAACCCACCTATCACCATTATCTAATTTTAAGAAAAAATCTGGGAAGTAAGATCCAATAGTGCCATCATGTTTTACATATTCAATTGATTGTTTTAATTGAATATCATTTGTTCAATTAAGTTTTCCTGATTTCTAAATGGATAACAATGAAGAAAACTAGTCATTATTAAGTTCTTCAAAAGAGTTTCAGAAACTCGGAAAAGGGAAGAAAAGAAGGCTTTTATTAAGGCAAGCTTAAGTTAAGGAGGGAAGAATAACTGCATTAACCGCTAATTATTTTCAAAGAGAAGAAGAGAGAAAAAAATATTGAAAAAATGTTAAATAGTATAGAAAAATTTAGTTTTGTTAGATCATAGGGAATGTCTGACGAAAAATACACCAGAAAATCAGTAAAAATGGAAGCAGAGAAATCGGTTATTCTACCTGCGAGTCCTAAGTTAAATGTTGAACCTACAAGGGAGTACTAGGTGGCAAATTCGAATCCTGTCGCCCTGATTAGTTATAGCAAGTAAGTCTTAACAAATACATAATCTATCCTAAAAAGTAGAGTAACCAAAATATGCACATAATCTTACTAAAAATATTATTTTCTTATGTAATTCAAATAAGAAGTATTGTTTACAAATTAAAAATATTTAAATATTGCTTTGATTTAACAATTAATAAAAAGCCTTCAATGTAACTTCTATTTATTGAATATTAAATGCTATAAAAGTTTATTCCTATTATAATCCTATCTTTATTTCCATTATACTTTGCTGAATGGAATCTATCAGCTGGGAATATTAATATCATTCCTTCTTTAGGAAGAATTTCCAAATTAGATTTATCTTCATATCTATCTTTATAGAATTTTAATACTCCTGGATATTTACAATTTTGATTTCCAATAGATAAATAGTAGACCAAAGAATATTTTTGCTTCCATAAGTTAAGAACCTCAATTTTATCAAAATCACCTAAATGGTTATGTTTCCTTATTGTGCTGTTACCACTTAGAATTGTAAAAAATGAATCACGAAAAAAAACTTCTGTGTTTACGATTTTTTTCGTGATACCAATTAAATCTCTTTCTAGCTTATTTGTGATATTTTCATTGTCTTCAAATAGCTGATAATCAGAGCCCCTAGCTTCTCCATAACTAGGGTCTGTAAATTTATTTAAATCTAAAGCCTGTATCTCATACAAAGAATTGACTAGTTCTGGGTCAACTGTTTTGTTTATAATAATGGGGTAGGTCGAAAATTTTTCATAGTTAATAAGGGTATCCTTATGAGTTAATATTTCATTGTTTTTTATGTTATTTCGTTTCTTAAATATTGATTCTATTAATTTATTATCTTTGGATATAGGATCAATTGAAATAGCTTTTTCTATATTTTCGAGTGCTAAATTTATATTACCTTTGGCGTACATTAAGAGACTTAAATTTTGATAACAAAGTTCTAAATCAGAACTTTTTAAGTTTATTGCTTTGATAGTAGATATTTCTGCTTCGCCTAATCTACCAAGATCTCTCAATATGATTCCTAAAGATAAATGAGCATTCGCTACTTTTGGATTTAGTTCAATTACTTTGCGAGTGGATAATTCTGCTTCCTCTAATTTACCTTGTTCTCTTAATAAGATTCCTAAAATTAAATAAGCTTTAACGAAATTATGATTCAGGTGAATTGATTTGCGGATTGAGATTTCTGCATCTTCTAATTTGCCCTGATCTCTCAATAAATTACCGAGGGTGTAATGAGCCTCAAAGGAATTAGGGTTAAGTTCAATTACCTTAAGAGTGGATAATTCTGCTTCCTTAAATTTTCCTAGTTTTATTAAAATCCTTCCTAAATTAGTATGTGCTCCTGGATCTTTGGGGTTGAGTTCGATTGACTTGCGGATTAATAATTCAGCTTCCTTTAATTCTCCTAGATTTACTAAAATGATTCCATAATTATTAAAAACATTTGCATCTTCCAAACCATCCTTAATTAACGTTTGATAATACTTTTTTGCTTCTGTAATATTTCCGGCTGATTGATGCTTTACAGCTTCATACATTATTTGTTGATGATATTGCTTGGTTCTAAAATTATTTAATTTCTTTTTAGATTTAGTTTGATCTCCAAAACCTTTCATTAAAAAATGAATTCATATTATATAAATTATATTTGTTTACTATTGAATTTCATATATTTTGTTCAAAGTTTTTAACCTCATATAAATTTCATAAAACCCATCATTTATTTTTGTTTATGGACTCTCAAATTCTTCTCTTATATCAATTTATTTTTCTGAGGCGGGGATGATTATTTATACAACTAAATTGATGGGAAAAATACTAATTATTATTAGCAAAACTATACTTTTTCATTCAAGAAAAAATTGTTATCAGAGAATGAAAATTTCTTTGGAATATTTATGGTATCAACTTTTGAATATTGGATGCTTGCAAGTGGATCTGAAAAAAATAAAAGTATTTATAATCAACAGAACAATTCATATGCTAAAGAAAAATTTGAAAATATAGTTTGAGCATTTTCTTTACCTTTCTCGAAAAAATTGAATGATAATCTGAATTTTTTAATAGTTCTAGGGGTTACCTTCTTGCCTGAGAAATTAGGCTCAAAGGGAATTGGTAAAATGCTTATGGAAATAATTTTTATTTAGGAAGTGGCTTTGTTTTAGATATTGCGAAATATATTGATCAACTTTTCTCATATACAAATCTTTTAGGCCCTGGCAATAACTATTTTGATAGTGAACTAAAATACCCCAGAAAATCTATATATAGTTTAGGTTTGGGTTGGAATATTAATCTTTAGATTGGAATTGAAGGTAAGATAACGAATTCATAAGGATCAAGCCCCTCTAAAAGTTTACTTACTATTCCATCAGATAATAAACCACTTTATTCTGGCAATATAATTTATAAACCTTATGAAGAGGATAATTTTCTAGAGCCCTTAAATGAGAGAGATAAATTGATTAGTTATGGCGGAATCACAGTAAATAATGCAGTGATACATAAAGCTGGAACTTCACAAATTAGTCTTAATTATGACCCTAGGGGAAATTTATTTAGATTTTATGGTTATTCTTTGTCAAATATGTTGCAACTAGAATTGCTCAATATTGGTCGTTTCAATGATACTAATCCTAATGAATATAATATTTCAAGGTTATATTCAACTTACTTAAGTGAGAATAATCTTAACTATAGATTCGGAGGGGAATTATCAATATTTAGTCCCCAAAAAGATGATCTTTTTGGTTGGCATTTAGAACATCTGTCGGGAGAAATAATGAAACGAATCAAGGCTATCTATTCGGTGAATTGATAAATACCTTAAGATTAAATAATAAGGGAGTCTTTAATTTAGCTCCGAAATATTTTTTTAGAGGAGTAGAAAGAATCGTTGGGGGGATTGGAGTTTCAAGCTATATAAATTTATTTGATAATTTACAATTTATCACTGAAATAAATACTTCATTTAAAAATGATTCAGATTTTAAATTTTCATTAGCACTAAGATATTCTTTACAACCAGAAAAATCAATTGATTTATATTATTTAAATGCAGAAGGTATTCTGGATATCGGACAACTTCTTGAAGATAAAGAATATCGACTTGGTTTCAAATTAAACTTTTTATTCTAAAGAATTTATAACTTAATTTTACCAAAAGGGATCGGTAGTGAAAGAAACGCTTAATGAACAATCTGTGTTACTTTGAATATTGCTTATACAAGCTCTAACAGTTTCTCCATTAACATCTATTTCACAGGCTCCACAACTACCCGTTAAACATCCAGTTGGAATTTCTAAACCTACCTTTTCAGCAATTGAAAACCAATCATCGCCTTCTGAGGCATATGTCTCAATATTATTTGGCCATGTGATTTTAATTTTTGAATGTTTCAATTTAATAGCGATGAAATATTAAAGTGTTTATTAAATTCATTTGCTAAGTTATCAATAATCGATTCTCGTTTCATTTTATAAGATCTTGTTTTTTTGTCTAATAAAGGCAAATTTTTTCTCTTTCTAATTAAGTTTAAATAGTGATCTCTCCAATTATCATTTTCAAAAATTCCATGAATGTATGTACCTGCAATAGTCCCTCCTTGGGTATTTTCTTTATACCACCCAAGATCTAAATCTTTAAAAATGGGCTTTATTTTAAAGGTATCTTGACTCCTATCCAATTCAGTTATTCCGTTATGAATCTCAAATCCTTTGATTTCTGTTAAGTTCGGCCAAATTGACTCAGAATTTATTTGCCTTGTTATTTTTTTTTGAAGGAAAGTTGTTTTTAAAGGGAGTAATCCAATTCCGTTAATTGAGTGCACTAAATTAACTTTTGACCCTTCTTTAAAAAATGGGTCTTCAAGAATTGTTCCTAACATTTGTAAACCTCCACAAATCCCAAAAATATTGCCATTATTCGTTGAATAATTTTTTATATCCTTAGATAGACCAGAATCTCTAAGAAATTGTTGATCTTTAATAGTCTGTTTACTTCCGGGAATAATAAGAAAATCAAATTGATCCAAATTTTGAGATTCCATTACCCATTTAATTAATATTGATTCTTCATTTTCTAATGGATCAAAATCTGAAAAATTACTTATAGATGGTAATTTTATAATTCCAACCTTTATTTCAGGGTTGGTTGCATATGATTTTTTTTCTAATAAATCTAAAGAATCCTCTGGAGGGAATTTATCATCTAACCATGGAATTATTCCTAAAACAGGGATTTGTGTTTTATTTTCTATCCATTTTTTACCTTCTTCAAATAATGAAATGTCCCCTCTAAATCTGTTTATTAATATCCCTTTAATGAGTTTTCTTTCTTCTGGTTTCATTAACTCAAGGGTTCCTATTATTTGTGCAAATACACCCCCTCTTTCGATATCAGTCACTAGGATGCAGTTCGCGTTTAAATATTTTGCAACTTTTAGGTTAGTAAGGTCTCTATGAATTAAATTCATCTCAACAGGACTTCCAGCACCTTCGATAATTAAACGACAATTTGGGTGTAGTTTA
Organism: Prochlorococcus sp. AG-321-E21; assembly: GCA_003283415.1. Taxonomy (GTDB): domain Bacteria; phylum Cyanobacteriota; class Cyanobacteriia; order PCC-6307; family Cyanobiaceae; genus Prochlorococcus_A. The sequence continues at coordinate 31,370 of QBXH01000003.1, read as the reverse complement.
TATATTGAATTCAAACTCTTTTTTATTACTTCCCAACCGGGGAAAAACCAATCCTTGTAGTAATTTTTTGCCGTTGTAATTCCTGTACTTTTCCCTAGATGGATCACCTCGCTTATCGAATTACCTTGAGGCTTTAATAAAATGGGATTCATTTCTGAAGAAGGAATTATCCCGCAGGCAAAAGCTTGAAGTGCTTGTGAATATGCCATTTCTCCACCATTCCAATCAACCCAAGCATTATTACTCATATTTTGTCCTTTAAAAGGTATTGGTTCTTCTCCTGAATTTTTAAGAATCCTACCTATGGCAGTAACTGTTAACGATTTGCCTGCCCCACTAGATGTACCCAAAACCATTAAGGGCTTTTTAATGGGTTGTAGTTTTTCTATTAATTCCATTAGTAATTTATATTAATCTTGAAATTTATTAATAAGTGAATTGAATTATAATTCGATAAAAAATTTGTGTTAATTCTAGCCTCTGCATCCCAATCTAGAAAGAAATTACTGGAAAACTGTCAAATTGAATTTATTCAAATATCAAGTAACTTTGATGAGTCTTCAATAAAAGAAAATACTATATCTGATTTAGCGATGGAGTTATCTTTTCAAAAAGCTAATAGTTTAGTTCTTAATATCAAAGAGATAGAATTGCCAGGGAATTTTAATTATAGTTCAGTCGTAATCTTAGGTTGTGATTCAATCTTTGAATTTAAAGGGACCGCTTTCGGAAAACCATCAGATAAAGAAGAAGCATATAAAAGATGGTCAAAAATGTCTGGAGAATTTGGCTCTCTCCATACGGGACATACATTACTTTTTTGTACTTTTGATTCAACTTCGAAAGTACTAAAAGTTACAAGGAAAATTAAAAAAACAGTAAGTTCCAAAGTATATTTTTCTAGATTGGAAGATGAAGAGATAAAAAGTTATGTTGAATCTCTTGAACCTTTATATTGTGCTGGGGGCTTTGCCTTGGAAGGCAAAGGCGGTAAATATATTCGAAAGATAGATGGGTGTTTTAGTAATGTAATGGGTTTAAGTTTGCCATGGCTTAGAAAAAGCTTAATTAAGGAAGGGATTTTTGTATAAAAAAAAAGACCCCTATTGGGGTCTTTAAAAATTAATTGATTAGAGTTAATCAATATCTGGCATTTCTAGAGCTGGCTCACTCTTTCTGTCAATTCCCTTTTCGAAACCGGCAGCGGCTGCTCTAGCACGACCAGCATGCCAAAGGTGACCGATGAATGTGAACCATCCCAAGAAGAATTGAGCTGCAGCTAACCATTGTCTTAAGTTTACAAAGTTAACAGCGTTTGGCTCAGTAATGATTCCTCCAACAGAGTTGATAGAAGCATTAGGAGCATGAGTCATATATTCAGCAGCTCTTCTTACTTGCCAAGGCTGAATATCGTTTTGGATTTTCTCAAGGCTCAATCCATTAGGTCCTCTTAAAGGTTCTAACCATGGTCCTCTGAAATCCCAAAATCTCATTGTTTCACCACCAAATATAATTTCACCTGTGGGAGATCTCATGAGATACTTACCTAATCCTGTTGGTCCCATTGTTGAACCTACATTAGCTCCAATTCTTTGATCTCTCACTAGGAAAGTAAAGCTTTGTGCCTGTGAAGCTTCAGCATTTGTTGGACCGTAGAACTCTGAAGGATAAGCAGTGTTATTAAACCAGATGAAAGTTGATGCAATAAAACTTGCAACACATATTCCACCTAGAGCATAACTTAGAAGTCCTTCTCCATTCCATATGAATGCTCTTCTAGCCCACCCAAATGGTTTTGTGAAGACATGGAATAAGCCACCGATAATAGCAGTTATACCAACATAAACATGCCCACCAACAATGTCTTCGATTGAATTAACACCAATTATGGAACCAGCGCCTCCCCATGGAGATCTAAATAGATAACCAAGTATTACTCTTGGATCTAAGGTTGGACTAACCAATCTTACTTCTCCTCCACCGGGGGCCCATGTATCATAAGCACCACCAATAAACATCCAATCGGCTACGAAAAATAAAGCACCAACTCCTAAAACTACTAGGTGATAACCCAATATGTTAGTCATTTGATTTTTATCTCTCCAGTCAGTTGAAAAGAAAGGAAAATCTTGCTCAAGTTTTTCTGGACCAGCTAAGGAGTGATAAATTCCTCCAAAACCCAAAACTGCTGAAGAAATTAAATGTATAACACCTGCAACAAAGAAAGGATATACAGAAGTAACTTCTCCACCAGGTCCTATTCCAAACCCGAACATTGCGACGTGAGGCATACAAATTAAGCCTTGCTCCCACATTGGTTTATCAAATGTGAAATGACTTACTTCGAATAACATCATTGCTCCGGCCCAAAAAACTATTAAGCCAGAGTGTGCAATGTGTGCTCCAAGTAAACGTCCAGATAAATTTATTAATCTGGCATTACCTACGTACCAAGCATAACCAGTTTCTTCAATACTCTGGTTAGGAGCTCTTAGTAAATTATTAAAGGGCGTTTCCACGCGGAAGAACCTCCTCAGGGAATACAAAGTTTTCGTGTGGTTGATCCACAGAAGACATCCATGCTCGCATACCTTCGTTCAAAAGTATATTCTTTGTGTAGAAAGTTTCAAATTCTGGATCTTCTGCAGCTCTTATCTCTTGGCTAACGAAATCGTAAGCTCTTAAGTTAAGTGCTAAACCAACAATACCAATTGAAGATGTCCACATACCCATAACAGGTACGAATAACATCAAGAAGTGAAGGAAACGCTTGTTAGAGAAAGCGATACCAAAAATTTGGCTCCAAAATCTATTCGCTGTGATCATTGAATAGGTTTCTTCTTCTTGTGTTGGATCGAAAGCTCTAAAGGTTGAACTTTGAACTTTACCATCTGTATAAATACTTGTATCTTCATACAATGTGTTTTGAACTGTAGCCCCGTGGATAGCACAAAGAAGTGCACCACCAAGAATTCCAGCAACACCCATCATGTGAAAAGGATTTAAAGTGATATTGTGAAAACCTTGAATAAACAAGATATAACGGAAGATTGCTGCAACACCAAATGATGGAGCAAAAAACCAACTATGTTGTCCTAAAGGATAGATAAGGAAAATACTTGTAAAGACTGCAATTACAGCTGAAAAAGCAAGTGCGTTATAAGGTCTAATACCTACAAGACCAGCAATTTCAAATTGACGAAGCATAAAACCAATTAGGCCAAATACTCCATGCAGTGCAACAAAGTTCCAAAGACCACCAAGCTGTAGCCATCTTACGAAACTACCTTGGGCTTCAGGACCCCATAAAAATAGAAGACTGTGTCCCATGGCATCTCCAGGGGTACTAACAGCTGCTGTTAAAAAGTTTGCTCCTTCGAGATATGAAGAGGCAATACCATGTGTGTACCAAGAGGTAACAAATGTTGTTCCGACGAACCATCCACCTATAGATAAATATGCACAAGGTAGAAGAAGAAGTCCGGACCAACCAATAAATACAAACCTGTCGCGCTTTAACCAATCATCAAGGACATCAAACCATCCTCTCTGTGGGGCGCTTCCAACGGCGATCGTCATGAGAAATCGTTTTTAGCTTCGGGATACTTTGAGACTGTAACAAAGATCAAGAGTAATGTGGGGAATTTTTCCTATATATGAAATGCCTTGTAAAGCTTTCCTGACTTTATTGTCAAAAAATAGGTATTAATACTCTATGTTATTGGTTAAATTATTTGAGATAGGCCTCTAAGATAAATATATTATGCAATCTAATCTTTCTTCTTTCGATAAAATTGAACAAAAAATTAATGGGTCAAGAAAAATATCAAACTATCTTATTGGAGGAATGTTAACTATTGGTGGTGTAGGTTTTATCTTGGCTGCGATATCAAGTTACACAGGAAGAGATTTACTCCCCCTAGGTAATCCTTCATCCTTACTTTTTATTCCTCAAGGAATAATAATGGGAGCTTATGGAGTAATAGCCAATTTGCTAAATATTTATCTATGGTATTTGGTTTTTATAAATTTCGGTTCTGGCTACAATTCTTTTGATAAGGGGGCTCAATCTGTTGAAATTAAAAGAAAAGGGTTATTTAAGGATATTGAAGTGAAATTAAATTTTGATGAAATCAAATCTGTAAAACTAGATATAAGTGAAGGCTTTAATCCAAGAAGAAGGATTGCATTAGTTCTTAAAGGTAGAAAGAAAGCACTTCCTTTAAGCGGAGCCGGAGAGCTTAAACCATTGCTACAAGTTGAAGAGGAAGGAGCAAGATTAGCTAAATTTTTAAATGTAAATTTGGAGGGTTTAAAATAAGAAAATTTTATTTCTTAAAACCACTTTTTTTGTTTAATATATTGTTGTTGTTAATCACTGGTTGCAGTTATAAGAGTGGTTTAGATTCAAATTATTTTTGTAAAAAGCTTAATATTGAATGCACAAAAAAGAATAAAAGAGTCGTTTTCAAGACTTCAAAAGGCAATTTTGAGGTAAAACTATATGGAGAAAAAAAACCAGTCACAGTCAATAATTTCATTCAAAATGTTAAAAAAAATATTTATAAAAATAAAAAGTTTTATAAAATAATTAATTATCCTCAGGTTCAATTGATTTATTCAGGTATTTACCCAAAGAATAAATATTACACAAAAGAAAATCAAAATCTAAATAAACCTATAAGAAAGATTCCTTTAGAAATTAAATTAATTAAAGAAACCGAACCAAGATATAGATATCAAATTGTAAATCCTTCTGAAATTGTTAATCTTACTAATTTATTTGAAAAGGGCTCACTTGCAATGGTAAAGAGTGGAGAAAGAGATTCTTCTTCCACAGAGTTTTTCTTCGTAACCAACAAATTGTCTGAATTAGATGGAAGGTATTCAATATTTGGAAAAGTTGTAAAAGGAATCGAAATATTACAGAAAATAGATAAAGAAGATTTGATTGTTGAAATCATAATTTCTAATTAAAACTCTAATGAGTATTTATTTGTTTTTAACATTTCGGTATTTACACCCGAGGATCGCTTAAGGGCAACTTTTCCTGTTCTCGCAATCTCAAGAATTCCGTATGGCTCAAGTAGTTTTTCCAAAGCAACTAATTTTCCTGGATCTCCTACTACCTCAAGGGTTAAAGCAATATCGGACACGTCGACTACTTTTGCTCTAAATATTTGAACTATATCTAAAATATTACTTCTCGTATCTTCTTTCGACGATACCTTAAGAAGCATTAATTCTCTTTCAACAGCTGCAAGGTTAGTAAAATCTACGACCCCAAGAACATTAAATAATTTATTAAGTTGTTTTGTCATTTGTTGAAGGGTTTGATTATCACCTTCTACAACCATTGTTAATCTAGATATACCCTTAGTTTCTGCAGGCCCAACAGCAAGACTATTGATATTAAAACCCCTTCTGGCAAAAAGACCTGATATTCTGCTCAATGCTCCTGATTCGTCTTCAACAAGTACTGATAATGTATGTTTCATATTTTAATAAGTTTTTAAGTCTCTAATCCATTCATAAGAAATTTTATTAAACAATGAAGGATCTTCATCATGAACACAATGGCCTGAATTGGATATTATTTTTAATTCTACCCATCTATGGAAACTTGCAATCTTTTTACCAAGAAATAAAGGTATAAAATTATCTTTTTCTCCCCACAATAATAAAAAAGGAACTTTTTTTGAATTACCTAATTGTTCTAAAAGGTAAGAGGCTTTTAATTTATTTCCTCTTGTGGACATGCCAATACACATAGCTCTTAATGATCTGGCTGCAGTCTTTCTTAAGACTGGTTTTCTTACGATATCAATTAATTCTTTATCTACGTTATCTTTTTTGAAATATGCAGAATTAAGTCCAAATTTTATAATTCCTAATTTATTTATTAAAAATAGGACTATTTCTAAAGGGAAAATTCTAAAAAATATTTTTATAGTTTTGGTTTTAAATTTTTCAAAACTCGAATTAAGTTTTGATACCTTTTTATTTATTACTATTGGATCTGGAAGAGGAGAAGCGATAACAGATAATATTTCATTTTTTAAATAGACCGCGCATGTTAAAGCGACTAAAGAACCTAAGGAATTTCCTATTAAAATAATTTTATTAGAAGTCTTAGGCCTTATTACTTGTTTAATAAAATCACTGACTTGATTACACCAAACTCCATTATCTAATTTTCCAATCTCTCTTATTCCTGGTTGAGCTGAATTACCAAAGCCTATTAAATCTATTGAGTAAACAGAATATCCTTTTTTTGCAAAGTAATAAGAATTGCTTCGCCAATGTTTACTACTTGCTCCGAATCCGTGAATCAAAATTATGGGGTGTTGATTTTTTTTTCCTCTAACACTCCAAAAAATTCTGAAACCATTCCAATTCCAGTAATTAGATTCGTCTCCTTTTTCTGATTTATAGATGGAATTCATAAGAATAAACTTTTAATCACCTTAAATAATTTAAAGATATTTGCATTAGTTATTTTTTTTACAAAAAAGTGCAAATTGACGTTAAATTATAATAATTGATTAAGTTTCCTATGGCTAAAGAAATTTTTAGTATTGCTGCTGTTTTCTGGATATTGATACCTATTGGATTGGTTGGTGGTGCATTATTATTAAAATTTCAAGGAGATTGATTCTCACGAATACTATGGAAAGTGAGTTAATCTCGAAAAGTTAAGTAAAACCTTAAGTATGAAGATTCTCTTAGTAGGTGCAACTGGAACTCTTGGAAGGCAGATAGCAAAACAAGCTATTGAAGAAGGTCATGAAGTGAGATGTTTTGTAAGGAATCCAAGGAAAGCTTCATTTCTTCAAGAATGGGGTTGTGAGCTTACAAAAGGTAATCTACTTAATTCTGGAGATATAGATTATGCACTACAAGATATTGAAGTGGTTATTGATAGCGCTACTGGTAGACCAGAAGATTCTAAAAGCATTTATGAGACTGACTGGGATGGGAAACTTAATCTTTTTAATGCGTGTGAATCAAAAAAAATAAAAAGGGTTATTTTTCTCTCAATTTTATTAACAGAAAAGTTTAGAAACGTTCCCTTAATGGACGTTAAGTATTGTACTGAAAAACTTCTTGAAAAATCTAGTTTTGATTATACGATTTTCAAGTGCGCTGCTTTTATGCAAGGTGTTATTAGTCAATTCGCTATTCCTGTTTTAGATAGTCAAGCCGTCTGGATGAGTGGCACTCCAACAAAAATCGCTTATATGAATACTCAAGATATGGCTAAAATCATAGTATCTTCAATAAATAATCCAAAATCTTACAAACTTTCACTTCCTTTGGTTGGACCTAAAGCTTGGGATTCTGATGAAGTAATTTCTTTATGCGAAAAATATAGTAATAAGCAAGCAAAAATTTTTAGAGTTTCTCCCTTTTTGATAAAAGTCACTCAGAACGTGGTTTCATTTTTTCAAGATGCCTTAAATGTTTCTGAGAGATTAGCTTTCTCTGAAGTCACTAGTAGTGGGATTTCTTTAGACTCTGATATGAGCAATACTTATGAGATATTAGATATCGAGAAAGAAGAGATTACCTCTCTTGAAAGCTACATCAAAGAATATTATCAGCAGATTTTAAAAAGACTAAAAGAAATGGAAGTTGATCTGAATATCGAAGAAAAGAAGAGACTTCCATTCTAAAGTTGCATGAAACAGTATATATAGTATATTTGTACTATATATACTGTTTTATTATGTCAATTTCTAAATCTAAAAATCTGGAACGCAAATTAAATAATATTGCTAACGAGGCAACTAATGAATTAAACAATGTTTGCGGATCATCATTATGGGAGAGTTTAGGATTTACGTTCTTTGATCAATTAGAGGATCCTGAAAAAATTGCAAAGGCAAATTTTTACTATGGTCAACTTCAAATAATTAATGAGATTAAAATTTTTGTATGAAAAAATTAATCTTTGTAATAAATTTTATTCAAATGAAAAATTATCTTAAGATAATTTTTGTTTATTCTTTTCTGATAATATGAATCTAGAAAAATAAATTATTTAATGATCGAAACTTCAGGTGTAATAGAAAAAGAACAAGGAAATGGTTTCTATTTGGTAACTTTAGAGCAACCTGAAGGTCACCAATGTTTATGCAGAGCAGCAGGAAAGTTAACTAAATTTAGAATTAAATTGTTAGCAGGAGATAAAGTATTAGTTGAAATAAGTCCTTATGATCTAACAAGAGGAAGGATTACTTATCGTGAGAGGAATGCAGGAGGCGGTGGGTCTAGATCGGGAAATTTTAAGAATAATGTAAGAAGGAAGTAATAAAAAGTTTCCTTAGATTATATTTTGTATCGCTTCTTTGAACTCACTTCGTTGTTTAACACCTTGCCACTGCTTTTTAAGTAACTTGTCTTTAAATAGTTGTATTGTAGGTGTTCCATTTATTCCGGCTTGTTTTGCGACTTCTTGATCTTTATCAATATCAATTTCTATGCCTTGTACGGCTCCTTCAAATTCCCTAATCACTCTTTTAAGTTGTGGTTTTAATACATGGCATGGTCCACAACTTGGAGAACTGAAAATAACTAAAATTGGTTTATTACTTTCATGATAAAGCTTCCTTAGTGCGTAACTACCTTTTTGCCATTCAGAGTTTAAATCAAAAGTATCTTCATTTACATCCTCTTCATTAAAGCTAGATGAAGTCAATGTTTTTTCTGGTTCAGTTGTTGTTCTAACAATTACTTTTGATAAATTTTTCTCTGCTAACCATCTTTCAGCTGCTAATGCTGCCATACATCCCGTTCCCGCAGCTGTAACCCCTTGCCTCCACTCAGAATCCACGACATCACCAGCTGCAAATATACCTTCTATGGAAGTTTCTGGTCTTCCCGATTTACAAGCAATATATCCTTTCTTATCTAAATTAATTTTAGCATCTAAAAATTTTGTATTAGGAGTATGTCCAATAGCATAAAAAAGTCCTTTTACTTTAATTTCAACTTTACCTTTTATTGAATTAATGGTTTCAACATTTTCGAGCCAATCTGTACCATTCGCTTTCTCTACTTTTGTGTTCCAGTGTATTTCAATCTTTGAATTAGCTTTTACTCTATCTATCATTGCAGCGCTAGCTCTTAATTTCTCCGATCTAACGAGTAAATGAACCTTACTGCCATACTTTGTGAGATATGCAGCTTCTTCGCATGCAGAATCTCCTCCTCCAATAACTGCTAATTCTTCATCTCTAAACTGTGGTGTTGCTCCATCACAAATTGCGCAAGCACTTATTCCTTTGCTCCAAAATTTATCTTCGTTAATAACGCCTAATCTATTAGCACTCGCGCCAGTTGCAATAATAATTGAATTTGTTTTAATAATGCCTTCTAAGGTTTTTAGCTCAAAAGGACGTAAGCTGGTATCAATTGAGATCACATCACTTTCATATAAATTTGTTCCCCATCTTTCAGCTTGAGCTTTCATTAAATCCATTAATTCAGGTCCTAGTACTCCATCAGGAAATCCTGGATAGTTTTCAACAAAAGTTGTTGTCATTAATTGCCCTCCTGGAATTCCACCAGAATTAAATCCAGTCACTAAAAGAGGTTGAAGGTTTGCACGGGCTGCATAAATAGCTGCAGTATAACCTGCTGGACCGGAACCTATAATTACAATATTTTCAATGTTGGCTTCTTTTTCTCTGGTTTCCATTTAAATATTTATGTCAGTCTAATTTTAATCAATTAAATATACTTATGAAGGTAGGGTTTTAAACGTTAAATGATTAATTTACTTTGTCATTTATCTTTTGATCCATTAAATCTTTTATGTCATTAGGGAAATTTAAAACAGAATCTTTTAAATTTTCATCATTTTCACCAATATGCAAGATCCATTCTCTGAATTCTTCTGCGATTGCGTAGCTATCCTCATATTTTTCTAAAGTATCCATAACGGAAATCCTATTTGTTGCCCAACATGTAGCTACATCAATTCTTCTTCTTAAAAAATTTGTCATTTATCTTTTGGAATTGACTATAGATAAGCATACTGATTGAATTAAACATTGTCTAATAAGTTACAACTTTGTACTTTCAAACAATAATTTAACTTTTTGTTTATATTTGCCCCTGTAATTACTGTAAATATAAAGAAAATATTAAGTGTCGAACTTAAACTGCCTCTGTATGGTTCACAAGTAATCTTTCAACTTCGTCAAATCCTTCTTTCGCTGAATTGATTGCAAGCTCCTCGCTAACTTTTTCTTCTGATATTAATTTTGAAGATATTTTTCTTAAAAGGGTTTCTTTTTTTTCTCTTAGTGAAATTACTATTTCCTCTTCGATAATAGACTTTATAGCTTTAGAAATTATTTTTTTATCATTTGCTTCTTCAAATGTACCTTGTACCAGTTCTTGTATAAATAATCTATGTACCTCACTGCTTCTAAGAAAACTTTCAGTAGCATTGATGATTCCTTCAACAAGAGCTTCATCAGGTTCAGAATCATTCTCTGCTAATTTAAATTCCCAATCGAGATGTCTTCTTTGCCAGCCTGAAGAATGAAGACTAGGCATTACTGTTTGAGAATATGTGTCAACTGACATTTCATAAATTCTTTCAGCTAGTTTTTCACACCAGTCTTTCCCATGCTTTTCTAAGTTTCTTTGCATGGTTTGTCTTGGGACAGCATGGCCGCCATGATGACTATGACAAACTCCATCTGGGCATTCGATAGCTTTTATGCTCATTAGTTTTTAATACTTATATGTTTTTCATAGCCATGATTTTAAAAAAAGAAAATATATCTTTAACAAAACTCAAACTCCAAGACTTTTGACTTTATTCAAATTATCTTTAGTATGTTTAAAAAATACTATAAATTGACAAAGATACTCATTCCTATTGAAACAGCCTCTGGTGAAAGAAGAGTTTCAGCTACTCCTGGAGCGGTGAAAAAATTAAAAGGTCTTGGATGTGAAGTTTTTGTTGAAAGTTCAGCAGGAGAACTATCAGGGTTTAATGACACTTTATACAAAGAATCTGGAGGTGAAATTTTTAATGAATCTAATATAAATATTTGGGAGAATGCTGATGTTGTTTTTTGTGTTCAAACTCCCTCTGAATCTAATTTGGGGAAGTTAAAAAAAGGAGCTATTCTTCTTGGTCTTTTAAATCCATATACTAATGAAAAACTTAAAAAAATTATAACCAGTAAAAAGATCTCCGCTTTGTCAATGGAATTACTTCCAAGGATTAGTAGAGCTCAATCATCAGATGTACTTTCCTCCCAAGCTAATATCGCAGGATATAAAGCAGTTCTTTTAGCGGCAAGTGAACTTGATAGATATTTCCCGATGCTGATGACTGCTGCAGGAACCGTACAGCCTGCGAAAGTTGTTGTTCTTGGTGGAGGAGTTGCAGGGTTACAGGCAGTCGCAACCGCAAAAAGACTTGGAGCTATTGTTTTTGTTTCAGATATTAGACCAGCTGTAAAAGAACAAGTTGAGTCTCTAGGAGCAAGATTTATAGAGCTTCCTGAAATTGAAGAAAAACCTGGTGAATCAGGTGGTTATGCAAAAGCAGTTACTCCTGAATTCCTTTCTAAACAAAAGGCTACTTTAACTAAATATTTATCCGAAGCCGATGTTGCTGTATGTACAGCACAAGTCTTAGGTAAAAAAGCTCCTGTTTTAGTAGATTCTCACATGATTGAAAAGATGAGATCTGGTTCAGTCATTATTGATTTGGCCGTATCGCAAGGTGGTAATTGTGAAGGAACAAAATCCAATGAAACTATTATTAGAAATGGTGTAAAGCTTATAGGGGCTGGAGAGTTACCATCATCTGTTCCCTATGATGCGAGTACACTTTATGCTAAGAACCTAACATCCTTGATTACACCTTTCATAAAAGATGGTGTAATTAATTTAGACAAAGATGATGAATTAATCTCTGGCTGTTTATTAAGTGATGAAGGAGTTATCCTTCAAAATAAAGTTTTTGAAAAATGAGGTCTCAATTAAATTATGAATTTTGATAGTTTGCTCTGGGTTTTATTGCTTGGAAGTTTATTAGGTCTGGAGTTAATAGGGAAAGTTCCTCCAACACTCCATACACCTTTAATGAGTGGAGCAAATGCCATCTCAGGAATAACAATGTTGGCAGCATTAACTGCAATTATAAAAGCAGAGCCAAATAGTCCATTATTAATAATCGGATCTATATCTCTTGGATTTGCTCTTTTCAACGTTGTAGGTGGCTTTTTTGTTACCGACAGGATGCTGGCTATGTTTAGTCGCAAACCCACAAAAAAAAATAAATAATTAATCAATCAATCAATAAAAATGAACCTCCCTGATATTATTAAATTCGTTATAGATCTTGTAGCAGTTCTGTTGTTAGCACTTGGAATAAAGGGTTTATCAAAAGTTAGGTCTGCGAGAGAGGCTAATATATTGGCAGCATTTGCTATGTTGCTTTCTGTTATAGGTTTACTCTCTTACTATTTAGGAACTTCAGGAATCCCTTCTCAATCTTGGGTCTGGATAATTGTTGGATCTTTAGTAGGAAGTTTGCTGGGAACTTTGCTTGCTAAGAAGGTTCCAATGACATCAATGCCAGAGACTGTAGCTTTGTTCAATGGTTTTGGTGGAATGTCTTCTCTATTAGTAGCTATTGGTGCCTTTTTATTCCCTTTTAATGAAGTAGCAAAATCAGTATCTTTAGAGCCTTTTATTAATGATCTCTCAATTTCAGTTTCAATATTTGTTGGTGCCATCACTTTCTCAGGTTCAATCGTGGCCATGGCAAAACTACAAGGTTGGCTGTCCACTCCTAGATGGACTCAGGTTAAAGCGAGGCATTTTGTAAACATTGTTTTTGGCGTGACTTCATTGGTAGCTTTCATATACCTTATAAGTGGGAATATTAGTTCGATTTGGCTTTTAGTTATAGCCTCTACTCTTTTAGGAGTTGGGGTAACGTTGCCAATTGGTGGTGCAGACATGCCTGTTGTGATATCTCTCTTAAATAGTTATTCAGGGATTGCAGCTGCAGCTGCAGGTTTCGTTGTAGATAGTCAGCTTTTGATTGTCGCCGGTGCGATGGTTGGAGCAGCGGGCTTGATATTAACTCAGGTAATGTGCAAAGGAATGAATAGGTCTTTGATTTCTGTCCTTTTTGGAGGTTCTTTATCTGCACAAACTACTTCATCTTCTGGATCAGGCGAATATACAAATATAACTTCATGTAGTGTTGAAGAATGTGCATTAACATTAGAGGCAGCAAATAGGGTAATTGTTGTTCCCGGATATGGACTCGCTGTGGCTCAAGCTCAACATACATTAAGAGAAGTAACAAAAAAACTAGAACAAAATGGTATAGAAGTTGTATATGCAATTCATCCAGTAGCAGGCAGAATGCCAGGACATATGAATGTTTTATTGGCAGAAGCAGATGTTCCTTATGAACAACTCAAGGAAATGGATATTGTTAATCCTGAATTCCCAGCAACAGATGTTGTTTTGGTCTTAGGAGCAAATGATGTTGTTAATCCTCAAGCAAAAAATGATAAGAGTTCGCCTCTCTATGGAATGCCTGTTCTTGATGTACAAGAAGCAAGAACAGTTTTTGTTATAAAAAGAGGAATGAGTGCAGGTTATTCGGGTATTAAAAATGATTTATTTGATTTACCTAATACTTCAATGGTGTTTGGTGATGCAAAAAAAGTCTTGAGCGAGTTGATTGGAGAGTTAAAGGACCTTGGTGTTGGCGAAAAATAGTAATATTTCAATTAAATTCAAAGACTATTTAAATAAAAATCCTTTTAGTGAAGCTATTCCTTGGTTAGGAGGTGATCTTCAAACTTTAAGAGATACATTTATTTTTGATATTGTCCAAGCTAAAAAAGAAAATAAAATACTTCTACCAATTAATAATATTCTTTCCGAAAAATTTGAAGGGGATTATCTTTTAGGGATATTGGAGTTGCCAGAAAAGTTTGATTCTTTAAAGGGAATTGTCCTCATTACTCATGGATTAGGTGGCTCTACTAAACGTTTTGGGTTAAAAAGAATTGCTAGAAAATTAGTAAATAATGGATTTGGAGTTCTTAAATTAAATCTTAGAGGAGCTGGTTCAGCAAGATATTTGGCAAAAGGGAACTACTCTGCAAGATGTTCGAATGATATTATTTTGGCACTTAAAAAGTTTAGACAACTTCTGTATTCTGAATTTAAAGATTATTTAAAGAATAAAGTAAATATACCAATATTTGGAGTTGGCTTATCTCTTGGAGGTACTATTCTTCTTAATGCCTGCTTAGATTACAATTCAGATAATAGTGAAAAATTAATAGATGGATTGGCCTGCGTTAGTAGCCCTTTAGATTTAATATTATGTAGCAATTGTATAGAAAGACCTAGAAATTTTTTATATCAAAAATGGTTAATGCAGCGCCTAAAAAGGCAATTATGGGATGGATATAGAAATGAAGGAATTGTGTTGTCTAAAAGCAAATTGAGTAAAACAATTAAAGGTTTAAAAACGATAGGAGAATTTGATGCGAAATTCACTGCACCAAGTTGGGGGTTTGAATCTTTAGAGGATTATTATCATCAATCTTCACCAATATATAGAATTGGAAAATTAATAAATAAACTTCCCCCTACTCTTTTAATACATGCTAAAGATGATCCTTGGGTTCCATATAAATCTACCCTAAATTTGAAAAATTCTTTGAGTGATTCATTAGATAGATTAAATATTCTGATTACTGATAAAGGCGGACATAACGGTTTTCATTCAAATTATGGTTGTTGGTCTGATGAAGCAGTAAAGAATTGGCTTTTAAGTATTTAACTTATTTATATTTTAAAAAAAATATTAAAAAACTTTTTCTCTATAAAAATATAAAATCAGCCCAAGATTTAAGTTCCTTTTTTGATTATTTATAGTTTTTAAAAAACATATTTATTCTGAAATTACTTTACAAAAAGTATGTTATTAATATATTAATTTTTGTCTTTTATTTATTTCAAATATATTTTTTTACTATTAAAGTTTCTAAATAAATAAAACTTTTGTTGAAATTTAACTTTTAAATTTGTTTATAAATCTCCTTAATCAATGGTCTTGAAATTTCCGGTCCTTTTTTTCCGTATCCTATCCAAATAAATCCTATTATTTCTTCTGATTCTGAATCAATATTAAGTATTTTATAAATATTTTTACTTCTTATAATTTCTCCAGTAGACCATTTTATGCTCACCCCATTTGAAGCAAGGGAAATTGCTAAATTTTGGATAGCACATGAACAAGCTGCATAATCTTCTTTCTCAATTAATTTATCTTTATTCAGAATTTGACTTGAAACTATCAAATGAGAAGGGTTTAGACATTTCTCTCTAAGAATTTTTTTGGAATTTTCACTTAATGATTTTCTGGAGGATTTAATATCAATTGTTAGTTTTAAAATTTCATTTCTTTTGGTTGCACTTATTGAATAAAATCTCCATGGAAAAGTTAATTTGTGACAGGGGGCTTGATTTGCTGCATTTATAGCATCAAATATTAATTTCTCGGGAACTTTCTTTGAATTAAAGGCATGAATAGTTCTTCTTCCAAAAATAGCAGTTTTTGTATCCATTGTTAGATTTTGATTCATCCTACGTTGATAAATTTCTTGCCTTTTTTGATCTCTTCTTTAACAAAATTTCTTGCCCAATTATCGACTTCTAAAATATCCTCTAAATTTGGGTTTAAGTTGAGTTTATTCATATGTGATTCACAAGTCTTATTTATAAAAATAGGGATTTCTTGAAAAGAAATTTTTTCTTTTAGAAATTGATCTACAGCCATTTCATTTGCAGCATTTAGTACTGCGGGCATAGTTCCTGAACATTTTCCAGCTGAGTATGCAAGTCCCATGCATGGATATTTTACTTCATCTGGTTTCTTAAATGTAAGTTGACCAATCTCCGTTAAGTTAAATCTTTTCCAATTAGTTTTTAATCTTTCTGGCCAACTCATTGCATATAAAATTGGGAGTTTCATATCAGGCCATCCTAATTGAGCTAAGACGGAAGAATCTTCCATCTCAATCATTGAATGAATGATACTTTGAGGATGAATAACAATTTCAATATTTTCGTAGGATGTCCCAAATAGAAAATGTGCTTCAATAACCTCTAATCCTTTATTCATAAGAGTGGCAGAATCTACAGTTATTTTTCTCCCCATACTCCAATTTGGATGGGAAGTCGCATCTTCTACGGTGACATTTTTTAAATCCTGTACTGCCCAATCTCTAAAAGCCCCTCCTGAAGCTGTTAAATGAATAGCTTTTAAACCATTTGGGATTTGACCTGTTGAAAAATCGGCATTTTCATAATTAGGTAACCCTTGAATGCATTGAAAGATAGCTGAATGCTCAGAGTCTGCAGGTAAAAGTCTACTTTTGTTTTCCTTTAAAGCAGGTATAACAACCGACCCCGCGGCAATTAATGTTTCTTTATTGGCAAGAGCAATATTTTTACCAGCCTTAATTGCTGACATAGTCGGAATAAGTCCAGCACAGCCTACTATCCCAGTAATTACTGTATCAGCAGAATCCCATGCTGCGACTGAATTAATTGCGTCTCGACCACCTAAAACTATTGGAGGGTTACTTATTCCTAAGTTGTTAATATTATTTTTTAAATCTGCTAAAAGATTTTCATCTTCGATGGCAATAACTTCGGGGTTATGTTGTCTAACTTGCTCCGTCAATAAGTCTATATTTCTTCCTGCTGAAAGAGCTACTACTTTGAATTTATCTGGGAGTTCACTTACTATTTCGAGAGTTTGAGTTCCTATTGAACCTGTTGAACCCAGTACAGTGATGTATTTCAAATTACTCTAATATTTATAATATTTTCCCACTTAAAGGTGAATTTAAAAAATAAAAATTTTAAATTGGGTTTTTTCTTAAAATTTAGAGCCTAATCCATGTTGTTTGTTCAGAGGATTGATCTATAAGTTCTATGCCTTTCCCCTTTAATGAATTTCTTATTTCATCGGCTTCTGCATAATCTCTGTTCTTTTTTGCTATCAATCTTTTATTAATAAGGGATCGTATTTGATCTTCGCTGATTTTGTTTTCGATTATTATTTCTTCTTTTTTTAATCCAAGCACTTCGGTCAGTTCTTCTAATACTTTTAGTGTTTCTCTCAGATGAAATTTTTCATTAGTATTGATTTCGAGGTTTTTAATTCTTTGGAATTGGTTTATAAAGTTTTTTAGTGGTTTAGCTAATTCATAAATAATTGCAATTGCTCCTGCTGTATTGAGGTCGTTATTTAAAGCATTAGTAAACTTTATCTTTTTTTGAGATATTTCATAATTGATTGTTTCTTTATACTTTTCTTCAACAAATTCATTCGTGTCATTTACCTCAATCGATAGATTTTCTTTTTCAGTAATATCAAAAAAAGAAAGTGCAGCATTAATATTTTTCCATGCTTCTGAGGCACTATTCAAGGCTTCATCGGTGAAATCGAGTGGCTTTCTATAGTTTACGGTTAAAACAAAATATCTTAAGGTCATAGGACTTGTCCCTGAATCTAATAAATCTCTTATGGTAGTAAAGTTTTTCAAAGATTTGCTCATCTTTTGTCCATTTACATTGACCATGCCATTATGGAGCCAATAGTTTGCAAGCTTTTTATTATTAGCTGATTCAGATTGTGCAATCTCATTTTCATGGTGAGGAAAAATAAGATCAGACCCTCCTAGATGGATATCAATTGTTTCTCCTAATTCATCTTTTACCATTGCAGAACATTCAATATGCCATCCTGGTCTGCCTTTCCCCCAGGGCGAATCAAAAGATGGTTCATTTTTTTTTGCTTTTTTCCATAGAGCAAAATCTTGGGGATTATCTTTTTTATTACTTTCATCTGACGTCATCCTGCCTTGCTGATTTATATTTTGCTCTAGGATATTTTGGTTACTTAGTTTTCCATAATTTTTATTTTTAAAAACAGAATAATAAACGTCTCCACCTCTGGCATATGCAAAACCTTTATCCTCAAGAACTTTTATAAATGAACAAATATTGCAAATATGATTTGTAGCTTTTGGCATACTATCTGGCCTCATAATCCCTAGGGCATCCATATCCTTATGGAATTCATTAATATTTTTTTCTGAAACCTCTCTCATAGAGCTATTTTCTTCTTTTGCTCTTTTTAAAATTTTATCGTCGATATCAGTAAAATTCTGTACGTACTTAACTTTGTAATCGCTATAAATTAAGAATCTTCTCAAGACATCCCAAGCTATATAACTTCTTGCATGCCCAAGATGACATAAATCATAAACAGTTACACCACAACAATATATTTTTACTACTTCATCTATTGGTTTAAAGACTTCTACGTTTTTACTTAAAGTATTAAATAATTTGATCATATTAAAAAAGTATTTATTTGAAGATTATTTGGTTTCCATCCAGTTATTTCCAACTCCGATATCTACTAGAAGTGGTACCTTTAATTTTACGCAATCTTCCATAGTTTCTTTCACTAATTGCTTTGTGATTTCTAAGAAATCTGGTTGGACCTCGAACAATAATTCATCATGAACCTGCAAAAGCATTTTTACTGGTATTTTCATCTCTAATAATTTTTTGTTTAATTGAACCATAGCTATTTTAATAATGTCAGCGCTAGAACCCTGAATGGGAGCATTTGCGGCGGCTCTTAATGACTGAGCCTCCATTCCAGCTTTCCTGGCAGTTTGTAAATCTATTTCATACGGATTTTTTCCTAATAATCTGCCGAGTCCATTTTTATCAAATTTAAATTCTCTCTTCCTTCCGAAAATAGTTTCTACATAACCTTTCGAAAGAGCAAATCTTTCTTGAAGTTCTAGAAATTTAAAAATTTTGGAATACCTTTCTTTATATTTTATCAAAAATTCTTTTGCTTCTGTCGTATTTACCCCTGTAGAGCGTGCGAATTTTTTTATTCCCATTCCATAGATAACTCCAAAATTAATGGTTTTACCAACTCTCCTTTCGTCAGAATTGATGTCTTCCTTTTCAAAAATTAATCGTGCTGTTAACGAGTGAATATCATCATTTTTGTGAAATGCATTTATAAGAATTTCTTCATTAGCCAGGTGAGCTAGTATTCTTAATTCAATTTGAGAATAATCTGCTGATATTAATTTCCAACCTTTTTCTGGCAAAAAGGCTTTTCTTATTCTTCTACTGAATTCTGTTCTGACAGGGATATTCTGAAGATTTGGATTACTACTACTTAATCTTCCAGTGGCTGTAGCTGCTTGATTAAAGTTAGTATGTACTCTTCCTGTTTTTTTACTAATAAGGTTGGGAAGAGCATCAATATATGTACTTAAAAGTTTACTAAGAGTTCTATGTTTTATTAGATAGGGAATTATTTCATGTTCTTCAACTAATCTTTCAAGAACAACGGCATCAGTACTCCAACCTGTTTTTGTTTTCCTTGATTTCTTTTTGTCAAGATTTAACTTCTCAAACAATATTTCACCAAGTTGTTTTGGAGAAGATAAATTGAATTCTTGCTTGGCTATTTCAAAAACATTTTCCTCAATATTTTCTAATGTACTTTTTAATTCTCCAGAAAGTTCATTTAAATAAGTGGTATCTATTCTGATACCATTCATCTCCATTTCTGATAAAACTGGCTCTAAAGGTAATTCGATTTCTTTAAATAATTTTTTTAAATTCTTATTTTCATTATTAAATCTTTCTTTAAAAATTTTGGCGATCTTGTAGGTTAGAAATACATCATAACCACAGTAAATACTTGCATCATTAATGTCGACAAATGAAAAATCTTTATTTTTTCCAACTGTTTCTTTAAAAGCTGGCGGCTTAAATCCAAATTCTCTAAAAGTAATTTCATTTAATCCATGTTTTTCCTGATTATTGAGAATGTAGTCTGCTAGCAAGGTATCAAAAGTGACTCCTTTAAGATTTAACCCATGGTTATAAAATATTTGTCTATCAAATTTACAGTTTTGAAGAGTTTTTTCTTTTTCTGGATTTTCTATCCAAGATCTTAAATTAGAAAATATATCTTCAATCGATAATTGATTCAACTCATTTTGTTGTGATTGATGAGCAATGGGTATATAAAAAAGATCATTAATATCTTCTCCAAGACAAAAACCTATCCCAACAAGTTCTGCATCAAGAGGGGTTAAACTATTTGTCTCAGTGTCTAAGGCAACGAGCTCCTTCGTGATTTCTAATCTTTTAACTAGTTGATCTAGTAATTTAAAATTATTAACTATATTTACTTTGATTTTTGGGATTTTATTTTCTATTTCTTCTAAATCTGTTGACCCTGAAACTTTTGATTCTTTTTCCTTTTGTTTTTCCTCATTATTTTTATTAAACCCGCCTTTACTAAATGCTGAATTAAAAATATCAACTTGCCTCAGTAAAGTTGATAACTCTAGTTTTTGAAGAGATTCTGATAGAACATCTTGATTTATTTGATTTAGTTCATATCCATTGTTTAATACCAGAGGCACTTCAACATCTATCTTTGCTAAATCTCTTGAAAGATAAGCATTAAATTTATCATTTTTTAGCTTTTCCCTAACGGCTCCTTTTATAAATCCCTGATATTTTTTATCTTCATCTTTTTGAATAATATCTAAGGCTTTATAAATTCCGTCTAAGGTATCATTCTCTTTTAATAAATTGATTGCTGTTTTTGGTCCTACACCTTTTATTCCTGGAATATTATCAGAACTGTCACCTGTTAAGGCCTTTAGATCTACAACTCTTTCTGGGTAAACTCCTAGTTTTTCTTTTACTCCATTCTCATTCATTAAAGTCGGATTACCACTTTTAGCATAAGGACCTCCGCCCATATAGAGAACATAAATATCTTTTTGATCATCAACTAATTGAAATAAATCCCGATCCCCAGAAAGAATATTTACACACCAACCTTTTGAGGATGCATCATTAGCAATTGTTCCTAATAAATCATCAGCTTCAAATCCTGGGGATTTGAAAATAGGTAAATTAAGACTATCTTTCAAGATTATTTCTAGTTGTTCAATATCTTGAAAAAAAATATCTGGAGCCACATCTCTATTAGCTTTGTAATTTGGATCTAATTCATGTCTAAAAGTTGGTTTTTCTGTATCAAAAGTAATACAAACCCCTTCAGCATTAATGTTTTTGCAATTATCTAGAAGACTTTTTAAAAATCCATAGGTGACGCTAGTTGGGAAACCTTCCTTAGTGGTTAATCCCCCATCAACTCCTTTGCTAAATGCATAGAAGCTTCTAAAGGCTAGAGAATGGCCATCTACTAAAAGTAAAATTGGTTTTTTTGAGTCTTTAGATTTCAAACTCATTTTCTTTTATTCGCCCAAGGTGGGATATCAATAAAGATTTGTTCTCCTGGTCTTAAACCCTCAATTATTGAAGTTTTATTACCGCTACTAATACCTATTTCTATCTTTTCAAATTTAGGAGCATTATTATTATCTACTTTCAAGACACCTTTTTCGCCTTTTTCGGTGACAATGGAAACTGTCGGAACTAAGATTTTTTCTTCATTACTTTTAACTTTAAATTCAAGATCAGCGGTCATACCAATTTTTATTTCCTCAGATGTTTCTTTGAAGTTCAACGTTACTTCGAATGAAGTTACATTATTGTCTTTTACTGCCCTTTCAGCTATTTTTTTAACTATTGCCCTGTATTTATTTGAGGGATAAGCTTCTATCCTTACAGAAGCTTCTTGACCTGTTTTTATTCTGCCAATATCACTTTCTGGAACTTTAGCAATAATTTCAAGACCTTCTGACAATTCAAAAATAAAGTTTTTAGCTTTAGAATCCGAACTTAAATTTGAACTAGGAGTGACATATGAGCCTATCTCTGCATATTTAGCTGTTATTTTTCCTGGGTATGGAGCTTTTATTAAATAAAAATTTTTTTCAGCTTTTGCATCACTAAATTTCGCTTTGCTTGTTTTGTACTTGTTTTTATAACTTTCATAATCCTCTTTACTAACTGCTCCTTCTTTAAATAAAAATTCTCTTCTTAAATATTCAGATTTTTGTTTTTTTAAGTTTAAATCAAGTTCCTCAAGCTTATAGATGAAATCTTCATCATCGAGAGTAGCCAAAATCTGACCTTTTTCTACAAGATCACCTTCTTCAACTTTAATTTCTTCTATTATGCCTTGTTTTCTTGGGCTAATGTTGCTTGTTCTAGTTGCCTTTACTTCTCCACTGGTATTAATTGATTCAGAAAGAATTCCTTTTTCAACGGAAACTACAAAGTTAGAGATATCTTTTGATTTGTTTTTCTTAAGAGAATTACTTAAAAAGATAAAAAACGTTGCGATTACAATTAATGCAATTCCACTTTTTATATTTAAATTCTTTTTAATTAAATTAAGCATATTTTTTTAGTAAGCAAGCAATTAGGGATATTTAGAAACTATAGTGAATAATCGAAACGATTATGGTTAACTTATCCATGGTTGGTTAAGTAAACTCTATATTACAAGAAGATGATTCTATGACTAATTTATCGATAAATTTTTTCAAATGTTAAAAGCCGGTATTATTGGATTGCCAAATGTTGGGAAATCAACTTTATTTAATGCACTTGTTGAAAATGCAAAAGCGCAAGCTGCAAATTTCCCCTTTTGTACAATCGAGCCAAATAAAGGTATTGTTTCAGTCCCTGATCAAAGGCTTCAAGAGTTAGGCACTTTAAGTTCTAGTCAAAATATTATCCCCACTAAAATTGAATTTGTCGATATTGCAGGTCTAGTAAAAGGTGCAAGTAAAGGCGAGGGTTTAGGAAATAAATTCCTTTCCAATATTAGAGAAGTTGATGCAATAGTTCATGTTGTGAGATGTTTTGAAGATAGTGAGGTAATTCATGTCTCAGGGAAGATTGATCCTTTGGATGATATTGAGATTATTAATTTGGAGCTAAACTTAGCTGATTTATCTCAACTTCAAAAAAGAAGAGAAAGAATCAAGAAACAAGTTAAAACAAGTAAAGAAGCAGCACAAGAAGATTCTTTATTAGAAAAAATTGAGGATGAGCTCCAAAAAGGTCGTTCAGTTAGGTCAATATCTTTAAGCGATGAAGAAAATTTAATGATAAAACAATTGGGTTTTCTTACTGCAAAACCAATTGTTTATGCGACTAACTTAAATGAGAATGATTTAGCTGAAGGTAATGATTTCTCTTTACAAGTGCAGAGTTTTGCAAACTCCGAAAATACTGAATGTATAAAAATTTCAGCCCAAGTTGAATCAGAATTAGTAGAGTTAGAACTTGAGGATAAAAAAGATTACCTAGTTGGTTTAGGTGTAGAGGAAGGCGGATTGAAATCTTTAATAAAATCTACATACAAATTATTAGGATTAAAAACTTATTTTACAACTGGAGAAAAAGAGACTAAAGCTTGGACAATAAAAAATGGGATGACTGCTCCACAAGCTGCAGGAGTAATACATACTGATTTTGAAAAAGGATTTATTAGAGCGCAGACAATTTCATATCAAAACCTAATTGATTCAGGTTCGATTGCAAATGCAAAAACTAAAGGTTTACTTAGAAGTGAAGGCAAAGAATATATCGTAAATGAGGGTGATGTAATGGAGTTTTTATTTAACGTATAGTTTTTTCTAGATATTTTCGAAAAATTTAAAGTTATTTTTTAATTTAAAGACTTAAATTAAATGCCAGTTTTTGAGATTTTCAAGGGCCTGAATTCCTTCTTTGCTTAAAATACCTTTTTTATAGTAATTTCTCTGTCTTAGTAACCACTTTGATAATATTGGAGAGTATGATCTTAGAGGCCTTTTATCTCCAGTTTCTATATCATAAATATATTTTGAAATTCTTTAATACTCATTATGTCAAATTTATTTGTATTTATTATTTTTGTTTTTTTAATTCTTATATTTCTCTTCTTATTTTATAAGAAACCTCTCAACCGACCAACAAAAAAATTTAGTTTTGAAAACTTAATACCTACTGAAAAAGAAGAAGAGGATAATCCTGATATAAATACGAAGAATTGGGATTTACATAAAATTAGATTAATTAAATTTGGTAGATCTCAATATAAAGGTTTAACTTTTTTTGTTAGTTCAGAGGATAGAATTTATTATCTTTCTAAAGAAGGTAATAAAGTTTATTGCTAATGTTAGAAATTTTGTACATATATCTATTTTATATTGAGGAATAATTTGTGAATACTTGTATTTCTATAAATTCAATAGCCCTAGGGAAATTGTTAAAAAGATATAAATTAACATCAAATGGAAAGCAGGAGATTATAAAAGCAGCTCAGAAAAGATATTCAACTTGGTCTGGTTTGAATAGACTTGCTAGGAAAATTGTGTTTAAGGAGTCAAGCATAAATAAAAATAAGTAGTTATGAAATATTTATTTGTATTGTCTGAAAAATTTCACAGGTTAATCGAATGGGAGTGGAATTTCTTAAAAGAATTAAGAAGAAAAAGAAGAAAGAATATTTTTCTTAGATTTTCTTTTGCGCTTTTGAGTTTAATTTCGATTTTGATAATATTATTTTTTCCACCTTATATTTTTGGAATTCTATATGTTGAGGGGATAAAATTTAGTGTTTTTTTTATTTGGGTATGGATTTTAAATTTGAAGTTTTTTTGAAAAATAATATTTTTATATTCTAAGTTGATTTAGAATTAGAAATATTTCATTTTTGATATGCCAAAAATATTTAAGCAGAATAAATTCGCTTTATTGGGAGCAAATATTTTAATTATTATGATTTGGTTATCATTATCTTCAGTAGTGGTAAATTTATTTATCGATGATAATGCTCCTTTTTATTTTTATAAGATTGGATATTTCATAAAGTTTCTCCCTCCCCTTTGGGTAACATGGTTTCTATGGATTAAGAGAGGTGGATTAAAAAGATAGAACTAAATCAGCATATTTACGGATTTACACTTATTTAAAATATATTAAGCTATAAAAGCTTACTTGAAATTTTCTTGTGAGGATTAGGTAATTAGAGGTCGTTATAAGCTAAAAAACGATCTCTTTTTTTATTAATGAGTTTTTAATTAAACCTTGGATCATTTGATCAGGAGTTAAATATCTGCCAATTACAAAAAAAATTACCATAAATTGCAAATATTTTCTTAAGTTTATATAACAAGTTTTTCTTTTCAAAAATCCAATGATTTATTGGTTTTTAACTCATTTTGTTGATTTAAATATTAATTAGTTTTTAAAGTCTTATAATTGGGTATTGGCATAATAAAGGATTATCTTCTTTAAAGAATTCATTTATTAGACTTATAGGCTTCAACAAGCTTTTTATAAAGCTCAGTAGAAATTGGTTCCATTTTTAGAATATTCCAGGAATGATTTGACCTGTTGATACATACGCGCCAAGCAATGCAACAAAGCCGATCATCGCCCAACGACCATTTACTTTCTCTGCATTTTGAGGATATCCTTCATATGATACTGATTCATCAATATATGGACGAGTTTCAGCAGGGAACATATTCTGTCTTCCGCCTGATTCTGTTGTTACTTGTGAGTTAGACATCGTTATTTAATTAATTGTTAATAAATGTATCATAAGTATTAATAAATGTAAAGTAATTAAGGCTAGGCCGATTAATGAATTTAATTTCTGTATCAGGAATGCTACATTTTGGTATAAAATAACGGTCTATTTTGGCTTCTGCTTTGATACTTATAAATTATCTAAATATCTTTTGAACGATTTTTCTTCCAAGTACTTAATTCTCTTGATAGGGCTATTATTCTGATGCGTTTATGGTGGGTTTGGCTTGTTAATTCTTTTCTAAAGATTAGTTAATGTGTTTTAAAAATATATTCTGGCTAATCAAATTTGTGTGATACTTCTGTCCATCCAAGTTTTTGTAGTTCATTCCATTCTTTCCAGCCCTCTTCTACTCCGATTTTGCTAGTAGACTTGAACCCTGCAGGCTCTCCTGTATGATTTGTATAGAACGTATGCGTATATATTTCGAGGTTGTTCTTTGGTGATTTTTTGCATCTTTCAAAGAAAATTAGTCTGCTCCCTTCAGGGTTAAGAAGGCAGCCATTGGGAGTATCAGTACGACTGCCATAAGAAAATTTAGACCAAACATTAGCCCTTCCAGATGTCATTAATCAGGTAGTTCATTTATACTACTAGTTATATGTTTTGTTTGGTTTGATGTCAACAGTTTTATTGGGTTAAGTACTTATTTACTATTTTAAGATTTCTTTTTTAATTGGATGAATTATTATATAAATTAATGAACTATAGAGAGGACTTAGAGTTCCAACTTCAGAAGGTTACTCTAGTAATACAGGAGGTTATTGAGGATATATCCATATCTGATAAGGTAAGGCAAGAAAGAATTAGAAAATTAATTAATTTCAAAGAAGCAATAATTTATAAGGGAAGGGAACTTCGTATTGACTTAGAAGCGGCATAGAATTTCAAAGTTTCTAATAGTTAAAAGAAATATATTATTGCTATTATCAATTAAAAAATAAACCGTAATTGATCTAAATGTCGCCAGGAACTCCTGATTTAATCTTTTTAATTTTGGTATTTGTCGGTCTACAAGCTTGGTGGATAATTCCAATAATTAAAAAAAATAATAAATTAAATTATAGAGGTAGAGAATTAAGAGAAGAAATTAAGCAGTTAGAAAAACTATATAAAAAATAAATTATGTTTTTAAGAAGAACAGCTGTAGTGCGATATTCCACCTTTATTAAAGAATTCTCTTGGCCTTAGACGATTATATTTTTGTTCTATCTCCAAAGACTGCTCTTCATAGGGATTTTTGAAGATAGTTTGTAATTCTCTTATTTTGCTGTAATTACCTACCTCAGCTTCTTCATAAGCAGGAACTATCATCCATTCACGCCAAGTGTATTTAGGATTTACTTGTTTCATTGATTTGGAGATCTCTCTAAAATCACCTTGTTTATTTATACAATCTTGCCATTTCTTTAACCAAGTAAACCATTTTTTATCAAGTTCTTCGGTTGAAGGTAAATAGAAACTCTCTTTTAAAATAGATATATTGTCAGGAATATGAGAAAGCTTTCTAAAGAAAATACTGAAGTCAGCCTTAGAGTTAACCATAAGATTGAAAAGTTCGTTAGTAAGAGTATCGTCGTATTTTTCAAAACCAAGCTTTTTTGCCCACATTAATTGCATTTCTTTTCTCATAACTTTAGAAAAATCATTTTTAATTTTCTCTAATTTTTCTATATCTTCTCTATTTTCTAAAAGTAATGGTAAAAGTGATGAACAAAACATCTTAAAATTGATTTCGGCAGCAAAAGGCTGATTAAAAAATGAAAAATGCTCTCCACCTCCAGTCCAAGGCTGAAATCTTGGATCAAATAATTCACAAAAACCAAAAGGACCGTAGTCAAGAGTAAAACCTCCAGCAGCACAATTATCGCTATTAAAATTACCTTGGCAGTAACCGACTCGCATCCAGTTTGCTACAAGTGATACGAATCTTTCTCGATAGAAATAAGCCAACTTAATTACCTTCTCATTAAAAGAATGACTAGGATCAATATCATTTCTATAGTTCCTATCCATAAGATGTTGGACAATAATTTTAAGCTCATTTAAAGCATTATCCTGTGAATCGCTTCGAACTCTGCGAGCAAAGAGTTCGAGCTGACCTACACGCAAAAATGATGGAGCTACACGTGTAGTAATTGCGGCATGATTATCAACCATAATATCAGGCTCAAAATACTTAGAACCTTCTGTATACCAAGGCCTTCTAATTATTTCCGTCTCTGAGACATAAAGAGTTAAAGATCTTGAAGTAGGAATCCCTAATGCATGCATTAACTCCTGTGCAAGAAATTCACGAACACTTGATCTTAGGACAGCTCGGCCATCTGCACCACGACAATAAGGTGTAGGGCCTCCTCCTTTAAGTTGCATCTCCATTCTTTTCCCATTAAACAACCCCTCGAATACAGAAATTGCCCGACCATCCCCGTAGCCATTACCTGTCCCAAAAGGACATTGTTGTGTATATTCAGTGCCATAGATGGACAATGCATATCCAGTCGCCCAGCCAAAGGAGGGCATTGGATACTTTGCAACCTCGATATCACCTGAAAAAAAACGACAAAACTTTTTATCTTTTGTTAGTTCAGAACTTAATCCCAATTCTTCAAATAATGTTTTACTGTGCGAGATATATATTGGTTCTGGAATTGGTGTTGGTTTGACGGGAACATAATGACCTGAATAAACTGACCTAGCCCTATGATCATTACCATCTTTTGTCGAATGAGGATCAGCATTGAGAGAATTCATTAAAGAAAAATCTGCTAATTGTGAAAACTCAGAAAAATTTTTAGTTTCTTTACCTTTTAATGATTCAGATTTTCTTGACATTAATTTTGGCCTTTATTTTTGAATAGATTTTAATTGCCTTAAAATGTAAAACAATTATATTTTATATCGAATTTTTTTGATATGACTTTAAAGTAATTTACTGTTCTATAAAAAATCTCCCTAATAAAAAAACATATTATATTTATCCAAGTTTTGTTTTTGATTTAGCTAAGAACTATTGCGAATAGTAAGGTATCAATATACTATACGAATTTTTTATTTATATAAAAATTTTCAGTTTAATGAATTCTTTCTTTTACCTGCTCCCCTATAACTGCTATACATTTTACTAAGTAATATCTAAAAATCAAAGATATTTATCGTTATTTCTATTAAGATACCCAACCTTTAAGTAAGTCAAAAATACTTATAACTAATCCAAAAGCAATAATAGGAGGTGAAACCCATCTCATCATAAATTTCAAATATCTAGTTGTTTTTATACCTACTTTAGACGTATTAAGTTCTTCATTGAACTTTGCAGGAACTACCCATCCCATGAAAAATGATACTAAGAATCCTCCAAAGATAAGTAATACCCCCCCAAATATTGAATCAATAGTTCCAAGGATATTTAAATTTAATGCTGATGGAATTCCTGCTAAAAATAGAAATAGAGTGATAATCCAAACGGATTTACCTCTTTGAAATCCAAATTTATCCATTAATGAGGATACTGGTACTTCCAATAAAGAAACTGAAGAAGTAATAGCAGCAATATAAGCTAGTGCAAAAAAAGCAACTGCCACTACCCTCCCTGCGGCTCCATAGGAACCTAATCCTGTTGGAATAGAAATAAATAATGCTCCAACCGTAGATTCCGAGATGGCTTCACTTAAGCCAAAGGTTAAAACTATTGGGAAAGTAATTAAACCTGCCATTAGTCCTACTAAGGTATCTAATGAAGCAACGCTAATACTTAATTTAGGTAAATTACTTTTCTTATTTAAGTAGGAAGCGTAAGTCACCATTATTCCAATACCTAAACTTAAAGAAAAGAATGCTTGAGTAAATGCATTTCTAATTGTTTGAGGGTTTTTTAATTCTGCAAAGTCAAACTTGAATAAGAATGTCTTATAACCTTCCCATGCCCCAGATAAGGTGGTAGCCCAAATTACGAGACCCAAAAGAATTATGAAAAGTATAGGCATAAAGTATCTAGTAACTTTCTCTATACCTTTTTTTATTCCCGATGAAACTATAAAAGCTGTAAGTAAAAGACTTAATAAATGTCCTAATAAAACACTACTTCCACTACTTATAGAACCAAAGAAATTCTCTGCTTCACCAAGATTTTTTGGTAATCCAAAAAATAATGAGTGAAATAAAGTATCTGCCGTCCACCCCATTATTACTGAGTAATAAGAGGCTATACCTAAAGGAGCTATGAAGAAAAGGATTCCTAGTGGGTACCAATTCTTTCCTCCTAACTTCACGGGAGCAAGTAATGAACTTGCCATAGCGCTTCTTCCTAAAGCCATTTCAGCGACAAAAACTGGAAGACAAACAATTAATACTATTAATACGTATAAAACCACAAAAGCAGCTCCTCCTCCTTGAGATGCCCTGTACGCGAATCCCCATAAATTGCCGAGACCAACAGCACTTCCAGCCGCCGCAAGAATAAATCCGAGTTTACTCGTCCATTGCTCTCTTTGAGAAATCTTTGAGTCCAAAATACAAAATGATTTTTAATAGTTGATTTATAACTCATTTATAAAAATAATTAATAGTTATTTTAAATAAAAACTTATTTTTTAATAATTAATTATTCATGAAATAATTGAAGTCTTTTAGAAAATGTTTCTTTGTTGTATTTTTATTGATGTAATATCTAAAATTGTAGAAACTTCATTCTTTAATATTATGACTATTGAAACAACAGTTCTAGATTTTAAACTTAGTAATACTTTTGAGGAATATGAAGCTCATATGAATTCACCTGAACAGCAAGCAATGTTCACTGAGATGGGTGTTAAGACTTTTTATCTTGGAAAATCTTTAGATGATCCAAAAAAAGCAACAGTAATATTCCAAGGTCCTGTAAATGTTTTATATGATATTTTCACTAATCCCGAAACTAAGCCAATCGTAGAAGCTTCTGGTCATATTTATGAAGGGACAAAAATCACTCGTTGGAGCTGTTAATCAAACTAGATGCTTAATTAATTTTGATTTCCGACTGTTTTTTCTTTTAATGAACTATCAATTATTGATTGAATCTTATTCTTTTGGAACAACTCTTTCTAATCAAGAAATAGAACTTTTAACCGTAGAACTTGAAACTCAGATTATGAATATGAATATATCTACAGATTTAGGTTGTTTCCAGTCGGCACCTTCTCATATCTGTAAAGGACTTAATTTAAGAAAAGGAACACTTTGGATAATGTGCCTTTCTGAAATTTTAGATATTCATAATCCACCTAAAATAGGGAAAACAAAAAGTGTAAGAGTCTATGACCTACTTCTTGAAAAAGGACTTGTAATTGGTTAAATAAATATGATATTAATCAATTAACATATTTACAATCTCAGTTCGTAAATTTATTAATAGTTGATACAAAATTCTAAAAAATGCCTAATTCAGATAAAGTATCTATTGAGAATATTGTTAATCAGACGAGGTCTAGCGAGAGAAAATTTAAGGAAGGAGATTTTAAAGGGGCAACAGAAGAAAAAAGGGAAGTTAGATGCTTATTAAATTCAAAGTTTTGTGATAATGAAATTTTAAAAAAATTCAAAGAAGAATTATCTTACTTATATGAATCAAAATTTGACTTAATTAATGATCATAAATTAAGAATTGATGAATCTAAAATAAATGAGATTGTTAAGTTATTAGAGCAAAAAAGTGATGAAAAATATAATAAAGGAGATTTTAAAG
>QBXH01000002.1 GCA_003283415.1 Prochlorococcus sp. AG-321-E21 | reverse complement strand
TTCGTGATAAGCAATTAATCTTTTGCTTCTACCGTCCGTTAGTGGAGATCCTTCCATTCCGGCAACGATTCTATCAACTGAATCATCAATTTCTAGAATACTAATTGAATCTTTTCTCCTTCTAGCCGTTAAGATTGCTGCTTCATTTAAAAGATTTGCTAAATCTGCACCAGTAAAACCTGGAGTCCTCCTTGCAATACTTTCTAAAGTTAAGTCTTTCTGAAGCGTTTTATTTTTTGAATGAACCTCAAGTATGGATAATCTTCCTTTAATGTCAGGAGCATCAACTGTGACTTGTCTGTCGAATCTTCCTGGCCTCATTAAAGCTGAATCTAAAACGTCTGGACGGTTAGTAGCAGCAATAATAATAATTCCACTATTTCCTTCAAATCCATCCATTTCGGTTAAGAGTTGGTTAAGGGTTTGTTCTCTCTCATCATTACCACCACCAATACCAGCTCCTCTTTGCCTACCCACTGCATCAATTTCATCAATAAATATTATGCATGGACTATTTTCTTTAGCTTTTTTAAAGAGATCTCTAACTCTACTTGCACCTACTCCAACAAACATTTCAACAAATTCTGAACCTGCAAGGGAGAAGAATGGAACTCCTGCTTCTCCTGCAATAGCTTTTGCTAAAAGTGTTTTACCTGTTCCTGGAGGGCCTACTAGTAAAACTCCTTTGGGTATACGTGCTCCAACAGAAGTAAATTTTTCAGGTTTTTTAAGAAACGTAACCACTTCTTCTAAATCTTCTTTTGCCTCATTTACTCCAGCTACATCATCAAATACCACTCCAGTATCAGCATTCATAGCAAATTTAGCTTTTGACTTGCCAAATTGCATTGCTTGGCCTGGACCTCCAGGCATTCCATTAGATCTTCTTGCTAAAAGAATTAAACCACCTATCAAAATTGCAGGGAAAAGAAGATTACCAAGTATTCCTAAAGCTGGTGGGGCCGTTTTAACGGGATGAACGTCAAAACTTATTCCTTCATTTTTCAAATTACTTATTAATTCAGGAGTAAGCCCTGGTAAATCAACTCTTAATCTTTGTACTTTATTGTCTAAATCTGAATCTACAGTTTCAATAACAGCATTTCTTCCTCCATCAAAAATATCAACTGATGTAACTCTACCTGAATTTATGTAGTCTAAAAATCTTCCGTAACTAACTCTTGCTACGGCTGAATTCTTAGGAGCTATTGTCGTACCGTTAGATTTTAATGAATCAATATTACTCGTAGAAAGAAATTGATATGAAAGAGCGATAACCAATATTACTGGAAGAGCCCATAGTATTATTGTTTTAAATTTTTGATTCATTAATTTATTTCACATATAAATTATGGCAATTCTAGAATGAAACTTGTATTTTCGTTGATATTTTTCTTACTCAATTTCTATAATTGATTTAACTTACTTTTTTTTAATTCATAATGGACTTTAATATTCAAGATAAAGTTAAACTAAAAAACCCTTTGTCTTATCTTAAAACTTCTGAAAATATGCCTATGCTTAGACCTCCTGACCTAGTTGCCATTGATGAAGTCGGAGAAATAATATCTTTAAAATCTCCAAATACTGTAGAAATAAAGTTTAGAAGAGGATCTTTCTTGATTGATACTGATAAGATTGAAAAAATATAAAATTAAAAATTCTCTATCCAAATTTTTTTAACTTTATTACATAATTTTTCGTCTCCATAAATACTTAAAAAAGGTTTTGTCAAATATTTTTTGGTTGCTTTCAAAATATCTTCAGAATTTATTTCTCTAAGTTTTGTAAAATAGTCATAATCCAAGCCTAAATCATATCCAATATATTTAATCTTTCTTTGTAAGATTTCATCTAAGGTTTGGTTAGATGTTAGATATGCACTTCTCAATTTAAGTTTGGCTAAATATATTTCCTTATCATTAATCGGAGAAGATAATAATTTCTTCCATAGTTTGGATAGTATTTCAAATGCTAAGAGAGCATTTTTATTTGAAACTGATAAGTAAATCATAAAAGGAGAATTTTCTTTCCTAAAAGGGTTAAATACTCCAACTTCATAACTTAAACCATTTTTTTCTCTAAACAATTTGAACAATACAGAGCTCATACCATACGAGAGATGTGATTCTAAAATTTTTAAAGGTAAGTATTCATTACTAACAGAAGGACATGTTTGGTTACCTATCATTATTATTATTTGATTTGACTTCTTATGAGTACTTACATAGCTGTTTAAGCTATTACGATCTTGGTGATTATTTTTGCTTTTCAAGCGGTGATTAGAAATTAATTTATTTTTACCATCATTTTGATTAAATATTTCAAAACTTTTATTTTTGATTATTGAATTATTAGAAATTAGATACTTATTTCTATTTTTAAAATTTTCATATTCAGATAAAATATCATTATGAGTAATTTTTAGAATATCTCTTTCATATCCAAAAGAATTATATGCGTATGAATGTTTTAAATAAACTATTTTTCTCCATTTTTCAAATGTAATATTGAAAGGGTTTTCCCTATCTTTTATTAATGTATTAATAGTTGATTTTTTTACTTTTTGGAATTGGGTGTATAAAAGTGATGGTTTATTAATTATTAAATCTAGTAAAGGGAAAAGTTTTTTAAAATGTTCATCTAATGACTTAAGACTTATTAACATCCCATCCTCTAATGTCTCAAGATTTAGTTCTGCTCCATGAGTATCTACGTACTCCGAAAAAGCTAAATTTTCAAAACCTTTACAACCTCTGACTAATAACGAGCAAAGAATTTGATTGATACCTTTTTTATTTACAACATCCTTATTACTACCTCCATTTATCCAAACCATTGCAATTGAAAAATTTCTTCTATTTTGTGTATGGAAATATTTTTGTATCATTTACTAGTTGAGGCTATCAAAGTGAACTTATTTGTTGATAAATAGTTTATTATTTTTCTAAAAGTATCTAAATTATTCCAGTACTCTAAATAAATATTTAAATCTTTTATGGAATTTTTTCTACCCCATAAGAGCTCATTCCCATAGAATGAAGTTAATTGTGTTGAAGTTTCTAAATTGAAAATATAGTTGCTTTTAACAATATTGATTGCTTTCCTAAGCTCATTTAAAGTTAGATTTTTATAACTTATAACTTCTTGAATAGTTTCATTAATTCCTTCCTCCACTTTTTTTAAATTCATTTCATGACAACAAGCTTCTATTATTAATAATCCACCTAATTCCCCTCCATTAACATCTACGTATATTGACTGAACTAGATTCTTTTCTTCTTTTAAATATTTGACTAATCTGCTATTTCTTCCAACGGATAGTATCGATGCTAAAATTTCAAAACCAATATTTATTTTTTGATTATTAAGGCTTGGTATACGCCAAGCCATAAATATTCTAGAAAGTTCAATATTTTTAAAAACAATTTCTTCTCTATCAGTTTTTGAGATTGCAATTAATTCATTATTTTCTATTTGTGAAGGCTCATTTTGGCCTAGATTACAAAAGTTATTTTGATAATGTTCTTCAAATGTTTTCTTAGAGAGATTCCCAGCAATTGCAATACAAAAATTTTTTTTGTTGTAGAATTTTTTATGGAATTTTTCTAGATCAGCTATTTTTAATGATTGAACGTCTTTTTCAGTGCCTAATATTGTTTTGCCATAATTAGTATCCTTCCACACTCTGCTCAAGAAATAGTTAAAAAGCTTTTCATCAGGCTGGTCATTTTGTTGTTTTATTTCATCAATGACAACACTTTTTTCTTTTTCAAATTCATTAATATTAAAATTTGGGGATAAAACAATGTTTGTCAAAAGAGCCAGTGATTCTTTAAAGTAGCAATCAGGTATAAGAACGTAGTAATGTGCATCATCATATCCAGTTGAAGCATTGCTCATCCCACCAAGAGATTCGATTTTATGATCAAATTCTCCTGGCATTATTTTATTACTACCCTTAAAAATCATATGTTCCAAAAAATGAGCTGTTCCTTTTTTATCTGATTCCTCAAATGCAGATCCTGCTTTAAACCAAAAATCTATGCATACAAGAGATAATTCCTTGTTTTCCACAAAAACACATTTAGGTTTGTTTGAATGGTTAAAGTAATTAATTTCCCCTAAATTCATTTAAATCCCTCCCTTACTTTTTATTTTGATACTTTTTACCTTTGTTGTCTAAATCTTTAATTAAAACTAAATTAACTGATCCACTTATATTGTCGTTATTGCAAAATATAAGAGGTCATAGATCCAAGCTTAAAAACCTAATTTCTGTTGAGGTAGATTCTAAGCTTTCAAATATTATTTCCAATGTAGAGGGCAAGGAAGTTTATATAGAAAATGAATTTCATAAAGCAAATGGATTTAGAAAGTTGCATATTGAAGTGGCTGAATTTTCAAAAAGCCTAAAGATTCTCCATTGTGTTTTTTTCCCTGACCCAAAGTACGACGTTCCAATATTTGGAATGGATTTAGTTAAAGTTAATGAAATAGTTTCAGCGGCTATTGTTGATTTATCACCTTCATCAAAGAACCAAAACAAAAAATATGATGAACTTCTTTCAAATATTGATAAAAGCGTGTTTAAATCAAAAAGGGAAATTCCAGGTTGGGGAGATATTTTCTCTAAAAATGTATTTTTTGCTTCTTTAAAGAATGAAAGTGAAAAAAATTCCTTTTGTAATATAGTCGATAATTATCTTTCTGTTTTGATTAAATTAAGTGAAAACGCCATTGCTGATTTTGATTATGAAATAATACAAGAAAGATCTAATTATCAAAAAAATTATTGTATTCAGCAAATGAAAAATGAAAAAACAAGTTTGGTTCTCCTTAAATATTTTGATAAAAAATGGGTAGATGAATATATCAAAAAAGTATTATTTGATTTTTGATGTTAATAAAAAATTTTAAAAATCGATTTTTTTATTTTTTGATATTTTTACCTTTATCGATTGGGATTACTTCATGTTCACAAAATAAAAAATTAAGTTCTAATGCTAATACAGAAACTATTTCTGAATTAATTCCTTCAATAGAGGCAGTAGCAGCATTAGGTAAACTTTCTCCGTCTGGGGAGATTAGACAATTAGCAGCACCAATCTCTCAATTTGGATCATCTCCTCGTTTGTCTGAACTTTTAGTTAATGAGGGAGATTTTGTCAAGGAGGGATCAGTTTTAGCTGTTTTTGAAAATAGAAAGAAATTAGTTGCAGATCTTGAAAAAAAGAATAACCTTATCGAAACTAATATTTTAGAGATTTCATTAAAGGAAGATCAAATCAAAAGATATGAATTAGCCGTTGAAAAGTCAGCATACTCATTGGTACAACTTTCTCAGAGAAAAGATGAATTGTTAAAATTACAAAAACAAAAAATTATTAATGTTGGGGATAAAAAAAATATTGAGATAGATCTTTTTAACTCGCAACTTAGAAGCCCAATTGATGGCTATATACTTGCTGTTAATACAAGAGTTGGAGAAAGATCTAAAAACGAAGGAATACTTGATATTGGCTCAAGTCAGAATATG
The DNA here is from genome assembly GCA_003283415.1 of Prochlorococcus sp. AG-321-E21. GTDB lineage: Bacteria > Cyanobacteriota > Cyanobacteriia > PCC-6307 > Cyanobiaceae > Prochlorococcus_A. The sequence goes on along the minus strand of QBXH01000002.1, from coordinate 149,750 downwards.
GAGGCTCTTATAGAAGTCTATGAATCTGATATAAATAGAGTATTCATATCGCAAAATGTTGATTTAAGTAGTGAGAATGGAGGCTTTAAAAAAATTTTAAAAGGGGAAGTAATAAGAATTAGCCCCCAAGTAAAACAAAGAAAGGTCTTATCTACAGATCCTACAGGTGATGCGGATGCTCGTATTATCGAAGTTCTTGTAAAGCTAAATGAGGAATCTATAAAATTAGTAAAAAATTATACTGGTATGAAAGTCATTGCTAAATTCCTGCCTTAATGAATTTCTCTTTCATAAAATTTAGGAAAATCCCTTTAGCTTGGTTGTTACTAACAAGACAGCCTCTTAGATTAATAGTTGCTATTGCAGGAATTAGCTTCGCAGGGATTTTAATGTTTATGCAATTAGGGTTTCGAGATGGATTATTTGATACAAGTGTTACTATTCATAAACTTTTGGATGCTGATCTTGTGTTGATAAGTCCAAGATCAAAAAGTTCAATAAGTATGAGCGGGTTTCCAAAAAGAAGATTAATTCAAACTTTAGCTTTAGAAGACGTAGAAAAAACCGCCCCTGTTAACTTGACTTATCTTCTCTGGAGAAACCCTGAAAATCTAAAAACAAGATCTATTTTAACCTTAGGATTTAATCCTTCAGATTCTCTTTTACTAGATGAGGATTTTTCAAGAAAGGCTGATAAACTTAAAAATCCAGGAAGAGTTCTTTTTGATAAACTATCAAGACCAGAATTTGGACCTATAGAAGATTGGTTTCTTTCGGAGAAGAAAGTAGAAACAGAAGTTGCTGGTAAAAGAGTATTAGTTGAAGGCCTTGTTGAGTTAGGCCCTTCCTTTGGAGCAGATGGAAACCTCATAACAAGTAGAGAAACATATCTAAGGCTTTTCCCTGCAAATCCAAAAGGAAGTATTGAAATAGGTTTAGTTAAACTGCGAAGGGGTTCAAATCCTATTTTGGCATCTCAAATTTTAAATAAGTCTTTACCAAATGATGTTCGTGTTTTAACAAAAGATCAATTTATAGAATTTGAAAAAAATTATTGGAAAAATAGTACTGCGATTGGTTTTATATTTAGTTTAGGAGCTCTGATGGGCTTTGTGGTTGGTTGTGTTGTTGTATACCAAATCCTTTATAGCGATGTTACTGATCATCTCCCTGAATATGCAACCTTATTGGCTATGGGTTATAGACTAAAATCTTTATTTTTTGTTGTAGCTAGAGAAGGCTTTTTATTAGCATTATTTGGCTATTTGCCTGCTTATTTTTCTGGACAAATACTTTATTCAATCGTCAGAAGTTCTACAAAATTACCTATAGTAATGGATGCCAATAAAACAATTTTAATTTTTATTTTAATTTTGGTTATGTGTATGGGTTCTGCTGGAATTGCTATGCGTAAATTAGTCGATGCAGATCCTGCTGAAATATTTTAACTAAAGTTATTTGCATGCCTAAAGCCATCAATAAAAAAGTTAATAATTCAAAAACTGTTTCCATAAATAATTTGAGTCATTTTTATGGGATTGATGAAAATAAGAAACAAGTACTTAATAATGTAAATTTCTTTATTGAAAAAGGAGAGCTAGTTCTTTTAAAAGGACCTTCTGGATGTGGTAAGACAACTCTTCTAACCTTAATTGGTGCATTGAGAACATGCCAAAGTGGAGATTTGACGGTTTTAAATAATCAACTAAACGGGGCTTCAAGAAAAACTAGGCAAAAACTTAGAAGAAATATAGGAATGATTTTTCAGGGACATAATTTGCTTAGATGTTTAACAGCAGAACAAAATGTTCAGATGGGAGCAGATTTAATTCGAAATTTAACGTACTTGCAAAGAAGAGAAGTAGCAAGAAAGTGGTTATCTGCGGTTGGATTAGAGGATCATCATAGAAAACTGCCAAATGGATTGTCAGGAGGGCAGAAACAAAGAGTTGCAATTGCAAGGGCCTTATCCGCTAATCCTAAACTTTTACTTGCGGATGAACCTACTTCAGCTTTAGACAGTGTTACTGGAAGAGAAATAGTTTCACTTTTACGAAAATTAGCAAAAGAGCAGAATTGTTCTGTCCTTATGGTTACTCATGATCCAAGGATTTCAGATATGGCGGACAGGATATTAAACATGGAAGATGGTAAGATATTTAATACCCTTAGTGAGCTAAGATAGTTAAAAGCAAAAAAGATTTTTTATGTCAAAGAGAAGAAATTTAAAAAAAGAAAAGCAAGATCGTAATCGTGCATATGCTAGAAAATTCAAAAAAAGAAAGCTTAGATCTGATGGTAGACCTGAAGGAAATAACGTAACTGGAACAGCAAATAATGGCGGAGCGGCTGATTAGTAAAAATTTGGATCTTTTATATTTTAAAATTCAGTTTATCAATAGATAAATAATATTTGGTTATGAATGTAAGCATCGTTATTCCAACTTATAACAGAAAACCAATATTGAAAAAATGTCTAGAGGCTCTTGAGAATCAGAACTTAAATGAGAATATTAGTAATTATGAAGTAATAGTTGTTGATGATGGATCTACGGACGGTACAACCTCTTGGATAAAAGATAATAATGAAGTTCTTTCTCATGTGGTTTTATATGAACAAGAACATGGAGGACCCGCTTTAGGAAGAAATCTTGGGGTAATGAAATCCAAATATGACATTATCATTTTCATCGATAGTGATCTTATTGTTTTAGATGACTTTATATCCTGTCATGTGAATAAACTATTATTCTCTTGGAATAAAAACAATAAAAGATGCTTTACTTATGGTTCAGTTATTAATACTTCTAATTTCACAAATCCAGAAAGTGAAAAGTATAAATTAACGGATTTTTCTTTTGCATACTTTGCTACTGGAAATGTAGCTATTTCAAAAGAATTACTTTTAAGTGTTGGATTATTTGACACCTCTTTTAGCCTTTATGGGTGGGAAGATCTAGAGTTAGGGGAGAGATTAAAAAAATGTGGGACAAAATTAGTTAAATGTCCAGAAGCTGTTGGATTTCATTGGCACCCCCCTTTTAATTGTGAGCAAATTGAATCATTAGTATCACAAGAAAAAGAGAGAGCAAGGATGGCTTTAATATTTTATAAAAAACATTCAAGTTTGAGAGTTAGATTTATGATTCAATTAACCCCTATTCATATTTTGCTTTGGCAAATAATTTGTCTGGGGGGATTGATAAGTATTAAAAGAATATTCCCATTATTAAGATTTTTAATCAATTCAGGTAGAAGTAGAATTGCATTAGAGATTGTGAGAATCCCGCTTAATTTAATTTATGTAAAAGAACTTAGAAGATTATTTTAAATTTCAAACATTAATCTTAAAAGATATTCTTCAAGGATTTCTTATTATTTGCTACAATAATAAAAACAAAAAACCACACATCTGACTGTTTCGGGTGATTTAAATATTTAAATTTCCCGTCGGATGGAGGCTAACCCGAAACTTATTTAAACATGGCTGTTGTATCACTATCTGAAATGATGGAAGCTGGTGCCCATTTTGGGCATCAAACTAGACGTTGGAATCCCAAAATGTCTAAGTACATATATTGCGCGAGGAATGGGGTTCATATTATTGATCTTGTTAAAACTGCTTTATGTATGAATAATGCTTATAAATGGACAAGAAATGCTGCAAAAAGTGGAAAAAGATTTCTTTTTGTAGGTACAAAGAAACAAGCATCAGATGTTGTCGCTCAAGAAGCTGTTAGATGTGGTGCTGCCTATGTAAATCAGAGATGGCTTGGAGGTATGCTAACTAACTGGACTACTATGAAAGCTAGGATAGAAAGATTGAAAGATCTTGAGAGAATGGAAAGTAGTGGTGCTATCGCTATGCGTCCCAAAAAAGAAGCTGCTGTTTTGAGGCGAGAATTAGAACGCTTGCAAAAGTATTTAGGTGGTCTCAAAGGTATGAGAAGATTACCTGACGTAGTTGTTCTTGTGGATCAAAGAAGAGAATCTAATGCAGTCCTTGAAGCTAGGAAATTAGATATTTCGTTAGTATCAATGCTTGATACTAACTGTGATCCTGATTTGTGTGAAGTTCCTATCCCATGTAATGATGATGCAGTTAGATCTGTTCAACTTATTTTAGGAAGGCTTGCAGATGCAATTAATGAGGGAAGAAAAGGATCTAATGATCAAAGAAAAAATTAATTTTAATTTCAAACTTCAACAAAAACAAAAAACATTATCTTTTTAAATGGGAAACATTACAGCAAAATTAGTTAAAGATCTTAGAGATAAGACTGGAGCCGGAATGATGGATTGCAAAAAGGCTTTAAATGAGACAGAAGGAAATCTTGAAAAAGCTTTAGAGTGGTTAAGAAAAAAAGGTATAGCAAGTGCAGAGAAAAAGTCCGGAAGAGTAGCTGCAGAAGGTTCTATTGGCAGCTATATTCATACTGGTGCAAGAGTGGGTGTTCTCTTAGAACTAAATTGTGAAACTGATTTCGTTGCTAGAGGAGATATATTTCAATCTCTTTTGAAGGACGTATCTATGCAAGTTGCCGCATGTCCAAATGTAGAGTATGTATCTATTGATGAAATACCACAGGCCGTAGTAGAAAAAGAAAAACAAATAGAAATGGGTAGAGATGATTTGTCTGGTAAACCAGAAAAAATTAAGGAAAAAATTGTTGAGGGAAGAATAGCTAAAAGATTAAATGAATTAGTCTTGCTTTCTCAACCTTACATAAAAGATAGTTCACTGAAAGTAGAGGATCTTGTAAAACAGGCAGCAGCTAAAATTGGTGAGAATATTAAAGTGAGACGTTTTACAAGATATACATTAGGAGAAGGGATTGAAAAAAATGAAATGGACTTTGCCGATGAAGTCGCATCGTTAAAGTCAAACTAAAAAAAACTTGAAAAATAGTATTAAAAATAGAGATTCAAAAGAAATCGCAATTCAGCTCAATAGAGCTGACATTCAAAAAAATAAACTAATAAAAAATATTTATAAAGAATATGAAAGTTATTTTCATATTGTTAGAAATTCTATACTCAACTCTACTGAAAAAGGTATTTTAAGCATATATTCAGACTCATTCATCAATGATAAAATATTTAATTCAACGGAATTAAATAATTTTATTAATAAAAATATTAGTTTGCTTATTCATTCCAAACTTCCTTTTATAACTATTGAACAATTAAAGTTACGAGAAATTAGTGATACAAAAAAACAAATAGTCAATGAAAATGCTTATAAAGACTTGGTAAAAATCAAGGAATATCAAACAGTTGATTATGAGAATAAATTTATTGTCAAAGACTCCCTTGAATTTCATTCCAATAACAATTCAAGTACATGTGGATACTATGAAAATCTTTGTGAGGAACATTCTTCGTCCGTTAATTTAGATGAAACTAATTATATAAATTCCTCTCATGAACAAGTTATTATCAAAAGGATTGAGGATAAAAAACATATAGTTAAAGCTGTTCTTGAATTAAAAGAAGAAACGAATAATAATAAATTAAATCATAATGAGAAAAAGAATGATCAATTAAGTGATGTTTTTATATCAAGTGATAATTTAAACTTTTTTGAATTTATTGATAGATCATTTATCGATTTTTTATTAGACCTCTCATACAAGGTTAATTCAGAATTATTTAAAATAAATTTAATACCAAAAGTTATATCTGAAGAAACATTCAAATTTATATTAAATAAAAATTATTTAATTAATCACCCACATCCTTTTGTTATTAGATATGATTTAAATTCAAATAATTTATCGGCAAACAATAATAAAACTTCTAATATATATTTATGTAATATAACTAATGTTGAATTAGAGTTTTATAATCTAGATCTTTCAAATTGCAGAAATAATATAAATGAATTAAAAAATAGGTTTAGATTATTAAATAAAAAGCAAAGATATTGGAAAAACAAGGAATTTTCATTAAATAATCTAAATTAATTAAAATCTAAATTTATCTTATTGATAAAGTGACTAATAATGAAGAATATATTAATTTAATTAAGGATTGGATTAAACCCCTTCAAAAATCTCTTACTATAGAAGCTGAAAATAAATTCTCTAATTTACTAGGGAGAAAGAAATATTTTAATGATTATTTATACGAGTCACTAAATAATTTAGAATATCTAAAATTAAATGATGAATATATTAAATTATTTAATGAATATTCAATTAGATATTCCAAATATAATTTATTAGATACAATCCAAAGAAAAAGGCTTGTAATCGATACTAGAAAAGCTCTACTTAAATTAGGTAAATTTATTGATTTAAATTTTTCTAATAAAAATATAAATATTTATTATTCAAAAGTCATTGATTCTAATCTATCATTAAACTCAGATATTGGGTTAATAAAAAGTATAGGTAAGATTAGTAAAAATAAGCTAAATGAATTAGGTATATATAATATAAAAGACATAATTAATTATTTTCCACGAACATATTTAGATTATACAAATAGAGTTAAAATAATTAATTTAAAACCTGATAATCTATATACCTGTATTGCAACAATAAAAAAGTTTTACATTTATAAAAGTCCAAATAATAGTAATTTATCAATAATGAATATTGTGATATTTGATGAGACCTCCTCAATAAAAGTTACAAAATTCTTTTTAGGCAAGAGATTTAGAACTTATTCTTTTTTTTCTTCTCAGAAATCCTTATATATACCAGGTACTAAATTAGCGATATCTGGTAAGGTCAAATTATCTGAATATGGGAAAAATTTTGTAGACCCGCAGATAGAAATTTTAAATAACAATGAAGAATCTTTTAATTTCTCTGGAAAGATTATGCCTTTATATTCGCTATCAGAATCATTCTCAAATATAAGTTTTATAAAATTAATTAAAAAAGTAATTATTTATTCAAAACAATATCCAGATCTACTTAATCAAAAACAACTTAATTCCTTATCTTTAGTTTCAAAAAGCGATTCTTTAATAAATATTCATTTACCTATAAATCAGAATGCTTTGATTGAGTCGAAAAAGCGATTGGTATTTGATGAACTATTTCTATTGCAAATGAAGTTTTTATTGAGAAAAAGGAAGAATAATAAAAAATTAAACATTCAGAAATCTATTAAAAAGAATTTTTTACTTAAAGATTTTTTAAACAAACTTCCTTTTAAATTAACAAAATCTCAGAAAAAAGTACTTGATGAAATCAAAGATGATTTGTCAGATTTAACACCTATGTCGAGACTACTACAAGGAGATGTTGGCAGTGGTAAAACTATTATTGCAATCGCATCTCTTTTAATTGAACTTGAAAAAGATCATCAAGGTGCATTAATGGTTCCTACTGAAGTACTTGCCTCACAGCACTATAAGAATTTAATAAAATTCTTGAACCCACTTTTAGTTTCTGTAGAACTTCTTACTGGTAATACCCCTCAGAAAAAGAGAAAAGAAATACTTATAAATCTAAAGAATGGAATGATCGATATTCTTGTAGGTACGCATGCATTATTTGAAGATAAAGTTGTTTTTAATTCATTAGGGATGGTAGTCATAGACGAACAGCATAGGTTTGGTGTTACACAAAGAAATCGATTACTTAACAAAGGAGATAATACTAATTTGTTATCAATGACAGCTACTCCAATACCTAGGACTCTAGCTTTGTCACTATATGGTGATTTAGATATTAGTCAGATTACAGAACTTCCCCCTGGAAGAGTTCCAATAACAACAAAAATTATTTCAGAAGAAGAGTTAAATAAACTATTTAAACGTGTTGAGAATGAGATAGATAATGGGAAGCAAGCCTATGTAATTTTGCCGTTAATTGAAGAATCTGAAAAAATGAATTTAAGTTCTGCAAAAAAGGTTTTTACATATTTATCAGAGAAAATTTTTTTAAAAAGTAAAGTTGGTTTATTACATGGAAAATTAAATTCTGAAGAAAAGAATAATGTAATTAATTCCTTTTTAAAAAATGAAATTAATATATTGGTCTCTACTACAGTTATTGAGGTTGGGATTGATGTCCCTAATGCTTCAACAATGATTATTTATAATTCAGAAAGATTCGGATTATCTCAATTACATCAGTTAAGAGGAAGAGTGGGTAGAGGATCTCATAAATCATTTTGTTACTTAGTAACCTCTGATAAAAATGGATTAGAAAATAAAAGGCTAAATGTTTTAGAGAAATCAAATGATGGTTTTTATATCGCGGAAAAAGACTTGGAACTTAGAGGTCCAGGTCAACTTTTGGGATATAAGCAGTCAGGATTACCTGATTTTGTTTTGGATAATTTACCAAATAATAAAGTTTTAATTGAAAAGGCTCGAGACGAAGCTCAGAAGGTAATAATTGATGATCCTGATTTAAGAAAAAACATTCTATTGAAAGAGTTACTAATTGACAATTCTGATAATAAATTTATTCATGATTTCTTAAATTAAATTTTAATTGTTAATTTTGAAATATATGCAAATATAAAATCAATAGATAAAGTTAATTGAAAATTTGGAATGAAATCCCAATTGAGGAGAATAAAGATAAATTAATTGAAATACCAAGTTTTTTTAAATTTATTAGCCCCCATCCCTACTATCATTTAGGTGCTCCTTATAAGGAAAAAAAGGCAATTTGGAAATTAAGAAAAGAAGTTGTTAATAGATTAATAAAAGTAAATGATTTTTTAAAATTAAAAAATAATAGTTTATCACTTTTGATTTATGATAGTTGGCGACCTATTGAAGTTCAAAAATTTATGTTCAATAGAGCTTTTATTTTGGAATGTAAAAGGCTAGATATTGATGCTTCTGTAAAAGATATGGAAAAATATCCCATAGTACAAAGGAATGTTGAGAAATTTTGGGCATATCCATCATCCGAGGAGAGATATCCTCCTCCCCATTCAACTGGAGGTGCTTTGGATATTACTTTTGCCGACAAGTATGGAAATATTATTGATATGGGAAGTGATATTGATCAGATGGATGACAAATCAAACCCAGATTTTTATAATAATATTGAAAATGAAGATGCAATTATCTGGAATGACAGAAGAAATTTACTAAAAGAAATTATGATTAAATTTGAATTCGTTCAGCATCCAAATGAGTGGTGGCATTTTAGTTATGGAGATCAACTATGGGCTTGGAAGAATAAAAAACCTAATGCTTTTTATGGGAAAATTTAAATCTTAATTTATCTCATTTAGCAAACTTGTAATAAAAGATTCCTTTTGATTGTTAATAAAATCACCAAAATCTATTTTGAGATTGCTTTTCTTCCAAGATTCTAATAAAGGTTGAATGGTTTTTTCTAATTCGTCAAGATCCATTCTTTGTAAGTAAGGTTTAGCTAATCTTTGAAGGTTTTTACTTCCTCCCAACCATAATTGATACTTATTTTGCCCACTTCCAACAAGAGCCAATTCAGCCATATAAGGTCTTGTGCATCCATTAGGACATCCTGTCATTCTAAATAATATTGTCTTTTCTATATTCATATCCTTTAATAGTTTTTCTATTCTAGTGAGAACTTCAGGCAAAATTCTTTCCGCTTCGGTCATTGCTAAACCACAAAGGGGTAGGGCTGGACATGCTAAAGCATGTCTTTGAATTTCATTTATGTCATTAAGATTGTCATACCCAATTTTTTTTAAGGTCTTTTTAATTTCGCTTTTGTTTTTATTAGGTATATTACAGAGCAAAATGTCTTGATTAGGAGTAAGTCTTAAATCAAGATTATTTTCTTTAACAATATCTCTTATTAATGATTTCTTCTTTCCAGAAAGCCTTCCTGATAATAAAGGTAATCCAACAAAAAAGTAATCTTTATTTTGTTTATGCCAACCTAGATAATCAATTAATTTATTCTCGGGTTCTTTTCTTAAAGGCTTAATATCTTTTTTGAAGTATTTATCTAAAAGTATTTTTTTAAACCACTTAATACCTTTTCTATGCAAAAGGTATTTCATTCTGGAATTTTTTCTTGATTTTCTATCTCCATAATCTCTTTGAATTGCAACTATACTTTGTATTAGTTCATAGACGTCTCTCTTTTCTACATAACCAAGTGGATCTGCAATCCTTGCAAAGGTCTCTTCATTATTATGAGTTCGACCCATACCTCCACCGATATAAAAATTACATCCTTCGAATTCCCCTTCTTTTGAAGTGAATGCAACTATTCCAATATCATTAGTAAGAAGATCAACAGAGTTATCTCCTGGAACGGTAACAGCACATTTAAACTTTCTTGGTAGGTAGGTAGATCCATATAAGGGTTCTTTTTTAGTCCCGCTAAAAATATGCTCATTAAACTGTAATTTTCTATTCTCTTCAATCTCTTTATCTGGTTTTATAGTGTATTCCAAATCTCCGTCAGCCCAAAGTTCCAAAAAAGTTCCTTGTCCGGCTACAGGTGTTAAAAGATCAGCAACTTTTACGGCTAAAGTTCTTGCGGTTATATATTCTGATGTTTCAAAAGGTGCGGCTGGAGCCATGACATTTCTATTAATATCCCCACATGCAGCTAATGTTGAGCCCATTGAATTTACAATAGACTTAATTACTTCCTTCAAATTATCTTTTCTGATCCCATGCATTTGAAAGGCTTGTCTAGTTGTTATTCTTAATGTGCCGTTACCAAGTTTGTCAGATAATTCATCTAAAGATAAGAATAACTTTCCTGGGATTTCTCCACCTGGACTTCTTAGCCTAAGCATCATCTGCCAATCTTTACCTATGCCAGGTTTTCTATTCTCTCTATTATCTTGTTGATAACTTCCATGGAATTTCAATAGTTGAACTGCATCATTAGTAAAATGATCGCTTTCATTTTTTAATTCGCTTGCAAGTGGCTCCTTAAGAAATTCACTGCCTTTCTTAAAATTTTCGAATTTAGATACTTCAAGACCATTTGCCAAGCAAACTGTCTCTTGTTTCGCGCTCTCTTTTTTCTTTTTTACTTTTTCGACCTTGATCAAGGGACCAAAACATATCTCTTTTTATACATTAGCGAAAAGCTTATTTAACCGGTAGTAAATTATAGTTGTAATAGCCCATACATTATTCTTGTCTAAATATTTACTTGAGATAGGAACAGAAGAGTTACCAGCAAATTTTTCTCATTCTGTAATAGACCAAATTTACTCTTATATTGATTATGAATTTGATAAGAAACTTATCAAATATAAGAATGTTATTTGCACCTCTACACCAAGAAGAATAATTCTATTTCTTGATGGTTTAGTTGATCAGGCAGATGATAATGTAGTTACAAGAAAAGGTCCTAAAGCTTCTGCTGCATTTTTAAATGGAGTTCCAACAAATGCTGCTATTGGTTTTGCAAATAGTTTAGGCATAGATATTGAAGATCTTGAAATAAGAAAATCAGAGAAGGGTGAGTTTGTTTATGGAACAAAAATTGAAAAAGGAGAATCTACAAAATCTTCTTTATCTTCAATAATTCCAAAATTAATAAAAAATCTGCAAGGTCCACGATTTATGAAGTGGGGATATGGAAGCTTTAAGTTTTCAAGACCTATCAGATGGGTTGTCTCACTTTACGATGATGAAATTCTTGATTTTGATTTCGGTGAATGTGATCCTAAGATCTTAATAGGTAATAAATCAAAAAGTCACCGATTAATTAATGAAGTTGTTGAAATTAAATCTTCAAATAATTATTTTGGCTTAATGGCTAAAAGTGGAGTTTTGGTTAAAAGAGAAGAAAGAAAAGAAAAAATAGATTATCTCATAAATCAAGAAGCTCAATCGTTAAGTTTGAATCCTGATCTTTCTAAGCGTTTGCTTAATGAACTAACAGATTTAGTTGAATCTCCTAATTTAATAACTTGTAGCTTTGATAAGCAATTTCTTAATTTGCCTGTTGAAGTTCTTTCAACAGTAATGAAAAATCATCAAAGATATATTCCTCTTTTAAAAAAGGATAAAACATTTTCTAAATTAGATTTAAGTTCTGAAGAAATTTTAAGTACAAATTTTTTTGTCTTATCAAATGGCCTCAAAGAATCTAATAATATTATTGCTAAGGGGAACGAAAAAGTATTAAGGGCAAGATTCTCTGACGCAAAGTTTTTTGTAGAAACTGATAAAAAAGTCACGTCTAAAGAAAGGAATGAAAAACTTAAATCTGTTTCTTATTTGAAAGGAATGGGTAATGTTTTTCAGAGAGTAAAAAGAATTGAAATTACAACAGAAAAGATTCTTAATTACTTAAATGATCAATATTTAGACAGTAAAAAAATTATCGAAGCTGTAATGTATTGTAAAAACGATTTATGTAGTGAAATTGTTTATGAATTTCCTGAATTGCAGGGAATAATGGGTGGTAAATATTTAAGATATGAAGGCTTCAGCGAAGAAATTTGTATAGCTGTAGCTGAGCATTATTTACCTAGTTTTTATAAAGATGATTTACCTTCTACAAAATACGGAGCCATTGTTTCTATCTCTGACAAAATAGAAACTTTAATAAGTATATTTATTTCTGGAAAAAGACCAACTGGTTCATCTGACCCTTATGCTCTTAGAAGAAATTTAAATGGAGTTATTTTAATTATTTGGCAATTTGAACTTGATTTAGATATTCAAAATATATTTAAGGAACTTATTGATTATTGGAAAATTTCATTACCAAACTTGAAATTTGAGAAAGTGAAAGTTTTAAATGATTTAATTGAATTTTCTAATCAAAGAATTATTAGCCATCTTGATGAATTATCAATCAGTAAAGACTTAATTAAAGCTACTTGCTTTATTAATTCATCAGCTGAAAAAAAAATAATGAATATTTTGGATTTGAAAAATAAAATTAATACTTTAAAACAGCTTAAAGAGAAAGCAAATTTTCCTGAGATTCAAAAAGTTATTTCGAGAGTTAGTAAATTAGCTGAAAGTGGTAATTTAAATAGAACTATTTTTTCGCACAAGGATTATATAAATCAAGATTTATTTGAAAAAGAATGCGAGACCAAAGTATTTCAATTCATCAAACAAATTGAAGAAATTATTTCCTTACCAAATTGGGATAGTTTTCAACTCTTTAATTTGTTTGAAAATAATACCAATAATCTTAATGAACTATTTGATAATGATAAGGGAGTTTTAATTATGTCAGAAGATCCAGTTATTAAAAATAATCGACTTAATTTATTAGGTTTGATCAGAAATTACTCTTTAATAATTGCTGATTTTACTAAACTAAAGTAGTAATTTAAAATCAATCGAGATTAAGTTTTATTTTTTTTAATACCACCTTTAATTGAACTAACCGCTAACATTTTATCAACTTCCTTGTCATCTCTTACTGCACTTGGGACTGGTTTGTATGAACTTGGCGCTAATGCTTTGCCTCTTAAAACAGACCCAAGAGTTAATAGGGTAAGTTTTAATTGTTGCAGTGGTTTCATAGCTACTACCGTTTTATAGAGGTAACTATCAAACGTAAGTCTTTGTACATCCATGTCTCCACACATCTCTACAAAAGCTTCCCTAGCTCCATCACTTGTATAAAAAATTCGTTGGAGAATATCTAAAACTGTATAAGTTGTTCCATATTTTTTATCCCACTTTTTTAAGTAGATTTTTAGATCTTTTTCGGTAGGGATAATTTTTCCATTTTGACTTGATTCGACAATTTGCTCGGCGCACATCCTTCCGCTTTTAGCCGCAAAATATATCCCTTCTCCCGAGCTTTTGGTTACGTAACCAGCGGCATCTCCAACTAAAGCCATTCTTCCTACTACTCTTCTTGGCCTTGGATGTTCAGGAATGGGATGAGCTTCTACTTTTATGACTTCACCGTTAACCAGTCTTTTCTTTGCTCTTTCTCTAACACCAATTTGAAGACTTTTTATTAAACTCCCATTCTGTTTCATTGTTCCGGTTCCAGCTGCAACGTGATCATATTTTGGAAATACCCAGCCATAAAAATCTGGGGATACGTCTGTTCCTACATACATTTCTGCTCTATCTTCGTAATATTTCATCTCTTCCTTGGGAAGTTTTATTCTTTCCTGAATTGCTACCGCATAGTTGTAATCACCAGCATCCATAGCTTTGGCAACTCTACTTGTTGCACCATCTGCACCAACAATTAAATCTACCTCTAGCTGCTTTCCTTTCACTTCGGATTCATCATTAAGGATCTCAGTGTAATGAAGTGTGTATGGCCCTTGTTTGTTCGTACCGGTTTCTATTTTTGATACCAAGCCATTAACTAATGTTGCTCCCAGATCTGCAGCGCGATTTCTCATAAATGAATCCATAACTTCGCGTCTTAACATACCTATATACTCTTTTTTACTTCCTGGATAAATGTCATCCAAAATAATATCAACTTCTCTATTTGAGGGGGATATCATTTTCATATTTCTAACTTTTCTGTCAATAATTGACTCTGGCAAATCAAATTCTTCAACCATACAAAGAGGAATAGCTCCTCCACAAGGTTTAGCATTATCTAATTTTCTCTCAAAAATCCAGGTTTTTATACCAGATTTTGCAAGTATTTCAGCAGCACATGAACCACTTGGCCCCCCACCGATAACAGCGACTCTCAACATAACAAAAAAAAAGTACCCTTTTAAAAAACTACATCAATTTCCTTATAAAAGTACATTTCGTAAATTAATAGTTAATATCGAAATATGTTTTTCTAATTAATTTTAATCTTGGACCAAAATGAGGAAGTAAAAGAGTCATTTGATATCCCAGTTGCTGAAAGAAAATATATAAATGAAATAAATCGAAAAAATAAGAAAAAAATATTACTAACAATTTCTACTTTATTATTACTTTTTTCAATCACTGGGCTTAGGTTTCGTAGGAATTTGAATCAAATTCGTTTAAGAAATATCAATATCCAAAATGCTAATAATCTTGATCAAAGTATCTTGGGTCACCTGCCATATAATGAAATTTCAAAAGAAAAACTGGTTCTTATTGAACCTAATATTGAAGTTCATATCGACATGAGTGAATCTCTTCTTAAAATGAGGAGTGATGCTAAGAAAGATGGGATATTTTTGGTATTCCTTAGTGGATATAGGTCTATTAATCTTCAGGAGGATATTTTTTATTCTTTAAAATCCATGAGAAATCAAATCGCTGCTGAAAGGGCTAGGGTCTCAGCACCTCCTGGATATTCCGAGCACAGCACTGGATTTGCTATTGATATTGGAGATGCTAATAAAAGAGAAACAGACTTTGAAGTTGAATTTGAGAATACAGATGCGTTTAGATGGTTAAAACTGAATGCAGCAAAGTATCACTTCAAATTGTCTTTCGATCAAAATAATAAAACAGTTGATTATGAGCCTTGGCATTGGAGATATGAAGGATCAATTGAGGCACTTAAAGTTTTTGAAGAATCATATAGAAAATTGAATAATTCTAAAAATTTATAAATACAATGATTGATTTTGTATATGATTTTCAAAGTCTTATAAGTAAATCCTTCAGAATAAGCATTCTTTGAGTTAGCCTTAATATAATCAATCATTGGTTTGTCAGTTTTTAGATGTCAACTTCAATTAAAGAAATAAGAAACGTAGCAATTATAGCTCATGTAGATCATGGAAAAACAACACTTGTCGATGCATTATTATCTCAATCTGGAATATTTAGAGATAATGAAGTTGTTCCTACTTGCGTAATGGATTCAAATGATCTGGAGAGAGAGAGAGGTATAACAATCCTTTCGAAAAATACAGCTGTAAATTATAAAAACACAAGAATTAATATTATTGATACACCAGGACATGCTGACTTTGGAGGAGAAGTTGAGAGGGTTTTGGGCATGGTTGATGGTTGTTTATTGATCGTTGATGCTAACGAAGGGCCTATGCCTCAAACAAGGTTTGTATTAAAAAAAGCCTTAGAAAAAGGTCTCAGACCTATAGTTTTTGTAAATAAAATTGATAGACCAAGAGTAATTCCAGAAATTGCTGTGGATAAAGTTCTTGATTTATTTCTTGAATTAGGTGCAGATGATGATCAATGCGATTTCCCATATTTATTTGGCAGCGGATTATCTGGTTTCGCGAAAGAAGAAATGGAATCAAATAATGATAATATGATGCCTCTTTTTGAAGCTATTCTTAGGCATGTTCCACCACCTGTAGGCGATTTAAACAAGCCATTGCAGCTTCAAATTACAACTTTGGACTATTCTGACTTCTTAGGAAGAATTGTGATTGGTAAGATTCATAATGGAACTATTAAGAATGGCCAACAAGCTAGCCTAATAAAAGAAAGTGGAAAAACTATCAAGGGTAAAGTAAGCAAACTTTTAGGATTTGAAGGATTACAAAGAATTGATATTAACGAGGCCTTTGCCGGAGATATTGTTGCAGTTTCAGGTTTTGATGACGTAAATATTGGAGAAACAATTGCTTGTCCTGATTCTCCTCATCCACTTCCTTTAATTAAAGTTGATGAACCTACACTAAATATGACCTTTGTTGTAAATGATTCTCCATTTGCGGGTAAAGAAGGGAAATTCGTTACTAGTAGACAATTAAAAAATAGATTGGAGAGGGAATTATTAACTAATGTAGCCTTAAGAGTTGAAGAAACTGATTCTCCAGATAGATTTTCTGTTTCTGGGAGAGGTGAACTACATTTGGGGATTTTGATAGAAACAATGAGAAGAGAAGGTTTCGAATTCCAAATCTCTCAACCCCAAGTTATTTTTAGAGAAATTGATGAAGTTCAATGCGAACCTATAGAAACATTAGTTTTAGATGTTCCAGAATCTGCAGTTGGTTCTTGTATTGAAAAATTGGGATCAAGAAAAGCTGAAATGAAAAATATGCAGACAAGTGCAGATGGAAGAACTCAATTAGAATTTCTTGTACCCTCAAGAGGTCTTATAGGCTTTCGTGGTGAATTTGTTCGAATAACTAGAGGTGAAGGAATTATGAGTCACTCTTTCTATGAATATAAACCTAAAGCTGGAGATTTTGAGACGAGAAGAAATGGCGTCCTTATTTCTTTTGAAGAGGGTGTCGCTACATTTTATGCGTTAAAAAATGCAGAAGATAGAGGTGTTTATTTTATTAAACCAGGAGTAAAGGTTTATAAAGGCATGATTATTGGAGAGAATAATAGATCACAAGATTTAGAGTTAAATATCTGCAAAACTAAGCAATTGACCAATATGAGATCTGCAGGAGCAGAAGAATTAGATACTTTACAATCTCCGGTAGATATTACTCTTGAGAGAGCACTTGAATATATAGGCCCCGATGAAATGTTAGAGGTAACCCCTGATTCTATAAGAATGAGAAAATTAAATAAGAAAAAGGTGATGAAAAAATAAAAAATTATGAGAGAAGAAGATATTAAAAGTTTCGAGGATTCCTTATTTGATGCTTTAAATCTCTTTAATAATCAAAAATGGTATGAAGCTCATGATGCTTTTGAAGACATATGGAATACTCTTGATGGAGACGAGAGACAAATCATACAAGGCATACTTCAAGTATCTGTTTCCCAATTTCATTTAAGTAAAGGGAATTTAAATGGAGCGACTATTTTATTGGGAGAGGGTTTAGGGAGAATAAAAAATAGAACTAATATTGATTTTGGAATAGATTTAGAATCTTTTTGTATATGTCTTGAGGAATTATTAAGAAAACTTCAATATAGAGAGGAATTAAATGAAAATGATAAACCTTACATAGTGAGAAAAAAAAATGAATTTTGAAATAAAAAACGTATTTCTGACTATTGACGGGAAATCTATAGTGAATGATGTGTCAATAAAAGTATTCCCAGGAGAAATTGTAGGTTTAATGGGACCTAATGGTGCGGGTAAGACTTCAACTTTTAATCTTGCAGTGGGCAATTTAAAACCTGATAAAGGAAATATATATATGAATGGCAAGTCTATAAAAAATTTACCTTTGCCTACTAGATCAAGACTTGGTTTGGGATATTTAACTCAAGAAGCAAGTATCTTTAGAGATCTTACAGTTAAAGAAAATATTGACTTAGCTTTACATAATACATTTTCTAATATCGCAATAGTAAGAAGTAAGAGAGAAAAAATAATTAATGAATTTAACTTAAATAAAGTTGTTGATAATTATGGTTATCAACTATCTGGGGGTGAGAGGAGAAGGTGTGAAATAGCAAGAGCTCTATCAGTTGGTAGAAATGGACCTAAATATTTACTTTTGGATGAACCTTTTTCAGGGATCGACCCCTTGGCTGTAAATGATTTAAAGAAACTTATTATTAAACTTAGTAAAAATGGCATGGGAATTCTTATCACAGACCATAACGTGAGAGAGACTCTATTAATTACAAGTAAATCTTATGTTTTAAGTGAAGGGAAAATTCTAGCTCATGGATCATCTGATGAACTTGCAAATAATCAAATAGTGAAAAAGTTTTATTTGGGTGATAATTTTCAACTTTGAGTACTTAATTAAGAAATAAAATTAAATTAAAATATTTTATATGAGGATGAATTTTTTATTTTTTATTATTATTTTATAAATAAGTCAACTAATAATTTTTTATATTTTACTGATGATATTTGATGGTTTTATCAAAAATTTAATTTACGATCCAGTATCTTCTATCGGCATTATAATTTTTTATTTTTTATTAATTAATTTGCCTATTTCTCTAATAGCTTTATTTAATAAAAAATCCTCTTCATATGTAAGATTAAATACTATCTTAATTAATCTTTTTATAGCTTTGCAGCTTTTTACAAGATGGCTTGTATCTGGACATTTTCCAATAAGTAATTTATATGAATCTCTTTATTTTTTAGTTTGGGGGATAACTTTAGGTCAATTATTAGTTGAGAAAGAATACTCGACTCCTATAATTCCAGCAATAGCAATACCTTTTGAGCTTTTAACTATAGCTTTTGCGTGCTTTGTTTTGCCTGATGATTTGAAACTATCATCTAGCCTTGTCCCGGCATTAAGGTCAAGTTGGTTAATTATGCACGTGAGCGTAGTAATGCTTAGTTATGCAGCTCTTATCATTGGCTCTTTACTATCAGCTTCTGTTCTTTTTATTAACAAAAGTCAACCTCTTCAACTTAGAAGTAGTTCTACAGGTATTGGAGGTTTCAGAATGTCTAATTCGTACTCGATCAATAATGTTATTGAGCCTATAAATTTCTCGCATTCTGAGGAATTAGATACTCTTAGTTATCGATCAATACTCGTAGGATTTGTTCTTCTTACTCTTGGTTTAATTACAGGCGCCATATGGGCTAATGAAGCTTGGGGTACTTGGTGGAGTTGGGATCCTAAGGAGACCTGGGCTTTTATCTCGTGGTTATTTTATGCTGCCTATTTGCATATGAGAATAAGTAGAGGATGGCAAGGCAGAAGACCTGCAATACTTGCTACTTCTGGGTTTTTTATTGTACTAATATGTTACATCGGAGTAAATTTTTTAGGTGTAGGTTTGCATAGTTATGGCTGGATCTTTGGAATATTAAATTAATTTAATTTATCAGTTCTTAAGGCTCTGAAATTATTTTTCCATTTTGAGCATCTAGAGCAACTGACCTTAACTCATCACAACCCTCTTTTAAAGAGGGATAAGCAAACATCCCACTACCTGCAATGAAGCAATTAGCACCAGCATTTGCACATTGCGAAATAGTCCAATTTGCTTTAATTCCCCCATCAACTTCAATATCAATATTCAAATTCTTTTCGATTACAAATTGTCTAATTTTTCTTATTTTATTTAACATTGTGGGTATGTAAGCTTGCCCCCCAAAACCTGGATTAACCGTCATAACCAAGACATGATCCACCATATTCATTATATTTTCAATCATTTCAAATGGTGTGTGAGGATTTAATGCAACCGATGGTGATCCCCCAAGATCCCGTATCCTCCCCAGAACCCTGTGAAGGTGTACGTTTGCTTCCGCATGAGCTATGACAACCCCAGGCTCTCCATTCGGACCTTTAGTCGCCTTAACATATGCCTCGAGCATTGTTTCACAATTATATTGACTTACCATTAATTGAGTCTCGAAAGGAACCTCGCAATATTTTCTACATGCGGCAATCATTTCAGGACCAAATGTAAGATTTGGTACAAAATTTCCATCCATGACATCAAATTGAATACGATCAACACCTGCTTCTTCAAGATCTTTAACGCATGCTCCCATATTTGCCCAGTCTGCTGGAAGTACGGAGGGTATTATTTGAATCGGTCGATTAACACCTACTGAATTTTTAGAATTAGTTTCGGGCATTTAATTTTTAAATATTTAATTAAGATACTATATTTGGTTGCTTATTCCTAATTTCAAGTCACGGGCTGATAAAGTAACACCTGCAAAGAGTTAAAAAAAGCTAATTAGCAAAATAATTCTTATAAAAAAGGCATTTTTTATGAGAATATGATTTAAACCTCTTAGAAAATCTTTTAAAATTTAATTGTGAATCAAACTTTAATTCAAGAAATTCTCGAAGTAGTCGAGCAAGCCGCAATCGCATCAGCGAAACTTACAGGTCTAGGCCAGAAGGACGAAGCTGACGCTGCTGCTGTTGAAGCAATGAGGTTGCGTATGGGCAAAATTGAGATGAAAGGTAAAATTGTTATAGGTGAAGGTGAACGTGACGAAGCACCAATGTTATATATAGGTGAAGAGGTGGGGAGTGGAAACGGACCAGGAGTTGATTTTGCTGTAGATCCCTGTGAGGGGACTAATCTTTGTGCGAACAATCAAAGAGGATCCATGGCAGTATTGGCTGCTTCAGACACTGGGGGTCTTTTCAATGCACCTGATTTTTATATGAATAAATTAGCAGCGCCTCCAGCAGCAAAAGGAAAGGTAGATATTAGGAACTCAGCTACAGAAAATTTAAATATTTTGAGTAATTGCTTGGATCTCGCAATTGACGAACTTACTGTAGTTGTTATGGATAGAGCAAGACATAAAGGTTTGATCAAGGAAATTCGAGAATGTGGAGCTAAAATTCAACCAATTTCTGATGGTGATGTTCAAGCTGCTATTGCGTGCGGTTTTTCTGGAACAGGGACTCATTGCTTAATGGGTATTGGTGCAGCTCCAGAAGGCGTTATATCTGCAGCTGCTATGAGAGCTTTGGGAGGACATTTTCAAGGGCAGTTAGTATATGACCCTGCAATTGCGCAAACCTCCGAGTGGGCTGACTATACAAAAGAAGGAAATATAAAACGTTTAAATGAAATGGGGATTACTGATATAGACAAAATATATGAAGCCACCGAACTTGCCTCAGGAGAAAATGTAATTTTTGCTGGTAGTGGCATAACTGATGGATTGTTATTTGATGGAGTCAAATTTGAAAAGGATTGTACAAGAACAAGTAGTCTTGTAATTAGTACATTAGATAGTACTTGTCGATTTACAAATACAATACATATGAAAGATGGCGCTAAAAACATCAGCCTTTAATATTTTCATTTGATTTTATGCAAATTGTTGTCGTCGGACTAAGTCATCGCACGGCACCTGTCGAAGTGCGTGAGAAGTTAAGTATTCCTGATCAATCGATTTCAGAATCATTAAAAAATCTAAGGATCTATTCTGATATCTTAGAAGTTTCAATTTTAAGTACTTGTAATAGATTAGAAATATACGCTCTTGTTAGAGATAAAAATATTGGTATCTCGTCTATTAAAGAATTTTTAACAGATTACTCTAGGTTAAATTTTGAAGAGCTAAATCCTCATCTTTTTGACTTTAGACAAGAAGAAGCTGTTTTACATTTAATGAAAGTCTCAGCTGGATTAGATAGCCTTGTATTGGGAGAAGGGCAAATTCTTTCGCAAGTTAAAAAAATGATGAGATTAGGTCAAGAGAACCAATCTACTGGACCAATTCTTAATAGGTTATTGAGTCAATCAGTCAGTGCAGGAAAGAAAGTCAGATCTGAAACAAATTTAGGAACTGGTGCTGTTTCAATTAGTTCAGCAGCAGTAGAACTGGCTCAATTAAAAATTGGACAGGAAAATGGTTTAGATGGACTTGTAAGTTTGAAATTAGAAAAAGTTCTTGTCGTTGGTGCTGGAAGGATGAGTAGACTCTTAATCACTCATTTGAAATCTAAAGGATGTCATAAGCTCACTCTTTTAAATAGAAATATTGATAGGGCCGTTAATCTTGCAGGAGATTTTCCAGATCTTGAGATTAATTGTAAGAGTTTAAATGAATTGGATGAAAGTATATCTTTATCCTCTCTTGTTTTTACAAGTACTGCTTCCGAAAAACCTTTTATAGATTTAGCAAGAGTTGAAAATATAAGTCTAAATAATAAACTTAAATTTATTGATATAGGTGTTCCAAGAAATATTTCTAATGATATAAAACATCATGCTTTCATAAAGTCTTTTGATGTAGATGACTTGGAGGAAGTTGTCTCAAGAAATCAGGAATTTAGGCAAAAAATAGCAAAAGAGGCTGAATCTTTAGTTAAAGATGAAAGAATTATTTTTTTAGAGTGGTGGGCGAGTTTAGAGGCTGTTCCAGTTATAAATAAATTAAGATCTGATTTGGAATTAATCAGAAAAGAAGAGTTACAAAAAGCACTAAGCAGAATGGGACCTGATTTTTCTGCTAGAGAAAGAAAAGTTGTTGAGGCTTTAACCAAGGGAATTATTAATAAGATTCTTCATACACCAGTAACTAAATTGAGAAGTCCACAGTCTAGAGAGGAAAGGCAAGCATCATTAAAAATCGTTGAAAAATTGTTTTCTTTGATAGATGATGAGAAAAAAAATTAAAAATATCTGTCTTTATATTAAGTTTTTCATTAGATTTTTCTAAATACCTTTGTAAAGTGGCTTTTCCCATTTTTAAATTTGCACATAATCAGTTAATTTTAATAATTGAGTATACCTCCATTAAATTGAATGAAGCGTGTGTTGGCAATCATCCTCGGAGGAGGAAAAGGTTCTAGGCTTTATCCCTTAACAAAAATGAGGGCTAAACCTGCGGTCCCTTTAGCAGGAAAATATCGTTTAATTGATATCCCTATTAGTAATTGTATTAATTCTGGGATTAATAAAATGTACGTTTTAACTCAATTCAATAGTGCTTCTCTTAATAGACATATTGGAAGAACATATAATTTAAGTGCCCCTTTTGGTCAGGGATTTGTAGAGGTTCTAGCTGCTCAACAAACTCCTGATAGTCCAAAGTGGTTTGAAGGTACTGCCGATGCGGTAAGAAAGTATCAATGGTTATTCCAAGAGTGGGATGTGGATGAATATTTAATATTATCTGGTGATCAGCTTTACAGGATGGATTACAGTTTATTTGTTCAACACCATAGAGATAATTGTGCTGATTTAACGGTAGCTGCATTACCTGTTGATGAGGCCCAAGCTGAAGGTTTTGGCCTTATGAGAACAGATGACAAAGGTAATATAAAAGAATTTAGTGAAAAGCCAACTGGTGAGAAATTAAAGTCGATGGCAGTTGATACCTCTAAATTCGGATTAAGCAAGGAATCAGCATTAGAGAAACCATATCTTGCCTCGATGGGTATTTATGTTTTCAGTAGAAAGACACTTTTCGATCTCTTAAATAAGTTCCCTAGTTATACAGATTTTGGTAAAGATATTATTCCTGAGGCCTTAGGTAGAGGGGATACATTAAAAAGTTATGTTTTTGATGATTACTGGGAAGATATAGGAACTATTGGAGCATTTTTTGAATCAAACTTAGCATTAACACAACAGCCAAAACCTCCATTTAGTTTTTATGATGAAAAATTTCCAATTTATACTAGGCCTAGATACCTTCCTCCATCAAAACTTGTAGATGCTCAAATTACAGATTCAATTGTTTGCGAAGGCACCATTTTGAAATCGTGTAGTATTTTGCATTGTGTTTTAGGCGTGAGAAGCAGAATAGAAAGCGATTCTGTAATTGAAGATACTCTTGTCATGGGATCTGATTTCTTTGAATCGCCAGAAGAGCGGATTGAATTAAGAAAAGGGGGTGGTACTCCTCTTGGAGTAGGTGAAGGTTCTACTATAAAAAGGGCTATTCTCGATAAGAATGCAAGAATTGGAGATAATGTTGTGATAGTGAATAAGGATAGAGTAGAAGAGGCAGATAAACCCGATTTAGGATTTTACATAAGAAATGGAATTATTGTTGTAGTTAAAAATGCAACTATTGCTAACGGAACAATTATTTAAAATAGTTTTTCGATGATTTTTCGCTGACATAAGTAAATTTTTTAAGCAATTTCTTTAGGTTGCATGCAATATGTATTTATTGCGTTATTAATTTTTTATGTCCAAGGCACATTTTGGTTTAATCGGTCTTGGGGTTATGGGGGAGAATTTAGTTCTCAATGCAGAAAGAAACGGATTTTCTAGTGTTGTTTTTAACAGGACTTACTCAAAAACTCAAGAATTCTTAGAAGGTAGAGGTTTAGGAAAGAATATAGAAGGAGCTGAAACACTACAAGAATTTGTAAATAAGCTAGAGAGACCAAGAAGAATTTTAATGATGGTAAAAGCAGGAGGAGCTACAGATGCTGTTATTGATAATATTTCTGAATATCTTGAGGAAGGTGATTTATTAATCGATGGAGGTAATTCTCAGTTTAAGGATACTGAAAGAAGAGTTAAGACTCTTGAAAGTAAAAGCTTTGGATATATAGGAATGGGTGTCTCTGGAGGTGCAAAAGGTGCTCTGGAAGGACCAAGTATGATGCCTGGAGGTACCAAATCTTCATATGACGCGATAGAAAGCTTATTGACTAAAATGGCAGCGAAAGTTGAAGATGGTCCATGCGTTGCATATGTCGGTCCAGGAGGTTCAGGTCATTTCGTAAAGACTGTACATAATGGAATTGAATATGGAATTGAGCAAATACTGGCAGAAGCTTATGACCTTATGAAGAGAGTTAAGAATATGAATGGATCAAAAATGTCAGAGGTTTTTGGTATTTGGAATAATACTGATGAATTAGCATCTTATCTCGTAGAAATAACTGAGATATGCCTAAATACTAAAGATGAATTAACAGGAGAGGATATTGTTGAAAAAATATTGGATAAAGCGGGTCAAAAAGGGACTGGGTTATGGACGGTGGTAAGTGCCTTAGAACTTGGTGTATCAGTTCCAACTATTTATGCGTCTTTAAATGCAAGGGTTATGAGTTCTCTAAAAAATCAAAGAAGTGAAATTGAAAAAGCTATCCCTTCTAAAGCTATAGAGGACTTTGATTTAGGTGATATTTCTAATGGTATGAAACCTTTGTTTGATTCAGTCGTTCTTGCTTCTATAGCTAGTTACGCTCAAGGGATGGATATATTAAGTGAAGCATCATCCGTATATAATTATGAATTGAATATGCCATCTATTGCTCAAATATGGAAGGGTGGTTGCATTATAAGATCAAAATTATTAAGAAAAATTCAAGATGCTTATCAAAAAGATCCCAATTTAAAGAATTTAATATTTGATGATTGGTTCAATAACGAAATTTCTACAAGGATTGATAATTTAGCAAGTGTTGTTTCTTCATCAACTAAGGCTGGTATCCCTGTTCCGTGTTTATCAAGCACTTTAGATTATTTAAATAGTTACAGAACAAATAGACTTCCTCAAAATTTAGTTCAAGCGATGAGAGATTGTTTTGGTTCACATACTTACGAAAGAGTTGATAAAGAAGGAAGTTTTCATACTGAATGGATGAAATGATTGAAAAATCTTTTGATGAATACAATTTATATATATATAAAGATAAATTAGAACTTTCATCTAATGTTTCAAATTTTATAGAAAACCAAATTATTCAATCAATAAAAATTAAAGATAGATTTCAATTTTGTGTGAGTGGTGGTTCTACTCCTAAATCTGTTTATCAATTACTTTCAAAAAGAGATATTGAATGGGAGAAAGTTGATATCTTTTTAGGGGATGAGAGGTGTGTTGATCCAAAATCTGAATTAAGCAACTCACTTATGTTAAGGAATTCGTTGCTAACTAAATATGGTTCTAAAGCTTTTTTCTATGAGATCTTTAGTGATATAAAAGTTGATGATAATATCTCTAAAAAATTATTAATTTCTAAACTAATTGAAAAGTGTAATAGTAATAGTAAACCTCCCTCTTTCGATTTAACTTTATTAGGTCTTGGAGATGATGGTCATACCGCTTCATTATTTCCATATCAGAAAAATAATAATCTCGATGATTTAGTAATTTTTAATGAGGGAAAGGGACTTAAAAGAATTTCTCTAACACCTAAAGTACTTTCTGCTTCAACAAATATTATGTTTCTTGTTAGTGGAGCTTCTAAACAATTAGCACTTAAGAGGTTATTGGATAAAAATGAATCTCTAGAGAGGACTCCTTCTAAATTAATTAAATCAAGTAACCCGATATCAATATTTTGTGATGAAGAATCTTCAAAAGAATTATTAATTTAGTTAAAGTCAATTTAGTTTAAAATGACTAATGAAGAATAAAAAAATTTTATTCCAGAGAAATGAGTTTGAAGGTTGGAAAACTCTAAACGATACTGTTATGGGTGGATCAAGTTCAGCTTATTGTGAAAATACAAATACAGGATTGCTATTAAAAGGAAATATAATTGAAAAAGCTGGAGGATTTGTTAGTTGTAGATCTTCTATATATAAACCTTCATTAGATATAAATGAGTATCAATCATTTGAATTAAAACTAGATGGTCAAGGAAGAACTTTTAAATTTGCAGTTGCATGCGAAGATAATATTCTCGGATTGACTGAATTTATTCCTGGTGGTCTTAGATGGATAAAATCTTTCCCAACTAAAAAGTTTGGAACAACTAAGATTGAAATTTCTTTTAATTCTCTTAGTCCCTCAGTAAGAGCTAGTAAGGTACGTTTCCCTTTCAAATTTAAACCATCAAAAGTTAAAAGACTGCAACTTCTTCATTCAAAATTTGGCGATGATGGTCGTCTTAATGATGAATTCAAAGCTGGTCCAATTAAAATATTAATAAAATCGATAAGTGTTGTTTGAAAATTTTCATGAAAACTTTAACTCCCTAATTGCTAAATCTGCCGATTTAACAAATAAACCTTTTTTGCATTCTGTCGTAAAAATAAATGGTGAATACAAAAAAGATTATGCAGATATTGATTTGACTTTAAATATTTTATGTAGAGATAATGATGGAAAAAGAATGGATCTTTATGATCTTGAGTTGGAACTTTTTAGATCAAATAGGGAACTTACTTTAGTTCTTTCTAAGTTGAATTTCCCTGATGAACCTATTTTATGGAGTGGTGTAAAAACAATCTGGATGAATAGTAATAATGGTAAGAAATGTTCTGCGCCTAAATATAGTTTTAGATTGGAAAATCTTGCTACTAAAATAAAAAATTTAATTGCTTAGTACTTTTAATTTTGAAATTATTCTTCCAAATCTGTAACTGCTCCCAAGCTTGAGGTACTAACGATTCTTGAATATTTTGAAAGTACTCCTTTTTTATATTTCGCAATAGGCTTTGTCCAGTTAATTCTTCTTTTTTCTAATTCCTCATCAGATAGTTCAACTTCAATTAATTGATTTACCGCATCAACAGTAATTAAATCCCCCTCTTTTATTAAAGCTATATTCCCACCTACTGCTGCCTCTGGTGCAATATGTCCAACAACAAGGCCGTAAGTCCCTCCACTAAATCTACCATCAGTGATTAAAGCAACTTTTTCTCCGAGCCCTTGCCCAACAATTGCAGATGTGGGGGCTAACATTTCTCTCATTCCTGGCCCTCCGACAGGACCTTCATTTCTTATAACTACAACATTACCAGCTTTGATATTATTATTTAAAATTGATTTGAGACAATCTTCCTCACTTTCAAAAATTCGTGCGGGCCCCTTCAATACTGGATTCTTTACTCCACTGATTTTTGCTACACAACCTTCAGATGCTAAATTACCTTTCAATATTGCTAAGTGACCTTTTTTATAAAGGGGATTATCTATATCTCTAATAACAGTTTGATTCTTAGGAGGTTTATTTGGAATCTTAATTAAAGATTCAGAAATTGTCTTACCCTCTATATTTTTGCAATCTCCATTTATTAATCCTGCATTTAAGAGTATTTTCATGACTTGTGGAATTCCTCCCGCATTATGAAGATCTACCGTTACATATTTTCCACTGGGTTTCAAGTCACAAATTACAGGAACTTTTTGTCTTATTCTCTCGAAATCATCAATATTGATATCTATACCGGCTGTATTTGCTATCGCCAGTATATGAAGAACAGCATTAGTTGAACCTCCAATTGCCATTATTACAGATATTGCATTCTTAAAAGATTCTTTAGTCATGAGATCTAAAGGCCTAATATCTTTTCTGATTGCATCAACTAATATTTCAGCACTTTTCTGGGCGCTAACTTCCTTCTCATAATCTTCGGCTGCCATTGTTGAGCTATGAGGAAGACTTAAACCTAAAACTTCTATAACGGCAGACATAGTGTTAGCTGTAAACATACCTCCACAACTTCCAGCTCCTGGAATACAATTTTTTTCAACTTCAATTAATCTCTTCTCATTTATTTTTCCAGATGCTAATTGTCCAACAGCTTCAAATGCACTGACAACTGTCAAATCCTCACCGTTTAATTTACCAGGTTTAATCGTTCCTCCATAAATGAATATGGATGGAATATTCATTCTTGCAATTGCAATCATTGCTCCAGGCATATTTTTATCACAACCTCCAATAGCCAAAACACCATCCATACTTTGCGCATTGCATGCTGTTTCAATTGAGTCAGCTATAACCTCTCTTGAAACTAAAGAATATTTCATTCCCTCTGTCCCCATAGATATTCCATCACTTACCGTTATAGTTCCGAACATCTGAGGCATTCCTCCTGATTTTCTTATTGAATCTTCAGCTTTAAGAGCTAACTTGTTAAGCCCCATATTGCATGGTGTGATAGTACTAAATCCGTTAGCGACTCCTATAATAGGTTTAGAAAAATCTTTATCACTAAATCCAACTGCTCTTAACATTGATCTGTTGGGAGATCTTTGGACACCTTGAGTTATTGCAGATGATCTTAATTTATTCATATTATTTGAGAACCTTTTTTATTTTATTGTCCTAACTCCTCAAGTTGCCTCCTTACATCAGCAATTGCAGAATTAAGTTCTTCAACTTTCTGCTCTAATTTATCCCCTTCAACGTCTTTTATGTTTTCGTTAGTGTCAATTGCCTCTGAACCATCTTGAATTCTAGATGAATACATCATTGCTTTTTGTTTCTTTTCTTCTTTTCTTTTATCTGCTTCTGATATTAACCACCATGCTAAACCTGCTGCTCCAATAAAAGCTCCACTTATTAGAGATAAAAAATTATTAGAAGAGGAATCTCTATATTCAGACATTGGCAATTTATTTCTATCTATATCATATCTTAGTTCTTATCTAAAAATAGTACTTAATCGCAATAAAGGGTCTCCAATTCCAGGCTTTAACGAATTTGATCTATCGTCTTCTTCATCAATACAAGATGTATATATGACTTGATGAGGAAATATCTTGGCAATTTCATTTAAACCTTTATTACTACAAATTGAGGATATTATTAAAACTCTATTAGATTCAACCCCTAATCTTTTTAAGTTGGTAAGAGTTTTAATTGGATTTGATTTCATCTTTATTTGATCTGAATAAACAATAACTCCTACATTATCTTCAATTTTTGAGGGCAATTCTCCTAAACAAAGAGTTGAATTTGGAAGCACTTCTTTTGCTCCAAACCACAGGGATAGTCCTTCTGGCATTTTCGCTATAACTTTTATTGGATAATCATTATTTATAAAAACTCCTTCTACTTCCCCATTATTTGTGTTTATCAACTCTTTTTTGTATGGAAGCCAATCTCTTAATGCTTCATAAGTTAGCCATTTCCCCAATTGTTCATAGCCAGTAGAAAATAAAATATTAGGAGTATTATGCTCTCTTAAAATTGAAAGCCAATGTTTTATTAATGGATGAGGTGGAACAATAACCTTTAGTGACATTGCCATATATTTTCCTTTAAGATGTGTTTAGAAACTTTAAAACCCTAGATCTAAAATACATTTTTATTATGATTAAATCAATTAATTTTCCCTCCTTCAAGAATGTTTTGTTAACTATATTTTTTATTGGAATTTTATTTTTTAACTTTGTAAATTCTGCGTGGGCTAAAAGACCTCCTGAAATTAGAAATCAGCAAGACCTTGATTTGGAGCAAGATATGCACGGCCAAGATCTTAGTGGTAATGAATTTGTGAAATTCAATTTAAATGGATTTGACTTTAGTCAAAGTAATTTGGAAGGTGCAGTTTTTAATAATAGTAAATTACAAAAAGCAACTCTTAATGGAGCTAACCTTACTGATGCTTTGGCATATGCAACAGATTTTACAAACGCAGATCTTTCAGATGTTAATTTTACAAATGCATTATTAATGGAAAGTAATTTTGAAGGAGCTAAAATAGATGGCGCGGATTTTACTAATGCAGTTCTTAGTCGAATACAACAAAAAGAATTATGTGAAATAGCAAATGGTACAAATAGTTCGACAGGAGAAAGTACAGAATATAGTCTTGGGTGTTAAAAACTATATGAAAAAAGAATACCTGTAATTGTAATTTCTGGATTTCTTGGTTCAGGAAAAACAACCTTTTTAAGATATTTACTTAGAGAGAGTAATAAAAAGTTTGGTTTAATAATTAACGAATTTGGTGATGTTGGAATTGACGGTGACTTGGTTAAAAGTTGTAATGGCTGCGATAATTCAGATGAAGATTGTATTATTGAATTAAATAATGGGTGTTTATGTTGTACTGTTCAAGATGATTTTATTCCATCGATAAAATCACTTTTAAATTTTAATCCTCATATTGAGGCAATAATTATCGAGACGAGTGGACTTGCTTTACCCTTACCATTGATACAAGCACTTAATTGGCCTGAGATAAGGTCATCGATATATCTAGATCTTGTTATTGGAATAGTCAATGGTGAGTCAATGCTTAAGGGCTCTCCAATAAATGATTTAAATGAAATAACTAATCAGTACAATAATTTAAATAAGATTGATCATCAAGCATCAATTGATGAACTCTTTGAAGAACAACTAGAGGTTTCTGATCTTATTTTAATATCAAGAGCAGATGTTTTAAATGAAAAAGAATTTAAATTTATCAAAAATGATATCAAAGAAAAGTTTAATCCAAATGTTCCTATTCTTAAATCTCTTAATGGCAAAATTGACTTGAAGTATATATTCGATATTGAGTTAAAAAAGGATAATTATAAAAAATTTATTTCAGATGAACATGATCATAATCATCTCGAACTTGTCTCTGAATCTATTAAATTAAATCTTTTTCTTGATAAAAAGGAATTTGAAAAAGAAATTTCAAATATTTTAAGTGACATAAATATTCTTCGAATTAAAGGACGTATATGGATTCCAGATAAATCATTACCTTTACAAATACAAATAGTTGGGAAAAAAATAAATACTTGGTATGAAGAAGCACCTCCTAATTGTTGGAGACCCCTAAATAGTGGTGGACTTGAATTAGTTATAATTTCTTTTGATAATGAATCAATTAATAAGTTAATAAAAAAAATTAAAGACAAATTTAAGGTTTTAAATGTCTCAATATAAGCGTTTAATTTTATAGTTAATTGCCCTGATAATTTCTCTGATTTCAAAATTAAAAATGGAAGATTCAAAAATTGCTTGCAAACCTAAATTTCTTTCTGAAAAATTAAGTCCTTGTTTTCAAGTTGTTTGCTCAAAATGTGCTGGATCTGGTAATTTTAAAACTCCAGAAAATTCAAGAAGAACTTGTTTAGAATGCTTTGGCAAAGGTTATATAAACGTTTAATTAATCTTTTTCATTTTTAATGATAAAAATATTTGTTTATTAATTTAAAGTACTTTTTTATTAAAATTTAAACTATTCTTCTATTAGGAATAATTTTTTAATTGGATCAATTTGAAGTTAAAGTTTTTATAAGATTAAGACCTTCCGTTCTTGATCCAGCAGGAGAGGCAATAAAGTCTGCTTCCAGTAAACTTGGAGTCGAAGGAATTAAATCTTTAAGAATAGGAAAAATGATTGAAGTTAAAATCAAAAGTAATGAAGAAGATATCAAAGAAAAAATTGATTTATTGTGTGATCGATTATTTGCAAATACAGTTATTGAAGACTACGAGTATTCAATAAAGAAATTATAAATGTCAAGTTTTACCGTTGGCATTGTTGTTTTTCCAGGTTCTAATTGTGACCGTGATGTTGCTTGGGCTTTAGAGGCTTGCTTAGACATTAAAACTAAATTTTTATGGCATGAATCCTCTGATTTAAGTGAGATTGATTCAATCGTTTTACCAGGAGGATTTAGTTATGGTGATTATTTAAGATGTGGAGCAATCGCAAGATTCTCTCCATTAATAAATGCTTTACATGATTTTGTTAAAAGCGGAAGACGTGTATTAGGAATATGTAATGGGTTTCAAATATTGACTGAATCAGGTTTTCTTCCTGGAGCACTTGTTGCTAATAAAAATCTTAATTTCATTTGTGATGATGTTGACTTGAATGTGAGCACTTCTAAAGGCGGTTGGTTTCAAAAATTAAACGAAACACAAAATATAAAATTACCAATAGCTCATGGAGAGGGACGTTATTATTGTGATCAAGAAACACTAAAAAAACTTATTGATAATGATTTAATTGCACTAAAATACAATAATAATCCTAATGGTTCAATTTTTGATATAGCAGGAATAACTAATAAAAAAGGAAATGTTTTAGGATTAATGCCTCATCCAGAACGAGCTTGTGATGATTCCATTGGTGGTATAGATGGTCTTTATACTCTGAAGTCACTATTGACATAGTAGTAATTAATAATCAAACAATAAAAAAGGCTCCTTTTTTGAAGCCTTTTTTTATTGAATATGTATTAACTAATTAATCCTTTAATAGGTGTATCCTGCAACAAATAGCTGTTCATCAGATGAAGGCTGCGATCCAGCAACATATGAACCTTTTGAAGCTTCAGAATTTGCCTGAGCTCTAGCTATTAAAGCTTTCTGTCCTGCCTCTAAGTCACTACCCTTCCATGCTTTTAGGCAAGAGTGCTGTAAAGCTCTTCCGTAAGAGAATGAAACGTTCCATAAAGCTTTTCTATAGAGTGTATTCATATTGTTTAAATAAACTGATGCGGCCTCTTCACTTAAACCTCCAGATAAGAAAACTATTCCTGGAACAGATGCAGGAACACATCTTTCCATTGTCCTTATGGTCATTTCAGCTACTTTCATAGGATCAGCTTTAGTTGTACATTCTGCCCCATTTACTGTCATTGAAGGTTTTAGAAGTGTACCCTCAAGGAAAACTCCGTTAGCCTGACATGCTATGTAAACCTGCTTAATTACTTCTTCTTGAATCTCAGCAGTTTTTTCAATAGTATGAGCCCCATCCATTAAAATTTCAGGCTCGATAATTGGGACTAATCCAGATTCCTGTACGGATCTTGCATATCTAGCTAATCCCCATGCATTCTCTTGTATTGATAATTTTGAAGGACAACCATTATCGGTTATTTGTAAAACTGCTCTCCATTTTGCAAATCTTGCTCCCTGTTCGTAATATTTAGCAGCTCTCTCGACTAATCCATCTAATCCAGAACAAAAAGTTTCTACATCTCCTCCACCAGGCAGTGGATTCAATCCTTTATCAACCTTTATACCTGGGATGATCCCCAAATCATTAAGTTTTTTCACCATAGGTTCACCATCTTGGTGATTCTGAAAAAGGGTCTCTTCAAAAAGAATTGCACCGCTTATATATTTCCCTAGCCCTTCCGTTGTAAACAGCATACCTCTGTATGCTTTCCTATTCTCTTCAGTATTTTCAACTCCAATTCCAGCTAATCTTTTCCCTACTGTTTTAGTTGATTCATCTACAGCTAATATTCCTTTACCTTTGGATGCTAAGAGTTGAGCATTTTCTTTAAGCTCATTTTTGTAATAATTTAATGCCATTCTATAAAACTTTGGGATAATTGATTTTTCCAGAATATGAAGAAAAAATAAAATAAATTTAATACATTGTCAAGTAACATTTGCTACTTATTGGAATAATTTGCTATATTTTTATACTTAAACCACTATCTGAAGACTTTCTTATTGCTTCGCAGATTCTTTGACTCCCAAGTCCCTCAGACAATCCAGGAACTACTGGTGTTTGATTAATGATGCTCTTAGCCCATAATGTTTGAATTCTACTAACAGGTGCAATCCTTCCATCAGTCCACGTTTTTTCAAAATTGAAGAAAGGATCAGCCGTCAAATCATATATCTTATCTTCCTTGTCTGAAAACTTTAAATTAAAGCCATGAACATAATCTTTTTGATTCTCGCTTTTAAGGAAAAGTGAACCTTCACTTCCATATACTTCCAAATTAAATCCTCTTCCATTTTTAGATATCGAGGATAACGAAACCTGACATGGTAGTAGAAAATTGCTGTAATTTGATATTTCTAGGTTTGCTATACATATGTCTTCGCTTGTTACTTCCATTAATTTAGTGGAATTTGGTAAAGACCTTTTCTTGATTGAGGTTGATAATTTTCCAGATACTTTTATCGATTCTCCAAAAAACCAATTCAACATATCAAATGCGTGAGTCCCTAAAGCTCCGATTACTCCACCACCTTTTTCTTTGAGTGAATACCAATTCCAAGCTCTTTTGGGATCTGACCTGCTGCTCATTAACCAATCAAGTTTAATCAAATAAATTTTTCCTATAATTCCCTCATCAATTATTTTCTTGGTTTGCATAAAAAGAGGCACTTCTCTATATTCAAAATCTACACAAACACTCAAATTTTTAATTAAAGATATTCTTTGAAGTTCTTCAATTTCTTTAGAGGTCAAGGCTACAGGTTTCTCTAACAAAAGATGTTTATTATTCTCAAGAGCTTCCTTTGCTAACTCAAATCTTGATTCAGGAGATGTAGCAATTATGATCCCATCGATATCTTTGGATTTAACTAATTCACCCCACTCATGATAAAAATTCAAACCAGTTTCTTTCTCTAATGAGGGTCCTTTTTCTTTCTCGTAGTGATAAATGGTAGTTGGAATTAAATACTCTGATTCTTTTAATGCTTCCAAATGAACTTTTTTTCCAAATCCTAAGCCAGCAATAGCGATTCTTAATTTATCTGGAGCATTACTTGAATTCATTAATTTAAGATCTCAGAACAGCTTCTTTCAATTACAACATCAATAAGCTCATCATTATTAGAAGTTTGCCACTTTGAATTAAGGTTTGGGATTCCATTAATAGAAGTATCTTTAAATGTCTTTTCATTGCAATTGATGTTCATAACGTAGAGAGATAATTGGCCTTTATCACTTAAATCTTTAGGATTTTTGAAAAACTTAGTTAGAACACTTATTTCGTCTCCATTTAATTTCTTAATACTTCCCATATCAAGCCATTCTTTTCCATCATCATTTTCTTTTAAAAGTAACCAATCTACATTTCCAATACCGATTACTAAATTAAAATTATTTAAAATTAAAATATAAAAAACAAAAAATAAAGAAAACAAATTTAAAACAATTTTAATCATTTTAATTTGCCTTAATTAATTCTTTTACACCATGAATTTTTAAAATTTTGGTTAAGGTGATTTTTAGTTCCTTCCTATCAACAATTAAATCAACAAAACCATGTTCTAAAAGATATTCTGCTGTTTGAAAATTATCCGGTAATTTTTCTCTTAATGTTTGTTCAATAACTCTTCTTCCAGCAAAACCAATAAGGGCTTTAGGCTCTGCCAATATCAAATCTCCCAACATTGCAAAGCTTGCGGTTACACCTCCAGTAGTGGGATGGGTTAACAAAGGCATATAAAGTAGATTTTGAGCTCTATGTTTTTTCAGTGCACCTGATATTTTAGCCATCTGCATAAGACTCAACATACCTTCTTGCATTCTTGCTCCTCCTGATGCACAAACTATCAAAATTGGATATTTTTCGATTGTGGCTTTTTCAATTATCCGAGTAATTTTTTCACCAACTACTGAACCCATTGAACCTCCCATAAATCTAAAATCCATTACTGCTAGGGCTAAAGGCATTGAATTAATGGAACATAAACCAGTTATTACACCATCTTTGAGCCCTGTCCCCTGTTGACTCTCTTTTATCCTGTCTGAATAAGATCTCCTGTCTTTAAATTTTAAAGGGTCAGTAGGACTTAATAAACCATCAAACTCCTTAAATGAATCTTTATCAGCGATTATATTAATTCTTTCGTCGCTATTGATTCTATTGTGATGAGAACAATTACTGCATACATTAAAATTTGATATTAAATCTTTTCTATATGCAACTTGACTACATTCTGAACATTTAACCCAAAGGCCATCACTTTCCTCTGTATCTTGAGAAACCTTCCCAACGAATTGATCTTTTCTCCTTGCGGCAAACCAGTCGATTAAAGACACTATATTTTCTGTTTTTTCTATTTAAGTCTAAATAAGGCCCTTTTATCAAGGGAGATATATAGAAATATGAAATTCCTTGATAGCTAAATTTTAAAAATACACTAAGTACTTTACTTTTATATATTTTCACCTTCAAAAATTCAGATAATTTTAAGGCTTAAAGAAGATGTATTAGTACTATTTATGAATGTTTCTTTTCTTCAATCATTTTATGGATTATGGGAGTTAGTATCAATTCCATGGCGAAACCCATTTTTCCTCCATTAACAACAATGCTCGTTGGACTTGACATGAATGAATCATGAATCATTCCCAAAAGGTATTGAAAGTCAATTCCCCATTTTTCTCTTGCGCCTTTTCTGAAATGTATTATTACAAAACTTTCATCTGGTGTAGGAATGTTTCTACATATAAAGGGATTCGAGGTGTCAATAGTAGGTATTCTCTGGAAATTGATATCCGTTTTACTAAATTGTGGACAAATATGATTTATGTAGTCTGGCATTCTTCTCAAAATAGTATCAACTATAGTTTCAGCTGAATAACCTCTTTCAGCATTATCCCTATGAATTTTTTGTATCCACTCTAAGTTTGTGATCGGTACTACACCAACAAGTAAGTCAGCATAGGAAGAAACATTGTATCCTTCTCCCTCGACACCACCATGTAATCCTTCGTAGAAAAGAACATCTGTTCCATTTGGAATATCCTCCCATGGTGTGAATTGACCTGGTTCTAATGATGTCCCTAATCTTGCGTTATGTTCCTGCGCTTCTTCAGGGCTGTGAAGATAATACCTTTTTTTTCCTCCACCTGATTCACCATAAATTTTAAAAAGCTCTTCTAATTTGTCAAAAAGATTTGCTTCTGGTCCGAAGTGAGAAAAATTTTCCCCTTTTGAGAGTGCCTCTGCCATAGCTTTTTTCATAGGCATTCTCTCAAACCTGTGATAACTATCTCCTTCAACAACAGCTGGAACTATATCTTCTCTCGCAAAAATATGCTCAAATGCTCTTTTTACTGTGCTTGTTCCTGCACCTGAAGATCCTGTTACAGCTACTACTGGATGACGTTTAGACATTTTATAAAAACAATATGAAATTATTCTGACAGGTAATATGCCAACTTTTTGTTCAAGTTAAAGATATTTTTTAATTTATTAATTTTTTATTCAAATTTCTTGAATAATTTTCTCTCCAATTTCACTACATGAAAGAACCTTGCAATTTCCCTTTTTCAAATCGGAGGTTCTATATCCATTCGATAAAACATTATCTATAGCTTTTTCTATATCATCTGCAGCTTCTATCTCATTTAGGCCAATTTTAAGCATCATTGATGTTGATAAAGCCATAGCTATAGGATTAGCTATATCTTTACCTGCTATATCAGGTGCAGAACCATGAACAGGTTCAAAAACCCCAGGCCCTGAATTACTTAAAGATGCGGATGGAAGCATTCCAATAGATCCAGTAATCATTGCGGCTAAGTCACTTAAAATATCACCGAACAAATTACTTGTTAAAATTACATCAAATTGACTTGGATCCTTTACAAGTTGCATAGCAGCATTATCAACATACATATTACTTAAACTTAAATCTTTATTTTTTGAAACGATATCTAAAACTGTATCTCTCCATAACTGGCTTACTTCGAGTACGTTTGATTTATCTACTGAACATATTTTTTTACTTCTTTGATTTGCTAGTTTAATTGCAACTTCTGTTATTCTTTTTATTTCGTTTGAGTCATAAACCATCGTATTGAAAGCTTTTTTAACTTTAGTGTTACTTATTTGTCCTCTAGGCTGTCCAAAATATATTCCACCTATTAATTCTCTTACTACAATTAGATCTACATTTTCAACGATTTCTTTTTTTAAGGAACTTGAATCAAGAAGAGATTTTCTTATTTTTACTGGTCTAATATTAGCAAATAAATTCAATGCAGATCTTAATTTAAGTAAACCACTCTCGGGGCGTAATTCTCTTGGTAAAGTATCATATTTTATATCACCTACACAAGCTAAAAGTACTGCATCACTAGCTTTACACTGATCTAATGTTGATTTAGGAGCTGGATCATTATACTTTTCATAAGCTATTCCTCCAAAAAGTTCTTCTTTTATCTCAATATTAAAATCATATTTTTGAGAGAGTTTATTTAATATTTTTATTGAAATTTCTGAGATTTCTGGACCTATACCATCTCCAGAAAGTAGAACAACTTTATGTCTCTTCATTTAGTTTTTATTTTTAGTAAAAGAATAATTTATTTCTTGTCTAGTTGTCTAAGCCTTTTTGCTAATTCAGGTAATTTTTTAAACACAGTTGAGCTCCTTAACCAAGATTTATTTTTCATAGCTGGAAAACCGCTAACAACTTCCCCATCTTCAATATCACAATGGATCCCACATTTTGAACTTGCTATAACATTATTACCTACTTTCACTCTGTTATTAACCCCTACTTGTCCAGCGAGTATTACTCCATCTCCAATAATAGCTCCTCCTGCTATTCCAACTTGAGCAGCAAAAGCACAATTTTTCCCTACCTTAACTCCATGACCTATTTGAACTAAGTTATCCATTTTTGTTCCTTCATCAATAAACGTATTTCCTACGGATGGCCTATCAATACAACAGTTGGTACCAATTTCTACAAAGCTCTTTATTATTACGGATCCTGTTTGTGGCATTTTAATCCACTTACCATTTTGAGGAACAAAACCAAATCCTTCAGAACCAATAACAGTATTAGAATTTATAACGCAATTATTTTCAATACTTGTATTTTCGTAAATTACACAATTTGGATGAATTATATTGTTATTACCTAATTGAACATTTCCTAAAATTTTTGCTCCAGGGAAAATCTGGTTATTTTTGCCAATTATTGTATTTTCACCAATATATACGTTAGCTCCCAAATAACAATTATCTCCAATTATTGCAGATGTTTTAATAACAGCGGAATCATCTATACCTGGATTGAAATTAATTTGTTCATATAAATAATTTAATACTTCTGCAAAAGCAATTCTAGGATTGCCTACAACTATGTTTGAAATTTTCAATGAGTCTAGTAAACCTAATGTTTCACTATTATTAGATACAATAATCGCTGAAGCAGAAGTTTTTCCTAAATTCTCTTTCAAGATATTGTTTTCTTCTAAAAAAGATATTTGATTTTTTGAAGCAATATCTAAAGAAGCAGCATTTTCAATATCTGTATTTTCGAATATATTTGCTTTAATAAATTTTGAATCCCCAGTCTTTATAAGATCGACTAATTTACTTAGTAACATTTGTTATTTTAAATTATTTTTAGGTAAGAGCAAGAACATCCCTATGTACAACGATCATTGATAAATTGATCGTTTCTTCTTTGTTCAAAATTCTTTTTAGATATTCACTACTCATTGATGTTATACCTTTAGCAACTTCCTTCTTATTTGTATTTACAATTCTAACAGCCTGGTTAACGGTAAAGTCTCCTTCGACGTCTTTAACCCCTACTACTAAAAGAGATGCACCTTTTTTTTCAATAGCTAGACAAGCCCCTTCGTCTAATGTTATTTCTCCAACAGTTTTAATAGCGTGAGATAACCAACTTTTTTTGTTACCAACTGGTTTATCTACAGGATGAAAAATCGTGCCTATTTTTTTGTTATTAAAAATATTTATTAAATTTTTTTCATTTCTGCCATCGGCTAATTGAACTTCTACGCCTCCTTTTGTGGCGATTTCTGCAGCAGTTAGTTTTGTGGCAATTCCACCTGTGCCCCATTCATTATTATAGTTTTTATTATTTTTATCTTTAATAATCTTTAATTCATTAATATTAAGCTCTTTTATTGGATGAGCATCCTTATTATTTCTTGGGTCTTTGGAATATAAATTTTCTATATCAGTTAATAAAATAAGCTTATTAGCATTTATTGCTAAGGCAACTAAAGCAGAGAGAGTATCATTATCTCCATATCTAAGCTCTTCATTAGCAACCGAATCATTCTCATTGACTATAGGCACAACATTTAAATCTATTAATTTTTTTAAAGTTTTGGAAGCGTTATTGAAGGATTCGCGCGAATTAAAATCAGTTTTCGTTACAAGTATTTGAGCTATATTATGACCTAATTTTTTCATTGTTTTATCATACAAAGTCATTAAATTTACTTGACCTACAGCAGCCACAGCTTGAAGAGTACTAAGTTCTTTTGGTCTTGTATTCAAATTTAATTTCTTACATCCTAATCCAACTGCACCACTGGTAACGAGAATGACTTTATTCCCTTTTAAAATAAAATCTGTAAAAGATTTACATAAACTTTCAATTACTTGGTCTGTTGATTTCTCATTATTTCCTCTGAGAATACTAGTACCAATTTTCACTACCCATGTCTTCATTTTAAGAAAATACTAATCAATTTTTCTAGGATTAATGTTAAATTTAATTTTAGAGGTAAACCCTTTCTGCTTAAACGTTTTACTAATATTGTTTGAATATTACATCTATTTCCGACCATAACATCTGTAAAAATTCTATCTCCAATGATAGCAATATTTTTTATGTCTTCATTCATTTCTGAAATGACATCTAAAGTAATTTTTTTTCTTGGTTTTAGAGCGTTTGATTTATATCTGATATCTAATTCCTTGGCTATCTTTCTAATTCGTTCATCAGAGGGATTATTACTTATTAAATATAAAGAGAATAACTTTTTTGATTCTCTAATCCACTTTTTAACATTTAATGGAATCACATTTGATTGTCGACTTAATAATGTACCATCAACATCTATTAATAAGCTTTTAATTCCTTTTTTTTGTAGTTTTAAATGAGATATATCATATATAGGTAATTTAGAATCCCAATGTGCTTTTACAATAGAATTCATTACTTTATAAACTACTCTTTTCCAACTCAGTTTCAATTAAAGGTTGAACTTTATCAAACTCTTCATCCTCAATTAATAATGCCCCTTGACCTTCAAGTTTTCCTACAATAAAAAAAGGATCTAAAGGGATATATAATCCATATTCTTGTTCTAATAAATTAAAATTAACAAGTAATTCGTAAGTCTCACTTTCATCATTAAGGCCATCTTCTTCTAACTCATCATAAATGGGCTCTTCTAGTTCTCCAGATACAGTTAATGTAACTGCCGATCTTATAAGTTTTAGATCGTGTTCTTGAAGTACTGCATCAGCATTATTTAAGACTTGTTCATTTTTCTCTATTTTGTCAATTAATTCGGGCTCCTCTTTTTCATTAATTTTAAAAAGACTTACTGGAGTGTCAACAGGTGTTAATAACGCATATTCTTTTTCTTCAACCTTTACTATTTGTTCAAGATAACAAAAGAGTTCATTTCCATTTGAATCATTTAAAATAAGCGTCTGAGCTTCATAATTATCTTGGGATTTATGTTCGGTCATTTTGAGTTAACACATATACACTAATATTAATATTATATGTGTTTATTACCCACTAATTCTTTTAACTCAGGACCTTCCTGAATCCATTGTTCAAGAATTACTTTCGCAGATAAGCTATCAATAAGTCCAGATTTATCTTTCTTTATACCAAATCTATTTGTTGATTCCCACGTGGAACTATGTTCATTAACAAAGGAGAAAGGAAGTTTTAATTCATTAAAAAGATATTCCCCATAAGTTTCGCAATCAAAAGCTTGAGAAGTCATTTCCCCTCTATCATCAAGGGGTAATCCAACAATAAAACCAGTTAAATTAAGTTTATGAATGTGCTTTTTAATAGTTTTTAACTCGTGATTGTTTTGTTCTCTATTTACTGCAGGAAGAATATTTACCGTAATGCAAAGTGAATCACAATAGGCTAAACCTATTCTTTTAGTTCCTACATCTAAACTTAATATTGACTTAGATTT
The DNA here is from genome assembly GCA_003283415.1 of Prochlorococcus sp. AG-321-E21. GTDB lineage: Bacteria > Cyanobacteriota > Cyanobacteriia > PCC-6307 > Cyanobiaceae > Prochlorococcus_A. The sequence continues at coordinate 107,257 of QBXH01000002.1, read as the reverse complement.
GGGCTTGCAATATTTCACTTAGACTTTACAGGGAAAGGAGATGGATAAGCATTTCCTTGTGGGTTTAATTTTTCAAATATTGATTCAAATGATTGGTTTAATTTATTTATCTGCTTAGATTCGTTCCTAATAATTGTATTTCTAACAAGTATAATTTCTTGAAATTTTTCGGTAAAACCAGCAGTATCTAGATATGAATTTAATTCAGTATTCTCTTCGTAGGTCTTAATGACAGAATAAGGAGATTTTTTAAAAAAATTATATAAAATATCTTTTAAAACATTATTCAATCTATTGTCCCAACTTTTGCCAATTGTTAAAGTATAGATCTTACCATCTTGAAAATTTATATCTTTTAATATAGTGCACAAAACTGAATCATCATTAATTATTGCACCACTATTGAAATCATTTCTATTGGATATATCTTTTTGACTTAGATCTAATATCGTTCTTATTAGAGGAGATTGATTTGAACGGATAAAATTAAGAACATTTATCAAATTTAATTTATTAATTTCTTGTAATTTTTTTGATGAATAAGAATCTATATTTGTTTCATTAATGGATTCATTAATATTATCTTTACTCCAAAGTTTAACCTTTTCTAATGGTTGAAATCCTAATTCTCTAGAGCTTGAAATAAGGTATCTATTTTCGATATCAGAATTAATAATCCAGCTTGACGTTTTAATATCTGTAATTGAGATTGATTTTTTAATCAATCCCATTGTCAAATCTTTTTCGGTGATAGAGGTATTTATATTTATTAGATTAGGCTTTGATATTTTTAAACAGGTACCTTTATCGTTTAAGGGAAATATAGTTAAATAACCTATAATTTTTTTTTCTTCTATTGCAATAATGCATTTATGTTTATTTTTCTTTAGATGATTTAAAAAAATCTTTAAATCGTCAAAAGTGTTTATGATTGCCATTTTTAAAAACCAATTATTTAACTTCTTACTTTTTAAATCTATTAATAGTTTTAAATGACGAATATGTAGCTCCTCAAACGTAACATTTTTGTCCTTATTAGAATTTAAAACATGATTGAGATCTTGTTTCATTTATTCATTGTTCCTTATTAATACTATAGGTGTTTTTTCATCAGAATTGCCTGCTGGATTTACCTTTAAGATTTCTTTGAGTATATTATTTACTGAATCATTTGAACTGGCTAATATTTTTACACCACCAAGATCATTAACATCAACTACTGCTACTTCTACCTCAAGCTGTTTTGATAACTTTTCGCAAAATAATTTCGTTTTTATTGGCCCCATGACTATGCTTTTATCATATGGAACAACTGTCCCGCTAATGTCATCAATTAGTGAAGATTCAAAACCAGTTAATCTATAAAATATTCCCTTAATACCTATACATTTAAATAAAAAGCCAAAAATCAAAGAAAAGGTTATCCTCGTTACACCTATTTTATCGATTAGTAATTGCATCCCACAAGCGGTTGCGAGACTACTTGTTGGGTGGAAAAAATAACATAATAACTTAGAAAAAATATTATACTCTAAATTCTGAGGAGCTATGTATCGTCCTTGCATTATTGCAAGAGGTGTCTCACCTATGGTTAAAATATCATTTTTCTTTGCAACATCCTTACAATATTTCATTACAGTTTCTATTGGATTATCAAAGGATCCAAGCAAATCAGTTTTAACAGCAATAGCTTTATATCCTTGCTTTAAAGGAATTTGAATCAGCTCTTTTTTCTTTTCGTTATGACGATTAACGTTAACTAAAAAAGCATCTTGCTTTTTAGTAATTCCGAAATGACCGTAATTATCCCAAAACACTTTTAACCATAAATATTTTATTTTATTTTTTAAATCGCTATTTTTAAATTTTAAAATTACTTGTATTGAAATTTCTGAGTTTGCTTTAATAATAGTTGTTGGCCAATAATTATTTATGTTTTTTTTAATGGATCCAGCATAAATATAAATCCTTTGCTCATAATTTAACTCTTTAAGATATTGATTATTGTTACTTTTTAAAAAATCAATATCTAGAGATAGATTAGAAACCATAGTTTCTTTAGATTTACTCTTATTTGTTATTTTTAAATCAATAACCATTTCAATATTACTATCCTTTTTTCTTAATTTAAAATCTAGAGGTACTAAAACTAATTTTGATTTTGGAAAGTAATTAATATATAAATCAGAAAAAACTATTACAAATAAAAGTATTAGAAATATATTTACTATAAACATGGGATTCTTATTTTAAAAAGTCATTAGAAATCATTCTTTTTCCGAGATTATACTGTTATATTCGTTAAAACTTTTAACTGAGAATTTAGATTCGCCTATATCAATACCTTTTAATTCGCCAATTATTTTATTCAAATCATCAATTTCAACCATACCATTCTTATCAAATCTCACCTCGCCATGGCTATCCAAAATTATAGTCTGAGGAATTAAACCATTCCAATAGTAATTGGGTTGATTTGAGTCTGATGCTGATTCCCCAGTTTGTAATTCATCTGTAGTAAGAGCTATCAAGTCAATATTATTCCTCCATATTAGATCTAAACCAGAAATTACTGGAGCCATTGCCTTACTATCAGAACTATCGTCAAGATAAAAAAATAAAACAGAGACCCTCTCGTTTTTTAATGATTCCTCAAGTGTGGTTTGAGAAGGAACTATTGCTCCATTTCCTGCATATATTGGAAAAATATTTCCTTCATAACTATCAGTATCTCTACTAGCATTAGCGGGATAAGAAGTAAAAAATAATAATAAGATTAGTATTGATTGGAATATCTTCATTAAGGTTTTAAAATTTATTTAGTATTAGATCTGCCTAAACCTTGTAGGATTCCTTTCCCAACTAATCCAATAGCCTTGCCAACTATTTTTGTTAAGAAATTCACGAAAAGGCTACCAATATATTTTACTGCAAGTTCTAGTTGTGGAGCTACTGCATCTCTAATTTCTACTAATAAAGTTACTTGTTTTTGAAACCATTCTAAATTTTCTAGTTCTTTTTCTCTATTCTCATTTTTATAGTATCTAGTAAACTTAGAATCAATAATATCAATATATTCACGTTTACTTTCATATAAATAGATAGGCATATAGATATTCTCATGCCACCTATTAAAGTTATTTACATTATTTCTAAATCTTTCAAAAGCTCTTGTAGATTGCAATTGGGGATTTATAAGGATCGTTCTTAATTCCGGCCAACTTGAACAAATATTAAAGACTTCGGAAGCTAATAAATTACAATTTCTTATTATCCAATTGGATATTATATTTTCTAGAACAATAAATGATTCTGTTTCATATAAAGGCAATAGTTTGCCATCATAATCTATTGGCTCATTTTTTATTATTGGATCGATAAACATAATTGATTCATGAGATTCTCTATCTATTTCGTTGCAGGTTATTTCTTTATAAAAATATTCATTTATTGAAATGGACTCGCCATTTTTTTTAACTCTGAAATAGCTTTCAGTTATATTTGAAAGAGTATTAAGCTTAAGTTCTTCAATAAGAGAATTAAAATCTTCTTTGTAATCTTTTTCTTTATAGTTATCTTTTATATTTTTTATTAATATATCAAGTTCATCAAGCATTTTGCAGATTAGACGAGAAATAAACTCTTTTTTTATTCCAGACAAAATGATTGGTGAATTATTAAAGTCAACATCAAAATTTGTTGAATTATATCTCTTACTAAGACGTTTAAGAATTAAATCCCAAATTTCAAATGTATTTTTATTTTTTATAAAGATAGTATTTGTATTTTTATTTTCTATATTAGTTTTATTCTCAGTATAAATAGCCTCTGAATATAAGTCTAAGGAATTACCCCATAAGAATATGAGAAAAGATTTAGCTGTGATAAGTTCTCTTAATCTTCCCCTTAAAATGAATTTGTAAAATTCGGGTGTTGAGTTAGAGTTTACATATTTAAAAATATAATTAATCTCAGTATCAATTTGTTTAATACCTGATGTTAGTAACTTTTGGTTAAAAGTAAGTTCTTTTTCTTTTTTTATTTTAATAGAGGGATTATTTTTCAGGTCAAATACTCTACCTCCTTCTGTAATGATATTAATAGATTCAAGGACCTTATCTACACTGGGGTTTAAAAGTAATCCCTCGCTATTTAAAGAGGGAGTCATGTTTGTTTTATTTATGAGATCACCTGAAAAAATTACAAGAATCTTTGATTCATCCCACCTTTCTTTTAATTTTAATAGTTCTAATCTTATTAGTTCTTCCGATTGGTAATTAAGAATATTCCATATTATTAAATCGGGATTTAAATTTTTGCTTCCACTATTTAGTACGATGTTTAAATTATTATCTAATGAAGTTAACTTAAGTGATAAAGATTCTGCAATTAAGCTTGGAGCAATTATTAGGATTGATTTTTTCGTAATTAATTCCAATGCTTAAAGTTTCCCTCTTATATAAAATTAACTAATAAATCTGGTAAAAACCAGTACTATATAAATATATTTTGAGCTTTTAAGCGAAATAGTCTTTATTTATTGGGATATCGTTTATTCGATTTGTAGAAAGAATGTTGTTAGCTTCACTGATCTTAAATTTATTTTCATAAAGTGCCTTCCCTACTATTACTCCATTCAGTCCAGAATGTTCGAATTTGGTTAATGATAATAAATCAGATATCGAACCTATACCTCCTGATGCAATGACAGGAATATCAGTAATTTCAAGAATCTGTTTTATAAAACCCTCATTTGTACCTTCCAAAGTTCCATCAGTATTGATGTCCGTGACAACAAAACTGGCAATTTTTAAATATGAAAACTCCTTTACTAAATCTGTGGCTAATACATCCGATTGTTCTAGCCATCCTCTTGTGCTTACTTTCGCATCTTTTGCATCAATTCCTATAATTATTCTTCTTGGGAATTTGTTTGATAAATCTTTAACTAGTTCTTTATTTTCAATAGCTGAGGTTCCCATTATTACCTTATCTACACCGTAAGAAAATAATTGTTCAATCCTTTCAAGTGATCTTATACCACCTCCAATTTGTATCGGGATATTAACTGTTTTTGCAATCTTTTTAATTGATTCATCATTTTTTGGAATACCACTTTTAGCGGCATCTAAATCAACAATATGAATACATTTTGCACCTTCTTTTTCCCAATATTTAGCTTGCTCATAAGGTTCTCTCGCGAAATCTTTTCTCTTGTTAAAGTCACCCTGAAAAAGTCTTACGCATTTACCATTCATCAAATCTATTGCTGGGATAAGTTTCATGGATTCTTCCTTTTCATTAATTACTTCATAGTAGTACTATTCATTATGTAGTTCTAACTTAGTTACTACTTTTGTTTAATACTTTTGGAATATGAAAATTCTAGTAATGGGTGGAACAAGATTTGTTGGCAAGTCTTTGGTTAGTAAATTACTTAATAATGATTTTGATATTGATATCTTTACTAGGGGTAATAAATCTAATCCTGAGAATACAAATTTAATAAAAGGTGATAGAAATGATATAGAAAGTATCCTTAAACTTAAAAATAAAAAATATGATGTAATTTACGATATTTCTGGTCGCGAAGTAGATCAAACTAAACTTCTTATCGAGAATTTAGATGATTCTTTCCATCGATATATTTATGTTAGTTCAGCTGGAGTCTATAAAGAAAACTATGAATTACCTTTATCAGAGAATTCTCCTCTTGACCCTAATAGTAGACACAAAGGAAAGTTTGAAACTGAGAATTGGTTACTGGATCAAAAAATACCTTTTACAAGTTTTAGACCTACTTATATATATGGGCCTGGAAATTATAATAAAATTGAAAATTGGTTTTTTGAAAGACTATTACATAATAAAACGATCCCAATTCCCGCTGATGGTTCTTTGATTACTCAGTTAGGACACGTCTCTGATTTAACTGATGCAATGATTAAGTCTTTTGATTTTGAAAAATCTAAAAATAATATCTATAATTGTTCCGGTGATAAAGGGGTAACTATTAAAGGTTTAATCTATATGTGTGCAGAGGTTTGTGGTTTAAATAAAAATGAGATTTCTTTAATTAAATTCGATTTTCAAAAATTAGACTCTAAATCAAGAAAGGGATTTCCAATTAGATTAAATCACTATCAAACTGATATTTCAAAAATTAAAAATCATTTAAATTGGGTACCAAAATTTGATTTGCTTAGTGGTTTGAGAGATAGTTTTATCAATGATTATCAATTAAAAAAAGATAATGAATTTGATAGAAATTCAGATAGTGTTCTTTTTAACTCTTAAATAATCTATAAAAGTTATTAGTGTCAAAATAAAACCTACCCAATAAAATGTTATTCCTAAACTAGATAATAAATCTTTTGAAAATGGTTGAAAAAAAATAACTAATGCAATAAAAAAAAAGAAGGTTTTATATTTCCCTAGTTTAGATGCAGGTAATCCATCTTTTATCGTAGTTCTTAAAGCAGATATTATTAATTCTCTGAATAATATTATTGCTAACGACCAAAAAGGAATTATTTCCATTTTACATAGCCACAAGAAAGGGATTAACAAAAATATTTTGTCTGTTAATGGGTCAATAATAGCCCCAAAGCTTGTTTTAAGATTTAGTTTTCTTGCAAAATATCCATCAAAATAATCAGTTATTCCTCCGATAATAATTAAAGTAAAAACAAAGTTTGGTTTGTTTACTTCTAAAGATATTATTAGTGGAAATGTTAGAGTTAATCTAGATATTGTCAAAATATTTGGAATATTCGCTATTAACTTTTTAATATTTTTGTTTAACAAATTATCTTTATACATAAATTTTATTTTAGGCTTTTAATTTGTTTTTACTTGTAACAAAATTCTAAAGAACATAAAATTTCTTTTATTTAAGAATCATTATATTTTATATTTATAAAATATTATAGATATTGAAATGTAGCCTCATAGCTTAAAGCTATTTCCAGATTCTGATTTAATTGTTTTTATTAGGGAGTTTTCTCTTTCAAATAATTTATATGGTAATGTTTCAGGCCTAGTTGGCAATCTTAGTAAAGCTTGTATTCAGTGCCCTGGTAACCAGAATATTAGTAAATTTGAAGAGAACTTAGAAATAATTTCCCTTAACGGAAATTTCAATAATGGTGATGTTCATCTTCATTTATGTTTTGCTGATAAGGGATGTATTGTTTCTGATGGACATTTAGAAGAGGGTTAGATTGTTAAAAAAGGAACCGATATCTTATTATTTTCTTTTGTAAAATTTAACTATAGATATCTCACAACAAAATTGAATTAATAGTCAATCATGAGTAAAAGTTTATATTTAAAAAAATTGTCCTTGGTCAAAAAGAAGTATCAGGTTGCTTGATTCATTATCTATTTTTTATAAAACAATTTTAATTGAAAATGATTAAGAATTTAAAAAAGTTAAATCCTTAAGTAATCATGATTCTTTTCCACAAATATTTTTAGATGATATCTTTTTTGGAGGATATGATGAACTTTCGAAAGAAGCTAAGTTTGATTACTTGAATTCCTTTAAATAAAAAATTTAGCTTAATTATCTCGATTAATAATTTTTTCAGCATTCAATTCATCCTCTAATTGTTTAATTAATCTAGAAACCAGAAATTGAAATTCTGGTTGACATCCTTTGAATGCTGCTTTATGCCTGATAGGCTCATTTCTTGTTCTTAAGTCAGTAAGCATCAATTGTAATGCGTCAATCTTTGGACTTATTTTCATGGTTTTTATTTATTTTTGCATCTTTTAAATAATTTGCATAGCTTTTTTAAAGGATATTTTTTTATTCTCACTGGAGCTTGTTACTTCAATTATTTTATTAAAAGATTGTTTGTTACTTAGAGAATCTATACAACATCTTGCAACCAGTCTCCTTGGAATAGAACCTTTTATCTGTGTATCTTCTTTTGTATAGTTGATATTTTCAGATTCTATTGTTTCACTCTCTTTTAATCCTCCAGGCCTAATTATCGTCCATTCAAAACTTGGATTCCTAAGAAAATTTTCCCCTATTTTTTTCCAAATAAGTATTAATCCAAATAAGTTTAATGGGTGTAACAATTTCCCTGTACATAAAGAGCTAACTAATATTACTCTTTTTATTCCTACTCTTTTGCAACTCTGTAATTGTCTGTAGACACCAAGAGCATCAACTTTCGCTGGCCCAGTTAAATCTAAAGAAGCTCTTGCCCCTGTAGCAATTATAAGCGCATCCACGTTTTTTAAAGCTTTATCTAAAACATCATTATTATCCAATGAAATTCTTAATGTCTCTGTATTTTTTGAAAATTCTTTGACCTCTGAATCTTTTCTAACAAGTTGTTTAACTTTAAATCCTTTTTTTACTGCTTCTTCAACTATTCTGTATCCTGTTTTGCCTGAGGCTCCAGTAACCGCTATTTTCATGATTTTTTTTAATAATTATTATAAGTAGTTCTTAGGGCTTTTTACATATAAATTTCTTTTTTCTCTCAGGATATAGCGTTTTGCACATTAAACATTTTGTTCCATCGCAACCTCTTGCCGTACAATATTCTCTTCCGTAGAAGATTATTTGCAAATGTAAAGTATTCCACTCAGAAATTGGGAATAATTTTTTAAGATCTTTTTCTGTTTGCTTCACGTTATCACCATTTGTTAGTCCCCATCTTTGGGATAATCGATGTATGTGTGTATCAACAGGGAATGAAGGAATATCAAATACTTGTGACATTACAACTGAAGCTGTTTTATGACCAACTCCTGGAAGTGATTCAAGCTCCTCAAAAGTGTTAGGTACTTGATTTTGAAATTTTTCTATTATTAATTTTGATAGGTTATAAATATTTTTTGATTTTTGATTTGATAGACCTAACTGTTTTATATACTCATAAATCCTCGGAATGCCAAGTTGCACCATTTTTATTGGAGTATCTGCTACTTTAAATAAATCCCTGGTTAATTCATTTACTTTTTTATCTGTTGATTGCGCACTTAATACTACTGCGACAAGTAGTGTAAAAGCATTTTTATGATTAAGGGGAATAGGAGGAGATGGATATAGTCTTTTAAGGTCTTTTAGTATAATTTCCACTCTTTCACTCTTTTTCATTTAATTAGCTCCATAAACAGAAGTATAAATTTATACAAACGTTATATTACTTGAATTCTTTCTGCTAATTTTAATAGTCAAAAGACCTAATTAAATAGTGGAAAAAGAGGCCTTAATAATTGATGATCTATATCATAAATATGATAAACAAGATTCTTCAAATTGGATACTAAATTCAATAAATTTGAAAATAGAAAAAGGGGAATTATTAGGCCTTCTCGGACCTTCTGGTTGCGGTAAAACTACTCTTTTAAGATTGATAGCAGGATTTGAATACCCTTCTGAAGGGAAAATTACGCTAAATAATAGCGAAATTTCTAACAAACTAAAAATACTTACTCCTGAAAAAAGAAATATTGGAATGGTTTTTCAAGATTATGCTCTTTTCCCTCACTTATCTGTTTTAGAAAATGCAATGTTTGGTTTGAAAGATAAAAAAAATAAATCTAGAATTAATTTTTTAATAAATATTGTTGGCCTAGATAAATTAATAAATAGATATCCACATGAACTATCAGGAGGACAAAAACAAAGACTTGCTATTGCACGAGCTTTAGCACCAGGATCTAATTTTATATTATTAGATGAACCATTTTGTAGTCTTGATATGCATGTAAAATTAAAATTGAGAAGTGAACTTCCAAATATTCTTAGAAATTGCAATGCGAGTGGATTAATGGTCACTCATGATCCTGAAGAAGCAATGTCTATTTGCAATAAGGTTGCAGTAATGAATGAAGGGAAAATACATCAAATTGATACACCTATGAAACTTTTAGAAAATCCAAAAACAATTTTTGTAAGTAGTTTTATTCTTGGCAATAATATTCTTAAACTCACAAAAATTTCAAGTACTTTCTCATGTTGTTTAGGTAAATTTAATACTTCTTTATTTGATAATAAAAATATTAAATTTATTTCTATTTCTCCTAAATTTATTTCTATTAAATTATCTGTAGATGGTAACGCAAAAATAGTAGCAAAAGAATTTCTGGGAGAATATTTTATCTATAAAGTAACTCTTAAAGGTGAAACACTAAGGGTTAGAACCAAAACTAATGATAATTTTAATGTTGGTGATAATTGTTTTTTAAGTATATATAAAAATAGTTTTTGTTTTGTATATCCAGGTGCACATAAGATATTTTTATAAGTAATTTTTACAAGCAATTACACTTACCTCCTTTCCAGTTTGAACATTTTTTCTTTTTACATTTCTTTTTTTTGTTTACATATAATTTATTAATGAATAACATTTCTGAATAATCTTTTTCAAGGTTCATTTATTAATATTGCTATTGATATTCATTATCATATTAACTTGTATATTTCTAGTCCTCTTATTACTACCAATTTATACAAAATGCTGTATTATTTGATTAATTAATCTAAAAAGGCAATGAAAGAGGAAATTTTAAAAGAAAACAAATTAATTAATTTGGGTCCTTCTGGAAGAGCTGTTGCTCAACCAATGGACGCTGGCTTATTGGATTTCTTCTATGAACATCTAACTATGGAAAGAATAGCAAATGTTCAATATTTTTCTATTCATTTATGGTTTCAAGAAAGAGATTTAAACGGTTTTGCTTCCTATTTCTTAAATGAATCTCAAGGAGAAATGGAACACGCCTACAAGTTTGCAAATTATTTTATAGCTCGTGGACAAACTGTAAAATTGAAAGATTTATTTGTACCCATTCAGACTTGGGATTCCATCGAAGATATAATAACTTATTCATTTAATATGGAAACCGATTTAACTTCATCATTGCAACAGCTCTATTCAATTGCAGAGAGAACATCAGATACAAGAACAAATGTTTTCTTAGATCCAATCATTGATGCTCAAACAAAATCTGAAGATGAATTTGCTCATATATTAGGAAAAGTTAAATTTGCTGATAAACAGCCCTCAGCATTATTATTGATTGATAGTGATTTACAGAAAAAATAAATTCGTTTCTTTTCTTGTTTGAAAAATAATTCTCTCGCATTGTTCTAATAGTAAACTAGAAAAACTTATTTTTTCAACCGTTCTACTTTTCAATATTTTTGCTATTGAATGTATCTCTTCTAATCTTTGGGAGATAATTTTATTCTCATTAAATAACCTCTCTCTCAAGCCAAAATGTGAAGTGTTGCGATAAGCTTGCTTGATACACGTTGTCCTATTACCTATTGAATTAACTTCTATTAATAAGTTATTTATTATGGATTCGGATCTATACATATTCAGTTATGAAGAGGAGAGGATTCAATAAAAGAAGGGGCGACACTTACTGTTTGAGTACCGATTGGAGCTATCAATAACTCTGATGAGCGAAGTTTAGAAATTAACCTTGTAGATGTTACTCGGGTTGAACCTATTAATTCTCCAATTCTTTCATGGGTAAGTCTAAAAGGTAATTCACACCATTGACCGCATCTTCTTCCAAGACGGTTCACTAATATTGAAAATAGAGCTTGCAGTCTTTGCTCTGCATTGCCAAGATGCCTAATTCTTAGGAGTTGTAGTGTCCACTCATTAACAGCATCAAAGCCAGAGTTTTCGGAAATATTAACATTACTATGGAAAGATAAATCAGTTAAAGCTTCTACGCAAACTCCTTCACTGCATAATAGGTCAGTTCTTAATTGATCTCCTGACTGTAGGAAAGCAAGAGTCATTCCCTCTGTTTCTTCACATGGGCAATATACCCTTGCAATTCCACTCTCAACCTCAAGACAAGTACCTCTTGGTCTTGATGATGGATCTATAAGAACTGACTGACCAGTTATTATTCGCACCGTTTTTGATGAATACTCCCCATAATTATGGAAATTCATAATATATTTCTAATTAATAATAATAATTTAATTTAATTATGTATCAATTAATTCCTTATTGCAACAGATTCTCATTATCAAATCTTATTTTGAATTTTTTCTTTACATTATTTAATTCAATATAATTTAATGGTGAGAAGTTAATTTTAAATCAAATATGAATTCTAAAAAAATATGTTTAAATTGCGGCAGTACTGATGTTGTTTCAGACAGATCCTTGGGAGGTAAAATGGTTTGTTTTAAATGCGGATCCTCTTCATTTAGAAATAAGTCATTTTATCCAACAATAAACAAAAAAATTATTTATTTTGCAATTGCATTGGTTATTTTATTGCTTATAATTCTTTAGTTTTTCTGTAAACATGCCAATAACCTTTTTGTTGTATTACATCGATATTAATATCAAATAAATTACTTAAATTTTTACTATTTATAGTTTCACTTTGCTTACCATCTACAATTATCGCTCTGTCTTTTAACATTATGACTCTATTATATATTTCAGTAATCATTGAGATATCATGAGTTATGCAAATTATGTTCGTATTTAAATTTGTTAATTCATTAATTTGATCTAGTACATAATATTTGGATCTTAAATCTAAATTAGCAATTGGCTCATCTAGGATTAGAATTTCTGGTTTCTTAATTAAAGCTCTTGCTATTAGAACAATTTGTTTTTCTCCTTCAGATAAATGAGAAAAATATTTTTGAGTTAACTTTTTTATAAACATTTTACTTATAAGATTTTCTGCTAAAGCAATATCTTTTTCGGATTTATGGTAATGTTTGCAATACTTTCCATAAATTCCACTAATAATTAAATCAATTACTTTTAACTTTGCATTTATTCTTGTTCTTACATCGTAATTTACTGTAGATATTTTTTTTCTAAGTTCCCAAATATCAATAAGTTCTTTATTAAATATCTTAAAAACAGTATCCTTTTTTATAACTGGATAAATATTCCTATTAATTAATTCGATTAAAGATGATTTTCCAGAACCATTAGGTCCAATAAAAATTACATGTTCTCTATATTTTAGTTTTAAATCTAAATCCTTGACAACCTCATATTCATTTTTATAGGAACTAATATTTTTTGCTTCAAACCAATAATCATTATTCACTAAAATTTGCTACTCCAAAATATGAATAACTGTATTGAGCTTAAAACAAATATAAATAGATAAAGCCAATTAAGCCATGCAGGTCTACTAACTTTTTTCATTATGATTATATTATGAGCAACAAAAATAGAAGTGGTGCTGCATATCTTATAAATGTTTTTCTTATTATATTTATATTATTAATTACTTCTAATTTCTTAATTTCTGGAGGATATTTAAATATTATTTCATCATAAACATTTAGTTCTTTATCTTTATTTATATGTTTCCAGGGATTATCCTTTTCTTCTGATTTTTTGTACCAGTTCCAGAAATAATTTATTATTCTGTCTTCACCTAATAATTTGATCTCATCATTTTTTATTAACCCAACTTTATGATTATAAGTTTGGGTTTTAAGAATCATATAATCCTCATCAAAAATTTTATAAAAGATCTTTTTTTGAATCTCTTTAAATAATATTAAGTTATTAAGTAATTTGTTTTTAAGAAATTTTCTGTAGTGTCTTACAATTACTCTAGCTTTATTATTTCCTAAAGGAATGTGATCGAGCACCTGAACATATCGAGAAACAGCTGGATCCCCTTTATAAATTAAAATTCTTCCTGGCGGAATATACCTGATTCTTATAAACTCTTTTGTAGGATTATTTTTATAAAAATATATACTTTCAATATATTTTGGATTGATATTTATTTTTTGATTAAAACTTACTAGTACATTTTTATTAACGTCTTTATCTGGAATTGTATCTCCATGAACCCAGAATATATGAAGAATATCTAGGTGATTTTCAATAATTCTTGACCAATCACATTTAAAGTCAACTAAAACTTCTTCCGAGACAGAATCTTTAATAGAAAATCCGTTACCAATTAATTCATAATTACTAATTAAAGACTCTTCATTAATACTATTTAAATCCGTCTCGGATTTGTCGGAGAAATAAATAAAAATATATTTATCCTTTTCCACTGTTTTGTATTGAAACAAGTGAATTCTCTTTGCATAATTATCATAATTTTTATCAACAATATGACTACAAGTTATTCTGTCTATATTTTGACAATTACCTTCAGAACTAAATCTAGCACCATGGTATGGACATGTTAATTCGCCATTGGATATTGAACCTCCATAAAAAGAGGCACCTCTATGAGGACAGATGTTTTTGATACATCTAACATTATTTTTCTTGTCTCTAAAAAGAAGAAGAGGCTCATCAAACAGTGAGAAATAATGAATCTTATTTTTTTCAAGTTCCTTTGAGGGACAAATTGCGTACCACCCATATAAACCTATTTTTAAATCTGTTTGCTTTTCTCTTACCTCCAAATTATCGATATTAACTACAGTTCCCTTTTTAAAGGGTTTTAAAACCGTATTAATGTCTTTAGCTTTAAAAAAATTAATTTGCTTATTTTCCATAAACTAATATCTTTTTTTAGTTAACCAATTATCTTTCGGAACTATAACTCAACTAAATAATCAATTTCTGATATAAGAAAATTTCTCTATCATTTGTAGCAATATTTTGAGAAGAAAAATTAAATTATCATCACCTAATTAAACAAAGTATCTTTTAATTGCATGGCAAGTATAAATTATTCTATTTTGATCAATTTTAAATATTGAGAAGTTTTTTAATGTTTGTGCAAATATAAATTTTTCTAAATCACTTTAAAATATTAAAAAAAATTCTTTATATCACCAACTTTTTAAGTTTTTAGAATAAAATTGTCTAAGAATTATTCCTGATGTAAATTAAATTGAAATTTTTAGTTTTTCAATGAATAAATATATTTTGAATCTTCTGATATCCTTTATAGTACTGATTTGCGCATTTCCAGCTTATCCTAATGATTCATCGCAAGTTGCTATTGAAAAATATACTTTAAAGATTTCGAAGAAGTTTGCAAATACTTATTGTAACTCGACTAAATTTGGAATTTCTAAGGATGGTGCTTTGAAGTTCTCAATAGGAGAAACAAATAAGGAGTTTTCAAATGGTAAATTAAATAAATTTATTGACTATGAAAATCTTAATAAAAATATCCTTCTAAGCCTTGAAAATAATTGCCAAATATTCGACTTTCCAGAACATGAGTTGGAAAAATTGAAATTCTAAGATTATATTTTTGAATACTTCATAAAAAAAGCTTCATTTCCTACCGATCCAATCATTTGGCTTATCCAACATCCATTCAAAAACACCCTTTGAATCAAGATTTTTAGAAGCAATTATGAATAATGTTGGAAATAATAAAGACACTATTCCGATTATAAATAATTCTAATTTTCCTATTCCAATTTCAGAAAATGTTAAAGCGAATGTTTCAATCAATTTTTTATTGTTTTATTAATATCATCATTAATAATAATTTATAAATTAAGATAAATATAAAATTTTATAAAAATTAATTTATCCTAAATCTAGGAGTTAAAT
Organism: Prochlorococcus sp. AG-321-E21; assembly: GCA_003283415.1. GTDB lineage: Bacteria > Cyanobacteriota > Cyanobacteriia > PCC-6307 > Cyanobiaceae > Prochlorococcus_A. The sequence goes on along the minus strand of QBXH01000002.1, from coordinate 91,733 downwards.
TTAAGTTTTTATATATTATCTATTTAAGAGATTATATTATTTAAATAGATTTATTTTAATGAAGTTTAAATAACTAACACTTTTATTATCAAATTGTACAAACGACAATAATTGACTCATTTGCTAAATGCTTACTTAATATTAAGATGAAAATACTGAATATAATTTATAAATTAAAAGGCACTTAAGAAAAAATATATAAATTAGATAAATTTATGTCTTTTATTAGAAAAATCAAATTATAAGAAAGTTTTCTGACTTGTTAATGAATTCAATCAAATTCTATTCCAACCTCTTCTTTCGCATCTCTATCTAAATCAGGAAGATGTGGTTCTACCCAGTGTTCTTTGTTATCTATACCTGCAGCATTTACATAATTCATAATATGTTGGTCAACTTGCTTATATAAATCATGAAGGTTTAAATCCATCCTTATGTCATGAGCAATTTCAGAAACTTGTTCTTCCGTTAGACAATGATCTGGATGTAATAAATCGCAACAAGGAATTCTTTTTTCAATCAGTTCATTTATATTTATTTTAATTTCGTAATCTTGGTGTACAGTCATAACTGCAAAAAATATTTACTCTATAGTAATTAATCTTTAATTTATTGATGGGTTTGGTTATGAAACGAAGTTGTTTGATCTAAAATTGTAATTTTTTAAAAATTATTATTATGTTAAACAAAAAAAATTTCATATGCTATTTCCTTAGATAAGTTTATATTTGATTTAAATAGAAGGCGTTAAGTATTTAGTCCTTATAAATCTCCTTCAAGTTAGTATTATTTAATTTACTAATTTATTAAGTAAATTAATAGAAACAAACCCCACTGATTAGCATTAGCACCATTGCTAATTGCACGGTATTTTATTTCTTCAATTCTTTTATTTCTAAACTTACATTCTTACAATAGTGTTTTTTGTAAGTAATAATAGACTGAATTTTAATAATTGAAAAATTATATAAATAGGTCTTCCAAATCATTATATAGATCATCTTCATGTATTTGAACATTTGTAGAATCTAAAAATTTATCTTCTTTTATAGACACTTCATCCTTTGACTTGTAATAAAGATATCCAACTGCACCGAATAAAAGAGTGAAAGGTATGATCATAAGAAAAATTATTGACTTGTTTTGAATATAGTGCAACACTTGCTATAGTCAAGTGCTTTACTTTTTTATGCCTACTAAGAAAAGAAGAGTTGGTTTTATACCTAGAATTGATGTATTAGATCTAATACATCAATTAAGTTTTGAAAATAATTTAAGTATTTCAAAAATAACTAATATCTTAGTAGAGGAGGCTTTATATAAAAGAGGGCTATTTAATTCAAAAACAGGAAAGGCTTATAGTCTAAAGGATAATAATAATTCAGAAAATGATAAGAGTATAAAGCTAAAAAATGATTGCAACGAGTTATCTAATGAATTTAACAATAAATATATCAATATTAAAAATCAAAATATTATAGAAGCTAGTAAAGATTTAATTGACAAAGAAATTTACGATAAATTTTTAATGTTTCTTCAATTTCAAGACAGAATCAAATCAATAAATGAGTGAATTAAGTGTTGCACTGTGCAATACAGTAAGATACTATTAAAGAATAAATTTTGAGAATTAATGAATCTTTATTGAGTATTGATTTTCTAGAAATAGAAAATGTATTCAGTTATTTTTATTTTCTTTTTCTGTAGTTATTTCTATGAATTCTTATATGCAGGAATTAAAGCTTAACCTCTTACCTCCAGATAAATTATATTGTGATTTTAATTATTGGAGCTCTATGTTTACACAAGATATGAAGATACTTTGGGAAAAAGGTCATTGTGTTCCTTTAAAGAAACTACCTCCTGAGATTTCTGACATGCTTTTCCCTTATTTATTGCTAGCATTATCAGATTACAAAATTTCGAATAAAAAAAATTTAAAAGGAATTGGTCTTGATAACTTATTAAACCTATGGTTTGAAAAATATTCTTTGAACAAAAATGGTTATTTTCAACTTATATATCCAACTGAACATGTTAAAAATTGATAATTATGTATTTTATATTCAAATTTAAATATAAAAACAATTTAAAGACCTAGTAGTAAGTTTTTGATAATAAAATATATAAAATTTAGAAACAATATATTTATTAAACTCTTTCTCCATTAAATAATTAAATAGCGAGATTGGATCCATATTTGCATAAAAGCATTAATTAAAACCCCTTTGGTTTTACATTATTACTTATAACTAGTTTTCGCAAAAATAATTTTTTAAAATTATACAATCGATTAATACTTAAAATGTCTTTTTAAAATTTATAATATTTATATCTAAAGTTTCTTTTAAGAAGATTTATAAATCAGATTTAGGAAAAAAATATTTTTAATTTAAGTTCAATATTTATAAACTTTCATTCACTTACTTAGAAATAAGATTAGACCGCGAGTAAAGATAATTGCAATTGCTAATAGATAAATCCAAAAAAGTATCATACTTATCTTGTTCTCTAAATTACCCTTGCGATAGTTATCTTTCATTAATAATAAATTTCAATGACATAGGGATAAATGGAATTTTATCTTTCTTTAGATAATTATAACTTCTTGAAATTTGTTTTTCTAGAATATGATTTATTGATATGTAATTAACTAATATATTTTTAATCTATGTTTTTATATTTTTTAATTTGATAGTATTTTTCGATAAAATCTTAAGGATATGTATTTTAATACAAAAAAAAAAAGGTTTTTTACTTGTAAGTATTTAAATTTAGGTTTTAACGTAATTAGATTTTTTAACTAATTGATTATCACTAATAGATTTTTTCTTCTAGAAAATTTTTTATAAGATAAGTGTGTTTTTATTTTTAGATAATTTATTACTTTATTGTTAGTAGTTGCTTATTCTTTTATAAATACATCTGGATCCAGAAAATCTACTTTAATTTGTTCTAAACGTTTTTGGTATATAACCTCGTATTTAGAATCTGAGGGATCACGACTTTTGTATCTATTATAGTTCTGACCTTCAAATTTTTCTAATCTTATAATTTCTTCTACTTTCTTAATAAGATCTCTATAAATTGAAGCTCCTATTATTTGTTCTTTGGAAAGTTCGTTAGAATTTGTATCAGCATATTCAATTATTCCTTTGTAAGTATAAATCCATTGTCTCCTTATAACTGGATCAAGTGCTATAACTTCTTTAATTATAAAATTTGTGCAAAGTTTCAATTTTATTTCTAAATTATTTATATCAGTCAAAAAAAAAAGGAGGTATATTTTGCTAATTGTAGATCAACATCTAAATAATTACTAATATCTGATTTAAGGCTTCTTTTTATAACTATTGAAATTTATATCTGAAGAAAAAATAAAACAATAAGTTATCCTTTATCTTCTATTAGTTTTCGTAGAAGTAACTCTTCTGAAATTTCTATAATAATTATGAGAAGAATGAAAAAATTCTATTCTTTCTCTCTAAAACTCATAAGTTGAAGATGAAACATTAAAAGTGTTAAAAATTAAATCTTTATTTTACGTAGCTTATAACCAAGCTTAATCAACTGATTATATGTAGATTTAATTTGTAAGGTGTTTAGAGATAGACGTCTCTCATCATTCTTTTGAAGATAAAAAAAACCTTTATTATGTAAGTTTTTATTTATAGTTACATATTCCTTCCCTTTATTTAGAATCCAAGGCTCTTTCTGAAAATTTTCATCTCCAATTTTATGATCCCATGGAAAGGTTTTGGGAGATTTATTTTCTTGTGACAAGTAAGGTCTTTATTCAATGTATTTTTTAACTTTAGTACTACGTAATGCACTTTTAGTACTAAAGCTAAAAGACTGTCTTAAAATTTGTTGAATATAGGATTTAATAATTAAGATTATATCTATTTTTCGAAAAAGTTTTTCTATTTCTTATCTAAATACTTTTTAAAATCTAGAAATAAGATATATACAATGAAAAAATTCGTATTTTTTTTAACTATTATATTTTTCATGAGGAATTTAAATTTCGCTTATAAACTTTTAGATTTAAATTTTCCTAAAATATATTCTCGCATTCTCCTCTAGTTATTGATTAATTAATTTTCTTTTATCCTCTATCTTAAATAGAGTTTATTTATGAAGGAAATTTTTAACATCTATAGTAAATCAAAATAAATAATTACTTTTTTAGAAAAAATCCAATTCCAATAGCTTTAATTATATTAATTTAGTGTGCTTTTAATCTATTACTTAAATTTATTTTTTAATATTGTTTTATATCTATGATGTCCAAATTTTTTTACATAAAACTTTGAACAAATAAATTTTTTTTATTTAAAAAGTAGTTAAGATAATTTTTGTATTATTTAGTTTTAATCCTTTTTCGAGTTTGAATATTTAAATATGATTAAACAAACTTATGGCTGTGTATTTATTTTTTGATTTAAAAGGTCTCTCCATAAACAAGCCATTATGTAGGTTAATAGTGAGCTTGAAAATATTAGAAAAAATGAAGTAGTTGTCATGTTGTTATTGATTAGATTAATCCTAATGAACCTGCTGTATAACCTATAGTTAAACAGAATACAAATTCAATTAAATCTCTTGGAGCAGAGTTAATAATTAAACTAAGCTGAGTCATTTTTTTATGATTCAATTATCTTATTTAATTCGTACTTTTCAGCTTTTTTAGTCTGACATTCAATATCATCTTTATCGCAATTATTTTCTGCTGTTTTGTTCATGTGACTGCTGCAAGCACCTGCCATAACTGGTAAACCACTTGTAGCTGTAAAGCCAGTTAAACATGCAAATGCTATGTAAGGAATAAATTTCTTCATTTAATTGTTACTCTATGTAAACCTATTATGTTACATATAATGCTCAACTGTGAGTAAATAAAATAGTTATTTTATTTACATAAAATGTTCAATCCATTGAGTAATTTATATGCTCTTTTGAATTGAACAATTTTGTTAATTCTGAATCATTGGCCTCTTATAAATGCGTTATTACAGAAAAAAACTCTTCCAAATAATGCCGAGCATAGTCGATGGGAATTTTATATTTACAGAAACTTTATAAAGATTAACAGAGATGTTCCCCATCATTAAAAAGGAATTTCACTATATCTAACAGTTTATTTATTGGTTTCGCGTGATGGTTTTTTAGTAAGACTAGGTGACGGGAATCATAAGTTTTTTATTTAATAGTAATAATTTTATCAATATTTCTAAAACCTTTCTTTATTTGAGAAATTAATTCTGAATAAAGAGTCTTTTTTGTTTTTTGGATCAGTTATAAAATAATAATTGTGTGAACTAAATTGTCAGGTATTTTTAATGGCTTTATTAGTAATAAGCTTTATCCTTAGGTATATTGAAATCCATATTTAAGAGTCAGGCTTCTAATCCTAAAGACTATAAATCACATCTTTTTCTCCTTCTTAAAATTCTATGTTTATGTTATCTCCAAATAACATCTAGCTATTAAATAAAATATAACTGTATATCTTATCTACGGATATATATAAAATTAGTATTTTTAATCACAATAAATCTAAAGTAAGTTATGCAAATTTTTTAGATTCATTCAAATAAGTTTATTAGATTTGTTTAAGTAGATAATTTTATATTTTAAATATATTACTAAATTTAGAAGTAAATTTCTTTTCCTTTTATGGAAGCCAAGCAATATAAAAGCTTGCTTATATCCCTAAAAGCAAGCTCTCATGACTATTTAATCTTTAAATATTTACGCTGGCAATCTACAATCAAGTTCTATTATTCCTTCATCCATAAGGCGGCCAATTTTTAAAACTAGTGCCATATCTAATCTTGAGAAATCTGATTGATGATGTGTAATCCAATCCAATTCAGATAAAGTTATTACTCCAGAAGTATTAACTTTGAGGAAGAGTAATCCTAAATTCATTGTCCTATTAATTAGTTGCTTTTTTTCCTTTAGCAATCATCAGTACCGGTACTAAAAGATATGTAAAGAATGAGATTAAGAAAATATCTAAATTCATTTTTAAAAAATCCCGGGTATGATCCAGCCAAAAAGACCGTAGTTAACTACTAATGCAAAGAAGCCCATCATTGCCATTCTTCCATTAGTTCTTTCTGCATTTTGCCAGTAGCTAGGTTTTGAGTTTTCCATTTTTTGTTTTAGTTTTTGAAGTTTTTATTTAAACGAAACCAGGAATGATTTGACCTGTTGTTAGATATGCACCAACTGCAGCTATAAGTCCGATCATTGCAAATCTGCCGTTAAGAGTTTCTGCAACAACTTTTTCCTTCTCGACTGTTTTTGTTTTTGTGTTTGAATTTGTCATTTGAATTTTATTTGAGTAGATTAAATTTTCTTTTTGAAACTGTTTAGTTAGGTAAACAACGAGTAAAGCAGTTAGTGATACTATTAAAATCAAAAAAACTGCTAAAGGACTCATTAAAAGATACCTGGTATGATTTGACCTGTTGTTACGTATGCACCTAATAGTGCTACAAAGCCAATCATGGCCCAACGACCATTAACTTTTTCTGCATTTTGAGGATAACCATCATAAGAAACAGACTCATCTATATATGGACGAGTTTCTGATGGGAACATGTTTTGTCTTCCGCCAGACTCAGTTGTTGTGTATGAAGAATTTGACATTAGAAGAAACCAGGAATTATTTGACCAGTTGTTACGTATGCGCCAACTGCTGCTACGAAACCAAGCATTGCTGCTAAGCCGTTAAATCTTTCTGCGTCAGGTGTCATGATTAAAAGTTGAATATGTAAACAAATATAACACAAGTATTAATAGATGTAAAGAAATTGGCTTATATTCATAGTAAAAGGGTATTATATCTACACTAATGATACATAATTGATAATAGAGCGGAACTACAAACGAAATCCCTATCGGAGCGGACTAAATCCTCGTGGAGTTAACAGACTTTAGCCCGCTTTAAATTTATAGCAACAGAAATCTAGAGTGGCAACACAGGTCTAGTTTGAGACTGCCAAGAGACCCTCAAAAATATTTTTATCTCGCTCTCTCGCGATCAGTTGACTCTTTTTTATTGGTTAGGAATCTGGATCTTTTTCTCAATGATCCTAAAGTTCATATCAATAGCACCTTTTCTTAATGGAATTAATTCTTGATATGGTCCTTCATAACAATCAATCGCTGCTTGTTTACTAGGGAATTGTGAGAGAACAGAGAACGGTCCGTCATATCCTTCTCTTACATCTGTTTTATAGTCAACTGATAATGTCTTTGCTCCGCAACCTTTTACAACTACATCATTTACTCTTGCAAAGTATTTACCTGCTTGTTCTGGATTTGTAATTCTGCCAGCAATCACTACATAACCAACATTCTTGTCTTTTGGAAATTTATAACCAATCGCAAGCCCAGCAATGCCAGCAATTAAACCAATTAAAATTGTTTTTTTCATTAAAGATTTTTGATTTTTATAAATGGTATACCATCCTCTTTAGCTTGTCTCTCAATTACTAACTAAATAGCGAAGCAATTAGTAATCTTTTCAAAATTATTCAGAAATCCAGCGGTTAATTATTGTCCCATCATAAATATGACCAGATGCTTCAACTATTGGTTTTGTTTCTGGGTTAACAAAGATGTCATAACAAGTATTTACTGGACCTTGAAACATAACAGTTGCTCTTTTGGGATCTTCTAATGATTTACCAATATAAAAGGTTTTTACTCCCATCTCCTTAAACATTGCTTGTTGTTCAGGAGCATTCATGTAAGCCTCATATTCTTCAAAAGTATTGCTTAATTTGAAATCTAAAACAGTTGTTTCAATTGACATAAAAAAGGAGTTAATTGCTCCTTAATTGTAGATCGACTGTCAATCTTTAATTAAACTCTGCTATAACCAAGTTGTGTTTTGAAGACTTTATAAGTAAGACCACTTTCGTTCATGGCTTCAATAACTTTATCTCCAACAGTTCCATAAAATTCAATAGATAAATCTCCATCACAGAGTCCAGCGTGAACTTCAAGATAAGCACCGACAGGTGGGTTAACTAAATGAGCAAGAAATGCATCATCATTTTTAAAAACCTCTGACCATACAAAACTAAGTGGGTCTTCAGGATCTTGGTCAAATGTATGATGGAGCATTCCAGGCTCAGATGCTTCAACAGCTTTATCTGTTTTATCTGCAATCTCAAAATATTCGTTAACTTTACCTTCTTTTACTTTCAATCTAGCAATAAGCATAAACGGAGTATCTGATCCAAAACTAGACATAAGATTTTTAGAAATTTAATTACTTTATTTACTATCCCATTAATTGTTAAACCAATGGATACACTTCTGGAAATTCCTTTTGTAATCTTCTTATCTCGTTATATTCCATCTTTATAAAATCCTGATATTCAACAAACGCATGTTCACCGACTAACTTTTTAGCTTTTTCTTTAAGCTCATCTGTGTAATCATTCCATTCTCTATACATATTGTTTGCAAGAATATTCATGTAGTACGCTGCTTCAGGAAGACGATGGTAGTCATGTGCCGAATTGTTTAATGTTGTCTTTCCAACAGGTGTTATATCTCTAGTCCATTTAGTACCTTTTGTTTGAAAAGAAGCTCCGTCATCATCTTTTGTTGTGACTACAAAATACTCAGCCATTGATAAAAAAGTAGTTGTATTTATACTATATAAAACATGTAATTTCTTGGCTATAAAACTGATTTAGAGCCATTGGTATGACTGGCTTCTGACTGTTGCAATACCCAGTAAAATATGCTATAATATTGGTATCGGAAACGAAGTCTAAGGAGACTGTGCCAAGGCACAAAATGAGACTCTAGTTCGATGAAGTATTAGAAGAATAAGCAATAGTTTTAGACCTTACTTTTACACTCATCACGCACGCCTTCAGAAGGAACTACTTAATCTATGAGATCTTAAAAAGAATAACCTTTAAATAAATATCCTTCGATAGATTTGGTAATTCTGCTCATTGCAAAACAAAATCTTTTAATCTAGTATTCTACTTACTTAATTTTAATGACTTACTCTTGAATAAAGTCGTATTTCACAAAAGTGATAATTTTAAACGACCACTAAGTCGTGTAAGAACAAGATACATATCATTTTTAGCATTGCTAATATCAATAATCACTTTTACTTCTGGATTTTATTTTGCGTTATTTATGAAAGGTCCTAATTTTGAAAATCAATTTAATGAAATCATGAATCGTCCTGATTTTGAAAATCAATTCTATCGAGAAATTATGAAACGTCTTACACCAATAATTAATTATGAAATCGAGAAAAGATTTGAAGAAGCAAATTAAATTTTTCGTATTGAATATTAATAACTAGTTAATACTATGTTCTTCAATATAAAGACATGTTCAAATACCTGATTGATTTCTATTTGGAAACAGATATTCTTACAGAAAATTTATTACTAAGAAGTTAAAAAACAATATTCTTCGAAGTCTTCAAATAACAAATACAAACCACTATTCACTCACACCCTTTTAATTAATTTATGACAACAATCGAACTTGAAAAATTTAGTCCTTGGTTAACAACAGAAGAAGCAGCAATATATTTAAGAATTTCAACTAAGACATTACTTAATGCAATTAGATCTTTGGACTTTACTTATGGACATGAATATACAAAGAAGAATCCTAGACAAAAACGAAGTCAATTCATATTCCATCGCGAAAGATTAGAAAAGACTTGGTGTAAACCTGTTGCTAGAAGTAAGCAAAAATAAATCAGCATATTTACTGATATACAGAAAATATTATCCGTAGTAATTTCTAGTTAATTAAATGGAGGGATCAGAAATGATTGATAGTCCGCCAGAGAATTTAATTAGATTGGTTTAAACAGCCAAATTCTACATATAAAACTAAGTTGGTATTCCTAATAGAGATTGTTCCATTTTAAGGTTTGGTTCAATCTCTTTTTTAATGCCTGTAATTAAATTCTTTATCTCTTAGTCAAACTAATTTTGTCCATTTGTTTTCTTTTAATAGCTTCGGAACTTATCCACCTTTGATAATGCTTTCGATGAGTCGCAACATCATGACCCATTGCTTGAGCTGCATCGCTATCGGAAACATCAGCCCATCTTTTTTCGGTGGCTAATCTTATAGCCCAAGTATGTCTGAGATCATATGGTCGTATAGGTTGTGGTTTATCTTCTTTATTTTCCATACCTCTTGCATCTGGGATTCTTGCTTTCCAACTTGGTAGGTTATTTTTTAGTTGTTTAGTTATCCAGTTTCCTAAGTATTCATTGTTATCACAGACACCTTGATCTTTTGGATTCTTACCATCCCATTTCTTTGTCTTATCTAATGACGAGACTATTTTCATCTGAGCTTTTTTTCTAAGCTCGTCCTGGTACTTTCTAAAGTTTTCTTTTAACTGATACTTCTCTATCCATTACGGATATAAAGGAAATGTCCAATGTTCAAATTTAGATTTAGTTCTCCAACTTCCTGCTAAATATACCCATCCATAAAGGTTTCCTTTTTCTGGTTCGTCTGATGTTATTTCTTCTATGTGATGGAGCTCGTGATTTCTTAATCCATACAAAAGCATCATTGCTAAGCACCAATGTTGGAGAGGAAATTCGTCCTTGATTTCGTTTAGATATTTCTCTGCTTCTTTTTTGGTTGGGATACCTCTTATATCTCCTAAGTCTGAGGTTGATGCATAACGATTAAGTTTAGACTTTGCTTGGTTATGGAGTAATCGTTGCTCAATGAGATTCTCTTTCTTTAACCACTCAGGTTCAAAGCTATCTTGATTATTTAAAGCGAGTCGTATCTGTTCTATCCCGTCAAGATTATTTCTAAATCCTCTTTCTTCTACTGAATGATATTTCTTTAGCCATTGAAGTATCGCTGACCATTCAAATACAGGTTGATCTTTGGTAATTCTATTTAATGTAGAGAACATATTTCTTGCACTTGAACCTTTCATTGTCTGAACAAGATGTTTGTTTACAATCACCTTTATTGTTTCCCAGTCATAACAACTATTGTCGTTTAGTATGAGTGGTTCATTATCCTTTATTTTCCTAACTAATTCTTCAATAGTTAAGTGGAACGGGAAGTCATTATTTCCTATAACCTCTAGTATTTGCAATGCAGTTGCACAATCTTCTTTGTTCGTATGGTGTAGACCTTTTAAAGAGAATCTTTTATTTGTTTCATAGTTATCAATTAAATATATAAATGGCGACCTTACGTTCTCATATACTTTGTATCGGTCACTATATGCGGGTGAATTGAGTCTTAATTGCCTGAAATTGATGGGTTTTATGAGCATAGTTATCAGGAATAAAAAGCCAAAAATATAGCCCGATGATAGCCCGACGTGAAAAGGGTCTCAAGTACTGCAGTTTCAGAGATTAGCTTATTAAAAAATAAAGCTAAAAAGTTATCATTTTAGTTATCATTTTTAGGGTTTTTGAGTGGTTTTGCTTCCTTTCTATTCCATTGCTTTCCGATTCGTGATAACTAAGTTATCATCTCAAACCTATTGCAAGCACTAAAAAAACCCGTCTATGACGGGCTTCTCATTGGTGGCGGGGAGAAGATTTGAACTTCCGACCTTCGGGTTATGAGCCCGACGAGCTACCAGACTGCTCTACCCCGCGTCACATATACAGCATACATCTGAATGGGTTCTTTTTTCTTATTTTTATGATTCTTGGAATTTTAATTGACCTTTTACTTCAATATGAACACCTTCGGGTAATTTAAAAATCTTATCCTCTATATCTTGTATTCTCAATTCAGAAATCCATTCTAGTTGTTTTAACAAATGTAACCCCACGGATTGTTTTGCTCTTTTTGACCCGTCTTCAACTTTTAAGGCTAAACCCATACCTTCATTTACTTTACAAAAACACTGTATTCCCTCTGCTCCACCCTTACTTATTACATGCCCATGTGAGGCTTGTATAACTTCGGTATCAAATCTATTATGGTCGCTTATCATTGTCGGATTAGTTGACATCGCTCTACTTATTTGCTCTAATTCCGCATTGTCTGAACAACTTAATAATGAATATAGTTTTGCCATTTCAAGTAATTTCATATAAAGAGTTGGAGCTCCACAGTCATCTCTCTCCGCATAAATCTGTTTTAATGGAATTTCAAGTAGTTCAGATATTATTTTAAATATTTCAACTTGGAGGGGATGATCTCCTTTTAAATAACTCTCTAATGGCCAATTTAACTTTTTACAAGTCGCAAGAAATGCTGCGTGCTTGCCAGAACAATTATGTTCTAATGGACTCGTCCTTTTTAAAGGGCATTTAAGGTTATAAATATCTATATCATACTCCCACAAAATTTTAAAAGCTTCTCTTGTATGTAATTTAGATCCACTATGAGATCCACAGGATATGGCTATTGATTTTGATGAATTCTTGATTATTGATGAGGCTCCACTACTTACAAATGGAATTGCTTGGAAAGGTTTTAAGGCTGATCTTATGAAGCTTTTATATTCTGGATTACCAGCACACATTAGTACCCTTCCCTTTTTATCACTAATTACTGCATGTACTTTGTGAATCGATTCTAGTTTTGAACCTCTCATCAATATCATCTCTAATGGAGGATTGTTTGATGTATATAAATTTTTGAAATTAGAACTCATTTTAGAGATAATTTTTTTGGAAAAGCAAAACTCCAATTAAAGCAAATATTATAATGAGTGATATAAATTGAGTTAAATTTTTTAAAATTGGCTTTACTTCTAATGATGCAATTAATGATTCTTTTTCCTTTAATTTAACTGGTTTAATCCATATTTGTCCGTCATACCAACCCGATTCTTCATATTCTACTTTTTCAGAAGTTAATCTTTTGAATATATGATTCCAACCAAGATATAACCTTACAGAGAAAAGAAATGGTAATGATAAGCTACTAAAAAAACTTAATAAAACGTACCTTAATGTAGAAGTTTCAAAGTATACACTCCCTGATGAAATAATAACAAATACAAAAAATGTTACTGCCCAAAACTTTAGTAGTATAAATAAAAAAGATTTCTTTGATTTTGGCCAACTAAATATTTTAGATTTTGATAATTCGATAAATTCATTTGTGGGCTGTTGATCTTTTGGTACAGGACAGTTAGATTGATTCATCAATATTTATTATGGAAAATTTAGGTCATCCCCATTGCTCCAGAACGATTCAAGATCATAGAACTTTCTTATTTCCGGTTGAAAAATATTTACGATTAAATCACCATAATCAAGTAATGCCCATTTTGCCTCATTAACTCCTTCTTTTCTAATTGGTTCAATATTTGCTTTATCTCTTAGTTCCACCTCAACAGAATTAGTAATTGATCTAACTTGAACGTCTGATAACCCTTCAGCAATGAGTATCCATTCGCTAATATACGAAACTTTATCAATTTTGATCAATTTTATCTCTTGAGCTTTTTTATCATCACAAGCTTTAGCAGCAATTAAGACTAATAATTTATTGTCCATAGACGTTTTCACTTGAAACTGATTTGTCTGAACCCTCTTGTTGTGATAATTCTGACCTGGCTTTTTCAGCACTTTTTCTTAATGCTTCTAATCTGTCTTCAAAAATACTTCTTTTTTTCTTCTTTCTAGTCTTTTCTATTAACTCTTTTAGTGCTCCACCAAGACTTTTATAAGCATTTGGAATACTATACCCAAATCTGCAGGCAAGATCTATTGCTCTTTCATCTGCAAAAATAGCATCTTGCAATCTTTTCTCAGAATTATTTTTTATGTAAAGTCTATACCCTGCAAAACCTGATAAGCCAAGGGCGAGTATTAAAAGTAATCCATCTTGTACCCACAGTTCTCCTATCGCTCCTCCAAGCCCTATTGCTAAAGCTGCCATTTCCCATCCATCTCTTGGAATCGCATCGTTTTGAATTTTCCCTACTTCATGCCAAAACAATAAGTTTCTATGATCTATTGCGTAATTATCCCATTTTTCTAAATCTATTTGAATTTCAACTTCATCACGACCAATTTCCTCTAATGTAATCAAAGGTGGATCGATCGAGGCTGCAGCTTCAATAAAAACCCAACTTTCATTCTCCGGAGGCAACAAACTTTTAAGTCGCTGAAGTTCGCTCATAAAATATATTTTATTATCAATACTATAGAAACAAATGTTGCTTTTCAAGTAACTTGATTAACAACTGATGATTTATAAGTAGCATGAAATAAATGAAGATTTCTAATTATGCCTCAAAGAGGTGATCTTAAAAGAATCCTTATTCTTGGATCAGGTCCGATTGTTATTGGACAAGCCTGTGAATTTGATTATTCAGGTACTCAAGCATGTAAAGCTTTAAGAAAAGCTGGCTATGAAATTATTTTAATAAATTCCAATCCAGCTTCTATTATGACTGATCCTGAAATCGCAAATAAAACCTATATTGAGCCTTTAACCCCAGAGATAGTTTCTCAAATAATTTTAAAAGAAAAACCTGATGCAATCCTTCCAACAATGGGTGGGCAGACCGCCTTGAATCTGGCAGTAGAACTCTCTAAATCGGATTTCTTAAAAAATAATAATGTTGAATTAATAGGAGCTGATTTAAAAGCTATTAATAAAGCTGAAGATAGAAAACTATTTAAAGAATCGATGGAAAAAATAAATGTCAATGTATGTCCCTCTGGGATTGCTTCTGATTTATCTGAAGCAAAAGAAGTATCTAAGCAAATAAATTCATATCCATTAATAATAAGACCCGCTTTTACTTTAGGTGGAGTTGGAGGAGGAATAGCATACAATCTTGAGGAATTTAATGATATGTGCAAATCTGGTTTAGATGAAAGTCCTAGTAATCAAATATTAATTGAAAAATCTTTAATAGGGTGGAAGGAATTTGAATTAGAAGTCATGAGAGATACAGCCGATAATGTCGTTATAATCTGCAGTATTGAAAATTTAGACCCAATGGGTGTTCACACTGGTGATTCAATTACAGTGGCACCTGCGCAAACTCTAACTGATAAAGAATATCAAAGACTAAGAGATTTAGCGTTAAAAATAATAAGAGAGATTGGGGTTGAAACAGGAGGAAGTAATATTCAATTTGCGATAAATCCAATTAATGGAGATGTAATAGTTATAGAAATGAATCCAAGGGTAAGTAGATCCTCTGCATTAGCTAGTAAAGCTACAGGTTTCCCCATAGCAAAAATTGCAGCTTTGTTATCAGTTGGATACACACTTGATGAAATTATTAATGATATTACAAAAAAAACCCCTGCATGTTTTGAACCGTCAATTGATTATGTTGTTACTAAAGTGCCAAGATTTGCCTTTGAGAAGTTTAAAGGTTCTTCAAATATTTTAAATACTGCAATGAAATCTGTTGGAGAATCAATGGCTATTGGTCGTTCCTTTGAGGAATCTTTCCAAAAAGCTTTGAGATCTTTAGAAATAGGTATTTCTGGTTGGGAATGTGATTCTATTAGAGATTTCGATAATGATAATGATTTACAGAATAATTTGCGAACTCCAACTGCTGAGAGAATTTTAATAATTAAAAAGGCAATGGAATGTGGTAAGACTAATTCTTACATCAATGAAATATCGAATATAGATTTGTGGTTTATTGAGAAGTTTCGAAATATTTTTGATTTCCAGAATAAATTTTTAAAAGGGAAGGAACTTACTGGAATTGATAGAGATTTAATGTTAATTGCTAAGCAAATGGGCTTTTCAGATCAACAGATTGCAAAATTAACTAATTCTGAATTTTTTGAAGTCAGAAATTATCGAAAAAAATTAAATATTTTGCCAATTTATAAAACTGTGGATACTTGTTCAGCTGAGTTTTCATCTGAAACTCCATATCATTATTCAACATATGAACAAGCTTTTTTAGATAACAATTTAAAGCTAAATGACAACGAAATTTCCAGTGATGATGATAAACATTTGAAAAAAATTATGATATTGGGAGGTGGACCTAACAGGATTGGTCAAGGTATTGAATTTGATTACTGTTGTTGTCATGCCTCATATCAAGCTTCAAGCAATGGTTATCAAACGATAATGGTTAATAGTAATCCTGAAACTGTCTCAACTGATTATGATACAAGCGATATTTTATATTTTGAGCCTGTCACTTTTGAAGATGTTCTTAATATTATTGAAGCAGAAAATCCAGATGGATTGATAGTTCAATTTGGTGGACAAACTCCTCTTAAATTGTCCTTGCCAATATCTAACTGGTTGAAAACAAAAGAGGGTATTAAATGTGGATCAAAAATCCTTGGAACCTCTCCTCTTTCTATAGACATAGCTGAAGATAGAGAAGAATTCACTAAAATTCTAGAAGAATTAAATATAAGACAACCTCACAATGGAATAGCTCGTAATCAAGAAGAGGCTTTATTAGTTGCAAATAATATTGGCTTCCCATTAGTTGTTAGGCCCTCTTATGTTTTGGGTGGCAGGGCTATGGAAATAGTAAACGATAAAAATGATTTATCTAGATACATAAAAGAGGCCGTTAAAGTTTCGCCAGATCATCCTATTCTTTTAGATCAATTTTTAAGTAATGCAATAGAAATTGATGTTGATGCTTTATGTGACAATACTGGTTCGGTTGTTATAGCAGGTCTTATGGAGCATGTAGAACCTGCTGGCATCCATTCTGGTGACTCAGCATGTTGCCTGCCATCAATTTCGTTATCGCAAAAAACCTTAGACATTGTAAAAAAATGGACAAAATTAATTGCAAATAGATTAAATGTTGTTGGCTTAATTAATTTGCAATTTGCAGTTATAAATCATAATAATGAAGAAAATCAAATATTTATTCTTGAAGCTAATCCACGAGCTTCAAGAACTATACCTTTTGTCTCTAAAGCTATCGGTAAACCTGTAGCGAAATTGGCGACTCAATTAATGCAAGGATCCTCTTTAGAAGATATAAATTTTACTAAAGAAATAATTCCTAAATTTCAGGCGGTAAAGGAAGCTGTTTTACCTTTCAAAAGGTTTCCTGGTTCTGATACTTTACTAGGCCCTGAGATGCGTTCAACAGGTGAAGTAATGGGATTAGCAAATGATTTTGGCTTGGCTTATGCAAAATCTGAATTAGCTGCTGGAAATGGTGTCCCTTTTGAAGGTGTTGCTTTTTTATCTATTAATGATTTAGATAAAGAAAAATTAGAGGTTATAGCGAGGGAACTAATATTATTGGGTTTTAAATTAGTAGCTACTAAGGGTACTGCTAAATATTTATTTGATTTAGGAATTGAAGTTGATGAAGTTTTAAAAGTTCATGAAGGTAGGCCTAACATTGAAGATTCAATTCGTTCGGGTCTTATCCAATTAGTTATCAACACACCAATTGGTTCCCAGGCATTCCATGATGATGCATATCTCAGGAGAGCATCCTTAGAATATAATATTCCTACTTTTACTACTATTCCAGGAGCAAAAGCAGCTTTGCAGGCAATTAAATCCCTACAGCTAAATAAAATTGATACTTTATCACTTCAGGAAATTCATAACATCTAAAATCTACCCATAATTTTTAAGTTTTTCTCTTAATTGGCTTGCTAGGACATTCCTACCAATTGATAATAACCTTTATGGATTATTAATTGTGTTTCGGCAATTTTTAATCCTTTAATAATTTCTTTTGTATCACTAGATAAATCATTAACACTATATTTCTTACCCTCAAATGTTAGAACTGGATTACTATTATCAATATTATTTTCAATCATGATTTATCTTTTTTTTAATTAAACATAATCAAGTAATCTTTATCAACTGTTTTTCACATAATTCTTTATAAGTTCCAGCTTTATTGAATAAATCTATATGTTTCCCGCTATCAATAATTTTACCTTTATCAAAAACTACAATTTTATCAGCCCCCTGAGTAGTAGATAATCTATGGGCGACAATAATAACAGTTCTATTATTCATAGCTTGAGTTAACCCTTTTTGAACTTCTGCTTCTGCTTCTGAATCTAATGCGCTTGTTGCTTCATCCAATAAAAGTATAGAAGGGTTACCTAAGATTGCTCTAGCAATAGCTAATCTTTGAATCTGACCTCCTGAAAAGTTTGAACCTCTTTCGTTTATTTTTGTTTCGTATTTGTTTGGCAGTTTAAGAATAAATTCATGAGCATTTGCAATTTTGGCTGCCTTTATTACATCTTCCTTAATAAAATCTCTTCCCATTTTAATTACATCAATTATTCGCCCAGTGAATAAAAATGGTTGCTGCTGAACTATTGCGATATTTGATCTTAATGATTTAGTTTTAATTAATGATATATCTTTATCGTCTATATAAATTTTCCCACTAGTTGGATTGATAAATTTCAGTATTAAGGACATCATCGTACTTTTACCTGCACCTGATGCCCCAACAAATGCAATAATCTCTCCTTTCAAAATTTTTAAATTTATATTTTTTAAAACTTTTACTTCTTTTTTATATTCAAAATATATATTTCTGAATTCAATTTTACCTTTGATGTTTACGATATTAACTGAATTTTTAAGTTCTTCTTCAATCGGTTCTTGGTTTATATTTTTTAATCTTTTTATTGAAGCTTCTGCTTGTTTAAATTCATTATAGTTTGAACTTAAGTGACTTATTGGATCTATAAGCATCAATATCGCCGCAAAAAAACTACTAAATTCCTCGGTATCTAAAAATCCTAAATTAATTCTTAATGCTCCTATTCCTAAAATTGCCAATATTCCAGATGCTTGAATAAAGCCAACAATTGGATGTTGTAAAGCAATAATTTTTAGCGTTTTATATTTTGCATTTTTGTTAAGGTTTAATCTATTTTTGAATCTATCTTTAATCCAGTCTTCTGCGGCAAAAGATCTTATCGTAGATATTCCATTTATTGATTCCCCTATAATACTTGCTATTGCACTTGTTGATTCCTGACTATTCTCAGAAGCTGTTAAAACTTTCTTACCAAAACTGTTCACGAATAAAATAATTATTGGGGCTAATATAAAAGTTGATATTGTTAAGGACCAGTCTGTGTAAAACATATAAATTACAACTGCTATTAACTGTAAAAGACACGGTAGTGTATCCTGAAATGTTTTATAAATTATCTCACTGACTCTATCAGCATCTTCAGTAAGCCTATATGTTATGTCGCCTGCAGAAAGTTTCTCAACAAAATTAATCTTTATCTTTTGAATTTTGCTAAATAAATTTGCTCGCATTACCTCGCTTATTTCTAGTGCTGGTTTAGAAACTAAAATATCTTGACCAAATTGAGCTGTTTTTTGAATTGAAAATACTATTAATGATGAAATTATTATTCTTGAAACTTCTTTTAGATTTCCTGAACCAATAGCAGGTATTAGTTTACCTGCCAAAAAAGCTAGTATTGGCCAACAAGCTACATATATTAGAGTACAAATAAAACCATTGATAAATCTTGTTTTGTAAGGTTTGATAGGGGGTATCAATTTCAAGAAATTATTTTTAATTATTTCCTTTACTTTATCAATACCCGTGTATTTATAAAACCATGAAATTAGATCAATTTTTAAAATGGCATAACTTCGTATCTTCTGGAGGCGAGGCAAAGACTTTTATAAAAGCTGGTAAAGTAAAAGTTAACGGTGAAGTAGAAAAAAGAAGAGGAAAAAAATTAGTTAGAGGAGATAAAGTTATGTTTCTAAAAAATGAATTAATTTTTGAATAATTAGCTTATTAACCTCAAATTATATTAGGATATTTTTCTTGAACAATATTTTTTTTGAGAACTTCTGTAATCGCTGGTAATTGGAAGATGCACATGACCTGTGCCGAGGCAAAAACTTATTTGGAGGAATTTCTACCTTTAATTAAGGATATTCCTAATGATAGGAAAATAATAATTGCTCCTCCTTTTACCGCAATCTCAACTTTTTCAAAATTTTCTAACTTTGATTATTTAGATATTGCCAGTCAAAATATCCATTGGGAGGAGCAAGGCGCATTTACAGCAGAAATCTCTCCAAAAATGCTGATTGAACACAGAGTAAAATATGCAATTGTTGGACATAGTGAACCTCGAAAATATTTTAGTGAAAGTGATGAACAAATTAATAAGAGAGCTGTCTTTGCTCAATCAAGTGGTCTTACTCCAATAGTCTGTGTTGGTGAAACACTTGAGCAAAGAGAAAGAGGTGAGGCTGATAGGGTCATCACTAGACAAGTTGAACAGGGATTGGAGAATACAGATCCATCTAATTTGATAGTTGCTTATGAACCTATATGGGCTATTGGTACAGGTAAAACTTGTGAAGCAATTGATGCCAATAAGATATGCGCTTTGATAAGGAATTTGATTGGTTTTAATGATGTAATTATTCAATATGGGGGTTCTGTTAAACCTAATAATATTGATGAAATTATGTCCATGAGCGATATTGACGGGGTTTTAGTTGGTGGTTCTTCTTTAGATCCAATAAGTTTTTCAAGAATTGCTAATTACGAATAATAATTATCCTTGGCCTGACAATTGGGGTCAAAAAACTTCAATAATGGGGATCATTAATTTAACTCCTGATTCATTTAGTGATGGAGGTGATTTTTGTTCAATTGAAAAAGTTTTAACTCAAGTTGATAATTTCATATCCAATGGCGTTGATGTTATTGATCTTGGTGCTCAAAGTACTAGACCTGGAGCAATAGAAATTGGAGCAAAAAAGGAAATAAATAGATTGCTTCCATACTTAAAAAAAATTAGAAAGGAATATCCCAATATTCTTATTTCTATTGATACCTTTAATTCTGAGGTTGCTCATGAAGCTCTCTTAAATGGTGCAGACTGGATTAATGATGTCAGTGGTGGTAGAATAGATGATGAGATATTAGATGTTATATCAAAATTTAATTGTCCCTTCGTAATAACTCATAGTCGAGGTAATAGCAAAAACATGAATAATTTGACAAATTATGATGATCTTTTAGTTGATATTATTCATTCTCTTGAAACTCTGACATTAAAAGCTATCAATAAAAATGTCTGTAAGGATAAAATTATTTGGGATCCAGGTATCGGATTTTCAAAAGATACTAATCAAAATATAGAAATTTTAAGAAATCTTGATTCCTTAAAAAAATTTGAATTTCCAATTTTAATTGGTGCTTCAAGAAAAAGATTTATTGGAGAAATCTTAAAAGAAGATAATCCTAAGGAAAGAGATATAGGAACGCTTGCCGTTAGTTGTCTTTGTTCTCAACAAAATATTCATATGGTAAGAGTACATAATGTAAAAATTAATAATCAATTTTTAAAAGTTTCAGATATGCTATTTAGAGAAAAAAAACAATAATTACTCTTTAACGCCCTCAATTTTGTCCTCTACTTCTTGATAAAGTTCTTTTAATTGCTCTATGTTTTCGTCAGATGTTTCCCAGTAACCTCTTCCATTTACCTCTAGCAATGTACCGACTATCCTTCTGAAACTATTAGGGTTTAAATCCATTAGTCTCTTCCTCATTTCTTCGTCATTAATAAATGTTTCATTAGTTTCTTCATAAACAAAGTTATCTACTTGACCACTTGTTGCACTCCATCCAAGTGTATAGTTAAGCCTGTTTGATAGTTCTCTAACTCCTTCGTATCCAGATTTGAGCATACCTTCATACCATTTTGGATTTAAAAGTTTTGTTCTGGAATCTAGTCTGATTGTCTCACCTAGTGTTCTAACTTGAGCATTAGAAGTAGTTGTATCTGCGATATAACTGCTAGGTTCTTTTCCATCATCTCTAAGTGTTTTTATTAATTTAGTAGGATCAGAATCAAAATAATGACTTACATCAGTTAGAGAGATCTCCGAAGAGTCAAGGTTTTGAAATGTAACATCAGCAGTTTTCATAACAGACTCAAATACATCTCTTTTTTGGTTCATTTCTCCAGGATTATCAGCATTAAAAGCAAATGTTTTTCTTGATAAATACATTTCTTGCAATTCATTTTCTTCTTCCCAAGTTGAATTCTCAACAGCTAAATTAACATTTGAACTATAACTTCCACTGGCATTAGAAAATACTCTTGCTGAAGCTTCCCTTATAGATGTTCCTTCCTTTTCTGCTTGTTCTAAGGAATGTTTTCTAACAAAATTAGATTCTGATGGTTCGTCTGCTTCTGCCGCTAATTTTACTGCTTGATCAATTAGTGCCATTTGGTTTATGAACAAGTCTCTAAAAACTCCTGAACAATTTACAACAACGTCTATTCTCGGTCTTCCAAGTTCCTCTAAAGAAATAAGCTCTAATTTATTTATTCGTCCCACAGAATCAGGTTTTGGTTTCACCCCTACAAACCATAAGATTTGTGCAAGAGATTCACCATACGTTTTTATGTTGTCAGTACCCCATAAAACACAAGCTATTGTTTCTGGCCAAGTTCCTTGTTCTTCTTTTTGTCGTTCAATAAGTTTATCAACAACTGATTTAGCTGCTGCTACAGCAGCTGTAGTAGGAATTGATTGTGGATCAAGTGCATGTATATTCTTTCCACTTGGTAATACACTTGGGTTCCTGATAGGATCTCCTCCAGGTCCAGGTAATACATAATTTCCATCTAAGGCTTTTATAAGGCTATCCATTTCTTTATCTGCACAAACTTGTTCTAGACAGAACAATAAATAGTCAAATAATTTATTTAATTCTTTTTGATTTACTTCATTAAATCCATTCAATCTGCAAACTCTCAGCCAAGGAGTCGGGAAATTTAAACCAAATATTTTCAAGAAATCTAATAATTTTGAAAATAAAGATTTCTCAAGATAAACCCTTCCATTAACAATTTTTAAAGACTTAACCATGGCAAATATCGATTCTCTAGCCGTTTTTATAATTTTTTCATTTAGTTCAACAAACTTAAGTTCACCTTTATTGTTACCGTCGTAAACTTCATCTATTTTTAAATTTATTGATTCTGCCAACAAACCCGGTAATGATCTAAGATCTTCCTGTTCTCTTTCTAGAGAAGCTATATTTACCAAAGTAGCTACAGCTTCCTCAGCAGTTGGAGCCTCTCCAATAGTATGAAGTCCACAGGGTAATAATCTACTCTCTATCTCCATTAATTGCTTATATATATTTCCTACGAATAGATCTCTTTCCTCAATAGTTAGTTCATCTATTTCTCTAACAGGTAGTTCTACATCTTTGTCAAGATTACATTGTTTTGACGTTTCAATAATTGATTTAACAATTTGAATACCTCTACTGGTTTCTCGAAGTTGTTGATAAGATCCCACAAGCTCACTTAATTCTTTAAGTCCTTTATAAAGTCCAGCATTTTCAGCTGGAGGAGTTAAATAACTTATTGTTGATGCATATCCTCTTCTTTTTGCTATTGTCGCTTCTGAAGGGTTATTTGCGGCGTAATAATATAAATTTGGAAGAGATCCTATTAAAGAATCGGGGTAACAAGTTTCGCTCATACCCATTTGTTTTCCCGGCATAAATTCTAGTGAACCATGTGTACCGAAATGAAGAACTGCATCGGCTTCCCATATTTTTTCTACATAAGTGTAATAAGCGGCAAAACCGTGATGAGGACTTGCACTTCTTGAGTAAAGTAATCTCATTGGATCACCCTCATAACCAAAAGTTGGTTGTACTCCTATAAAAACATTTCCAAAATGCTTTCCGTAAATAAGTAAATTTTGCCCATCGCTATTTAAATTCCCAGGAGGTTTACCCCAGTTCTCTTCTAGTCTCTTTGAATAAGGAGTAAATTCTTCATATTCTCTCACAGTCATCTTATGAGCAATATTCAATTCAGGAGAACCATCCATTGCTTCTGGATTATTAATAACCTTTTCCATTAATTCTTTGGAATTTTTAGGAAGATCATCAATTTGATAACCTTTATCTTTCATTTCTAAAAGAACTCTATAAATTGAACCAAAAACATTTAAGTAGGCTGCTGTTCCAACATTTCCTTTATCAGGTGGAAAACTAAATACAGTTATCGCTAATTTCTTTTCTTCTCTTTTTTTAACTCTTAGAGATGACCACTTTATAGCTCTTTCAGCTATTACATCTACCCTGTCTTGAAGAGTATGAGCTTTACCAGTAGCATCATCACGTCCTGAAAGAATTATTGGTTCAATAGCTCCGTCTAATTCTGGTATAGCAATTTGTAGTGCAACTTGAACAGGATGCAAACCTAAATCACTTTCCTCCCATTCTTGAGTTGTTTGAAAAACTAAAGGGAGTGCGACCATATATGGTCTGTTTAGCTTCTTCAGAGCATCTATTGCTTTAGGATGATCTTGTCTCGCTGGTCCACCTACCAATGCAAATCCTGTTAAGGATACGACTCCATCAACTATTGATCTTTCCTTATCAGTTGAATCATAATAAAATTCTTCTACTGGTTTAGAAAAATCTAATCCACCACAGAAAATAGGTAATACGCGAGCCCCTCGATATTCTAATTCTTGTATTACGGCTACATAATGAGCATCATCACCTGTAACTATGTGACTTCTTTGAAGAACTAATCCAATTGTGGGAGTTTTATTATCTTTAGGTTTAATGTCATTTCTATTATTTTCCCAATTTTGATATTCTTTTAAACTTTCAAACATATTTGGCGCCATTGGATGCCATATGCCTAAATCAGGAAAAGTTTCAGGATCCTGTATTTTGAACTCTTCTAATTGATCTTTTAAATTTTCTGCAATTACATATTTTTCAGAAATCATTAATAAGAAATTTTTTAAATTCTCTGTAGTTCCACCAAGCCAATATTGAAAACTTAAGATAAATGTTCTAGCATCTTGGGCCTTTTCAACTGGTAAATATTTTAGAATTGAAGGTAATGTATTCAATAGTTTCAACATAGAATCTTGGAAGCTTGCACCGTCAGATTCTTTCTTCTTTTTAATAAGATCTCCAATAATGCTTTTAGATTGTCCAAGTTGAGCCATGCTAAATGAACCCAATTTATTTAATCTCATAACCTCAGGCATTGAGGGAAAAATAATAGAGGCTTTAAGATTCTCTTTGTAAGGAGAGACTGCATCTACAACTTTTTGAGCTAAATCTTCAATGAAAATTAATGAAGCAACAAATATGTCGGCACAAGCTATGTCAGTTTTAAAGTCTTCGTAATTTTTATCGTTTCTTAATTCTTCAATAAGATACCCACTAAGATCTATACCTACAGGGCCATCCATATTGTTTATTGATTTTGCCGCTTCGGTTAAGGAGTTTTGGTATTGTGGCTCAAGGACAACATAAACTGCTTTTATTACAACTTTATGTTTGTTATCCTCAACAGGAGATACTCTGCGGTTTGCTGAGCGGACCTGCGTAAACATTGATTCTTTTTAAGTATTTCTACCAGCCTACGGGTGAATTGGCGTTATTGTGTGCATTATAAATAGCGTGTAACAACCTTTAAAAAATTTTTTAAATAAAAATGACAGAAAATTCAAGAAAAACTATACCTGTACTTGTTTCTGGTGCTTTAGGTAGAATGGGAAGAGAAGTTGTAAATTCTGTTCTAAATTCCACAGATTGCGAACTTGTTGCCGCAATTGATATTAATAAAAAGAATAATGGTGAAAATATCTCACAATTATTAAATTTAAAAAGTAGCGAAGTTTTTGTTTCAAATGATCTTGAGGGATCTTTATGTTCAATCAGTCAAGACTATCGAAACCAAGAGATAAAGCCTGTTCTAGTTGATTTTACACATCCTGACTCTGTTTTTGATAATACTAGATCCGCAATAGCTTACGGAATATCCCCAATTATTGGAACTACTGGCCTTTCACCCTCTCAAATAAATGATTTATCCATTTTTGCTCAAAAAGCTGAAGTTGGTTGTGCAATCATTCCTAATTTTTCAGTAGGTATGGTACTTCTTCAACAAGCTGCTTCTGTGGCAGCAAAATTTTACGATAATATTGAATTGATAGAAATGCATCATAATCAAAAGGCAGACTCTCCAAGTGGAACCTGTATTAAGACTGCTGAAATGATTGAGGAATATCCGAAGCAATATAATGAAGGATTAGTTAAGGAGTCAGAATCTTTAAAAGGAGTTAGAGGTGGAGTAAGAGATTCAGGTTTAAATATTCATTCAATTAGATTGCCTGGTTTGTTAGCTCATCAAGTTGTTATTATGGGTTCCCCTGGTGAAACTTATACGATTAGACATGACACCATTGATAGAAAAGCTTATATGCCCGGTGTTTTGCAAGCAGTAAGAAAAATAGGTGGTTTTAAAACATTAGTTTATGGACTTGAAAGATTAATATTTTAAATGCTTATTCCAATTAAACAAACTCAAATAACTAAACTTATACCTTCGGTTGGAACCGGTGGACAATTTAAATTTTCATTAGGAAATCCAAGAAAAATTCTACAAAGGGTAATTATTTCTTCTATTGGAGGTTTTATAACATTATTGATAGGTTCAGCTGGGAATCAAACAAATAATTTCTGGTTATTACTTTGTGTCGTTTTCTTTCTTTATATAATCTGGGGTCCAATACTTGAATCAAGTAGAAAAAATATAAAATTTAAACAATATAAATTTTACTCAATCTTTGATGGATACATATCTGATATTTATAAAACTGAGAAAATTGAAAGTTCTAGAGAACAGTCAAATAGACAAGGTCGATTAGAATTAGTTGAAAATAAAAGAACTTGGCTTGTAATTGAATTAGAAGATAAAGATGGTTATTTAGATAAGATTAGTTTTCCTATGGAAAAAAAACATAGTCAAATTAGAATTGGTTCTAATATTAGATGCTTAGTATCCTCAAATAATCGTAATTTTGATAGAGATATTTATTTAACTGATGCATGGTTACCTGATGTAAATATTTGGGTAGGCGAATACCCATACTTACTTCGACCGGCATTTGAGGAAATTTGCTATATTTATTTGAAATAAGATGAAGCAAAATAAGTTTGGTTAATGAATAAAAATTTTAATTTCAAAATTGTTGGTTCTGGTCCCACTGGCTTGCTTTTAGCAATAACTCTATCAAAACTAAATTTTAATATTTACCTTACCGATTTATTGTCAAGAGAAAAACTCATAAACAAAGATAAAACATACGCTATCACTCATTCAACAAGAAAAATACTTTCAAAATTTAATCTATGGGATAAATTAAACTCTCATCTTTTTAAATTTGATTCTCTTTCGATTTCAGATAGTGTAATTTCAGATTTTACAATTTTAAATACTTCAGATTTAGATAACGATATAAGTTCTCTAGAAACTATTGGATGGGTTGTTAAACATACTGATCTGATGAATGTATTTTTTGATGAGATTGATAAAATAAATAATATATTTTTTAAAACTTCTTCAGATTTAGCTTATGAAGATATTAATTTCGATTATAACTTTATCTCAACTGGTGCAAATTCAAACTTAAAAAAAAATAAGAATTATATAGACTTTAAAAAATCATATAATCAGTCATGTCTAACATTCGAAGTATTAGTTAGAGGTAATGTTCACAGAAGAGCTTATGAAATTTTTAGAAAGGAAGGCCCTCTTGCATTATTACCGTTAGATACTAATAGGTATCAAGTAATTTGGACAGCAAGCACATCCAAATCTATAGATAGATTAAATTCTAGTAAAACCTTTTTATTAGATAATTTATCGACAATATTACCTGAAAATTTTAAATTAGATCAAATCAATAGTGAAATTAATATCTTCCCCGTTTCTTTATCTTTATCTCTACCAATTTTTAATTCCAAAAATGTTGTATTTGTAGGTGACTCATTTCATACATTTCACCCTGTTGGTGGACAAGGATTAAATACTTGCTGGAGAGATGTTAATGTTATATATGATATTTTTGCAAGAGATTTATCTACAAGTAGTAAATCTTTAAATATATTTAAATACAAATATTATTTCAGGAGATCTCTTGATATTACATCAACTATAGTGATAACAGATTCTTTAATTAAGTTATTTGCGAATAACAACCTTATATTAATACCATTAAGAAAAATCTCTTTTCTTCTTTTAAATAAGTTTCTTTTTGTAAGAAGAATTATCTTAAATCATATGACCAAGTCTATTATTTATTCATATATTAAATAATATATATGATTAACTATTCAAATAAAAAAATAATATCTTTTCTTGTAAATGAAATAGGATTAGAAGAGTCTTCAATTGAACTAGGAATAAAGTTGTCAATTAATAATAATAGCCCACTTCCTATTCTTCTTTGGAGTTACGGTCTATTAACTATTGAAGAGCTGGATGAATTATATAGTTTTTTATTTCAAAATACATTATAAATATTCTGTTATAATTCCTAGATAGCTCTCATGGTTAACTATTACAATTTTATCTAAGGGAAAACGGATTTCAAAAGAATCTATTCAAAGATTAGATTTACTTTTATTAGCATTAGAAACTATTGATTTAAATGGTGCGGAATCTCTATTTTCATTGTCAGGAAAACTTAATTTAAATAAAGTTTTACCTAATAAAATTTTCATTTGGAAATTAAGGAATAATAATTCAATGAGGAATTCGTTTAATAATAACAAAATTAAATTAGAGGAATTTGAAGCGTTAATTCAACTTACTGCTGAAATGTCAAAAGTTTTATATCCTTATATAAGACAAATTCTCCAATCTAGAGATGATTTAATTAGGAATCCTAAACCCTGGACTGAATTTAAGAGCAGATATATTGAATTAATTAGTGAAAGATTTAACACTAATAGTATGAAAGTTAAACGGCTGATTGATTCCAGTTGTAATGATGAGGTTTTTATTAATATCTTACTTACATTAGCTTTGTGTATTTCAGATGATGGTTCTCAAAAGTTAAGAACAATTTTATTTAATTATTGATATGTTGCAAAATAAATATTTATTTAATCAATCATCCGTCAGTCTTGAAATTGTTGGATTACCGGATTATTCCAATAATGAAAATAAAGATAATATATCAATTATTTCTCAATGGAAACTTATGATTATTGATAAGCCCGTTATTGAAGGAAATTTAGATCATCTTAGGTCAATAATGAAGGCTTTTTACTTTTACTCTAATTCCTTTCTAAATGATGAAATTGAATCATACGAATCTGATTTGATTGATATTAAGTCTGAAAATTTTTATACACATATCCTTCTTTTAAAAAGTTCTAAGCCCAATGTGAAACCTTTAAATATAACGATTGGGAATTCCGTTTTTGCAGATATAATAAGTTGCTTTGATCAATTAAGTTCTTCAAATAAAGTTAAAAATATTTATTCAAAGGAATATAAAAGTATAAAAAATAAAAGGAATTTATTTTTATCGAATAAAAAAAGTATTTCGAAATTCTTACTGCCTCCACTAGTTTCCTTAATCTCTATTTTTCTTGTTTCTTCAGCATTTATCTATATTTATGATGATAATGATAAATTCTCATTTTTAAATAATAAAAACATACTAATTAGCATTAAATCCATAAGCAAGTTATTATAAAAAAAATTCATTTAGAAGATTGATACATTATTCAAATAGCTTTATTAATATAAATGGCTGATTTAAAAATACCCAATTTGAATAATAACTCTAATAACTTTCTTTTTAAAAAAAAGTTATCTCTAAGAAGAAAATCTAAAAGTAAACTAATAAAAGAATCATTCTTTATGTTTTCTTTTGGTATTTTGATAATTTATCTTAATTATTTGATTCCCAATAAAATATCTATTTTCAATAATCTTTTAAATAATTTCAGTAAATTAAAGGCTAATATTTTAGAGTTGATATCTTATTCATTCCAAGTTTGTATAGCTTTATTTGTAGTGATCTCCTTAATATTCGCTTTTATTTTGATCTTGGGTACTTTTTCTAGATTAATTAAAGTAGCGAAAAGAAAATCTAGACAATATACATTTAAATAGGATTCATTAAACCACCACTTCCAGAATCTGAATCATCATCGTCATTTTCCGTCTCATAACCAAATAAAGCGTATGCCCCAACGAAAATTGAAGAAAGTAATAAAGTAAAAGGTAAAATCGAAGTTTGCAATCCTACATCAATGTATTCGCCCATGCATTAAAATAAATTTTTATAAACCTAACTGAATTAAAGCTAATTCGCGATCAATATATATTAATTTAATATTTCAAACTTTTGTATCGGCTGTATCTTTTTCGAAGTTATTGATTTCATTTACAAATAAGCCTAACCAATAAATTAACTGATCAATTTGATTTTGAATATCAGTGATACCTAATCCTCTAATAGTTATTTTTGAGAATTGATCATCCTCGAAAAAATTAAATTTATTTTGAATATTTGCTGGCAAACCTTTTTTAATAATTTTAAATGTTGAGTTTTTTAATCTAGTTTCTATTATTATATTTGGTTTTTTGAGTTTGATTTTATTAAAGCCACACTTTTTGGCTAATAATTTTAACTTCATTAATAGTATTAGGGATTCAACTGGTTTGGGTAAAGCTCCGTATCTATTTGACCAGTCAATTGCCAAATCTGCAAGCTCCTCATCGCTAGTACATTCAGTTGCATATTTATATGCATCTAATTTTTCTTCTCGGTTTAATATCCAAGTTGCAGGAATAAAAGCGTTGATAGGTAAATCTATTTGAGTATCATTTACTTCGGGTATTTCTTGACCATTTATTTCTGAGATTGCTTCATGAAGCATTTCAATATATAGATCGTATCCTATGGCATTAACTTTTCCACTTTGCTCTTCGCCCAGTAAGCTACCAACCCCTCTTATTTCCATATCTTTCATCGCCAATTGATATCCACTTCCTAGTTCAGAAAAATCTTTGATAGCCTTAAGTCTTTGCTTTGAGGCGTCATTAATTTTGTTTACATTTGGATAAAATAACCAAGCATGAGCTTGTATACCACTTCTGCCGACTCTTCCACGTAATTGATAAAGTTGTGACAGCCCAAATTTATGTGAATCTTCAATAATAATTGTATTTACTCTTGGTATATCTAATCCGCTTTCAATAATTGTTGTGCATATCATTAAATCTACCTCACCATTATTAAATGCAATCATTGCGTTTTCAAGATCTAATTCATTCATTTGTCCATGAGCGACAATATACTTTAAATCTTTAAACATATTTTTTAATTTATTAACAGCTTGATCAATATCTGAAATTCTTGGCAGAACATAGAAAATTTGACCACCCCTATCAAGTTCTTGACTTATTGCAGTTCTGATTACATCCATATCAATCTCAGATAAATACGTTTTAATTGATCTTCTTGAAGGAGGTGGAGTATTTAATAAGCTCATTTGTCTAAGACCAGACAAACTCATGTATAAAGTTCTTGGTATTGGGGTAGCTGAAAGAGTAAGAACATCAATATTTGTTTTAATATTTTTAATTTTTTCTTTTTGTCTAACTCCAAATCTTTGTTCTTCGTCGATAACAAGTAATCCTAAATTTTTTATTTCTATTTCTTTTCCTAAAATTTGATGAGTAGCTACAACTAAATCAATTTTATTATTTTTTAAACCAGCATAAATATCATTTTTTTCTGTATTAGTTTTAAATCTGTTCAGTAGAGAAACTTTTATTGGATAGGGCGAAAATCTATTATAAAAAGTTCTCCAGTGTTGCTGAGCTAAAATTGTTGTTGGAGCAAGTAAGATTACCTGCTTTCCAGATGTAATTGCTTTAAAAATTGCTCTTACAGCTACTTCTGTTTTGCCGAACCCCACATCCCCACAAACTAATCTATCCATTGGTTTATCACTTTGCATATCAATTTTTATTTCTTCAACTGCAATTAATTGATCTGGAGTAGGTTGATATGGAAATGACTCTTCTAATTCTTTTTGCCATGGTCCATCAACAGGAAATATATGACCTTTAAGTTTTTCCCTTTTTGCATAGAGTTTTAATATATCTACAGCAACTTTTTTTATAATTTTTCTATTTTTATCTTTGATTTTTAACCATTCTGTACCGCCTAACTTATTGATTTTGGGATTAATTTTGCCAGTAGATCTATATCTGTTTATACTCCCAAGTTGATCAGCCGCAACACTAATTTTTCCATCAAGATATTTAATAACTAAGTAGTCTCTTGATTCACCTGTTATGTTGATTTTTTCTAATTTTAAAAATTGTCCAATTCCATGGTTTTTGTGAACTATGTAATCTCCTGGGTTTATTTTATTTACATTAATATTTGAATTTATACTCCTTTTTCTTTTTCTTATAAAAACATTGTTAAACAAAGCTTGCTGGGAAAATAATTCTTTATCTGTTATTAAAATTATTTTCCATATTGGTAAATAAAATCCTTCTATTTCATAGTTATTTTTATTTTTAATAATAACTGGTATCGAATTATCAATTAATTTATTTGCGCTATCTAGATCATTGGGATTATCTAGATAATTTGTGTTACAATCATGCTCAAAAAATAAACTTCTTGTTCTCAGTGGTTGCGCAGATAATATCCAGACTTTATCTTTATTTAAGATAAATTTATTTACTTCTTTTGATAGCCTACCTATGTTTTTAGAAGATGAATTTACTCGTTTATCTGATAAAAGAAATCTGTTTTCAATATTTCTTTTTGTCTCAAATTCATATAAATTTATTACATTATAATTGCTTAAAGATTGTAAAATGGATTCAAATTTTTCATGAAGATTAGATCTAACTTTTGTATTTATTTTATTAGACTTTAAATTATTGGAGATTTCATCTTTATATTGATTAAAATTATTATCTGATTCAATATACCAGTTATTAGCAAATTTATTACATTCCTCTTTTTCGTCAATGACAATTATTGTTTCATCATTTATATAATTAACAAGATTTGATGGACTTTCTTCAATTATTCCTAAGTATCTATCAAGATTATTTTTAGTTGTTATATCCTCTGAATTAAATATATATTCTTCCGATAACTTTTCTAATTTTTTTTTAATTAATAAATTACATCCAACTTGTACAATTTCAACATTACTAATACTATCTAAAGTTCTTTGTGTAACTGGATCATATTCTCTTATTTTATCAATAATATTATCAAAGAATTCTATTCTTATAGGTAGTTCATTATTAACAGGATAAATATCAATAATTTCTCCTCGTCTGCTCCATGAGCCTTCTGTAGAAGTCAAATTTTCTTTATTATATCCGAGTAAAACTAGCTTATTAGTTAACTCTTTTATTTCTAATTCTATACCCTTAATAAGAGTTAATATATTTTCCTTAAATATTTTCTTATTAATTAAATGCGGTTGAAGGGATCTTTCGGTTGCTATTATTATGTTAAGATCTTCTTTTTTATTTTTTATAAGTTTTGAGATAACTGATAACTGTGTATATTCAGTCTCTTTAGATTTATTTACCGATGAATATGGTAAATTTTCACTAGGTGGATAATATAATACATTTCTATCATTTATACTATCAAAATATCCATACCATTTGTAGGCAATCTCTTCATTAGGGCTAATTAGTAAAATATCTTTTTGTTCTTTTTTCGCAATACTATTTATAATAATAGATTTTGCATATCTACTAGAGCCAATGATGTTTAGTTCATTATTATTTTTAATTCTTTTTATTAACTCTGCTATTATTTGTGAATTTGAAATATAACTAATTAATGAATTCAGACTCATTTATATTTAATAAACTTGATTACTTCTTTAGCTTATATTATATTATATTTTACAAAGATTGTGAATAATAATTAATGGATTCAGCCGCAATAAATTCCTTTATTCCAACGCTTGATCAGGTGGATAGTTGGTCAGAGATTCTTACACTTTTACCAATATTGATTATTTTAGAATTGTTGCTA
Organism: Prochlorococcus sp. AG-321-E21; assembly: GCA_003283415.1. GTDB lineage: Bacteria > Cyanobacteriota > Cyanobacteriia > PCC-6307 > Cyanobiaceae > Prochlorococcus_A. The sequence goes on along the minus strand of QBXH01000002.1, from coordinate 57,857 downwards.
TCTGCCGATAACGCTATTGCTTTGGCATCTCTTACTAAATCTCTTGAAAGTAATGTTTTAAGATCTAAAGCTTTAAATATAGGCATCACTATTTCTTTATTATTTAGAATATTTCTTATTTTATTATCTAATATTCTTCTGAAATATATCATAATTCGAATTTTTGCAGGTTTATATCTAATTTATTTATTTATTTCGAATGTTTTTTTTAGTAGTGATAGCAATATCGGTGAATCAGACAATGACAACACTAATAATAATTTAAAATTTCTAAGAATTGTTTTCTTGCTTTCTTTGACTGATTTTGCATTTTCAATTGACAGTATTACAACAGCTGTTGCAATTAGTGATCAATATATTCTTATTATTTTTGGAGCAATTATAGGCGTATTAGCATTACGATTTACTTCAGGTATATTTCTTAAGCTTTTAGAAAACTTTTTAAGATTAGAAACTGCCGGCTACATAGCTATATTTATTGTAGGTATAAAGCTTCTTTTAAATACACTAATTACAGAGGCAATTCTTCCAGATTATTACTTTTATATTTTGATATTTAGTTCATTCATTTGGGGTTTTTCCAAGAGAGAGCAAATAACTTAGTCTGAAAATTTTTGGCCAATTACAGGATTTAATTGTTGTATAAGTTGATTTTTACTAGATACACGTTTTCCTTCTATTTTTGCTTCTAATAAAAGAATAGGATCAGTTTTTGTTGTTATGATAATGCCTTCATTTTCTATAAAACCAATAATAAAACCTGGTTCAAATTTATTACTTACAATTTTATAATTATTATCTTTTATCTCATCAGTTGTTAAAATTTTAATTTTTATTATCTTAATATTTTTATGTTTAAATGTCGAACTGGCTCTTGGGTATAAGGCACTTATTTTTCTATAAATATCTGTTGAAGTATTTTCCCAATTTATTAGGAAATCTGCTTTGTTAATCATTCTTGCATATTTAATTTTTCTTGGATAATCTATTTGTTTTTTAAGTAAATGATTAATACCCCGATTTTTGTTCTTTTCTATTTCTGTTACTGCTTTCAATAATAACTTTGATGATAAATGACTTAATCTTTTCGTTAATGTTTGAAGATTTTCATTACTCTCAATTTTTATTTGTTCTTCAACTAATACATCTCCAGTATCTAAACCTTCTTCCATTTTCATTATTCCAACACCGGTAAATTCATCTCCTTCTAATATTGACCATTGAATTGGTGCGGCACCCCTCCATCTAGGAAGTAGTGAAGCATGAGCATTCCATGATTTATATTTAGGAATATCTAATATCTCTTTGGGTAATATCTTTCCATAGGCAATCACAATAAACAAATCGCATGATAATTCTTTAAGTTTTCTAATGAATTGAATATTATTCTTTATTTTTTCTGGAGTAAAAACTGGAATACCTTCATTAGTTGCATATTCCTTTACCGGTGATGGTATTAATTTATTACCTCTAGATCTTTTCTTATCAGGCTGGGTTATTACCGCAACAATATCATGATCAAAATTTTTTAATACTTCAAGACTTTTAACTGAATATTCAGGAGTACCCCAAAAGATAATTCTCACTCGTCACCAGTTATAGATAATTCATTAATCCATATATGTGGAGAAATTCCACTTGTAGTTACTTCTTCTTCTTTTTCAATATTAATAATATTACTTAATAGATATTTAATATCTCCTGCGACAGTGGCTGATTCAATTGAACATTTTCTCCCATTTTTATAAAGCCATCCCTCAAAAGGAAGAGAAAATGAACCTTGACTAGCTCTAACTCCTGCATGAATAGCATTTAATTCTTCAATATATACATATTCTCCTTCATATTTACTATGATCCAATGATTTGTTTAATTCCGAACATTCAGTTGATCTCTCTACCACAAGCCAGTCAGGAGAAACTGATACTTTTGATCCTAGTCCAGCATGTCCAGTAGGTTTAGTTTTAAAAACTTTAGCTGTTGATTCTGAATGTAGGAAATTTTCTAATTTTCCTTTATTAATTAAACTTATTTTTTTTGTGGGAGTTCCTTCGCCATCAAATGGAGCTGAAGATATATTTCTTTCATTAAGTCCATCGTCATATATATTCAAAGCTGGAATTGATAATATTTCGCCTATAGAGTTTTTATTTGATAAGCTTACGCCGTCAATAATGCTTCTCGCATTAAACATTGAACTAAAGGCATTCATCATTGTTAAGAAAGCTTCAGGGGCAAGACAGATTAAATATTTACCAGTTTTAATTGATGAATAATTTAAATGTGCAATAGTTTTCCTGGAAGCTTCTTTAATGCATGATTCGATGTCAATATCATCAACTCCATAAGCAACTTTAACTGAGCCTGAACTACGGGGTTTTTTATCCTCTTCTTCTGCTCTTGCGTAAAGGTATAAGGCAGCTTGACTTTTAGAATAATTTCTTAATGCACCATCACTATTAGCATAAATTCTTTCGTAAAAACTTTCTGATAATCCGTTGTACGGAATTGATTTAATAGCCTCATGACTGTCTAGTAGTTTTAATTCAGCCTCTCTTAATATCTTAAGTAATTTTTTTATTCCTAAAGGACTTTTTTTATCGGTTTCTTTTACTTGTATAGGATCTTTTGCTAAAGGGGAAAAATCAGTAATTTCATTTTTATTACCAAAATTAGCAGCTATGTTCGCTTGATTTAAAGCTTTTCTAATACCTGTCTCACTAAGATCACTTGTAGTAGTAATACCAACTAGGTTTAGTTTATTCCACACCCTCAATGTTATGACCTGTTTTTGTGATGCTTTAAGCTGTTTTGCTTCACCCTTATCAACTTGAACTGAAAAATCACTAGAGAAACTAGCACCATAATCCCATTTTTTGATATTTAATAGATTTGCTGCATTTGAAATTTGAGTTGTTATTTTAGTTGCATTCATTTTTATCGGCCACCTACAGTTATCGCATCAACCTTAATATGAGGTTGTCCAACTGTTACATTGACACTACCGCTTATTGAACCGCAGAACCCAGGAGCTAATTCTAAATCGTCCCCACACATTGATATTTTTAGCATGACATCCTTTGCATCTCCAATTAAGGTTGCACCTTTTACAGGTTTGGTTAACTTACCATCTTTTATTAAATAACCCTCTTCAACAGAAAAGTTAAATTGGCCTGTCGCTCCGACACTTCCCCCACCCATAGATTTACAGTAAAGTCCATCGCTAATACTTGTTATTAATTCGTCTTTAGTATAATCTCCCTTAGCTATAAAGGTATTTCTCATCCTTGATGCTGCAGCAAATGAATAATTTTGCCTTCTTCCGCTACCCGTCCTTTTATGTCCAGTACGTAATTCACCTGCTCTGTCAGATATGAATTTCTTTAATACTCCATTTTTAATAAGAACTGATTTCTCTGGTTCCATACCTTCATCATCAATCGATAATGAACCGAATGATCCTTCTGATAGGCCTTCATCTATAGCTGTTACTGATTCATGTGCTATTTTTTCGTTTAATTTATCGCTAAATGGAGTAGTTCCTCGCTCTATCTGTGTTGTTTCAAGTAAATGTCCACATGCCTCGTGAAATATAACTCCACCAAACTTATTTGCTAGCACTACGGGCATTTGTCCTGCTTGAACATAATCTGCGTACAACATGTTCATTGAACTCTCATAAACTTCGTTAGCAGCCTTTTCATGATCCCATGATTTAAATTCATTGGGAATTCCATGAGATCCAAACCTTCTACTACCGCTCGATCTATATTGAGCATCATTTGCAATTATGTTGAGACCCACTGTTTGATGCAACCTAATATCAGTAGCATAAGTTCCGTCACTAGAAGCTATTATTACCTCTTGCCAATTTCTTGTGTAACTACCTTTCCTAACAGCTACTTTCTTATCTTTTTTTAATGCCTTAGTGCTAAGTAATAATTTTTCGCTTACTTCGTTTATTGTGGGCACTTCCGTAAGCCAATCAATTTTTGATTTACTATAATCTCTAAGCTTATACAGTCCATTAAAAATTGAGTTATTAGTTTTTTCGGATATATCTAACATTTGAATTGCTTGAGAAATCGATCTCATTAATCCATGTTTTGATAAGTCATTAGTACTAACAAAACCATCTCTTTTGTCTTTGAAAATTCTTATTCCAGCACCTTTCCCGAAAGATGGACTTACACTTGTAATATAATCTTCTTCTGCAAGAACACTTGAATTATCTGAATTTTCAATAAATAACTCTATAAAATCAGCACCAAGACCAATGCCATAGAATATGACTTCTTCTAAAAGTTGTTTATTACATTCCCCAAATCTAATTTCGCTTGATTTAATACTCGAAGATAACATTGGAATCTTATTACTTTAGCTCCTTTATAGGTCAGATTATCTTATTGATGGTTGAAAATCTTCGCTTTCGAGAGGTTTTAATAAGTATAGTCTTATCAGTTGATAACCGTTTGATAAAAAGATAGGTAATTTAGAAAAAACTTTTATTAAAGATGGATTATCTTTCTTATCTATCTCTGATAATCGAGTACCATTATCAACTATTCGGTCTAGTCTTTTGTAAAAAGATTCATCATAGACGTTTAAAACAACAGGAAAAACTCTGGCAGATGTCTCATTGGTTTTGTTAATAACAAACTGGTCGTATTCTTTAGCATTTAAACCAAGTGCTCCATAAAAATCTTTTTTAGTGCCAAGATCTCTAATGTACATAGTTGCAAAAACTGCTAGTAGAAAAAATCTGGACCATAATTTAGAAACAATAGGGTGATTATTTAAAAAATATCTAAATCTATGGTAATAATCAAAAATTGGATGTTTAAAGGTATAGCCAAAGATTTCAAACTTTTGACTTAATGTTTTGACTGTTCGAGGTTGTGCTTTCATTAATGCATCAAAGAAATCACCATGCCTATTTTCATCTTGACACCAATTCTCAAAGAAATTAAAAAGTGGGAATATTTTACCGCCAGGATTCTTTTCAAGGTGCTTATAAATTGCTATGTATCTCCAATATCCAATTTTTTCTGATATGTATGTCGCATAAAAAATGGCTCTTGGTGCAAAATATGTGTAATCTTTATTAGCTGTTAGAAATCCTAAATCTAACTGTAATCCAAAGTCATTCATGGACTTATTCAGAAACCCGGCATGTCTTGCTTCATCCCTGGCCATATGGGCAAAACATTCTGCAAGAAGTGGATTCTTGTCTTTTATTCTTTTACTTAATTCTTTATATAAAAGGAAACCTGAAAATTCTGAAGTACAACTTCCTTCCAGAAAGTCAATAAATAGTTCTCTCGTTTCAGGATCTAATTTATCTGCAGCACCCTCAAATTCTTTATTTCGTACAAAATGATGCCTATTGTAATCTTTTCTAAATTCTTCACATATTGCCTCTAGTTCGTCTTCATTAATGGATAAGTCCATTTTTTCCATAGCTTCAAAATCTGTTGTATAAAAATTCGGGGTTAAAATTGTATCTTTGGCGATATCCTTACCCTTATTCACAGATTTTCTATTATTTGACTCAATAGTTTGTTGCGACATTTTCTTTATTTCATTAATACTATTATTTACTATTAATTGATTTTTGGAGTGAAAAGTTAACTAGGTGTTATTCTTTCAGACTTTTTAATTAATTCCAATTAGTTTCTGTCCATTCAATCTTTGAAGAATTCTAGAAATAATTAACTTGAGTGTTATTCTTTTTTCATCTATTAAAAATGATTCAATTACGCTAGGTTTCTGATTGGTTTTACATAATGAAATACTTTTTAAGGAACTGATATCTTCTTTTTCAAATGACAGCCAAAAGTTGCAAATGTCTTTTATCTCGCAATAAATAACCCAGCATTTATCTCTAGCAATTGGTCTTGAGGTGTTTTTAAGGTTAATTTCTCTGACTTCAAAACCTCTGACTTTAAATTCCTGGATTATAGAAGGTAATAAATGATCATTAATAAATTCATTAAAAGGTTTTTTTTCAATAGGAAGTTCCTTTTTTGGTTTTACTTTCAAAGGTGTTGAGGTTTTCTCTCCAACTTTTTCATTATTTAGATTTTTGTTTACTTTATTTAAAGTTTCCTCATTAACTTTTTTTATATCCTTATCTATATTTAGTTTATTTGAATTTTCCTCAGTCGCTTTTTCATTATTTAGATCTTTGTTTACTTTATTTAAAGTTTCCTCATTAACTTTTTTTATATCCTTATCTTTATTTAGTTTATTTGAATTTTCCTCAGTCGCTTTTTCATTATTTAGATCTTTGTTTACTTTATTTAAAGTTTCCTCATTAACTTTTTTTATATCCTTATCTTTATTTAGTTTATTTGAATTTTCCTCATTCGCTTTTTCATTATTTATTTCCTTGTTTACGTTATTGAAATTTTCTTCTTCAACTATTTCATTATTAGGATCTGGTAGATTTTCATTTCTTATGGTTGTTTTACCTTCTTTACCATCAATATCATTAATAACCTCTTTTAAAGGAGGTTCTTGGTTTCCACCATCTCCTTTTATTGATTGTAAATTTTCTTCCATAACAGCAGATTAAACCTTAGATATAGTTTTCATTATAAGTACAAATTTATCAGATTTTATAAATATTTTTAATTAATTTTTTACCATTCAGAATCATCATTATTCCAATCATCCACATATTGGGAATTATTTATTGTGTCGTATTTATCTGTAAATTCATTAACTCCTTTATTTTTTATAACACGGTAATTAACAGAAATCGTGGGTTGAGGATCACGTAAATCCCTTTCAGGGGTAATATCGTTTGGTTCATTTATATCATCTCTTTCAATTGAATCATCATCATTATGTGTTGTTTTATCTTCTTTTTCAAATACATGATTTGTCGGAAAATTATTAATTACAGTTTTATTTAATAGAGAACTCATTAACAAACCTGAAACAAAAGAGAAAAATATTAATCTACCTATACTTACATCTTGAATATTCCAAATTAAATATCTAAAAGTGGTTTTTTGCCTGTTATTTATTAATAATAATATTTGTATTATTATAATTAATAAAATACTTAATATTAAGTTCTTTGTTTTAGGATTCATTTTAAATGTTAATTATTCTTTGAGATTTTTTATTAAATCTTGAGAATTGATAAAATATTAATCATTACACTAATTCAAGATCTATTTGATATTTTAGAATATCAACTTTAATAATTTTGATATCTATTAAATCACCTATCTTGTATGATTTTTTCGACTTTCTTCCAATTAATAAATTTTGTCTAGATCTATATTCATACCAATCGTTACTAAGCGTGCTTACATGTACTAAACCTTCAACATTTAATTCAGATATCTCTACAAAAAAACCATAACTTTGAACTGTCATTATTAATCCTTTATAGTTATTCCCTATAAAATTTTCAGCTTTTCTAACTTGTTTTATATTTATCATATTTGATCTGAATTGTTTTACTTTATTTTTATATTCGTTAATTTTATCGATTAAAAGCTTTGAAAATATTAAATCCATATTTTTTATAATTGATGAATTATATATGTCCCAATTAACATTTTTCCAAGAATCTTTATTCATGATATTAATAATATTTCCTCTACTATTTTTATTTCTTTTTCCATTAATTATCAAATTATAAATATTAAATTGATTAATTAAATTAATAATATCAAATGAAGGTAAAGTCCAAGGAGAAATAATATTTTCTGATTCATTAAAAAATTGATCTTTTGAAATTAATGTAACTTCATTATCCCTTAGTGCGTTAATTAATATTTTATTCAAGATCCTTTTTTTATTATCATCACTGCATAATTCAACTAATTTAGTAAATGAAAGAGTCCCATTTTCGTCAAGTTCTATATTACTATCTATTAATTCTGAATTTTTAATAATTTCACTAACATTTAGGTAATCTAATTTTTGGGAAATATATGATGCATTATTTAAGCCATAATTATTTGAATGGTCGAACCATATTGAATTTGCCTCGTATAGTAATGGGGATATATATGTTTGGATATCATGAGTGTTTAAAGGTTCAAAATATTCTTTTGAAAAATCAGCAGGATTGTGAATTAATAATTCATTTAAAGATTCAATATTATTATTTGTTTTAGATATTTCAATCTTTCCATTCAATAATTGTTTTTTTCTAAATTCTTTTGAAATTTCTATAATTTTATCTAAATCATCTACGTAGTCTTTAATTGGTTTAAGAATTCTAGATGTAATTCTGGCTTTATTTTTTCTTGTTAAGAGAGCCTCTAGATGTTGATTTTCAACTACTAGGGAACATTTCACCTTTGTTAAGTGGAATGACCAATTAATTATTTCATTTTCACTATTAATATCTATACACAAACTTATAGCATCATTTATTTTGCTTTTATTAAATTTTGCTGCAATACTTATTTCTTCACTTAGATAGTTTTGCCAGTTGTCTAGTAGAGGAAATGATTGAAATCTATCAAAGAAAATTTGAAAGGATTTTTTACTGGTTAGATCTAATCTTTCTGCAATTGAATTTGTGTGAACCCATAGTTTAAAGGTGTTATTTTTATTTTTTTCAATTTGAAAAATTGGAAGTATTGGCGAATTTTTAGCACTCCAACTTTTGAACATATATGATTTTTTGTCTGATAGATCAAGTCTTTTTTGTTTTTTGATATCACTTATTACTGGAATTTGAAACTTATCAATTTTATTAATATTGCTTTTGGATAATACGAAATCTGTATCTAACTTTTCGTTATTATTCAATTTTAGTTCCTTTATGACATGACCAACACCTTCTTGTTGGCAAATTGGGAATAAATCGATTTCTATTTTTACTATATTTTTTTCATCAGAATTAAATTTATATTTTGCATCTTTTTTTGGAAGCTTAATTTTAGATAGTATCCTGTCATCAATAGGAATGCCATAAACCTCCTCCTTGATTATTTCAACTTTTGCCAAAAGTATTTGATTTGTTCTTTCAAGAATGCAAGTTACCATCCCTTCCGGTGATCTTCTTCTTACACCTTCTTTAATTATTCTTACTAAAACTCTGTCCCCATTCCATGCATGGTTAAGTAAATTTTCTTTAATGTAAATATCTTCCTTGTTGTTTTCTCTTACTGCAAAACAATAACCTTTACTGCTACATCTGATTTTAGCGACTAAAAAATTACTTTCTTGAACGTTAAAATATTCATTATCATTATTTTTATTTATTATTTCAAGCTCTTCTAATGCTCTCAATGCTATGTCTAATTTGGCCTTATCTGCTTTTTTTGATAATTTTAATAATCTGCATAATTTTTTATAGTCCAAACCTTCATCTTTGGATAAATTTTCAATTATCGAAGAAGTTGTAAACATAATGACTTTAAATATCTAACAAATGTATAAAAAATATATTTATATTATATCTTTATTTCTAATCAAAAAACTATTTAATATCTCTCTCATTATTATCATTTTTATTTGAATTAGATGAAATTATGAGAAGTCTTGTACCTAAGATAAAAAAAGTAACAGATGCTATAGATTTTAATATTATTTCAGAAACAAAATTGGAAATTGATCCACCTGCTAATACACCTATTAAACTAGCTAATACAAGAGCAGTTGATGAACCTAAAAAAACGGCTAAAGGTCTATTGGATGTGCCACTCATTGTTAACGTAGCAAACTGAGTCTTGTCTCCTAGTTCGGCAATAAATATTGTTAGAAATGTCGATAGGAATAAACTTAAAATCATTTATATGTAAGGTTTTATAATGTCATAAGCTAAAAATATACTAATTATTAACATTAATAAACCAGTAAAAAAGCCAAATCTACTTGGTGATATTTTATTTGATAACCATTTACCAATTAATACACCTATTAAGCTAGAACCTATTAATGCTATCGAACTACCTATAAAAACAACAATTGGTTTACCTGATTCTGCAGTTAATAATAGCGTGGCTAATTGTGTTTTATCACCAAGTTCAGCAATAAATATGGTAGTAAATGTTGTTATAAATATAGATGAAAAATTTTTTTCTTCTTTTATTTCTTTTTTTTCTAAATCAATGTTCATTTCTCTGAAACAGCCGTTTTAAAAGCCTTCATTTGTATACTTTTTCTTCCATAAATAGAGGAGATATGTTGTTTACAACAATCTATTAGAAATCCATCACCATTTTTTAGATAACTTTTGAATGATTTTGAAAATTCATTTACACGACAAAAATGTGGTCTAGTTTCATAAATCATGCATTTTCTTTTTGATTTATCAAGATATTTACACCATCCATCTTTACCAGTCATGGAATTTATTAAAGCTATATCTTTACTGCTTAGTACTCCTGTAATATTATCTCTCTCCGCTAAATCGAAACGGCAACAGGCTCCACAATTTTCTATACAACTCCATGACTTCATAATTTAATTCAATCTTGTAACGTATAGGTACAGTTGAAAGGTTTATTTGTAAAAATAGTATCACATTATATAATTTATCCTATGGCAACTCTTATCCCTTTAGCCGTTGTTGCATTGGCTGGACCAGCAATAATTGCGCTTGTTTTTTTTCGCAAATAAATAATATTGTTTAACTCTCTGTGACTTACCTTGAAGGTGTTTATTGGGATTTAGATGGGACAATTGCTAATACTGAATTAGAAGCTCATTTACCAGCTTTTAATTACGCATTTAATGATTTTAATCTTAATTGGAATTGGGATATATCTACATATTTAAATCTATTAAAAATAAATGGAGGTAAAAATAGAATTTCTTATTATTCAAAATTAATAAATAACTCGATGAATAATCAAGAAGTTAAGAAGATTCATGAAAGAAAACAATATCACTATATTAATTACGTAAAAAAAAATAATGTTTTATCACTCAAAATGGGTGTTAATCGATTAATAAGGGAACTACAAAAAAAAAAAGTAAGACAATTTATAGTTACTTCAAGTTCTAAGAAACAAGCAAAATTAATAATTAAGCAATTATTTAAAGAGTTTAGTCCATTTGAATTTATCATTTCAAGTGATGACGTTCAATTTCATAAACCAAATCCTATGCCTTACCTGAAAGCGATGAAATTAAGCGGTATAAAATTTAATAAATCTATAGTTTTTGAAGATTCTACTCCTGGACTCAGATCTTCATTAGCAGCTGAACTTCCTACTATTTATGTTCCTTCAAATATTCCAGCTGATATTGATAAAGATATAGATTTAGATTGTTTTATAGATTGTCTAGGTAATGAAAGTTGCAAAGCTAAAGTTATTAAAGGACCTAAGCTTGATAGAAACTATGTTGATTTTGACTACTTGGAAAAATATTTGATGACTCTTTAAAATGCAAAATACAAAATTCTCAAGAATTAATGATCAATTTAATAATTTATTGTTTGGTTTTTTAAGTTCCTCTTGGAAATCAAAATCTATTAATATTATTTCTGTTTTAATAGGTTATTTTTTATTTGCAAATTTCGTTACTAAATTCATTTCTGAAGGCCAAAATGAGTTAATAATGGTTCCTATAATAATATTTATTATTGAGCTAATAATTAGAGTTAAACCATCTAGGGATTCAAGTTTATTTTACTTGTGGTCAATAATTGATAAAATTCGAATTGGTGCAACTTACGCTGTAATACTTGAAGCCTTTAAATTAGGATCTTAGCCAGATTATTCATCACTTTCTTCTTCATCAATTGGATAGACAAATCCTTGTGCTTTACCAGTTAAAACAGATTTACCTAGTGACATAGCTTTTTGAGCAGCTAATGCTGCTTTACCTTTCCAAACAGCATGTCTATGATTTCTCTTACTCTTTGATTTTTTCTTCTTTGGAACGGCCATACTAATTTATTATATCCATTTATTAATATAACCTTTCAATGGTTATCTCTCAAATATTTGAGTATATTTATTTTAAATACTGCAATTATTTCCCTAAGCTTTTATGCTTTATTTATTATATTTTAATGAAGATTAGTGTTCTTTAAATCAAATTTCTCATATTCAAATTCTAAAAAAAGCTACTCTGATCTCTTATTAGAGTTAGATTCGGGGAATATAAAATCTATTTACTTTTATCCTAGAAAGAGGGAAATCGACGTTCTTTATAAAAATGGAATTAAAGAAAAAATACCTATCCTTTATAATGACCAATTAATTATTGAAAAAGCATCCGAAAATAACGTTGAGCTAACCATTAATAACAGTCGTAAAGAATTAACATCAGCAAATTCTTTTGCATCAGTTGGTCTTTTTTTAATTTTTTTAATCGCAGTTGTTTTAATATTGCGGAGTACCTCCAAACTTGCTTCAAAAGCTTTAGGTTTTGGTAAAAATAAATCCAAATTCGTCACTATTGATGATGTAGATACACGATTTGATGATGTTGCTGGAGTTCCAGAAGCTGCTGAAGAACTAAAAGAAGTAATAAAATTTCTTAATGAACCAAAAAAATTCACAGATCTTGGAGCAAAAGTACCTAAAGGGATTCTATTAATAGGCCCTCCAGGAACTGGGAAAACATTATTAGCTAAAGCTATTGCCGGCGAGTCAGGAGTTCCTTTCCTTTCTATTGCCGCTTCAGAATTTGTTGAACTATTTGTTGGTGTTGGAGCAAGTAGAGTTAGAAACTTATTTGAAAAAGCTAAAGAAAAATCTCCTTGCATAATATTTATCGATGAAATTGATTCTATTGGAAGGCAACGAGGTTCTGGAATCGGAGGAGGTAATGATGAAAGAGAACAAACTCTTAATCAACTATTAACGGAACTAGATGGCTTTGTGGATAATTCGGGTATTATCGTTATTGCTGCTACAAATAGACCAGATATTTTAGATTCTGCTCTTCTGAGACCAGGGCGATTCGATAGAAAAATTGAAGTAATGTTACCTGATTTAGATGGTAGAAAAAAAATACTCGCAGTTCATTCTTTAACGAAACCACTTTCTAAAAATGTAGATTTAGCATATTGGGCTACAAGAACAGTAGGTTTTTCTGGAGCTGACTTGGCAAATTTAATGAATGAAAGTGCTATACATTGTGCTAGAGAAGAATCTAAATTCATTTGTGATGACCATATAGAGGCTGCATTAGATAAAGTTACTCTTGGTCTTCGTACTTCTATTGTTTCTTCTCAAAATATGAAAAAAATAGTTGCATATAATGAAGTTGGACGTGCAATTGTATCTGCCGTTAGAAATGGCATCGATTCAGTAGATAAAATAACAATTCTTCCTAGATCAGGCTACATGGGGGGATATACGAAAATTAATCCAGACGAAGATACTATATCAAGTGGTTTAATTTCAAAAAAATTATTGTTAACTAAAATTGAAATAGCCTTAGCAGGGAGGGCTGCTGAAACGATAGTCTATGGTAAAAATGAAATTACTCAATGCTCAATTAATGATATATCTTATGCAACAAATGTTGTGAGAGAAATGGTAACTAAATATGGATTCTCCATAATAGGACCTATTTCTATAGAGAATAGTAGCGAATTATTAATTGGAGATGGTTTTGTCAAGAATAAATCAATCATAGCTGATAATACTTACTCCAAAATAGACAATGAAATTATCAATATTTCTAAGATTTCATTAAATAATGCCATGAATATCATAAGTAATAATCGAATTTTATTGGAGAAATTAGTTGATATTTTAATAATAAAAGAAACCATAGAGAATGATATTTTTAGAAAAATAAGTTCTAATTTAATAAAAGTATGATTTAATAAATTAATTTAAAATAAAAAGTTTTACCTTGATAATAAAATTTAGCCTAGTAAGGATATCCAAAATTTTATTATTAGTGTTACTTTTTCCTATAGTTCAAAAACAATGGTTAAATTTATATTTATTTGATATTAATACTTTTAGTATTTATAAAATTTTATATTATTTAAGCGGTCTACTTGTACCAATTTTTGTAATCATTAATTCTTTAAGTCAGTATACAGATTATAAATTTATTTCTCATAAAGCTACTAAAAGGAATAATTTTAGAGGTAAGTTTCTACTCTTAATAACATCAATTATTTTAGTCACACTCTCAACTCTTTTATCAGTATATATTTTTATAAATTTAAATGTAATTTATAACTTTATTATAAGTAATAATAATGACTTGTTTGAATTTAATATTTTTATTGATAAACAAATAATTATCGTACCGATTATATCTATTTTATTAATATTTAAAAGAACTAAATTAATTATAAAAAAAATTACTTTAATAAATTATTTTATAATTTCTGTTGTCAATTGGTATATACGAATTAACAATAGTTTATCAACTGATTTAACTCAATTCGATATTTCGACATTCGACAATATTAGTATTATCAATATTATTATTCTGTTAGTTATTGAAATATTCTTTTATTTGTGGTCGTATATTTCATACGATTCATATTTAAGTGATTGGAGAGTTCCAAAACCATATAGAAAAGAAATTTCACCAATTTTTAACTTTTTTATATTTTACTTATTGATACTTTTATATTATTCAATACTTTTTGATTAGATAAAAAAGTATTGAATAACTTACTTATCTCAGTTTAAAGGGCAGAGAAATAATCCTTACTTCCCTTTGGATCTTCTAGCATTGTTTTCTCTCCTGGAGTCCAGTTTGCAGGGCAGACCTCATCTGGATTGGCTGCTACATATTGATAACCCTGAAGTATTCTTAGAGTTTCGTCAACATTTCTTCCTACAGGAGCTTTATTAACTGTAGTATGCATTACTATCCCTTCTGGATTTATAAGAAATAAACCTCTATCCGCTTCTCCATCATCATTAAGTACGTTGTAAGACTGGCAAATTTCTCTTTTCAAATCAGAAACTAAAGGATAGTTAATATCACCTATACCGCCCTCATTTCTAGGTGTTTGTATCCAAGCTAAGTGGCAATGTTTACTATCTACAGATACTCCTAATACTTCAGTGTTTAAGTCAGAGAATTTATTAAATTCATCACTGAATGCTGTTATTTCTGTAGGACAAACAAAAGTGAAGTCTAGTGGATAAAAAAACAGCACAACCCATTTGCCTCTGTAACTTGAAAGAGTTATGTCTTTAAATTCTTGATCAATTACTGCCGTTGCAGTGAAATCTGGGGCTTGTTGACCTACTCTAAAACTCATGGAATTTGTGATCCTTTTTTTGATAAAATTTTGGGGTTTTAATACCTTAAATTTATAATAATTTTTACGATTATAATATAGCAAGTAATTCTATAATATGTATCTATGAAATGGCATCAGTCCTTAACAAGGAAATTTACAATAATGAGTTATTCTAAATTAATAAAGAATCTTAAAAGAGAATTGATTAAATACCCTATTAAAAGAGAAGATGAAAATAAAACTAAATAATATGAAAGTCTTTTAACTTTAATTTTTTATTAAATCTATTTTTATTATTTAAAATTAGTTAATAAAAAAATATTTAAATATTATTAATTATTATGGCTAATTATTTAGAAAGACTAAGATCAAAACTTAAAATTAAAAAGTTAGATCGTGATCAACCAATCAATGCATGGCTGTTCGTTTTGATATTAAATATCGTCGGTTTTGCTGGATACTTTTATTTAAAAATTAATGATATAAATTTAGGAAACTAATTCTCTAACTAATCTTTTTCCTAATTGATCTACAAAAGTTTGTATATCTTTCATTTCTAGTTAAGTCTGGTAACGTCCAAATTAATTCTTTATCAAATAAGGGTTCATACCATTCTTTAAACTCCTCGCTAATTGAGTTACTATTTAATTTAGAAAGTTTTTTGGTTCTTTTCCTTAAATGAGTCTCTATAACTTTTAGATTTGTATTAATATATTCTCTCATAGTAATTAGATAAGTTATCTTAATTTAACATTAAATAGACTATTTTATAATCTAATGAGCTCTTAAACGTTCTGTACTACTTGAAACAAACCAAAAGAATATCCTCCTATTAAAATCCAACCTAAAACGCTTGATATTATAGTTGACCTCCTATTGTGCCTTCTAATAGCACTCTCAATCATATCGTTCACCTCGCTCCTAGATATAAATTCAGAGTTGTTTATGTTTTTCATTGATCTTTTTTAATAGACTAAACGAAATTAAATAAAAATGAGGTTAGTAATTTTGTATATATTTCTCGAATATTAATGTGTTTTTAATATAATTGGAATTAGTATTTAATTTTTTCTTGAGTCAGTCAGTTAGTTAATTATTTCATTGATTATCTATTTCTCAACATTTAAATCCATCAAGTTAAAAAAAAAAGGTTAAACAAAAGAAGGCAATTAAATATGAATATTAATGATGAAATTGTTCTGAAAAAGATTAATCGACTAATTGCTACTGATAGATTAAATAAAAATCAAATTCTTCAATTAGTGAATCTAGTATCAATTTCTAAAAGTATTAATGAATTAGAAGAAAACATGAAATGGGAAACTTTTAAATCTAAATATTAAACAAATATAGAGAATAATGAAATTAGTAAAATAATTTATATTATAAATAAAGTAACGATATAAAAAATGAATTCTAAAGTTATTAAAAATAATAAAATTCACAGAGATCTTTTAAAACCTACTAGAGATAATCATTTTTGTGAAGTAAGCAAAGCTAGTTCTGAAATAATGCTCGATCGGTTTTGTAATGGGAAAGAAGTTGACTTCCCTTTTTCTAAATAATTAGAATCTTTCGGCAGTTATAATTTCGTTAGGAGTTAGATAAAAATTAATTTGCTTATTTTTCTCTTTAACCTTATTTATTATAAATAAAGTTGATAATACTAATAATAATATTATCAATAAATCTCCTACGGTTATTCCTCTCTCTTTTAAATTCATAACGATTTTATTTGATTTCTATAATTATAGTAATAATAATTGCCTTATTTAAATAATTTTATTTGAACTATTAATAGCTTTTTAACACAAATAAAGTTTATATGGAAAAATTCAACATTTTATTTTCTATCCTATAAATTGTTTGTCTCAGATAAAGACATCCTAAGCATAATTTAAAAGTGACAAATCAAATAAAATAATTTCTTATATATATTTCCTAAAAATTAGAGGAAAATTTACTATTTTTAATATGTTTAATAATTTAAAAACTCTCTTTCAGGATATGTAATAACTTTGTCCTTTTGATATAATTTTCTTCTTCCCATAAACTTGTTGCTTCATCATTATTTATTGGTTTAGCTTCATAAGCTAAATACCACAGCATGAATCCAAGTGGAATTATTAAAATTTGCATATAGTTTAAGTTGACTTAAATTTAATATAGTGCAACACTAATAATATGCAAGTGTAACAATAAACCATTTTTATGCCCTCGCAAAGAAAAAGAATTGGATTCTTACCAAGTTCGGAAGTGCAGAATATAATTGATAAAATTTGTAATGATAAAAGATTAAGTCAATCAAAAGTAACTGGAATTTTAGTTGAAGAGGCACTTAATTCTAGAGGTATACTAAAGAGCTCTAGAGATAAAATATCAAACGAAATTGAAAACTATAGTAGTGATGGGTTATTGATCTCTAATATTAGTTCAAATAGTGAAAATAATCATTTTGAAGATAATCTTAATTTAAATAATGGTTCTATGAATGATGAAGTTCAAATGATTAATGATTTTATTGAATTTAAGTTTTTTAAAAATATAATGAATAAAAATAAAAAAAATTAATTAATAGTGTCACACGTTATAAATAGTGTCTCGAGCGTGACTTGAACACGCGACCTGCGGGCTATGAATCCGCCGCTCTAACCAGCTGAGCTACCGAGACATCCTTTTATTTTAAATCATGACTTGTCGTAATTGTCATTTTTTAAAATTTATTTGCTTATTAGCCTCATATATTGCAATTCCACACGCAACGGATAAATTCAGACTTCTAACACCTTTCTTATCATTTTTGGTTAGCGCTACATTAGGCATAAAAATTGATATTAATGAATCACATTCTTTTATAACGTTATTAGGTAAGCCAGTATCCTCTCTACCGAATAATAAAATATCATCTTCAAGAAATCTAAAGTCATTCAAAAAAATCCCATCCTTTTTACTGAATCCTATAATTCGTTTATTTATTTTGGATTCTTTAAATTTATTAAAGTTAGGATAATTTTTTAATTTTACTAATGGCCAATAATCGAGTCCAGCTCTTTTTAAGTATTTATCTTCTAATTGAAAACCTAAAGGCTCAATTAAATTTAATGTAAGATCAAAAGCCGCACAAGTTCTGGCTATACTTCCAGTATTTTGTGGAATTCTTGGTTCAAAAAGTGAAATTTCCAATTTCTAAGTAGGTATTTCAAAACTTATATTATCCAATTTTATTGCTCTACCATTTAATGTCAGCCAATTCTCTTGTGAAATTCTAGTTATTTTCTTTTGAAGATCTCCAAGTCGTTCTATATATTTATTGCCAATTTCATATTCTGAGACCAAACTCCAACCTACTTGTTCTCCTACGATTAAAGTTGTTTTTTTCCTCTTTTTTAACAGATCTAAAAGCAAATAAATTTTTAAATTCCATTCCTCATCATTTTTATTGATGTTCTCCATAATAAAACCGCCAATTGAATCAACTAATAAAGGGCCAGTTTGATTATTTAATGTACTAATTAAATTATTGGTCTCAACTAATTCCCAATCTTTTGGTCTTCGTAAACGATGCTGAAGAATTTTTTTTTCCCAAGCAATATCTTCCTTTCTGGGCTCAGATAATGCTATGTAAGTAATTTTATTAATTTTTCTACCTAAATATTCTGCAAATTCACTTTTCCCACTTTTTGTCCCACCAGTTATGAATATGACTTTGGATAATTTATAATCATTGGATTTCATAAATAAATATTATTTAGAGAAAAACCACCATGTTGCAAGAGGTATTACTGTAGCCGCGACTAATAAAGCAATAACAATATAAGTTGCAGTTGAGGTATCTGTATCCTCAGCTCTCATGGCATTAAAATTTGGATCAACTACTGGATTATCAATTGCAGATGGCTGACTTTTTTCATAATTAATAATTGTTTTTTGTTGACTAACTATAAACAAATCGCCAATATTATAAAAAGTTTCTGCATAAGTTCTCATTGGTAATGCAATAAAAAGAAAACCTATCATTAAAAGTGAAAAAAAGGATTTATAAAAAGACTTAATCATTTGAGTTTTAGGACAATTATATAATAATAAACTATAAGCCCGAGTTTCTTTAATATAAAAATCTAATAGACTTACTCAAAGTATTTATAAATTGAACCTTCAAAATGTATATATGAATTTTAATGGCAAAACGTTAATAATTATTGGCTCTATACTTTTTTTATTTCAATTAGGA
The DNA here is from genome assembly GCA_003283415.1 of Prochlorococcus sp. AG-321-E21. Taxonomy (GTDB): domain Bacteria; phylum Cyanobacteriota; class Cyanobacteriia; order PCC-6307; family Cyanobiaceae; genus Prochlorococcus_A. Next base: position 38,463 of record QBXH01000002.1, on the reverse strand, counting down.
AATTTTTTTTCAATAGAATCAATATCTCCAGCTCTTGAAAGAGCTCAAGTTTTATCTGCGATATCATCTGTAATAATTGTATTGATAGGTTTTTTATTTAAACAATTTAATCCTAATTTGGCAGAGAGAGTTGAATTAAAAGGAGAAAATAAGTTTATATTTGATCCTAATTTACCTAGCGATATTTTAGAAGAATTAGCTTGGGGCTCAGAGGCAATATTAACATCAACAGCAGCAGCTTCTATATTAATTCACAATGATGGTAAAAATATATTAAAAAGAGGTATTACTTCTAATAATATCTTTAAACCCGGCGAAACATGTTTGAGAGCTATAAAAGACATGAAGTTAATTTCTTTAGCAAATACAAAATTTTATCCTGGAAGAGAAGAATTTTTCAGCTTTTGCTCTAACGTGCCTTCAATTATAATAATTCCAATAAATCAAAAATCTTTTATTTTAATAGGAGGATGGAGTTATAGATGTTTTACAAAGTCAGATGAAAAATGGATTAAAAACTGGTCCAAAAAATTAAACAATATATTTGTAAAAAATAGTTTTTAGAAATATATTTTGGACCTGACTTTATCTTCTTTTGATGTAAATCTTACAGATTTAGTATTGATATTATAAAACGCATTTTCAGAATTAATTTCATAGACAGATTCATTATTACTTTCTTTGATTTTATACTTTACTGGACTAAAAAATTTAATTATATTATCGGCTTTATTTAGTATTGCTTTATTAGAACTTAAAATAAGAGTATTATTTTCAAATTTCACATTACCGATTAATACATACTCAATATTACTAATATCCCATGTAAAACTATTTGCATATAATTTATCAGCTTCTTGAGTGAAGTTTTTTACTGAAACATTTCCATTTAACTCTAGTAATTTATTATTAGATAATTTAGATTTGTCTGAATTAATAATATATTCAGTTTCATTATTTTTAAGTATATGTATTGTAGTTTCATTTAGTTTAAAAATATTACTCTTATTTTCATAACTAGAAGAAGGACTTTTAATTGAAAATAACTTTTCCCCTTCAGTTGAAAAAATATTCATATCAAAATTATAAATAACTTGACTAAAATCTTTATTAATTAAACTATTACTTTTACATCCAATAATAAATATCGGAATCAAAAATAATAATTTATAAAATTTAATCATATTCAAGCTTATTTATAATTGGAGAGGGAGGTGGTAATAAAGATTCTTGTTTTAATAACCCCCAATTTAATTGTTCATTCCATGATATTTCCTTCTTATATATTGAACCAAGTTGTAAATCAATATTTTTTGATAAATCAGGTAATAATGGCAATAAAAATAAGCCTATTATCCTTGTACTTTCTAACACATTATAAATAATATTACTTACATTAGAGATATTTGTTTTTTCTTTAATTAATATCCAAGGTTGTTTTTCATTAAGATATAAATTTATTTTAATAGCAAAATCAAGTATTTCATTAGCAGCCAAATCTAATTCATATGAATCAAAATGTTTTATATATTTTTTAACTTTTTTTGTTGAATATAATTCTAAATAATTATCATTACTAGAAGGTTCCATCTTTGGAACCATATTATTAAACCATTTTCTAGACATTGAAGATGTTCTATTTAATAAATTACCAATTGTGTTTGCCAAATCATTATTAATAATGTCAACAAACCTTCTATTTTGAAAATCACCATCACTACCTAACGATATATCTTTTAGTAGATACCATCTAACAGCTTCTTTACCATATTTAGTTAATAAGAGATTTGGATCTAAAACATTTCCTAAGCTTTTCCCCATTTTTTGACCTTCTCGTGTTAGGAAGCCATGTCCAAGGACTTTTTTAGGCAGCTTCATACCAGCAGAAAGAAGCATGGCAGGCCAATAGACAGCATGAAATCTTAAAATATCCTTACCAATTAAATGTATATCAGCAGGCCAACCATTATTAATTGACTCTTCCAATGAAGAATCTTTCATATCCGAACTTATTGCGCTGACATAACCAAGCAAAGCATCAAACCAAACGTAAAAAGTATGGTTATCCATTTCTGGAACTGTTATACCCCATGAAACATTTGTTCTGGATATGGAGAAATCTTTTAATCCTTTGGATACAAAGTTGATAATTTCATTTCTTCTTTGTATTGGCTGTATAAATGAAGGTTTATTAACAAGTTCTTCTATTTGTAATTGGTATTTTGACAATCTGAAAAAAAGATTTTCCTCATTTTTCCATTCCAGATTTTTTTGATGAATAGGACATTTATGCTTAGGTGAATTATCTGGATTATCTTTAAATTCTTCACATCCAACGCAATACCATCCTTTTTGGACTCCCATATATATATCATCAGATTTTTTTACTCTACTGTAAAATTCATGGACCATTAATTCATGATTTTGAGAGCTTGTTCTTATAAATTTATTGTGTGTTATGTCCCAAGCCTTCCAATTTTGAATAAAGATATTTGAAATCTCATCGCAATGAGATTGAGGATCAACTCCTTTATGAGAGGCTGTTCTTTGAATCTTTAAGCCATGTTCATCAACTCCTGTAATGAAAATGACGTTTTCTCCAGAAAGTCTTTTATATCTAGCAATTGAATCGCAAATCAACGTGGTATATACTTCCTAGGTGCGGTTTATCGTTTACATAATATAGTGGTGTAGTAATTACAAAACTCATAATATCTTTTTATTTATATTAACAAAAATAGTTTCTACAATAGACTTTAGTGAATAAACTCTAAAAGATTATTTTGACTTATATTATATTTAACTTTATATATTTTATTAGTATATGTTTCTATAGAAATAAATAGAACAATTAGTAGTTCTAATGAATATTCTGGAAAAAAAACTAAGGCTATACTTTTTTTATTATTTATCCATTTAATAAATATTATTTTATAAGAAGTTTTATTATCATTAGCAAAGAATATATTTAAATAATTTAATTTATCATTTTTATAAATATTATTATTTTCTGATTGTTTTGCTTTGGTAAATTCTATTATTTCATTGATTTTATTTTGGTTTAGAAGCTCAAAATTATTAATATTGTTAAACACCTGTCTCTGAACAATAAGATCTAAGTATCTTCTTAGAGGTGAAGTACACTGAGTATACTTTGACAGACCTAAAGATTCATGTTTATTAGCCTTTGTAGTAATATAACTTCTACCCATATATTGCTTTAATATTGAATACTTTATTTCACTATCTTTATATCTTTCTAATATTTCTTTTGCATTACAATTAATTTTATGTGTCCTATATGGAGTCGCTATATTATTATCAAACAAATATAAACTAGTAACATAACCCATAAGTATCATTAATTCAGATACAACTTGTTGTGAAATACTTTTTTCTACATTATTAATTTCAACTTTATCATTAATAATATTAATTTTATAACCTGGAGTATCAAAGATAATTGCACCTTGTGTCTCCCGATATTTAATACTTTTAAGTATTAAGTTTTTTATTTCTATAATTTCAATTTCTTCTTTAGGAGCTAATTCAATAATTTCTTCTGCATCTTCATATATTAATTGATATTTAGGTTTTATTTTTGCCTCTACTATTTCATATTTATTTATTGAACCATCCTCATTAAATATAATTGAAGCGCTTATTGTATCTGATATTTTGTTTTGATTTAAATTTGCTTCATTTATAATTTCGGTTGGCAACATAGGTATATATTGATTAATTAAGTAGAGACTGCTACTCTTTCTTCTTGCCTCAATATCAATTTCCGAATCTGTTAAAAATAGCTTGCATGGATTACTGATATGTATCCATAATTTTTTTATGTTGCCTTCTATTAATTCGAATGAAAAAGCATCATCAACTTCTTTTGGGTCATTAGAATCAATAATAAAAGTTTTTAAATTAGTTAAATCTCTCAAATATTTTTAGATATTATTTAAGTAATATTATTTAAGAATTATCCTTCTGGATTAACAAATGGCAACAAAGCAACAATTCTCGCTCTTTTCACAGCCAATGTTAGATCTCTTTGTTGTTTGGAAGTTAAACCAGTCATTCTTCTAGGTAATATTTTGCCTCTTTCAGTTATGAATTTTTTTAGAAGCTCAACATCTTTATAATCTATCGGATCACCTGGTTTGATAGGTGATAATTGTTTTTTAAAAATTGAATTTGGCATTGTTTTTAGATGATTTCTATTTGATTTCTTTATGAATAGTCATTTTGTTTAGATGTGGATTGAATTTTTTAAGTTCTAATCTTTCTGTTGTATTCCTTTTGTTTTTTTCAGTTGTATATCTTGAAACACCATTAGATCTTCTTGGTGCTGAACTCGTTCTAGCTTCAGTACATTCTAAGGTTACGACAACTCTTGTGCCTTTTTTCGCCATTTTGATTAATACGTTGATGTATAATTTTCTATTGTACAACTTCAAGAAACTATTTTGCATATATTTACTTATCTTTTAGTATCATTAGACAAAAAAAATAAATGAAGGTCTCTCAGAATTGGTTAAAATCTCTAGTTGAAATAAACACTACACCGGAGGCTTTATCTGAAAAACTATCAATAGGTGGATTCGAAGTTGAGTCACTTATTGATTGCTCAAAAAATGTTAAAGGTATTGTTCTTGGAAAAGTTTTATCAGTAGTCAAACATGTGAATTCTGATAAATTATCCATATGTTGTGTTGATATTGGAAGTTCTAATTCTCTACAAATAATTTGTGGAGCTAAAAATGTAAAACCAAATATACATGTATATGTTGCTACTATTGGAGCTCATTTAAGTGCGATAAATTTAACAATTAAAAAAAGTGAAATAAGAGGAGTTATGAGTGAAGGAATGATATGTTCATTCGAGGAATTAGGAATTGAAGATACCAGTGAAGGAATCGCCATTATTAATGAGGATTTAGCTTTTAAACATAAATTAGGGACCCCAGGAGCTAAATTACTTGATCTAAATGACTACATTTATGATTTAGCAATTACTGCTAATAGACCTGATGGAATGTCTGTAGTTGGCATAGCAAGAGAAATATCTGCTCTTTTAGAAACAAAGTTAAACATTCCAAAATTAAAAAATACATGTAAAATTAATCCTTATAAAGATTTTAATCTCTGTACTGAAGCCATTACCAAAAATTGTCTTTATTCAATTAGTCATATTGACTCTGTTAGTGGAAAGAAATTATCACCAGCATGGCTCAAAGATCGTTTAGATAAATCAGGTATTAAATCTATTAATCTTTTGGTGGACATAACAAACTACATTCTTTTAGAACAAGGGCAACCATTACATGCCTTTGATAAAGACAAATTATCGATTTTAATAGGGCGAGAGGTTTCATTTGAGGATTTTTCTGTTAGAAAAGCAAATAATAATGAAAGTCTTTTGTGTTTGAACGGAGAGAATTATAAATTAAATGAAAATATTACTATTGTGGCTTGTGACAATAAACCTGTTGCTATAGCAGGTGTGATTGGTGGTTTAGAAACGGCTGTTAATAATAATACAACCTCTATTTATCTTGAAGGAGCTGTTTTTAATCCTGTTACTATAAGAAAATCATCCAAAGAAATTGGAATTAGAACAGAATCTAGTAGTAGATATGAAAAAGGTATTTCTTATAAAAATACATTAGATTCAATTTCTCGCGCTATAAATATTTTAAAAGAATACTTTATCATTCATAATCCAATTATTAATACTTCCATAGATAGGCCTAGTACAGAAATATTAATACCATTGAGGAGAGAGAGAATTCATAAAATTCTTGGCCCAAGACTTATTAGAAATGAGAATTCTGATAAAGTAGTTCCTTTTGAAAAAAAATATTTAACTGACGCTGAAATAACAGAAAAATTAAAGCTAATAGGTTGCACCCTAACTAATAAAGAATATGGATGGGATGTAGAAATTATTCCTAACAGGTCGCAAGATTTATTACGAGAAATAGATTTGATAGAGGAAATTGCAAGATTGATAGGTTACGATATGTTTGATTTAACTCTACCAAACCCAATAAAACCAGGAAAGCTCTCTTCTTCTCAAATAGCTCTAAGGAAGTTAAAAACAGGATTTATAAATAATGGATTTAATGAAGTATTGTCTTATTCACTCGTACCAGATAATAATAATAATTTAATCAAAATTTCAAATCCATTACTGCAGGAAACAAGTTGTTTAAGAGATAATTTATGGCAAGCACATATTAAAATATGTAATCAAAATATTAAGTCAGGAAATGATTATTGTTGGATATTTGAAGTTGGAAATATATTTCATAAAAAACCAGATCTATTACAAGAAGAAATACTAAATGGAGCTATTTATGGGAATAATAAATTTGAAAAATGGTTAGGCTCAAATAAAGATAAAAATTTGAATTATTACGAGGCAAGAGGCAAGTTAAAAGAGGCATTAACAATATTAAATTTAAAAATTGAAGACAAACCAACTGAAACTATAGATTTTCTTCATCCAGGCAGGTCCTCTATATTATTTACTGAAGGTAAAGAAATCGGATATTTTGGTGAAATTCACCCGAAATTAATTTCTGATAAAAAAGTATTAAATAAAATTTATCTATTTAGTTTAAAAATAAACAATATATTAGAAGCAAGTACTAGAAAAAATAAATGGATACCAATATATAAACAATTTTCGACTGTTCCAAAAATTGAAAGAGATATTAATTTTATATTTAATAAAAAATACTTAGTAAGTGAGATAATTTTACAAATAAAGAAATCTGGTAAAAAATTATTGGAAGATGTTAATCTAATTGATGTTTATGATGATAATAGTTTTGGAAATAATTTTACAAGCTACACATTTAGATTATCTTATAGAGATTCTGAAAAAACATTATTAGAATCTGATATCGCAGTGCTTCATGAAAGCATTGTAAAAACAATAGAAAAAAAATTCCTTACTCATTTGAGAGATTAGAGTTATTACAAATCTTACATGAGACTACTTTTTAGTCTAGGCATAATTCTTAGATAAGAAAAATAATAATCATGTATAACTATCTGATCGTTTATGATTATAGACATGTTTAATATCCTCTCATTGTTGTTATCATCAGTTCTTTGGGTCCAAGTCCCTCAGTGGTCAGATGATTGGTCTAAATGTGCAGTCGATGTCCCAGATTCATCATGCCATTGGTATATAGCTTCTCCAGATAATACATTTGGAGATGGATTTGACTGGGCAAGTGCTCCTTGGTTTGACGCTAATGGCTTGAGCGACGTTCCTAGTATTGAGAGAGAAACAGTTCTTCAAAAGCTTCAAGCTAAGTAGTACTGTCTTTAAGGCAGTACTTCATAATTAAAACCCTAGTTATATTAAGGATTTTAGTTCAATAATTCAAAAATGGACAAATAAAGGACAATAAATAAAATTAGACTATATATTGATTGTCTTATATGAGATTCATAAATAGACTATATATGAGTCCTTTCTGAGACAAGTAATACTTATTATATAAAATTATTCAACTCTTTTACATAGTGAGTGGTTACTAGATGTATTGCATTAAGTCTTTTATAAGAAAATTAATACAGGTTATTTTAATTAATTCGAATTATTTGATATGCATTATTTACATTTAACTTCCATGAAAACAGGAAATACTTATAGAGATTATTTTTATTTAAGTTACTATCTTTATATTCTTATATAAGACTTTTATTAAGACCTAGATTAAGTCTTATATAAGATAACTAATACTACCTTCTATACATATTTTTAAGCAATTGATATGCATCATTTAATTTCCTCATCTCGTCAGTGGATCCACCAGAATCTGGATGGGTTTCTAAAGCTTTAATTTTATATGCTTCTCGTATTTTATTTAATGTATGTGCTGAACCTGCGGCGGTGGATAAATTTAATAATTTTAGAGCTCCATGAACAGTCATTGTTGAATCAAGTGCTTCAAATGAATTTCCTTTATTTTTTCTTTTAAACCTACTTATAAATCTTCTTACTAATGTTGGGACCCTATTTATTAAATCAGATGTTGCAAATGGATCTTCTAATACACCTATCATTAAAATAACTAACTCTAAGGAGGGAGTTTGTTTTATCCAAAAAGGGCATAAATCCGACATTAATTTATTTGCGGCACTCCAGGTGAATGGCAACTGCTCGGTTCCATCAATATTTGGCCAAATATCTATACAAAACCAATCAATAGATGCTTCTATTACTTGTTCATTTGGAATTGATCCATATAGGTTTTTCCAATGGCTTATAATTTCAATTCGACATTTAATTAAATCATTTTCCTTAATTGTATTAATTTGAATATCATTAATTTTTTGTTTTGTCTTTTCAATATTTATACTTCTTCTCAGATTTTTAACTTTTTTCCCAACAAAATTAGGTAGGTTGATATTTAAGTTTGGTTTTTCATTAACTTCTTTATTATTTAAATGAATTTTTTCTTGGGATTCTGTACTAGTACTCTCATCCTTATCAGATTTAATAAGGACTAAAGCACTATTTTCATCAAAGTTTGAGTATTCATTAATATTCCCCTTTTCGTTGTAATCAATTGTCTGTTGTTGACTTTTAGGTAATAATTCATCTTCTTGAAGAATTTCTGTAAGCAACTTTTCTATTACAGGTCCTCTTGCTCTAAAACCCCATTCTTTTCGTAATTGATCAAACCTAGAAACTAACTCTTCTGGCAAATCAATTGAAATTCTTTTTGTATTTGAATTCTCAGAATTACTCAATTAATCATTTTTTTTTATAATAGAACAAAAATATTAATTGTATTCATATTATGAAAGTCTAAATAATTAGATTGTCTTTAAATCAAAATCTTGCTTTTTATAAGTCACGTCTCAACAAGATAAATTTTTATAATAAAATAAAAAAAATGTTCTACTGTAACTTTAAATCCTCAGAAGAAAAAAAGTCTTTTTATCAAAAAAAGAAATTAGAAATGCTTAACTACATCAAGGATTCTCTAGAAAGAAAAATTGCATCAGTAAGTGCTTCAATAGAAGTTCTAGAAAATCAAATTTCCAGAGACAAAGTTGAAGTTAGTAGTTAATTTTCAAACAAAATTTTCAAGAAGTTGCTCTGGTCCATATTTCTTTAAATAATTAATATTAGATTTTTCTGTGACTAGTAAATATCCTGCAAAACCTAACCCATTAACACTAAATCCATGGACGTGATCATACTTTCTTTTAATTATGGCTATCCAATTATTTGTAATTAAAATATTGTAAGGAAATCTTGGTTTTTCATCATCAATTGGATTTCCTAAACCAATTTTGTTTGAAAGTTCTAAGTATAAATTATAAATATTTATTGAATTATCTAAAAAGTTAAATTTTGAGACAACAGCATTTTTCTTAAGCTTGCTATCTTGATCATTATTATTTTCAAAATCTAAAAACCACTTCTCTCTTGGACAAATAATTTCACCATGATCTCTTCTTAAAAGCTGAAAATGCCTATGCGGTTGACTTGCTCCTGCTATGGGAGAACTATTAAAAAACCATAGGCCACTTGTATCTTCATTTACCATTTGTATAGCTATCCAATCATTAATATCTAACCATCCATCTTGAGGTCTCCAAGTATTAGTTATTAGTAAAATATGACCCTTTTGTACAGGATATTTATTTAGTATTAGTTGATGATTAGTTCCAATTTTATCAACTTCAAGTATCTTATCCCATGGGTTAAATGGATTCTGATTTGGACCATAACTATTTTTTTTCTTAAATCTTGAAGTATCAAGTTCTCTAATTATAAAATCATTTTTATTGTAATATTCCCTTGTTACGACAGTCGTTTTTAAAGGAAATAAGCCATTATTGGTAATAGATAAATGAGTTTGATCTAATGCTTTAACCCAATATTTTTCATTTCTCATTTATAAAAATAGAAATAAATTCTTATAATCATTTTAAAAAAGATAATTAATTTGGAATTACTTTTTATTAAATTGATATTCTTTTAATTTTTCTAACGATACAGATTCTAAAACTATTATATTTGTAGCCTCTAAAATAACCAGAGGTGCTAAGCCATCAAGCAGTGCCTGTCTCCACCTATCTAAACAGATACACCAATGATCTCCATCTTTCAATCCTGGGAATGAATACATAGGCATAGGAGTTATTAAATCATTACCTTGTGATTTACTGTATTTAAGGAAATTATCATCCATTACGCAGCAAATTGAATGATTTCCTCCATCATTTGAATCGTATTTACAAAATCCATCTCGAAACCAGCCTGTTAGAGGTTTGCAGCTGCATACCTCAAGTTTTTGTCCTAAGACATTTAAATGTTCAATATTTTTTTGAATTTCTTGACTCATTTTTAGTGAATTTATTTAAATAATAATAAATACTCGTACATTTCTTAAAAAAGGGTTGACGAATATGGGGGGTGAAGAGGTAATACTTTTAATAAGCTCTTTTTCAATATGGATTGGGACTTTACTGAAAACATAGCATTTAAATCTCTAATTGATGCTTTTAAGGAATGTGATGAAACATCAGCAATTGAATTCTTATCAAGTGATGGAGCATCATATTATCTTGAATTAATTCAAGATGCCGCCGGTGAAGGTATCGATATTAGTGATTCTGAAATTATTGAAGAACTTCAAGAAGAAATAATAGATTATCTTGAAAATAATTGATGATTTATTCATGCACTAAAATATTTTGCTTTTGAATGAAGTGAAATTATAGCAGTAGTACTTTGTTCAGGATGTAATTGCTCTGATTCATCCATTGTTAAATTAATCCTTTTTGTATCCAATAATGATAATTGTATATTTGAATCAGAAACTTTAGGACAAGCTGGATAACCAAATGAGTATCTAGCTCCTCTATATTTTTGAGCTAATATTTCACGGTTATTGTTTGGCTCATATGATTTAAATCCGCATTCAATTCTTACTATTGAATGAACATATTCTGCAAGAGCTTCTGCTAATTGAACGGTTAAACCATGAAATATTAAATAATCACTATATTTATCAGCTTTAAATAATTCTTGGGAATATTCGCTAGCTATTCCCCCCATTGTTACTGCTTGCATTGGAAATATATCTACTGGATCATTATTTTTAAGATCACAGTAAAAATCAGCAATACAAAGATTATTTCCCGATTTTTGTCTAGGAAAGTTAAATTCAGAAATTCTTTTATTTGATACATTATCAAAGAGATAAATACTATTATCATTCCTCCCGCAACGGAAGTAACCATAGACTGCTTTTGGTGAAATTAAGCCTTTATCTAAAATAATATTGATCCATTTTTCAAGTAATGGATTTGCATATGAATCTAAATAATTATTGTATTCTTCTACTGATTGACCTTTATTTTTTTTTATTTGCCATTGACCACTAAATAATGCTTTTTTATCCAGATAAAAAATTAGTTTGTCAAAGTCTATTTCAATATCTTGAAGAACTCTAGTTCCCAAAAATGGAGCTTTTATGGGTTCCTCTTCCTCTACAAAATTAGATCTATTAAAATTCTCAATTAATTGAATACTTTTGGTCTTTTCAAAATTTTTATTTAAATTTTTATCTTTAGCGGAAGACCTTGGGGAAGCTAATTTAATTTGAGTATCATCAGTATTAGTAAAACCATTTTCATTAGACCAATTGCCCTTCTTTTTACTATCCATATAGTCATTCATAAATTGTAAATCTGTAAAAGCATCTTTCCCATACAAAATTTTACCTTTATATATCTGACTACAATCTTCATTCACAAATTTTGGAGTTAATGCTGCACCTCCAAGAATAACTGGAACATTAATTTCAGCATTGTTAAATGCTTCTAAATTATCCTTCATAAATGCTGTAGATTTAACAAGTAAACCACTCATAGCAATACAGTCTGCTTTATGTTTTTTTTGTGCATCAATAATCGCTGAAACATCTTGCTTAATTCCAAGGTTGATTACATCAAAACCATTATTTGAGAGAATTATATCAACTAAATTTTTACCTATATCATGAACATCTCCTTTAACAGTTGCTATTAGTAATTTTCCGTTAGATATTTTTTCATCTACTGTTTCCATATGTGGTTCAAGCACTGAAACAGCAAATTTCATTGTTTCCGCTGATTGCAATACAAAAGGTAATTGCATTTGGCCGGATCCAAATAGTTCACCGACTACTTTCATTCCATCTAATAAATAAGTATTAATTATTTCAAGTGGTTTGTATTTTTTAAGCGCATTATTTAATTGTTCTTCTAAACCTATTTTTTCCCCATCTACAATATGGTTTTTAAGTTTTTCTTCTAAGGTGAGGTTTTTGTTTGAAGTAGATGCTTTTTTAAAGTCACTGATTGTTATATCTTGGAATGCTTTTGTTAGTTCAACTAATGGATCATATATACATATTTCATTTTCGAAATTTCTTCTGTCATAAATTAAATCTAAACATAATTTTTTTGTTTCAGCAGATATTTTTGAAAGAGGCAATATTTTATTTGGTGCAATAATCGCTGAATCTAATCCTGCCTTTATACATTCATCGAGAAATATTGAATTTAGATTAATTCTTGATAATGGTGAAAGCCCGAAACTAATATTAGATATCCCTAAAATAATATGAATATCTGGAAAGCTTTTTCTTATTTTTGATATAGCTTCAATAGTTGCTTTAGCATTTAATCTATCTTCTTCAATTCCAGTAGATATTGGCAATGCTAAAGGATCAAAAAATATCTCATAATCAGCGAGGCTACTTGATCTAGTTTTAATTAATGCTCTTTTTGCAATGTCATATTTTTTCTGTGATGTTCTTGCCATTCCTTCTTCATCAATAGTTCCAATTACTATTCCAGCACCATAATCTAATGCAAGTTTTAAGACCTGATTAAATCTGTCATCTCCATCTTCGTAGTTTGTTGAATTTATTATGCATTTTCCTCCTACAGTTTTTAATCCACTTTCCATTTTATCTGCTTCTGTTGAATCTATCATTAATGGAAGATTTATATTTGTAACTAATCTTGAGGTAATTTCTTTCATATCTTTAACTCCATCTCTTCCTACATAATCAACATTGACATCTAGTATGTGAGCATTTTCTTTTTGCTGTTGTTTAGCAATTGATACCAAGCCGTCCCAATCATCTTCATTTAGTAATTCCCTTACTTTTTTTGATCCACTAGCATTTAAACGCTCTCCAACTATTAATATTGAGTTATCTTGTTTATATGGAACTGCGTTATATATAGAAGCTGCTGAAGGAACAAAATTTGTTTTTACAGTAGGAAGTCTTTTATTTATTTTTTTATCAACTATTTCCTCAATGATTGATGATAAATGCTTGATATGTTCAGGAGTAGTACCACAACATCCGCCAATAAGTTGTACGTTAAAATCATAAATAAAGTTCATTAACTGCATTTTCAACTCCAATGGAGTTAATTTATAGTGAGCAACACCTCCTATATTTTCAGGTAATCCTGCATTAGGTATACAACTAATTGCAAAAGGTGAATTTTCAGCTAAATACTTAATATGTTCTTTCATTTGAACTGGGCCAGTTGCACAATTCAGTCCCAGAATATCAATATTGTATGGCTCTAATATTGTTAATGCAGAGGCTATATCTGAACCGACAAGCATCGTGCCTGTGGTTTCCATAGTTATGGATATCATTATTGGTAATTCAATATTCCTGTTTTTAATAACTTCTTGAGAAGCAGATAATGCTGATTTTATTTGTAAAACATCTTGGCATGTTTCAATCAATAGAAGGTCAATACCTCCGTCAATTAGACCATTTATTTGTTCTTCATATGAATCTTTAAGCTTATCAAAACTAATATGACCTAATGTTGGTAATTTTGTTGTTGGCCCAATTGATCCAGCGACAAATCTAGGAGTATTAATAGATGAAAATAAATTTGCACATTTTTTAGCTATCTGAGCTGCTTTTTTATTGATTTCATAAGCTTTATTAGAAATACTATATTCGTCTAAAACAATAGATGAAGCACCAAATGTATTGGTTTCAATTACATGACAACCTGCTTCAAGAAATGAATTATGTACTTGTTCAACAGTATTAGGAGAGGATATGACTAAGTTTTCATTGCAACCCTCTAAATCATCTCCACCAAAATCATGTGATGATAAATTTAAATTTTGAAAAGAGGTACCTGTCCCACCATCGAAAATAATAATTGGTTTATCATCTCTATTTAAATAATTTCTAAATGAAACCATAATTTAAAAGAAAAAAAATAAAAATTAACTAATATCAATACGTGTTATCCAATCATCATAGTCTTGTGAGCGGCCTTCCGTTATTTCGATAAGCTTATTTTTCAATTTTTTCATTATGGGACGATCATTATTAAAATTTGTTGATTCTATTTGCTTTACAGGTGTAATTTTAGCTGCTGTACCAGTTAGAAATACTTCATCAGCAATAAGTAATTCTGTTTTATCAACAGGTCTTTCAATAACATTTATACCAAACGATTTCGCCAATTCAATAACACTAGCTCTAGTAATTCCTTCTAGGATGTCTTGATCAACTCCTGGAGTAATCAGTTCACCATTTCTTACTATAAATAAGTTCATTCCACTAGCTTCACTTACTTTACCACTAGAATTTAACAGCAATGCTTCGTCAAATCCTGATAAACTAGCCTCTGTTTTGGCTAATGAACTGGTAATGTAGGCACCACTTATCTTACCTCTTAAAGGTAGAGATCTATCTTCTTGTCTTGTCCAACTACTCATCCTACAAGACACCCCATCGGGAGATAAATAGTCTCCTAGTTCAATACAATAAATGAAGAAATCAGTTTCTATATTATGTAATCTTGGAGCGATACCTAAATCACTTGTATAAACAAAAGGCCTTATATAGATCGGTTTTGTAGGTTTATTTTTTTTTAATATTGTTTTTAGTGCATTAAATATATATTCTTCAGATATTTCTGTTAAAAGCAATCTTGCACTTTGAGATAACCTTTTTATGTGTTTATCTGTTCTAAATAAAAGAAATTCATCCTTATTAGATGGATTTGGAATAGCTCTCATTCCTCCAAAGGCTGCTGTTCCATAATGAAGTGCATGAGTTGCTATTGAGATTTTTGCATCTTTAAAGGGTATACACTTACCTTCAAACCAGGCATATGGAAGAAATTCTTGCATATTTTATTTTAGAAATGAGTTAAAATTGTTCTAACTTACTTAAGTATTCTAAACCTAATTGTTATATATAAATGCATAGGATATTAAATATTGCTGGAAATGAAAATAATAACGTTGATTTAATTGAACATCCTAAAGCTGATTTTATATTTATCACAAGCGTAAAAGCTGATATTAATATAATTTCTGATTTAATTGAAGATAAAGAATTTCTTTTATTCCAGGATAATTTTAGAGCATTAGAAATTTCAAACCTAAATACATTCGCACAAATAGATAATTATTTTTTAAAAACAGTAAATCATGCAAAAATAGTTGTTTTAAGATTGTTTGGTGATAAAGGGACATGGAGTTATGGACTTGAACAATTAATAAAATGGAAAGAAGTAAATCTTAATAGGACTCTTTTAATTCTTTCTGGAACTGATGAAGAGGATTTATCACTAAATGAATTAAGTAGCGTAGATTTAGATACTTCATTAAAAATTAGTAAGCTTCTTAAGTCAGGAGGAAAGGAGAATTATCGAAGATTTCTTTATTGTTTAAGTTATCTATCATCTAATGAAACTAATATTCCAAAAAAATATATCTCTAACGTCAGCTATCCAGATCCTTATCAATATGATTGGAAAAATGAAAAAGGATTAAAGGTTGGAATAATTTCTTATAAATCATTGTTTTTAGCTAATGAAATTGAATTATCAAATGAATTAATATCTCAGCTAAGGAGTAATGGTTTGTCACCTAAAACAGTATTTATTTCAACTTTAAAAAATTATGATGTTCAGAAGGAATTGATTAATCTTTTTAAAAAAGAAGATATAAGACTACTAATAACAACTACCTCTTTTTCTTCCTCGCTTAATAGTTCTAATGAAAATATAGATAATAATTTGAATATCTTTAAATCACTTAATCTTCCAATCCTTCAAATACTCTCTTCTAATAAATCCAGAAATAATTGGTTGCACTCATCAACTGGAATGAATCCGACAGATTTATTAATGCAAATAATTATTCCAGAATTTGATGGACGAATTACAACAAAACCTTGTGCTTTTAAAGAAGTTATTTCTGTAAATAGAACCTTATGTAGCAAAATTACAAGTTACAAAGTTGATTTTGGAAATATTAAATGGATAACAAAACTTACAAGTAATTATCTAAGACTAAATAATTTAAATAATTTTGATAAAAAGATATCATTAGTAATTGCAAATTATCCTGTAAAAAATGGAAGAATTGGAAATGGAGTCGGATTAAATACTCCGCAGTCTGTCCTTAATATTCTTTATTGGTTAAAAGATGAAGGTTATGATCTTGGTTCTGGAGAATTACCTAAAAATTCATCAGAACTAATTTCGTTACTTATAAAAACTAGAACAAATGATATTGAATCTCAAAATAATAAACCTCTTGATTTTTTATCATTAAATGAATACTTAGAATTTTGGAACAAACTATCCCTTAAACCTAAAAATCTTATCGTTGATAGATGGGGTATTCCATCTAATTCTCAAGATTTAGAAAAACAAGGTTTTTCGATTAATGGTCTTTTATTTGGAAAAATATGTTTACTAATTCAGCCTCAAAGAGGTTACGATATTGAATCTAATAAAGATATACATTCTCCAGATCTACCACCACCCCATAGATATCTAGCCCAATATTATTGGATTGAAAGTAAATTTGATTCGAATGCTATTTGTCATATAGGTAAACATGGCACTATTGAATGGTTACCAGGAAAATCTATAGGACTTAGTGATGAATGCTTCCCGAGTATTATTTGTCCACCAATTCCAAATATATATCCATTTATTGTTAATGACCCAGGAGAAGGATCGCAAGCAAAAAGGCGAACTCATGCAACAATAATTGATCATCTAACACCTCCTTTAGATAGATCTGATTTGTATGGAAAACTCTCGATTTTAGAACAATTTTTAGACGAATACTATGAGGCTAAGTTATTAAATTCTAAGCGAATAAACATTATTGAAAAATCTATATTAGAAATTATTAAAAACGATTTTAAAGATATTATATTTTTTGACGAATCAAATAAAATTGAAAAAATTGACTCATATCTATGTGAACTAAAAGAATCACAAATAAGAACTGGTCTTCACATTTTTGGAAGTAGACAAAAATTTATAAATGAAATTAATTTAATCATAAGTATTGCAAGAGTTCCAACTTCAAAACGTAGTGGGATAATCCAATACATCGCTTCAAATCTTAATTTAGATTTAGATCCATGGACTAATAACTATGATCAAGTTCTTAATGATAACGATAAAGAAATTATTAGTAATTATTCAAAAGATAATATCAATAGCTTTAGAAGAGCATTAGAATTTATAGAAAATCAAGCAAAATATTTAATTTATCATTACTTTTACAAAGATCAAATAACCCTAAATGAATTAGAAATATTAGAAAATAAAAAAATATTATTATTATTTAATGTAGATAAAAAACATAAAGATTTTTTTAATCTAATTCATAAAGAAATATTTGAACCTATAGTTACATCGACCATAAATGAGAAGGCATCATTTATAAATGCTTTAAATGGAATATATGTAAGTAGCGGACCATCAGGAGCTCCAACACGAGGTAAAACTGAAGTTCTACCTACAGGTAAAAATTTTTTTTCTGTTGACTCCAGAGGCTTACCAACAGAATCGGCATGGATTGTTGGATGTGAATCAGCTTCTCAAATAATTGATTTATATAAACAGGATCATGGACAAGACCTTAAAAAATTAGCAATTTCTGTATGGGCTACATCTACTATGAGAAACGGAGGGGAGGATGTTTGTCAAATATTGTATTTGCTAGGGGTAAAACCTATTTGGGATGGTCCTTCTAGAAGAGTCATTGATATAGAAATAATTCCTTTAAGTATTCTTAATAGACCAAGAGTTGATGTTACTTTAAGAATCTCGGGTATGTTTAGGGATGCATTTCCTCAATTAATATCTTTAGTTTACAAAGCTATAAAATTAGTTTCTCAACTTGACGAAGATAAAAAATTAAATCCAATTTCAGCATCTTATAAAGACGGAGATTCTTTAAATCGAATTTTTGGTTCTGCACCTGGATCATATGGAGCTGGATTACAAGAACTTATATCTAATTCTAGTTGGGAAAATATAAATGATTTTGCTGATTCTTATTTAAACTGGAGTAAGTGGATATATTCTGATGGAAATGAACCTATCGAAAATAAAAAAGAATTAGAAAAAGCGCTTAAAAATATTCAAGTAGTTATTCATAATCAAGATAACAGAGAACATGATATTTTAGATTCTGATGATTATTATCAATTTCAAGGAGGCATATCATCAGCAATAAATAAACTTCAAGGCAAATTTCCTGAAATATATCATGGTGATTTATCAAAATATCGTTTATCTAAAATAAATAAATTAAGCTATGAAATAAATAAGGTTGTTAGGACAAGAGTGCTTAATCCAAAATGGATTGATGGAATGAAGGAAAACGGATATAAAGGTGCTTTTGAGTTTTCTGCAACGCTCGATTATTTATATGCTTATGATGCAACAACGGAAATCGTATCTGATTGGTGTTATACCCAAATATATGATTCATGGATATGTGATGAGAACCTTAAAAAGTTTTTTATCGAGAATAATCCATGGGCCTTACGAGATTTATCCCAAAGATTTCTTGAGATTATTAATAGAGAAATGTGGAATGACCATACTCCAGAAATATTAGAAAATTTAAAAAAGATTGTTAATATGGCTGATGCCAAAATTGAGAAAAACGAATACTAGTTTATCTGCCCAATAATGAATATCCATGACTATCTGTTCCGCAGGTTTTAAGCATATTAAGGCTTTCGGTTATTTTATTTATCTCTGAACATACAAAATTACTTGCTTGCCATCTTTCTTTTAAATCATAATCGTACCAAACTTCAATCCCATCAACTCCTTGCTTATTAGCCTCTGGGATAAGTTTATAAAAGGGAATTCTGTACCTCGCTGGATGTGCAAGAAAAGATAAACCTCCAGCTAATCTGATTGCCTTGGTTACTGATTTAATGTGTAAATCATTCCCAATTGGTGACTCGCCTTGAACATAAGGTGTTAGATGAGTACTTTTTATATTAATTCCTAATCCAATAACATGAACTAAGCATCCTAGAAGTAAACAATTTATTTCAATTCCAGAAATTAGTTTAAATGAATCAGTTGGATATTTTTCGAGAATATTATTACGTTCAATAAAATCATGTGCTTTAACAGTGTGATGATCTGTTATGGATATAAATTTTATTTTATTTATAAAAGCTTGATCTAATAATTGTTCTGGATCAAAGCTCCCATCGCTAAATTTCGTATGACAATGAAAATTTATAATATGTGGACAACTATATTTATCTATTTTTAAACTTAATTCTGTTAACTCTTTTTTATTCATTTATGAAAAAAGTATCAAAATTTTGATATTGAATTTATTAAGTTATCAACTTTTTTCCAATCTGTTAACTCGTATGTTTTTGAAGTATCTTTTGGACCATTAGTTATGAACATTATAAATAGAATCGCTAATTTATTAAGCGTATCCAAACTTGGGTAATCTAATCTACCTGCAAAAACCTCTTTAATTGAAGGATTCCATTTTACTTTCTTTAAGAATTTTATAATATATGGGTTAGTTTCAGGAGTGGATTTTTCTGGTTTTCTTGCCGTCAAATTTAAAGAGAAGAAAGCTGTTTTTAAATTATTTAATTCCTCTAAATTTTTCTGAACAAATTCATAAACATTCTTCCTGTGATATCCATATCTAACACTTGCCCCTATAACAACTTCATTAAAGTCTTCTAATTTATAATTTTCTGATTCTTCTATTGAATATATACTTATTCTTTTTTTGCCTTTCAATTTATTGTAAATATATTCGCATATATTTTTTGTATGACCATCAACCGTAGAATATAAAATTAAAAGTTTTGATTTTCTCCAGAACATTATTTAATTATCAACTAGATTAATCTTACTTAGTAATTCAATTAAATAATAAAAATATCAACATGTATGAATAATTTTTATAGTAATAAATTAAAAAAACATATTTTAATCGTTATTAAAGTAATTATAAATATCGTCAACTGTATTAACTCCGAGTCCTCTTACTTTCATAAGTTCCTCTTTGCTAGCTATTCTTATGGCATCCACTGATTTAAAATGTTCTAATAAATCCTTTATTCTTGATGAACCCAGTCCAGGTATCTGAGTTAATTGGGATTTATTCATTCTATTAGATCTTTTGTTTCTATGAAAAGAAAGGGCAAATCGATGTGCTTCATCCCTTAATCTTCTCAGGAGCATTACCCCCTTCTGGTTCAAATCTGTATCAAGAGGTTTTGATATCCCTGGTATATAAATTTCTTCATTCTTTTTGGCTAAAGAACATAAAATAACATCTTTCTCTAAATGAAGTTCTTCCAATGCTTTATAAGCAGAATTTAATTGCCCTTTCCCTCCATCAATCATCACCAAATCTGGCCAATCAGAAAAGAGTTCATTATTAAGACTGCTTTTTTTTACATTATTTATTGAATTAAGATTCCCTCCATTAAGCTTATATTTCGACCATTTTCTAAATCTTCTATGTATTACTTCATAAATAGAAGCATAATCGTCACTATGACCTATATATACATTAGGATCTTTTATTTTATATTTTCTATAATTTTGTTTAGATGGTAAACCATCAATAAATACTACCTGAGAAGCAACTGCATCTGTACCTTGTATATGACTTATATCATAACCCTCTAATCTTCTTGGATGTATGCTTAAATCTAATATTTGAGATAGATCCTCAATAGCAGATTCATTTTCTTGAATTCCATTTAAAATTCTATCAAGTTCTAATCTCGCATTTTTTTGAACCATTTCAATAGTTTTGAATTTATGACTTCTTTTAGGATTAATAATTTTTACTTTTTTATGTTTAAGATCACTTAGCCATTCCTCAATTATTATTAATTTTTGAAAATCATATTGAACTAATATTTCAGAAGGTATTTCAATACTATCTACATTTATATAATGTTCCTCTAAGATTCTTTGAAGGGTTTCACTTTCAGTTTGGCCATGCAATTTTTGACTATATCCAATTCTCCCAATTAATTTTCCTGCTCTCATCTGAAAGATTTGTATGCTGGCAATGTTTTTTTCCGATACAATCCCAAAAATATCTCTGTTTATTGAAGAGTCGGGTATAGTTATTTTTTGCGATTCTGTTAACAATCGTAGTCCATTAATATGGTCTCTGATTTTAGCTGCTTTCTCATATTGAAGTTCATTTGAAAAAATAGACATTTTGTTCTCTAGAATTTTTATTAAATCTTCATTTCTACCTTGAAAAACCATTGAAGCTTGTTTCATTATTTTCTTGTATTCATCAGATGATATTTTTTCCAAATCTACTCCTGTAATTTCGCGATAAAATGATTTAGATAATTTACTGTGCCTTAAAGGAAAAATTTTTTTGATTAAAAATAATGTATTTCTTAATAGTCCAACATCGACATAAGGTCCATAATATCTATCTAGATTATTTCTATTTCTCCTTTTTCTTGTTATAAAAATTCTTGGATATTCTTCGCTCCATGTAATGCAAAGATATGGATATTTTTTATCATCTTTTAATAAAATATTAAAATAAGGTTTATTTGTTTTAATTAAATTTGATTCTAAATTTAATGCTTCATACTCACTATCTGTAACTATAATTTCAATTTCAGTTATTTGTCTAACCATTAGACTTAATCTGGGTGACAGTTCAGCATAATTATTAAAGTAACTACTGACCCTATTTCTTAGTGTTTTAGATTTGCCTATATAAAGTAAGTTATTATCAATATCCTTAAAAAGATAACAACCAGAAGACTTTGGTATTTCAGATAGTCTTGATTTTAATAACTCCTTATTTTTAATAAGTTTATATTCAATTTTAAGATTATATTTTTTATCAAATACTTTAGTAGAAACCTTTGTTGAAGGATTATTCATCTATTATTTCTAACCTCCGTAATTCCATCCCGTAGTATTTAAATTTAACGAATCTACATCATTATTTAAATAAGCAGATAAAACCTCACCAACAAAAACTGTATGATCACCATACATAACATTTCCTACAACCTTACATTCGACACCACCAACACTATCAACTAATATTGGTAAACCAAATTCTCCCAAATTAAATTCAACAGATTCAAATCTTCCTCCAAGTGCTTTTTGTGGTTTAAAAAAGACTGCAGCTAAATCCTTTTGATCACTTTTCAGAACATTTAAAGAAAACTTTCCAGTATTTTTTATTATTTCATGACTGGAACCTTCAGCTCTTACAGCCATAACAACTAGGGGAGGGTTAAATGAACCTTGTGTAACCCAGCTAGCAGTAAAGCCATTAACTTCATTTGTTTCATCATCTTTCACTCCGCAAATAAACAATCCATGTGGTATTTTTCTTAATAAGATTTTTTTTGCTTCAAGATTTAATGTCATAATTGATTTAACTAATAATTGTATTTTAACCAAATATACTTTCTAATCATAATTAAATTATGAAAATTCTTTACCCAGGTACATTTGATCCTTTAACAAATGGTCATCTTGATTTAATACAAAGAGCTGAAAAATTATTTGGAAATGTAGTTGTAGCTGTTTTGGAAAATACTAGTAAAAAACCAACTTTTGATATTAGTAAAAGAATAATACAAATAAACAATGCTGTATCTCATCTATCAAATATTAGTGTTATTTCCTACGAGGGTCTTACAGTAGATTGTGCAAAAGACGTTAACGCGAATCTAATATTAAGAGGATTAAGAGCTATGAGTGATTTTGAATATGAACTTCAAATCGCACATACAAATAAATCTCTTAATACAGAAATAGAAACAATTTTTCTTTCTACTAATACAAATTTTAGTTTTTTAAGTAGTTCCTTGGTTAAAGAGGTTGCTAAATTTGGAGGTGAAATAAACCATATGGTGCCTGATTACGTAGAAAGAGATCTAAAAAAATATTATAAGAAAGATTAAATACATCCTTCTAATTTATAGATGTTTTTTAAAAGGTTAAATGTCTTATCCCTGTCTATATTTTCTGAGTTTTGAATAATACTTATAACTAGAGGTTTCTTATCTTTGTATAGATATCCTGATAACGCAAATACATTTGATAAAGTACCTGTTTTCCCAAAAAACTTACCTTGTAATTCTGATTTGGTGAATCTTTTAGCCAATGTTCCTCTTACCCCAATAATTGATAGTGAAGACTGGTAAGTACTAAAGTTTTTTGAATATTTCATCTTATTCAAGAATTCTGATATTAAATTTGTTGTTACTCTATTGTTTCTAGAAAGACCACTGGCATCAGAAATAGTTGAATTATCAATTTTTAATCCTCTATTTTTCAACCAATATTTTAATTTAATATAATCATTCTCATTCCAAGAATTTGAAGCATTTTTAAAAAGTGATTCTGCAGTAAAGTTATGGCTTTCAGAATTAGCTAAAGTTATTAAAGATAATAATGGATTAGAAGAAATTGATTCCAATTTAATTGATGAATTCAAATAATATTTTTCAGAATTATCTGCAATATTTATATTTATTGACGCATAAGGAAATTTTTTAAAAATATATTTTTCTATAGTATTTTTTAAGTATTCAATATTTTCATATTTACTCTCATTACTATTTAATGCCAAGGTTGTAATAGGAGCTCCGTAATCGTATTGCTTATCAATATATGTCCAACCTTTTGGCCAATAATTTTTAGAATTTATTTCTAAGATATTCAGATTAATTTTGTTACTGTAAGTAATATTAGATAGTAATTTATAAATATCAGAATAGTTAAGATCTGGATCCCCTTGACCTACTAAATAATATTTATCTTTACCATTTCTAAATATTGATGTTTTAAAACTTCTTGAGGATTTGAATTTATTTAATACATATGCAGTACTAAATAACTTTAAATTTGAAGCTGGTATTCTTAATATATCATCATTATATGAACTTATAAGAACACCATTCTCATTAATAATGGATACGCTAAAAGTCTTATCAAGCGATTTAAATAATAATTCATCATATTTTATACACTTTTTGTTATTCCTAATTATTCCTGCAGAATTAAAATATATGTTATTTAAAAATTTATTTTTTTGAGTATATAATAAATTCCATATTAAAAGTGGAAAACTTAATAAGCCAAAAATTAAAATTATATAAAAATAAAATTTTCTAAAAACTTTCAAAACTACAAATTTACAAAAATAGTTTCATTATCAGGTCTTTCATCAAATTCTTTTTTAAATAAATATCTTTTATTAATTTCTTTAAAAAGTAACCAATTATTTGGATAAGAATGCATTAATGCACCATTATCAATTGGTTGAAGAAAGTAAACGTTATACCAAGTTTTTACAAAGTTTTTTCTTCTTTCTCTTATTACACTTCCTATCCCAATATTTGCATCTTCAAATTTTGGATTTAAAGAATAATGCAAACCTTTAAAGTTATCACACATAGGTTCGAATGTATCAAAATCGTAAGGTTGAGGAAGTATCGATATCAAGATTGATTCATCCTGATCGATATAAATGGATTCATTAAAACCTTTAAATGTAAAAATATTTTCTTTAATATCTGGATAATCCCTCTGAGCTAAAGCTACAGCTCCTGGATCAGAATAAGTAAGAAAAACATTTTTTTTTATTTTTTTATTATTATAATAATTGGCAAGAATCTTATAAATAGTTATACCTATTTTATTAAATTTTAATCCCTCGAAATTAAATTCAACAGTAAATCGAAAACTTGATAGTTTTAAACTAGAGATTATTGAATTTTCAAGATTTTTCAAGGCATCATTAAGATCCTTAGGTAGCACATAAATAGTATTCATTAGAATTTTTTTATACAAATTTGAATTAGTTTAAATAATCTATCTATATCAGACTTCTTATTCATTGATCCTAAACTAACACGAATGTTTGAATAAAGTTGATTACTATCATATCCCATATTTTCAAGAGTAAGACTATGTTTTCCTGAGGAGCTAGAACATGCACTACCACTACTTATAGCAACATTATTATCAGACATATAATTAACAACCTTATAAGCTTTTATTGGTTCTAATTTCGTATTAAATAAAAGAAATGATATGTGATTTGGAAGTCTTTCAGTACTACTACCTGTAATTTTAATATTTGGATTATTAGTTATTTTATTTATAAAATATTTTATAAGCAGTACTTTTTTATTATTTTCGAACTCGGCTTTATACGTATTGAATTTAATTCTTCCCTTAATATTTTTTATTGACTGATACATTCCGGCTATTAATGGCAACGGAGTTGTTCCTTGTCTTATTGAATATTCTTGAGAAAGTGAAATATCATTATTTTTTAATAACAATCTAGATTTTGAATTCGTTAATAGCAATCCTATGCCTTTAGGACCTCCAAATTTATGTGCAGATAAACTTAATAGATCACAGTTAAGTTCTTTCCAATTAAAAATACCGTTACTTAATATCTGTGTCCCATCGATATGAAATAAAATATCTAATTCCTTGCATTTAGTTCCAACTAATTGGACAGGTTGTAAAGTTCCTACTTCACTCTGACCCCAAATTAGCGAAACCAGATTTGTGTTATTTTTAATTACTTCATTAATGTTTGATATATTTATAATCCCATCTCTATTAACTGGCCATTTATAGATTTCCCACCCTTTTCTTTTAAGCTTATTTGCTGAAATTATTGTGGCTTGATGTTCAACATTAGAGATAACAACTCTTCCACACTTATATTTATCACTAAGATTACTAAATACTAATGATGTCGATTCTGAAGAGCCTGACGTAAAAACAATATCTTCTGTATTTGCATTAAAAATCTTTGCTATTTTAAGTCTTATTTTCTCTAGGTATGTCGCACATTTAATTCCATATTTATAAGTTGAGGATGAATTACTCCAATAGTTTTTGTATGTAGAATTTATTTTATTTAATACATTCTTAGATAATGGAGTTGTAGATGCATTATCGAGATAAATATACTTATCTTCCATCTATTTTAGAATATATGTTCCAGAAAAAACTTTTTTTGCATTACCAGTCATCAAAATTTCATCTTCTGATCTAGACCAATTAATTATAAGATTACCTCCTGGTAGATTTATTACTGTTTTTGAATTACATAAACCTAGTTTGTATGCTGCCACATGTATAGCACAAGCTCCTGTTCCACAAGCTAATGTTGCTCCTGCTCCTCTTTCCCATACAAGTACGTTAATGTTATCTCTATTTATTATTTGGGAAAAATGAACATTTGTTTTTTCAGGAAACAATTCATGTTTTTCAAACACTGGACCTAATAGTGAAAGTGATATTTTAGTGATATCTTGAAGAAAAAATATCAAATGTGGATTTCCCATCCCCACGGCATATCCCTGTTGTTCAAAATTCGTTTCTTTAAAGAGGCATGAAGGAATTGTATTGATTTTTGTATCTATTTTAGTTGGAATAGATTTAGTTTCTAATATTGGTTTTCCCATTTTTACAGTAATTTCGCCATCATTATATTGAGCAATTTTTATACCAGCTTTTGTTTCGATCCTATATTCAGAAACACTATAAGAACCTTTATTGGAATTGTGTAGATATTGAACTAAACACCTGATACCATTTCCACACATTTGAGCCTCCGAACCATCTGAATTATAGATAATCATCTTTGCGTAATTATTTCTCTCAGGTTCCAATATGAAAATTACGCCATCACCACCTATACCGAATTGTCGATCACATAAATTTTTTATATCGATTGTTTTCTCAGATAGAAATTTTTTGTAAATATTATTATTTCTGGAATCAATTATTATAAAATCGTTACCATTACCATGATATTTTTCAAATATTATATTGTTCATTTAAAAATATATATCTAATAATTTTAATTATAAAATAAAGCTTTAACAATCTATTTCTTTTTATAGAATCAATATTAAAATAATATTTTACTAAATCTAAAATAAGTGATTACTTCTGAAAATACAGATAACAGAGCAACTAATTTATATAAACCATCAGATATAGAGGGTAAATGGCAGAAAATCTGGGAAGACGACAACTTATATAATACAGATGAGCAAGAAAGTAATAAAGAAAAATTTTATGCCTTATCCATGTTTCCCTACCCTTCAGGAAACCTTCATATGGGTCATGTGCGCAATTATGTAATAACAGACTTAATTGCACGATTTCAAAGATTTCAAGGCAAAGTAGTGTTACATCCGATGGGTTGGGACGCATTTGGTTTACCTGCTGAGAACGCGGCGATAGAAAGAGGAATAAATCCTGATAAGTGGACTAAACAAAATATCGCTCATATGAAATCACAATTAAAATTATTAGGTCTTTCTGTTGATTGGGATAGAGAATTTGCGACTTGTGATGAAAATTATTACGTATGGACTCAATTTTTATTTTTGGAATTACATAAAGCTGGTCTTGTTTATCAAAAGGAGTCTGAGGTAAATTGGGATCCGATTGATAATACTGTTTTAGCCAATGAGCAGGTTGATTCTGAAGGCAAATCATGGAGATCTGGAGCGATAGTTGAAAAGAAACTTTTAACTCAATGGTTTTTAAAAATTACTGATTATGCAGAAGAGTTATTGCAAGATTTAGAAAAATTAAATGAGTGGCCTGAAAGAGTAAAGGTAATGCAGGAAAATTGGATTGGCAAATCAATAGGTACAAATATAAATTTTGAAATAGAAGAATTCAAAAAAGAAAAAATACAAGTATTTACAACAAGACCTGATACTTTATTTGGGGTAACGTATTTAGCAATATCCGTTAATCATCCTTTAATTAAAAAAATATCTGATAATAAAATTTTAAGTAAACTAGAAAATTTAAAAATATATTTACAAGAAACTAAAGATAAAGACCAAAAAAAAATTGGTATTCCAACAAATTTAATAGCTATAAACCCCATAAATTTAAAGGAAATTCCTATTTGGATAGCAAGTTATGTCCTTGATGAATACGGAACAGGAGCTGTAATGGGTGTCCCAGCACATGATGAAAGGGATTTTGAATTTGCCAAATTGAATTCTATTGATATTAAACAAGTAATTATTAAAGATAAAGATAAAAGTATCAGCGAATTAAATAATGCTTTTACGGATAATGGCTTTTTAATTAACTCAAATAATTTTGATGGATTACATAATAGTGATGCTAAAAAACAAATTTCAGAAAATGGGGAACGAAATGGATGGGCAGAAAATAAGATTCAATTTCGTTTGAGAGATTGGTTAATTTCTAGGCAAAGATATTGGGGTTGTCCAATTCCAATAATTAAATGTACTAATTGTGGTTCTGTGCCAGTGAATAAAGAAGACATTCCGGTTAAATTACCAAACAAAATTAAAATATCCTCTAATAAAATTAATTCTCTAGGTAGTAATCAAAGTTGGGTTAAAACTACATGCCCAAAATGCGGTAATTTTGCGAGTAGAGAAACAGATACTATGGACACCTTCATGTGTTCATCATGGTATTTTTTAAGATATCCTTCATCTAAATCTTTAACAAAACCATTCGAAAAAGAAAAAATTAATAAATGGTTACCTGTTGATCAATATGTTGGAGGAGTAGAGCATGCAATTCTACACTTGCTTTATGCAAGATTTCTTACCAAAGCGCTAAGGGATAACAATCTTTTCGATATTGATGAACCATTTAAAAGGCTCTTAACACAAGGTATGGTTCAATCTGCAGCTTATAAAAATTCAATAACAGGAAAATATATCTCTCCAACTGATATTAAAGATATAACTAATCCAAAAGATCCAAAAGACAATTCAAAACTTGAAGTTCTTTTTGAAAAAATGTCCAAATCTAAATATAACGGTGTTGACCCTGAATCTGTAATTAAAAAATATGGAGCAGATACAGCAAGAATGTTTATATTATTTAAAGCTCCTCCTGAAAAAGATCTTGAATGGGGTGATTCTGATGTTGAAGGACAATATAGATTTTTATGTAGGATATGGAAACTTTTCTCAGATTACACAAATAATAATAATTTCCATGGCGAAGATAAACTAAATCAAGAAAATGAAAATTCATTATTAAAGTCAATAAATATTGCCATAAAAGAAATTTCTAACGATATAAAAAATAATCAATTTAACACGGCAATATCAGAATTAATGAAGTTTTATAATTCAATATCATCGAACCTAAATCATGTAAATAAAGATTTAAGAAGAGAAGCTCTTATGAAATTTTGCATATTATTAGCTCCATTTGCTCCTCATATTTCAGATGAATTATGGCATTTAATAGGTAATTCAAAATCAGTTCACTTAGAAAAATGGCCAGTATTCGATGAAGAGGCCCTAAAGGAAAATAGCTATGAATTAGTCATACAAATCAATGGAAAAGTTAGAGACAAAATTAATGTAGAAAATGATATATCTGATGATGAAATTAAAGAAAAAACATTAATTAGACCTAATGTAAAAAAATGGATTGATAAAAAAACAATCAGAAAAATAATAATTGTAAAAGGTAGAATTATAAATATTGTCGTCTAAATATTATCTAATTTTTTTTTAATTTTTATTGTACTAGGATTAGACCAATCTCCATTTATAAGATAGTCTTCATTACCAAAACACATTTGACGAATTATAAAAAAAATTGGCTCAGATGATGAATTTCCAATATGAGAAGTAATTTCTTTTATTGATAATTCATCCCCATTATTTAATAATTCTGTTACTTTTTTTTGATAGTCAATTATTTCTGCTGCTGCTTTTTTACCAGCTTCAACACCAGGTTGATCATAAGCATTTATATCAACTAATTCCGCGTAAAAAGAAACAGCTCGCTCAAATAAAGCAATTAATGCCCCTAGTGTTAAACAATTTAACTTATCTAAGGTGATTGTTATGCTTTGCCTATTTTCGTTGGATAGTGCCGATCTTGTACCTTGTAAAAATCCTGATAAAAATTCCTTTGGATTTTCAGAGTCAAAATAGTAATTACCATTTGGGGTATCAAGTAACTCTATAAAAACACAAAAGAAATTATCAATACCATCTCTTAACTGTTGAACATATGCATGTTGATCAGTAGATCCTTTATTACCAAAAACAGATATTCCTTGATGAACAATTTCTCCCTTCCTATTAAACTTTTTACCTAGAGACTCCATAACTAATTGTTGAAGATATTTACTAAATACTTGTAACCTGTCTCTATAAGGTAATACAACCATATCTCTCTTGCCTATTCCATCACAAGAAAAAAACCATGCTGATGATAGTAATGCAGCAGGATTATCTTTAATATTTGGTATCCGAGTTAATTCATCCATTATTGCTGCACCTTTAATAAATTCAGAAACATCTCGATTAATAAGAGCTAAAGGAAGCAGGCCAACTGAGCTAGTAATACTGGTTCTGCCTCCAACCCAGTCAGGAAGATTAAATATTTTCAACCAATTCTCTAATTGTGCTTTTTTATATAATTGGCTATCTTGCATTGTTATTGCTATTGCGTTTGTGTTCCACTCTAAATTTTTATTTACTACATTCTTTTTAATTATATTCATTGCTATTTTTGGTTCAGGTGTTCCACCTGACTTACTTACAACAACAAATAATGTGGTAGCCAATTTATCAGATAATTCATCTAATTTCTCACTTATTAAGAATGGATCAATATTATCAATGTATGAAAAATTCAATCCACAAGAGTTTTCTTGTAATGCTTCAGTTATTAATAAAGGTCCTAAACCGCTTCCTCCAATACCTATCCATAGAACATCAGTATATTTTTGATTTTTATTATTAGTGATTTTACCCTCTAATATATTTTTTCCAAATTCTGAAATATCTATAATCTCATTATTGATTTCATCCTTAATAAGATTATTTGGGGCAACAGATGGATTTCTTAACCAATAATGTCCAACTTGTCTTTTCTCATCAATATTTGAAATCGCGCCAGCCTCTAATTCCTTTAGGGCTAAAAAAACGTTTTTAAATTTATTTTCTAGAGATAATATTTGATCGCTAGTAAAATTTATTTTGCTGATATCTAACCATATATTTACTTGTTTATCAAACCAAAGGTAGTTGCAATATTTATCCCAAGAATTAAAATCATTATTCATTTTATATTTTGACTATTTTCCTATTTTGTTCATTATATCTAGTTTATTCACCGTAAATACTAATCATTTCAATTTATTTAGTTATATTATTTTTAGATAATAATGTTTGTGAATTTTAATAAATACTATTAGGGGTTTTATTTATTTATATCTCATTTATTATTCAGTAAAAATATAGTGTCTTGGATAAATCATTCAATTATTTAATTTCACCTGAAATTACACAACTTAGAGAATTTTCACCCAAATTGAAAATAGCAATTTTAGCTTCAGGTGAGGGATCAAATTTTCAAGAATTGATTGACCTCTCTAAATCAAAAAAATTTGATATTGATATTAAAATTTTAATTTCAAACAAATCAGATGCTGGGTGTATATCAAGAGCTAAAAATTCCAATATCTCATATAAGGTAATTAAAAGCACTGATTATGAAAATAAGGATTATTTTGAGGATGAAATTATTGATACAATAAAAAAACATGATATAGAACTAATTGTTATGGCGGGTTGGATGAAAATCATGTCATCAAAGTTTGTAAATGTATTTAAGAATAAAATAATAAATATTCATCCATCATTACTTCCTTCTTTTAAAGGAAGTAATGCAATTAAAGAAGCCATAACAAATGATTCCAAGATCACTGGTTGTTCAGTACATTTTGTAGAACCAGAGGTTGATAGTGGTCCCTTAATTATTCAAGCAGCCGTAGCTATCTCGGATAAAGATAATTTAGAGACATTAACTAAGAAATTACACTTATTAGAACATAAAATATTACCACTTTCAATTTCTCAGGCCGGATACATTATCCGGAATAAATTCATGGGTAATGATTAATCATTTCTAACCCATTATTTATTGGTAAACCAGATATTAGATTAAGGTTTTGTAGAGCTTGCCCTGTTTGTCCTTTAATTAAATTATCTATTACTGATAAAATAATAATTCGACCATTTCTAGTATCAACTTTTACAGAGAGATGAATTTCGTTTGTATTCTTGACCCATTTGGTAGAAGGATAAATATCAACTGGTAATACTCGAATATTAGAAAAGTTTCTATAATAATTTTCTAATATAATTTTACAATCTGAAGATGTCAAACCTGGATCCCTTAGTCTTCCATAAATTGTCGAATGCATACCTCTTGTCATTGGTATTAAATGAGGAGTAAATAGAAGTTCAATATCATTACCTGAAATAAAACTTGCAATTTGTTCAATTTCAGAAGTATGTCTATGATTTATTAGTCCATAGGCAGAAAGACCATCTCCACATTCAGAAAATAATAATTTCTGATGTGGTTCTCTACCTCCGCCTGATGTACCACTTTTTGAATCTATTACTATACCTTCGTTATCAATAATCCCTTGGGATAAAAATGGGATAAGAGGAATTAGAGCAGACGTAGGATAACATCCAGGGCAGGCGATTAAACTTGCTTTAGATATTTCTTTGAAATTAATTTCAGGAAGTCCATAAACTGCTTCTCTGCACAAATCTTCGTCATCTCTATTATATTTTCTAGCTTCGTTAGAGTATGCACTTTTCCATTGATCAAGAGACTTGTACCTATAATCGGCTGATAAATCAATTACTTTTACTCCTTTTTCTAATAAACCTCTTGTTAATGTAGAAGAAATTCCATTAGGCAAGCAAAGTAAAGCTACATTGGCTTTGTCGGCAATTCTAGCTGTTGATATTTTTTCAATTAAATTGTCAGAATCTAAATTTATGAATGGAAAATTATCGCTCCATTTTGTTCCTGAAGATTTATTACCTCCTAAATATGAAATTTTATAATGTTTATTATCCTTTAATAGATTTACTGCTTGAATTCCTCCGTAACCAGTAGCACCAACTATTGCAACATTCATTTCTCTTTATTGACAGACTTTAAGATAGGATTATAAGTGTTAAATGAAATAATAATTAAAACACTTTTTTCTATATTGAATAGTAATAATGAAAGAAACAAGTCCCAAATCAAATAATGGAACAATTTTGGATAATAACGAAAATTTTAAGATAGAATTTGATCCCATAAGTGATGCATTAGCTGCCATAAGAAATGGAGAATGCATAATTGTTGTTGATGATGAGAGAAGAGAAAATGAAGGAGATTTAATTTGTGCAGCTCAGTTTGCAACTCCTCAACAAATTAATTTTATGGCTACAGAGGGGAGAGGTCTTATATGTTTAGCAATGCAAGGAGAAAAATTAGATGCCTTGGATCTTCCATTAATGGTTGATCGAAATACAGATGAAAATCAAACTGCATTTACTATTTCAATAGATGCAGGTCCGGAGAATAATGTAACTACTGGAATATCAGCAGAAGATAGAGCTAAAACTATACAAGTTGCAATTAACCCTTCAACTAAGCCAGAAGATTTAAGAAGACCTGGACATATATTTCCACTAAGAGCAAAAAAAGGAGGAGTATTAAAAAGAGCCGGCCATACCGAAGCAGCTGTAGACATTGCTGCTATGTCAGGACTTTATCCTGCTGGCGTTATTTGCGAAATTCAAAATCCTGATGGATCAATGTCAAGACTTCCCCAACTTAAGGAATATGCGAAAGAATGGGGGATGAAGTTAGTATCCATTGCAGACCTCATCAGCTATAGATTTCAGAATGAAAGGTTTGTTTATAGAAAATCTGATGCAATCCTTCCAAGTATTTTTGGTAATTTCAAGGCATATGGATATATAAATGAACTTGACGGCTCTGAACATATTGCACTAGTAAAGCAAAAGTCAAATAAAATAAGTGAACCAGTACTAGTAAGGATGCATTCAGAATGTTTAACCGGTGATGCTTTTGGATCCCTACGTTGTGATTGCAGACCTCAGTTAGAGGCTGCATTATCAAGGATTGAGAAAGAAGAGGAGGGTGTTGTTGTTTATTTAAGACAAGAAGGAAGAGGTATTGGTTTGATTAACAAATTAAAAGCATACAGTCTACAAGATGGGGGTTTGGATACTGTAGAAGCAAATGAAAAATTGGGTTTCCCTGCAGATCTAAGAAATTATGGAGTTGGAGCTCAAATATTAACTGACCTAGGGATCAAAAAGTTAAAACTACTTACAAATAATCCTAGAAAAATTGCTGGATTAGGTGGCTATGGAATAGAAGTTACTGAAAGAGTTCCATTGGTTATATGCCCTGGCGAACATAATGCTGAATATTTAAATGTAAAGAGACAAAAACTAGGACATATGTTAGACGATGAAAAAATAAATTCTATAGATATAGATCCTTATATTGCAATTTTCCTTGATGGTGACTTTAAATCAATAGATTTAGTTCCTATAAAAAATAATATAATTGAATTCTGCGACAAAAATAAAATAAATATAATGTTAGAAAGCTCTCCTAGATTATTAGCTTTTTGGAATAGGCCTAAATTAGTATGGAAAATATTACATGACAAAAACAGAGAATATTTCACTATTAATGATAATGAAATTAATAAGATTGAAATCTTTATTCAATTTTTATCAGAATATAATAAAAGCTCAAAAGTTGGCATTATCGTATCAAAAAATATTCAACAAGCTTTACATCCAAAAAACAATATTAAATTGAAAAATACCAATTTTTCAATAAAAAATGAGGAATTATACTCATCAACTAGGAAATTTAATCTAGATAAAGAAACCTTCAGTATTATTTTTAATAAAAAATCATATTAAATCAGGCTGGCTTTGATAATTTTTGAACCGTTTGTAAGTTTTAAAACAATATCCATATCCTCTGTTTTTCCAAAGACAGTATGTACTCCATCCAAATGAGGTTGTGACTCATAAACTATAAAAAATTGGCTCCCACCTGTATTTTTTCCTGCATGAGCCATTGATAGAGAACCTTTAAGATGTTTATTAGAATTAATTTCACAATTAATATTGTATCCTGGTCCACCTGTTCCAGGCATGCCTGAAGATCCTGCACGTGTGTTAGGACAACCTCCTTGAGCCATAAAACCTGGGATAACACGATGAAAAGCTAATCCATCATAAAAACCTTCTTTAATTAGTTTTGTGAAATTATTAACTGTATTAGGTGCGTCATTAGAAAACAATTCGATATTAATATTGCCTGCATCAGTCTCAAATAAAGCTTTTGTCATTGTGAATTTAATTATCTTTGATTTATTTTAAACGTTAGAGAAGCTTTTCAAGATTCTCCTTAATGGAATTTAAATCTATATTTCCTTCATTACTTTTTTCATCATTCCAATTTTCCAGTTCTAAATTTTTTTGAGGAGGAGAAATTAGTAATCTATCTTCAGCAGTCTTTGGAACAAAATTTTTCTCTACTAATTTACATTCGTAATCTAGTTTGGTACAAAAATCTCTAATTTCATCTATTGAAATCTTTTCTACAGAGGGTAACGGAAAATCTTGAGCCTCTAAAAGTCCGCAATAACGTTCTGCATCTTCTTTTTCTTCAAACATTAAGACAATTGTTCTACCTTTTAGTTCAATTGAATGTATACCTTCTTTTTCGGTTCCGCAGTTATAAAGTAAAACAAAAATATCCATAAAAACAAATTAATTAACTATATATTATTTAACTATTCATCTGATAGTGATAATTCCTGAAGCCTAGTATACAAAGCAATTTCTTCATCATTAATATCAGCAGGCATAACAACAAGAATTTCAACAAACTGATCACCAATATTATCACCAAAAATCAAACCTCTACCCTTAAGTCTTAACAATCTTCCGGTTGATGACTTTGGAGGGACTTGAAGAGTAACATTTCCATCAAGAGTTGGAACCTCTACTGCACAGCCAAGAAGGGCGTCGGGTGGAAATAACTCTAGTTTATAAAGAACTCGTAATCCGTCTATACGAAGTCCGTTTTCAGTTTGGACTTTTAATTGTAAATAATGATCTTTCCCTCCTGTTGCAATTTTTTCTAATCTTAATCTCCAACCATCTCCAGCAAATGGTGGAGTATCAACTTCTACAACAGTTTGATCTTCTAGTTCTATTAATATAGAGGCCCCACTCAAAGCTTCTTCTGGGGTTAATTCGATAATTGTTTCTATATCTTGATGAAGTTTTACTGGCGGTGGTTCATACGGAGATGTTGCTGGGTAGTCGTAATTATTAAATTCATCATCTTTTAAGTTTTCATCTTCATAAACATCAGAAGATTTATCATCATAGCTTTCTTCATCTAATTCAGATTCGTATTCAAAACCAAATAAAGAATTGAGATAATCTTTATATTCAGGGAAACCTGTTTTGAAATTATTTATATTTTCATCATTAGGAGAACTAAAATTTTTGGGATTAACCCCCTTTGCAGGATCACGTAAGTATTCGTAGGCCTCATTAATTAATTTAAATCTATCTTCAGCATTGATATCATTTTTATTTAAATCAGGATGCCATTTTCTGGCTTCCCTCCGAAAAGCTTTTTTAAGTTCGATATCGTCAAATTCGTAGGGTAAACCTAAAATCGACAAATAATCCTTTTTAGAGGAAATAGTCATTGTCCCATGGATCGCTATCCCTAGAATTACTATACCTCGAATTTTTATAATTACTATTCATTTGATTATCCCAAGGATCATCGTCCCAGTAATCATCTGAAAACAATTCATCTTTTATGGAACCAAAAGTATTTTTAATACCTTGTAAAGGATTACTATCAACTTTCTTCTCCGCAGCAAATCTTCTATTTAATCCAAAAAGAGCTTCTTGTAGAGAGCTTACAGAAATTTCTAATTCTTGAGGATCATTATCATCTATAAATTCCTCAACATCCTGAATTGCAAGCTCTACAGCTCTCTGTTGCCGTTCTGCGCCATATGGGCCAAATTCTAATGAGGCGTCTCTTAATCTTCTTTCTGCTTGGGCAATTAGTGTAAGGGCATTATTTTTTCTATCAATAACCAATCTCTTCTTCTTATCCTCAGATGCTTTTAACTTGGCTTCAGAGATCATCTTATTAATTTCTTGTTCATTTAAATTTGAACCACCTGAAATACTTACTATTTGTTTTCTTCCGGTGGTTCTATCAGTTGCACTGACTTCTAGCAAACCATTAGCGTCTATATCGAAGGCCACTTGAACTTGGGGAATCCCTCTAGGTGCTGGAGGTATTCCTGATAATCTAAATTTTCCTAATGATTTATTCTCAGAAGCTAGAGGCCTCTCACCTTGTCTTACTTGTACAACTACTGATGATTGATTAGATTCAGAAGTACTAAACACATCTGATTGACGTACTGGAATTGGCGTATTACGTGGAATAAGAACCTTCATAAGCCCACCAATTGTTTCTAATCCTAAAGATAAAGGAGTAACGTCATTTAAAAGTAAATCTCGTAAATCTCCACTAATTATTCCGGATTGAATTGCTGCACCAATTGCGACAACTTCATCAGGATTTACGGACTGACACGGTTCATTAGGTACAAGAGTCTTAACAAGCTGTTTAACCATAGGGATACGTGTACTTCCACCAACAAGAACTACTTCATCAATTTCATCAGCCTCCCAACCAGAATCTTCTAAAGCAATTTGAACAGGTTCAAGTAATCTATCAAGAAGATCTTCAGACAAAGATTCAAATAAATTCCTGTCAAAGTCCTCTTCAATATGTAAGGGACCATCATCACAAGTAGTAATAAAAGGTAAAGATATTTTAGTTTTTTGTAATCCTGACAATTCACATTTTGCTTTTTCAGCAGCTTCGGATAGTCTTTGAAGAGCTTGCCTATCTCTTCTTAAATCAATCTTGTGTTTCTCTAGAAATCTTTCAGCAATCCAATCTACAATTTTTGAATCAAAATTATTACCTCCAAGTTGAGTATCACCGCAAGTAGCTTTTACATCAAAAACACCATTAGATATCCTTAGCAAAGATACGTCAAAAGTACCTCCACCCAAATCAAAAACTAATACATTATTAGAAGATCTTTTTTCAAAACCATATGCTAATGCA
>QBXH01000001.1 GCA_003283415.1 Prochlorococcus sp. AG-321-E21 | reverse complement strand
AATGATTAACTTTCTATTTAAGAAAATAGTAAATAGCTCCTTTTTTTAGTAACTTATTTCTAGATGTATTAGGAAATATAATAAAAGATTTAATTTGGAATTTATTATTGAAGTAATAAATATAAGTAAATCCGTGTCCCAAAATAGTTTTTTTCTTGGGGGGGGGAATAAAGTTTTGTCTTTTCTCTTTTATCTTGAATGAGGGACTACTTAAATTGAGACCAGTGGATTGGGAATTACCATTACGACAAATATTAAAAAGGGAGAATCACTTTTCCAGAGAGCAGATAGATTAATTTTTAAATAGCAAAGAGATGAAAAATCTAGATATTATTCTTTGATTTATTCAATTAAATTAGGAGATAATTTCAACTAATCAATCAGAATTCATATTCTTTTTCTAATTTTTAATGTTTGTTTCAACTAAGTAAAAATTCCTAAATTTTTATTTTTGTATGGTTGATCACTTTTCAGTTAATCAATTAATTTGCATTATTGAGGTAACTATAAAATAAATATTATGACTCAGTCTTCAATAAGCACTCCATACGCGCAAAGACTAGCAGAAAAATTTAGAGAGTCACAAGAATACATAAAAACTAATGGATTTAGCAGATCAACTAAAACTCTTTATGAAGATATAGAGACTTCAACAGAAAAATAAAATAATGACTAGTAAAGATAGCTGATTAAAAAATCAAATTAAGTACTAAATAAATTCCTTGCAACCTCTACACATTATTGAGACATTTATGTAAAAAAAAGTGCAAAATTATAAAATAATACTCTTATTTCTTTACATCCTGTAATATTAATGTTATTATAGTAAAAAGGATTTTTAAATTTTCATGAACTCAAACAAAGATATTCTTGATAGAGCAATTGGAAGGCCTACAATGATGGCTTTCATGATCTTAGTCGGAACATATGTTACAACAGGTCAACTTATCCCGGGTGTCTTCTAATGGAAAATCAAAATCAAAAAAGAAACATTGACCCTCAAAAAATAATTGCAGAAAAATTAAATGGTAGATTCGCACTTTTAGGACTAAGTGCTTTAGTTGGAGCTTATATAACTACAGGACAAATTATTCCTGGGATAGTGTAAATGCCAGAAGCAGATATTACTACTTGGATTAACACTATACTTTTTCCTTTTATGCCAGTTATAACTATCTTTATTGCTAGTGCATTAATGCTTAGTGATTTGCCATGGAATGATGACGATGATGATGACGATGGAGGCGGTTTAATTACTCCGATTTACAATCATGTCCCTCAAGGAGCGTAGAGAACAATAATAAAAATTATTTTTATATCCTTTCTTTAAAAAGGCCCTAGGTTTATTAATCCCTTAGAATCTAGTTTATTTTTTAATGTAAGTATCACTACAAGAAATATTATTTCTTAAAACTTTTTTAATTCATATATCACTTATGCTGGAGTAGCTTTGCTTATAGATATTTTCTTTTTGTTTTCTTTGGATCTAGGATTGTAATAGTTAAATTGGTTGAAATTTTCATACAAAAAAATTAGTAGGAATTTAGCTGTTTTAGCGAGGTTAGGTTCTATTTTTATAAACTCACCATTAAAACTTCGAAAAATTAAAGTTATTACCCATGGTCAAACTTTCAATAGTTGCTACGTTTAGAACAAGAGACGGAATTTATTATGTTTACAAATTATTTGCCAAGTGAAATGCTAACTGTATTGGAGGTGACAACAATGTTTTCATTTTTAGTTGGAACAATTTTAGTTATGTTATTTACATCAGATCAAGCAAATAAAAAGAATCTATATTTAAAGAAAGCTAAATAAATAACTTTATAAAGTAATATCTCTTCAAATTTATATAATATTTTAATTGATTTGGATTGTATAGGAACTAAAAGCTGATGGTGGAATTATAAAAAAAGTTCAAAAGTCTTTTAAGATAATCGATCCTAAAGTAAGAGAACTTAATAGAGCATAATTTTCATCTAGAATTGATAACTATTATGCCTGTTAATTAAGTCAATTGTTATGAAGAGTTTTCTAGTAATCTATTTAATTCCAAGAGTTCTCCTTTGGTAAATTCGCGATATATTCCTGTTGGGACGTCTAACTTAATATTCATAATTCTTACACGCTTTAATGATCTTACTCTGTAGCCTAAGGACTCACACATTCTCCTAATCTGACGATTAAGTCCTTGGGTAAGTATGATTTTAAATTTTTTTGGACCCAATTGTTTTACGAAACAATTCTTAGTTATGGTGTCTAAAATTTCAACTCCATTGCTCATGCTTTGAATAAAGTCACTATTAATCGGACGATTAACGCTTACGATATATTCTTTTTCATGATTATTTCTAGCTCTAAGTATTTTATTTACTATATCTCCATCGTTAGTTAAAAAAATTAATCCTTCACTTGGCTTATCCAATCTTCCAATAGGAAAAATTCTTACAGGATAATTAATGAAATCTATAATATTTTCGGGCTCTACTCTTTTATCGGTTGTACAAACAATTCCAACGGGCTTATTAAAGGCTAAGTAAATATTTTGTTGTTTAGTTGATTTTTTTATTCTTTGACCTTCAACTTCTACTTGATCATCTTTATCTACCTTAGTACCAATTTCTGGGATTCTACCATTAATGGTTACTTTCCCTTCTTCAATTAGTCTATCTGCTACTCTTCTAGAACAGTATCCGACTTCACTTAAATACTTATTTATTCTAGTAGCCATTTTATCAAAATTACTTTTCTATATTTTAAATTTAGTTGGTTCAATACCCCATGACAAACCTTTAACTCATGCGAAGGCCGGTTTAGAAATTATCTGAATAAGAATAAATAATGAAATTACAAAAATATACTTTAGTTTTTATTAAAAGAAATATCTTTTAAATTCTAAAGATTATATATTTCTGATCCAAAGGGTATACAAATTGATTTTGGTGTTTGCAACTTAATTCTTATAATTCAATTATTGATTTTTTTATACAGCATCTTTGAGCATCAACTTAAGTTGCTCACTATCTAGCTGCTCTAAATAATTTCTCATTGCTAGCCAAGATCTTTGGCTTTCTATTTTTCCACTTTGCTTAAATAAATTTGCGGAAACTTGATCTACTAATTCTTTATGCGTCATATGCATATTCTTCATCAAGCTTAATTACTACACCATTAAAAAATTCTGCTAATAGTTTTGACGGGTCTTGAACAGAAATTTTTTTATTCTCTTTTGCAAGTTTTTTTTTATTGGATTTAGGTTAGTCATACTGATTCTTGAAATTTGTTTGTTACCTCAGTCCATCCTCCTGCTATTAATTCGTTCCATGTTTCAAACGCACAGTCGAGATCATGAAGTCTTCTATTTTTAAGTCCTGCAGGTTCTCCTAGATGATTTGCATAGAAGAGATGGGTATAGACTTTAATGTTGTTCCTTGCAGAATTCTTGCACTTTTCAAATAAAATTAAAAAGCTACTTTGCGGGTTAAGTAACCAGCCATTTGGGGTGTCAAGACGACTGCCA
The DNA here is from genome assembly GCA_003283415.1 of Prochlorococcus sp. AG-321-E21. Lineage (GTDB taxonomy): Bacteria > Cyanobacteriota > Cyanobacteriia > PCC-6307 > Cyanobiaceae > Prochlorococcus_A. Next base: position 166,694 of record QBXH01000001.1, on the reverse strand, counting down.
TAAGAAAAATTAGACCAAACATTAGCTCCTCCGAGAGTCATTAGAAAGTAATACATACGTACTATTAATTTAAGTACATTAAATATAGTTCGTCAAGTATTTATTTTATTTACCTTTTTTCTTAATTCAGGAAAGCAATTAGCAATATAGACTAACTGATAAACCTTTTCACTGTCATATTTTTATCTAGGCTCCACTTCCTACTTCTATTCCTTTAGCTTTCATTTTTTGCAATATCAATTCTTGACTTTCTTGGCTTGTCATTGATTTATATTTTTTCTTTCCTCTTTATCCAAAATTATTAAAATTAAAGCTATCGTTCCAATACTAAAATTTAAGCTCCATCCCTGTGAGTTTATTTCCAATATAAATTTATTTTCTATTAGCTTATTTTATTAAATATTGATAGCAATAAAACATAAAAATGTTTAATTTATAGTATTAAAATTTATTTGCCATAGGTAATACCTATCTCCTCATTTCTACTCAATTTTATTTACGTCCTATCTAATCCACTCCAAGATTTTTATAAAGTTTTATGAGTGAATTTTTGATATAGTTCCATAAGTGGATCTACCAGTACTATATTGACAATACTAGATTTCCGCGTGAAAAGTAATTCAACAAGACGTGACATTCTAGAAAAGCATTATTCGCAAAGAAATATTTTCATAGAACTTATCCAATAGAACTTTAAAATTTAAATAGAACAATTTTATTTGCTGCATTATCTACCTCCAATAATGAAGAACCATAATGCAATTCCGCTGAATTAATTAGCAACCAATAAAACAAATTAATGAAGGCTTTATACATTAGAAATTTTTAGTTGATCAATATTACGGTACGACGAAATAAAAAATAGTTATCAACATTACCTAACCATTATTCCTCACACTCATAAAACTCATTAATGAAAAAACAACAAATCTAATAAGACAATAAATCCAAGTGGAAATGAACCTCTTCTTGGTTGGTGGAAATTTATAAAAAAACAGATACATCAATATCAATCACCCAGTGATCACTCCTAGTGAGTACAAAACATAATAAAAATTAAGTTTATTTAAACTCCCATAAAAAACACTTTCCCTTGAGGATTCACACCCCTACTTGATTTTGCATAGATTTCCAGAGTAAAAATGCATCTTATGATATTCTCTGATTTACTGTTACGAAAGCCCTTTTTACTATCCTTTTAAGCGAAATTATTAAGTAGGAATAAAACGTTCAAAAAAAAACCTGAGTTTCTAAGAGATCTGCAGTCCAGCTTCAAAAGCCCGCATCCAATCCCTAAACATTAAATTAGACACCTCTGTAATTTTGGCAGAAATTTGTGAGGGGTCGTATTTACGTATAGGCAAAGATGATTACCACATGCCACCACTTAGTAACTTATTTTTAGATACAGACTCCTAAATACAACATTGTTCTTACTAGGAATAATCACTATCATGCCTATTAATTAGCTTATTTTTTATGTCTTGTTCAGTCACCTCCGTGTTTACTTTTAAAATCGAAAGCACTTTCGATGAATGGGCAGCAATATTTGATAGTGCTGAAGGAGATAAAAGACATTCAGAATTTAATATTAAGCCGCTTTTCAGAGGAGTAAGCAAAGAAGATCCTCAAAAAGTTATTGTTATTCATCAAGCTCCAGAAGGTAATATTCAAAAGTTTGTTGAAGCTAATGGTGACTGGATGGCAACTCACAGAGTTAACTTATCAACAATGGAGGAATCATCTTGGACTGCATCATTAACAAAGGACAGTTGTTGTGTTTAACAAATGAAACGGCTCCTTCTCCCACTACTAGCTGCTCTCGCTTTACCTACAGGACCAATTTTAGGTCATGGATATAGTGAGAATTCTTCTGAGGAATGTCATGATTACTATTGTCCTCCAGAGCATCAACTAGACAAAAAAGAAAAGGTTAAAAATAATATTCCTTCAAAGAAATGAAACGCATACTACTTACACATCTTTAATTAGGTATTGCCTTTGGATTTTATAATTTTCAAAAAAGGGAACAGTCTTATTCATTACATTGGCTGTAATAATCTAGAAATTAGTTGATATTGGTTTATCAAGTGGAACTAGACCTTACACAGCAGTTGATTCATTTAAAACTTCACTAACATTCCTGTAAAGTGAAGTTATTGATAGAGAAAATCAAATAGAAATCAAGAGAATTAGAAGAGCTCTTGAACAATTAGAAGAAGAACCCACCGAAATAGTTGATATTTACTATCAAATAATTACTCTATATATATAGAAATTATTTAACCCATGACTGATGAGAAAAACTTAGAAAAAAGTAGTCAAGATTATAAAAAATCTCAATATGGAAGTTGGTATAAGAAAGCCGAAGAAAAAAAGAAAGTGCAAATTGAGAAGGAACAAATTGAGAAGAAAGAGCCATCTTTTTTTATTAATTCAGAGAAGGAACAAAGTGAGAAGAAAGAGGAATCCTTAATTCAAAAATTTCTAAATATATTCAATAAAAAATAACCTTTATGGATAGAAAGGGATTAATAATTAATATCTTCAGGAGATCCCCCTCCATGCCACCCCATCGAAAACTACACAGACATAACGAACAATTAACACTTAAACAAATGGACAGAACACAACAAATAAAAGAGGCTCACCCTTGGCTTTCCTATGACGAAGTAGTGAAGGTTCTTCTCTATCATCATCAGGATTCAATGTGGATTCAAAACCTTGAAAGAGACAGGCTTGAGAGGTCGATGGAAGCATTTACAAAGCTTCTTAAATCAAAGAGTATGAAAGCCCTTAAACCTTTTGTAGATTATGTTCAAGACATCTAGTACAGCAGTGTAGATAAGTATGGGAATCAGATTGAAGTAAGCAAAGAGTCATTCGAGAAAAGATGGAATAAAGCAAGAGCTATTCTCGAAAGAGATAAAAAAATTTAGCTTCAACCAATAACTGGCACTACCATATATTGATTTAAATTAACTACAAATAATAACGTTAAGAGAAAACAACTGGTAGGTCCACTATTAGCTGTTACCTATAAGAAAAGCTAAATATATCACTTTTTATCCTTTAATAATTAATTATTTATACTTCTAGCGATCTGTTTCCTTATTTTAAAGTAATCATTATATAAGCGATTTGAGATATATAAGTTTCAGTATGTAAACATGGTAGGACCTCTAGGTAGGACCTCGTGGTAGGACCACCTATTTCTAAAAAATTAAATACCTCCAAGAAAGCAGTCATTATAACTGTTCTTAGAGGTACACCGAATCCCCGCCAGCCCTCTGTTGCATCGACCTGGAAAAGCCAGAAGAGGAGTCAAAGTGGGCTTTCGTTTCCAATTACAGGATTGGTTTACGTCCACATCACGTCAGTCTCCTCAAGTCGAAAAAGAGTCAGATCAGAGCACATAAAGAAGAACTTGACCAAAGATCCAGTATTCAAATATTAACTTATTTCTTTAGTCATTTGGAGATGGCCAGATCTCTCTTACTTTAGTTAATATATCCTTTGATTTTTCTACTCTTTTCGAATGATTCTTTTCATTCAGTAAAAAAGTTACATGGGCCATTTTCCGTCCAACACTTTCTCTAGATTTTCCATACCAATGAAGATTGGAACCTTTTATTTGAGATAACAATTCAATTCTTTTTTTAATGGATATAGGAAAATTTTTTTTCAAACCTAGTAAATTTATCATTAAGGATCCTTGGGAATGCATATTTATTTCGGGAGGCTTGATGCCTGAAGAGATACAAACATATTGATCGAATTGGCTTGAAGAACAAGCTTCAATAGAAAAGTGTGCAGAATTATGAGTTCTGGGAGCTATTTCATTAATTAATAGTCCTTTATCACCATAAAAGAATTCGATTCCCATTACCCCAACATAATTAAGTTCATTTACTATTGAAGAGAAAATATTTATTGCAAAAGTTTTCAAATCATAATCAATTTCAGCTGGAGACAAAACCCAATCACAAACATTATTTTTTTGAAATGTCTCAACGAGAGGAAAGAATCTTATTGATCCATCAAAATCTCTAGATCCCACTAAGGCAAGTTCATTTTTATAGTCGACCCATTCTTCAATAAGGCATTCGTCTGAATTAGTCTCTAAAAAAGAATTTAAATCTTCATAGCTATTAATTTTTCTATTCCCTTTACCGTCATAACCTCCTTTATAAGATTTAATCATTAAGGGAAAATTCCAAGAATCAATTTCTTCATTATCAAGACTTTTAAATTCTTCTATTGATTTCCATCTTGGTGATGGGATATTTAATCTATTTATTAATTTTTTTTGAGAAATTCTATCGACTAAAGGTTGAATTGATTCAAGGCTTGGTACAAAAACATTTTTAGACTCAATTAAATTCAATTTTTCAATTTTAATCCATTCATTTTCAAAAATAATTTTTTCGCACTCTTTAATTAAGTCTTTATTTCCCTTTACCTTTAGGGGATCTGCTTCAATGACATAATCAGCTTTTGAACCTGCAGGGTCATTGGAAGATTTGGTTTGAATGCATACTTTAATTCCTCTATTATTTGCAGCTTCAGCAAGCATTAAAGCTAATTGACCGCCTCCAATTATTCCCAGTGAATAATTTTTCTTTATATTTTCTATATTTCTTTTTGAATTCATATGATGATCTTATTATGAATTTTAATTCTTAACAACTGATTATTTTAATCTAATTTTTAAGTCCCTATAAGGTTAGAATAAATACAATCCATTTTAAATATCATAGAAATAACTCTTCTAAGACATTCATTGTGAATAAGAACAAAATACTAGTTCCTTTAAGTAATAATTCATATGAAGTTACTATAAAACAAGGAATAATTAATAACATTGGGGAAGAACTAACCCGAATTGGGATTAATAATGATAGAAAAATACTTATAGTTTCAAATATAGAAATATCAAATTTATTTGGTACGAAACTTCTTAATAGTTTAAAAAAATATAATTTCAGTGCTCAAATATTTAATATTAAAGCCGGAGAATCTCATAAAAACTTGGCAAGTTTAAGTGATATATATAATGCTGCTTTTGAGGTTGGTTTAGATAGAAATTCCTTAATGATTGCACTCGGGGGAGGAATTGTAGGAGATGTCACTGGTTTTGCTGCCGCCACATGGTTAAGAGGTATTGAATACGTACAAATTCCTACAACATTATTGTCTATGGTTGATTCATCTGTTGGGGGGAAAACAGCAGTTAATCATCCTAAAGGGAAAAATCTAATAGGAGCTTTTTATCAACCAATAGCAGTTTTTATTGACCCTGAAACCCTAATAACTTTACCCACTAGAGAATTCAAGGCAGGCATGGCAGAAGTTATCAAATATGGAGTCATAAAAGATAAATCACTTTTTGAATACTTAGAAAGAGAAAAGAATAGAGATAAAATTCTCAAGCTCGAGAACGAATCATTAATAAAAATCATAAATAATTCAATTACAACTAAGGCTTATATAGTTTCTGAAGACGAAAAAGAAACAGGTATTCGAGCGATATTGAATTATGGACATTCATTTGGCCATGTAATAGAAAATTTGTGTGGATATGGAGAGTATCTTCATGGCGAAGCAATATCAATTGGGATGAAAATCGCAGGAGATATTGCTACTGAAAAAAATTTATGGTCAAAAGAGCATTCTTCAAGGCAGGATAATCTTATTGAAAGCTATGGTCTACCAACCCAGACACCTAAAATCAAAAAGGATGAAGTAATAACAATACTTATGGGCGATAAAAAAGTACGAGATGGAAAAATGAGATTTATCCTACCTAAAGAGATTGGAGAAGTTGATATATTCAATGATATAAATGAGTCGCAATTCCTAAAATATTTCGATTAGCGAACACAGCTTGAATTTATTTTAATTTTTTTATTATTAAATTTGCTAAAAATAAACCATTTAAAATCTCCTAAACAGATTGGGTCAACTAATCTCAGTAAGGCTTCTCTTCTGAAAAGAGCCTTTGAGATATCATCCTTTAGTTCATTCTGAATTTCAAAAAGACGTTCTGCTAAACCAAGTGCCAACAAAGCTTCTCCCTGTTTAACTATTCCAATAGTTTCAAAACCTGAGGTTTCCGAATCATAAATTAAACTTTCAATACAAACATGAGAAGTTAAATCGCAATTACCTGGAGACTCGAAAACATTTTCAACAATCTTTTGGTGTTTATAGGAAATTAATGTCCCGTTACTATTACTTGGTGAATAATATCTTTTAGCTTCTTTGGCATAGTCAATTATTAATACAATTCCATTATTCATTTTTGCATAAATAGCCTTTAACCATTTTTTATTATCTATATGCCATTCGGTAGTCCATCCTTCTGGAGCATTTTTAGGGGGGATATTAATATCTAATCTTTCCTGAACAGAGGCAATACTCTTTTTTAATTCTTGCGTAATTGTAATTTCTTCAAAGAACAATTTTCCTGATTTTTTATCTAAAGAGACTCCTTGCCGATGCATTTTACCTTTTGAATTTATTATTCTTTCTACTGGCAAAGCATCGAGTACCTCATTAGCTAATACAACCCCATTTAAAGTATTATCTTCCAAGTCCTCTAAATTTTTCCATAAAATATCAAAACCCAATTTTAAATATTTTTCTAATTTCTTGTGCTGTTTTTTTATCATTCCTTTATTTGGCTCAAAGATTATAAAACAAACATTTTTTAATAATTTTTTATCATGAATTAAGAAGTACGCAAGGAGACCGCTCATAAGAGTGCCATCTCCTGCTCCAAACTCAATCACAGATAACTTATCATCATAAATTGATTTATTTTTTACCTGTATCAACCATTCGTGAATTTGTTTCGATAACAAAAATGCAAAGTCATCTGACATTGAAGGTGAAGTAACAAAATCACCCTTAGAGCCTAAATTAGCTCTACCACTTCCGTAGTATCCATTATTTGGGTCATTCAAAACGAGGTCCATATAGTCATAAAAACTGATAGTTCCTCCTTTTTTTATTATTTTTTTTATTAACCATTCTTGATTATTCACGGGTAGGCTTTTCATCGGCGAAAATGTATAAAGACAAAAACACTTTTATGCATTCAAAGATTAACTATTTCTTAGGAATAATTCTATCTATAGTAATTTTAATTTTTAATGAACCTTCTTTTGCTATTAATAATCCAAATCTTTTACCTGAAGAAAAAACACCTGTTATTGATTTGGCAAAGACATTAAGTCCCGATCAGAAAACTTCTTTAGAGGAAAACCTTAATAACTTAGAAAAGGTAAGTGGTTGGAAGATTAAATATTTATCTCAATTCGAAAGTATCCCTGGAATTGCCATAAAAGATTATTGGGATTTAGATGAAACAAGTTTATTAGTAATTGCAGATCCTAGAGGAGGAAATTTATTAAATTTTAATGTTGGTGAAGCATACTTTGCTTTCATGCCAAGATTATTTTGGGTGGAACTTCAAACAAGATTCGGGAATCAATATTATGTAAAAGATCATGGAGAAGATGGTGCAGTATTAGATGCAATTAATTCAGTAAAAATTTGTCTTAACAGAGGAGGGTGTCAAGTTGTTCCTGGATTGCCAAAAGAACAATATATATGGACTTTGTGTACTTCTATTTTAGGAGGATTAGTTGCAGGATTTGCTGCCGCTCCAAGAAAAGAAGGTCAAATAATTTCAATTGGATTTTTAGCTCTGCTTTCACCTTTATGGGGAATGCTATTTGGCATTTTTGGTTTAGCACCAATAATTTCTAGAACAAGTGAACTAATACCGTTATTCAAAAATGGACTTGCTTTTGCCGCCGCAGCAATTGCAGGATACCTTTTATCACAAACCGTATTCTCAAGATATGAGAAACCTAAAAGAAGTTAAAAATTGCTATTTGAAAAAAGAATTTCTTCTTCACATATCTTTCCAGACTCTGAATACCATCGGCTAGAAATATGCGAAATTTCATTATCTACAAACTCAACCCAAGAAAAGTTTACTAATAATTCGCCCTCCAAATTATTTTTATATCTAGGCACTATTGCAGAATTCAAATAAGCTGTACCTTCTTTATCAATTTTGAACATTTTTCTCAAACCTTGATTTCTTTTCAGACGATTATGCATATGGCCAAAAATGACAAGGTCTATTTTCCTTTTTTTTTGTATTTCTGAGATTGCAACAGCTAAATCTCTATCTCCCCAGTCACAAGAGGGTTCTTTCCAATCTTTGCCACAAATACTGGTAGAGTCGGATCCCAAGCCAGAAGGGCCTGCATGTGACATGAAAATAAGAGGTAATTCTTTAACGTTTTTTTCTGAACATTTTAGGATTTTTTTAACTGACTCTTGTTCGCTTATGGGCCCATAAATAGATTTAACCTCCTTCGAAAGATAATATCCCCCACCTGAGCTACAGGGCCTGGCACTTAAAATATTTAATTGATTATTAAAAATTTTCAAATTCCAGGCGCAATATTTTTCTCGCAAAACTCGAATTTGTTTTAAAAGAGTCTCTCCTGTGGAGTCTTTACCTCGATCATGGTTTCCTAAAATCACATAAGTGGGGATTTTTATTAGATTAATTTTCTTTATTATTTTGATACTACCATCAGAAACATCTCCAACAAATAAAACAATATCTGGATTTATAAGCGATAAAATCCCGACATCTACCTCAGACCACTGACCGTGGCAGTCACCAACAATAGCAATTTTTAAATTTGTCAGAATTTTTTCTATTTAAAGGCATATAATCTATTTAGTGACATTGTAAATCCTGACCAGTATAACTTCTACTGCCAAACATAAATCAACTCAAACAGAAAAAGATTTGATTTCTGAAATTAAGGAGCTTTGTTTAAAAGCTAATGCGATAATACTTGCACATTATTATCAAGCGCCAGAAATTCAAGATATTGCTGATTTTATTGGAGATTCTTTAGATCTCTCTAGGAAAGCGGCAAATAATGATGCAGATATAATAATATTTTGCGGAGTCCACTTCATGGCAGAAACCGCAAAAATACTTAGCCCAAACAAAACAGTTTTATTACCTGATATTGATGCAGGTTGTTCATTGGCTGATGATTGTCCTGCAGAAGAGTTCAGAAAATTTATAGAAGAGAATCCAGATCATTATGTTGTTAGTTATATAAACTGTACTGCAGAAGTTAAAGCTCAAAGTGATTTAATCTGTACTAGTAGCAACGCTGTTTCATTAGTAGCAAAAATTCCTAAAGATAAAAAAATCATATTTGCACCAGATAAAAATCTTGGTCGATGGGTTCAAAAGAATTCAGGTAGAAAACTTAAACTTTGGCCAGGTAGCTGTGTAGTTCATGAAACATTTAGTGAAGAGGCTTTATTAAAATTAAAGTACAAATATCCCGAGTCAAAGGTAATAGCCCATCCTGAATGTAGTCAAAATTTGTTAGTCCTTTCAGATTTTATTGGTTCAACCAGTAAGTTATTAGATTTCGTTAGTAAGGATTATTCTAATACTTATATGGTTTTAACTGAACCTGGGATAATTCATCAAATGAAAAAGAAAGAACCTAATAAAAATTTTATCGAAGTACCAGATATTGATGGGTGTAAATGTAATGAGTGTCCATATATGAAATTAAATACTTTAGAAAAAATTTTAGATTGTTTAAAAAACAATTCCCCTGCAATTGAATTAGACCCTAAAATAATAAAAAAAGCTTACACACCTATAAAAAGAATGCTGGATATGAGTATCTAATTTAAAGAATAAACGAAGTTATTTTCCTTGTTTTTAAAAACAGCTAATAAATTTACAGACCTAGGTTTAAATTGGCTTACTAATTTATTTTTTTTAATAATTTTAATAAGTGCTTTCTCACCCGCTCTATATTGTCTATCTCTTTTAGTACCAATTTCTCTCTGAAGAATTGGATTAGAATTCATTTCGACTACTATGTCTGGAGTAATTCCAAACTTATTTATATCTGTTCCATTAGGAGTTAAATACTTGGCGACTGTAACTGTTAAACCTGAACCATCCACCAAAGTTCTCATAGACTGAACAAGACCTTTACCGAAAGTTTTTTCCCCAACTAATTTACCTCTATTGTTATCTCTTATTGCTCCTGAAACTATTTCACTCGCACTCGCCGAACCTTCATTCACAAGTACAATTAAAGGTTTTTTTGTTAAAACCTTACCATTTGCTCTCTTTATCTCTTTTAATCCATCTTTAGATAAGGTGCTTACGATTATGCCTTTATCAATAAATTGACGAGAAATGTCAATGCTAGATTCTAATAATCCTCCAGGATTACTTCTTAAATCAAGAACATATCCAGAAACTTTTTTTATTTCTAGATCTTTTAATGTATCTTTCATCTCTTTTGATGCATTTGCATTAAATTGTTTTAATCTTACATAACCTATTAATAATCCATCTTTTGTTTGATTGATTTTGCTTGTCACTGATTTTATTTCTATCCTTTCTCTTAATAAAGACTTGTAAAAAGAATTCCCATTTCTTAGGATTTCAAGTTTAACTTTTGTACCTCTTCTGCCTCTTATTAATTTAACTGCATCCTCAATATTCAATCCTTTAGTAGAGACATTATCGATGGATAAAATCTTATCTCTAGCTTTAATTCCAGCCTCATAAGCAGGAGTTCCTTCTATAGGAGAGATAATTATTAGAGAATCAGATTCTTTATCTTTAACAATTTGTATTCCTACGCCAGTTAATTCTCCTGAAGTATCTATTCTCATTTGATTAAATTCTTTAGGATCTAGAAATCTTGTATATGGGTCATTTAAATTTGAAAGCATATCTCTAATAGCATCATAAGCTTCATTATTATCTGAATATTTTTTTGCTAAAAATTCCTTTCTTAAAGTAATCCAATTAGATCTCTCAAAATTCCCACTTGAATCAAGGAAATCTCTATATACAATCTGCCAAACGTGATCAATAACCTCTTTATAGTTATTTTGTAAAATTGTCGCCTTTGAATGATTAATCACTAATATTCCAGAAAAAGTAGTCACTATTAGAAAGACAAGTTTCTTTTTAAATAATTTTTTTATTTTCAAAGGTCGGTACTAGGCATTAATATTTTTTATTAATTGAATTATAAATTAAAAATATGTTTAGGGTTCAATCCATTTACCATCATCTTTAATGAGGCGAATTAAAGCATCAACCCCTTCATCCTCAGGTACTCTTTTTATCTCTTCTTTTCTTCTGTAAAGAGCAATTGTACCTTTACCTTTGCCTACATAACCGTAATCAGCATCAGCCATTTCTCCAGGACCATTTACTATACATCCCATTATTGCTATGTCTAAACCAGTCAAATGGGAAGTGGCATTTCTGACTTTATCAACAACCTCCTCCAAATTAAAAAGAGTTCTTCCGCAGCTGGGACAGCTGATATATTCAACCATTGTTTTTCGCAATCCTAAAGATTGCAGAATTGAATAGCATACTGGAATTTCCTTTTCAGGAGCTTCAGTTAGAGAAACTCTAAGTGTATCTCCAAGACCTTCTGCAAGAAGTGTTCCAATACCTGCTGTACTTTTAATCCTTCCATAGTCTCCATCTCCCGCTTCAGTAACACCCAAATGCAAAGGGTAGTTATATCCTTCTGCATCTAATCTATCTGCAATCATTCTATATGCAGCTAACATCACTGGTGCTCTTGAGGCTTTCATGGAAATAATGATGTTATGAAAATCAAGCTCATCACAGATTTTGACAAATTCCATCGCAGATTCTGTCATTCCTAACGGTGTATCCCCATAAGTAAAAAGCATTCTCTCGGAAAGAGATCCATGATTAACTCCAATTCTTAAAGCTTTATTCTCCGACTTTAAAACTTCTACAAGTGGAGTAAATCTTTTAAGAATTGTTTTTTTAATAGTCTCAAATTCAGCGTCAGTATATTCAGTCCTTGTAGGATCTGATTTCTCAAAAACAAATAATCCTGGATTAATTCTTACTTTATCAACATGTTTTGAAACCTCCATTGCAATTTTCATTCCATTATGGTGAACATCTGCAACTAATGGAGTATTTATATTATTTTTTATTAATTTTTCTTTAATATCTCCAACAGCCTTGGCATGAGCTAAAGAAGGAACAGTTAGTCTTACTATTTCGCATCCAACTTCATGAAGTCTTTTAATTGCTAAGTAAGCATTATCTACATCCATAGTATCTTCATTTATCATTGATTGAACTCTTACCGGATACTCACTACCAATTGCAATATTACCAACCATGACTGTTCTAGTTATTCTTCTCTCAATATGAGTTGAATATCTCCTTGAGAGACTGTTCACCTCTTTTGATTGAGTAAGTGACATTAACTTCTAGAAATTCAAAAAGACTTACCTAAATTATAAAGCATATAGTTTACTACTAACATTCTTAAGGTCTTTTAAAGTTAGATCATACGGTTTTTCAACCTCTTTTGAAGAGAATCTCAACAAATAAGATGGATGAAAAATAGTAATAATTTCTCTCCCATCTTTATTAAACCATTTTCCTCTTGTCATAGAAATTGGCTTTTTTATTTCCAAAATAGTTCTCATAGCAGTCGAACCAGTTAAAATAATAAACTTTGGATCTACCAGTTTAATTTGCTGCAATAACCATGGTTTATGAATATTTATTTCTTTATTAGAAGGTTTTCTATTGTTTGGAGGACGACATTTAATTACATTGCAAAAATATACATCCTTATGTAAGTCAATTCCTGCTTCTATCAATAGACCATCCAACAATTTTCCTGATTTACCAACATAAGGTTCTCCCTCTAAGTCTTCTTGAGCCCCAGGTGCTTCCCCAATTATTAATAAATCTGCAAATACATTACCTCTACTAATGACTAATCTTTTCAAAGCAAATTTAAGTTAAAAGCTTATAAATAATTTTAAAACTAAAAATTATTAAAAAAAATATTAACTATATAATTCTTCACTCCACATTTTAATTTTTCAAAAAAGAAAATACGAAAATAAATTAAATTAAGAAAATGAACCAATTCAAACCAATATGTGATAGTTTTACTTATTCTTAATCTATTAATAAAAAATTTTTAAAAGTTATATTTAAAGAACTTTAGATCAAATGAGTGAAGTAAATTTATCAAAAAGAGCACTCTCTATTGAGCCTTCACTTACTCTGCAGATAAGTGCTAAAGCTAAACAACTCTCAAAAGAAGGAAAAGACATCTGTAATTTAAGTGCTGGAGAACCAGATTTTGATGCTCCAAATGAAATATTAAAAGCAACAAGTGAGGCTATATTTGATGGATTTACAAAATATGGTCCTGCCTCAGGAGATTTAGAACTTAGAAAAGCTATTGCTAAAAAAATTCATACCCAAAACAATTTAAATGTTGAATTTGAAAATGTAATGGTAACAAATGGAGCCAAACAGGCAATTTATAATCTTTTCCAGGTTTTATTGAATGATGGAGATGAAGTGATTATACCTGCTCCTTATTGGCTAAGCTATCCTCAGATGGTTAGATTGGCAGGCGGTAAGCCTGTAATCCTAAATTCTTCTGCTGAAGATGGATTCAAAATAAACATACAAGATTTAAAAGCTAAGATAACTTCAAAAACGAAATTTATAATTATTAATTCTCCCAATAATCCAACTGGAAGAGTAATGCCAAAAGAAGAGTTGTTACAAATTGCAGAATTAGTAAGAGAAAATAAAAATATTAATATTCTTTCAGATGAGATTTACGAATTAATTCTTAAAAAAGAATTTAAGCATTTAAGTTTAGCTTCACTTTCAAGTGACCTAAAAGAAAGAATTTTTATAATTAATGGTTTTGCAAAAGGTTGGGCAATGACTGGCTGGAGAGTAGGTTATTTAATAGGACAAAAAGATGTTATTAGAGCATCATCAGCCTTGCAAAGTCAAAGTACAAGTAATGTCTGTTCTTTCGTTCAAAGAGGTGCTTTAGAAGCTTTAAAAATAAACCCAGAATTTTTCTTAAAAATCAATAGCCATTATGACTTAAGAAGAGAAGTCCTTTATAAAGGGCTAAAAAATATCAAAGGATTATTTATATACCCACCTAATGGAGCTTTTTATGCATTTCCTAAATTACCTAATAATTCCATAACCTCTGTAGAATTTTGCAAAAGAATTCTTAATGATTATGGTTTAGTGGTAGTGCCGGGAAAATCTTTTGGTGATGATCAATGTTTTAGAATATCTTGTGCCTCTTCAAAAGAAAAAATTCTTGATGGTTTATCAAGATTAGAGAAAGGTATTTCAAATTATTACTTTTAAATGAAAAATAATTTTCTTAATTATAAGAAGATACTGTTAGCCTGCACCTTCGTTCTTTCAACTCTTTCTTCTCCATTAAATGCAAATCTAAAAGTTTTAAAGATAGGAGCAATTCCAGATCAAAATCAAGAGGTTTTAGATAAAAGATTTAATTTATTTTCGAAAGAATTGTCTAAGAGTTTAGATGTAAAGGTAAAGTACATTCCCGTTATTAATTATGTTGCTGCGGTTACTGGATTTAGAACAAATGATTTAGATTTAGTTTGGTTTGGTGGTCTATCAGGAGTTCAGGCAAGATTACAAACTCCTAATGCAATTGTGATTGCTCAACGAGATATAGATAAAGAATTTAAAAGCGTTTTTATTGTAAATAAAAAATTAAAACTTGATTCAATTTCAAATAAAATTGGACTTAAAAAGCTAAAAAATCTAAGATTTACTTTTGGTTCTGAAAATTCAACATCTGGAAGGTTAATGCCAGAATATTTCCTTAATGATGCTGGAATAAAAATAAAAGACTTTAAAGGAAAAAGAGCGGGCTTTAGCGGTAGTCATGATGCAACTATCGCTTTAGTTAATAGTGGAGCCTTTGATGCAGGAGCTTTAAATAAACAAGTGTGGGAAAACAATCTTAAAAATAATCCTAAAAGAACAAATAATGTAAATCTTCTTTGGATAACTCCTGATTATGTTGACTATCATTGGGTTGCTCAAGGAAATCTTGACAATAGATTTCGAAAAGATTTTACCAAAGAACTTAAATCTATAATTCTAAATTTAGATATTAAAAATAAAGAACATAAAAAGATATTAGATATGTTCAACGCAAAAAAGTTCATAGAAGCAGAATCTAGTGACTATAAAAATATAGAGGCAATAGCGAGAAAATTAAAAAAAATCAGATGATTAATACTCTTCTGGAATTAAAAGAGGTAAGCTATAAAAACAAAAATAAATTCACCTTAAACAAGGTAAATTTACAAATTAAATCGGGCGAAAAAATTGCCTTATTAGGCAAAAGTGGCGCAGGTAAAACTACTCTTATATCTATTCTTAACGGCACACTCAGGCCTAACGAAGGGAGCGTCAAATTACTTAATAATGAATTTGATAAATTAAACTTATCTCAAAAAAGTAAAATCTCTACTATCTGGCAAGATTTGAGATTAATAGAAGAGCTATCTGCAGAACAAAATGTTAATTGTGGACTTCTTGGAAAACAAACTTTCCTATTCGCTTTTAAAAATCTACTAAATATAAGTTCTTTTAATAAAGCACATCAATATATGCAATTTTGTAATCTTAAGAAATCTATTTTTTCCAAAAATATTAGAAAACTATCTGGAGGCCAAAAACAAAGAGTTGCTATTGCAAGATCATTAACCCAAGAGTCAGATATCCTACTTGCTGATGAACCTTTTAATAATTTAGATCCAAAACTAACTTCTAATATTAAAAATCTATTATTAAATACTAAAAATAATAATAAAATTAAAGTCCCTAATACTACTTTAATTTCTTTGCATAGATTAGATTTATTAGATGGTTTTAATAGAATTATTGGAATGAAAAAAGGTGCAATATTATTTGATTTAGAGAAAACTAAATTAAAAAAATTTCATTTAAACAAGATTTATTAGGTAATTGAATAAATTAAAATTAAATCCTTCTTCAATAACTTTTCTACCAGTACTAGTTTGTATACCTTTAGCGTATGAATTATTTATTAATTTTCATATAGGAGGAATTGAATTATTTAAAGAATTTATTATTTCTTCCTTAAATCCAAAAATTAATAATGAAATCATTTTCACATTATTAAAAAGATTAAATGAAACTATTTTAATTGCATTTTATAGTTGGCTAATAAGTATTATATTTGGAATTATTTTTGGAATATTATCTTCAGAAATTTTTTATAAAATATTAAATTTACCTATATTTTTAAAGAGATTTTTAAATTTATTTTTAACTTTTATTAGATCAATTCATGAAATAATTTGGGGGCTTATATTAATGCAAATATATGGTATAAATTTTTCAATTGGAATAATAGCTATTTGCATTCCTTATGTAGCTATAAATGCAAAAGTTTTTAGTGAGCAAATAGAAAATATTAATCTTAAAACTATTGAATCAATTAAACAAATTAATGGTATTAAATCTTCAACTTTAATAACCTTAGTTTGGTCTCCAGTGATAGAAACCTTTAAAAATTTTGGGTTATACCGTTTAGAATGTGCCATAAGAAGTACAACAGTTTTGGGTTTATTTGGAGTTGGAGGAATAGGTACAAGTATATTTTTATCCTTTCAAACTTTAAATTTCCGAGAGCTATGGACTTATCTTTGGAGCTTGGCTTTTTTAATTATTATCTCAAATGTACTATTAAAAAAAATTAACCTCTTAAACACTTCTAAGAAATTTTTGACCTCTTTTGTAATAGCTTTATTTTGTATTAGTTTATTTTCTTTATCTTTCTTTGTTTATTTTATATTTAATAAAAATGCAATCCCTTTTAATTCAATCAATAATCTTTTGATATCAAACTTTAATTTCATTTCATATGATTTTTTAAAGCTATTATTCGAAACAATAATTTTAGGTCTTTTATCTACAGGAATAGCTATAAGTTTTCCTCCCATTTTTATATTGATTTTAAATAATAAAATAGGAATTACAATTATCAGATTAATAGCATTTCTATTTCGTTTAATACCAGCGCCTATATTAATTTTAGTACTCCTAATGTTTAATGATCCTTCAATATCTTTAGCAGCAATAGCATTAGGATTACATAACGCAGCAATAACAAGCAAATTGCTTTTGGCGAATTTATATAACCAAGATAAGACTCAATATACTGCGATGAAATCATTAGGAGTTGCAAATAGGTCTAGTTGGCTTTTCGGATTATTTATTAAACAAGCAAACAGTTACTTAGCATATTGTGCTTATAGATCCGATATTATTATTAGAGAAACAGCTATTCTAGGTGTAATTGGTAGTGTTGGTTTAGGTTGGCAACTTCAAGAATCCTTGAGTTCATTTGCATGGGAAGAAGTCATAGTAATTTTGTTTTCTTATAGCTCAATTGCAATAATTGGAGAATTAATAAATGGTAAAATCAAAAGTAATCTAACTTGATTAGTAATAAAATCTTCTTAAATCAAGTGAAATAATTTAAAGGAACCTAGTGCCTGTCTTACCAAAACAATTGGTTGTAATTGGAGATAGTTCAGTATATGGATGGGGGGATACTGAGGGAGGAGGATGGTGCGAAAGACTTAGAAAAGATTGGTCAAAATCTCATAATTTTCCAATTATTTATCCCCTAGGGGTAAGAGGAGATGGAATTGAAAAGGTTTCTTTACGTTGGAAAAAAGAATGGTCTTCAAGAGGAGAAACAAGAAGAAATAAACCCAAAGCTATCCTCTTGAATGTAGGTCTTAATGATACTCCAACAATTGGACAAAAAAATGGCAGACATCAATTAGAGATAAATGGATTCGAGTATGGATTAGAAAGATTAATTTTTGAAATGAACTCTCAAACAAAAGTATTTGTAATTGGGCTAACCCCAGTTGATGAAAACAAAATGCCATTTGCTGGATGCTTATGGTATTCAAATAATTTTTGTCATTCTTATGAAAGAAGAATGGAAGAAGTCTGTATAAATCAAAATGTCCCTTTCCTTCCAACTTTTAGAGAAATGTACTCCGATAATAGAAGTAAAAATTGGATCTCAGAGGATGGTATACACTTAAATGCAAATGGACATCTTTGGATTTACCAACGTCTTAAAAGTTGGGATATTCTTAAGAAATGGAAGGAATCCTAATTTTAAATAAAGGTGTTTTAATTAGAAATATTTAAATAAAAGATTAGAAGAAAAATAGCAATTATTGAAGAAATACTTGTTTGAATAGAGTTTACTAATTCATTACTTAATTTATATTTATCTTGAAATTTAGCTCCAATGAAACTTTCAGTAATTGTTGCTAAAAAACCGGAAATTGCAACTATTAAAATTTGATATTTTGTTGAGATAATAGTTAAAAAAAACATTATTAATGACATAAATATTGCCCCTAAGGCACTTGCGGCTGTTCCTTCTAAACTAATTCCTCCTTCTGTACCTCTCTCAACTTTTCTAAACGAAGTAATTAAATATGTATTCCTACCAAATCTTTTTCCTATTTCACTACCAAAAGTATCTGCCAACTTTGCGGCAAAACTTGCCGCAAAGCCAATTTTATAAAAGACTAAATTAGTGAAATTCAATTTAACCATTAATGCAAAAAACAATCCTGTTGCAGCAGAACCCCAAACATTTTCAGGACCTCTTCTTCCACCTCTTTTTTCAGCTATACCTTTTTCATTTTTAAATTTATAACCAATTTTTGTCACAAGAGATCCAAGAAATAAATAAATTACAACAGAGCTCCAACCATGCCATGACATACAACCCCATAAAACAGACCCTAACACCCCAGCACTTATCCACCCTCCTTTTGTCATTAATGGGACTCTAAAAAATAAAGAAATTAGAATAAAATTAATGAAAAAACCAAGTAAAAAATCATTAGAAGATAAATTCATTTTTTTTAAAGAGTTAATTTAAAATCATTACGCCATTGATTAAGAATTGAAGTTGCATAAATTGCAGCTGTTGAAGTTCTTAAAATGTTTTCTGAAAGTTTTACAAAGGCAATTTTATTTTTTATAAAAAATTCAATTTCACCTTGGGACCAGCCTCCCTCCGGTCCAATTACATTCCATAAAACCTCTTCTTTTTTTTTCAAAATATTTTGCCTTTTTTTTAACAAATGGTTTAAATGTTCAGAAGTATCATCTCTAGTTGCAGAGATTGAAATAATATCTTTATTTTCTATAGAATTTATCCAGTCAAAGACATTAATATCATTCAAAATATATGGTCTCCATAATCTTTCACATTGTTCAACAGCTTCATTGATTATAGAATTCCACCTTATAAGTTTATTTGAGAAGTTTGTATACTTCTTAACCTGTCTATCTGAATATAATGGTTGTATAAAATCAATTCCTATTTCAGTACACATTTTTAGAATATCTTCAAAACCATTTTTAGGAATAACAACAGCTATTCCTAATAAAATTTTTTGATTTTCTTGAAATAAATAAGGATTCGTAATATTATTTATCTTTATAAAATTGTCCTCCAAATTTATGGCTTTCCATAATGAACCTAGGCCATTAGTGATAAATATTTCTTTACCAATTTTTAATCGCATGACTTTATTTATGTAGCGTGCCTCGTTATTTGTAAGTTTTAAATTATTGTTCTTGTTATTAATTATTCTTTCATTCTGTATAAATAATCTTATTAAATCATCCATATTTAAAAATCAATTTTTAAAAACCAAATCTTCATGTTCCTCAATAGACCAATCGCTATTTTCTCCACCTATTATTAATTCATCAATTTTTACATAATTATTAGATATCTCATTTAATGCATTTATTAAAATATCAATAGAAAGTGAATCTGAAGTGCCAAAATCTACCCAACTTCGTGACCACAAATTTTGATATTCCATAACACCTAAATTATGCATCAATGCAGGAAGGGAAGATTCTTTTTGTTCATTATCGTATGACATCCAACTTAAATCAGAACCCTCTTCATGAGTTTGCAAATTCTCAGAATTAAAACCACCTAACCTTCCTAAAACGTACCAACTATCAAAAACACCATCTAAGTAATTTTTTTCTGCTTCAGTAGGGATTTCAAAAAATTTTATCCAAATCCAACAATTAAAAGGATCAACTTCCCTAAATGCAATATTCATTTTTACTATAATTTTTTTTTAGATTTATACTTATTATAAGTTGGTATTACATAGTTTAAAATTCATACCTACAACTTAATTAATAATGCTTGATTTAAAAGATATTACTTATCAACCTCAAACTGGAAATAAAAAAATATTAGATGATATTACTTTCAGTCTCCATGAAAATGAAATTATATTAATTTGCGGAAGTAGTGGTTCAGGTAAAACAACCCTGCTGGAAATAATAAGTGGACTAATTATTCCTCAGAAAGGAAAGATTTCTTGGAAAAATAAAAAAATTTCTGCTAGGCAAAGAAGATGGATATGTGGAGTAGTATTCCAATTCCCGGAAAGATACTTTTTAGGAACAACCGTTGGGAAAGAATTAAAAATTGGTTATAAATCTTTGAGAGAAAAAAACATAGAGCAAGTTCTAAAAAAAGTGGGACTATCCGATATTAATCTAACTCAACCACCTGAAAAACTAAGTGGTGGCCAACAGAGGAGATTAGCTGTAGCAGTCCAACTAATGAGAAATCCAACCATTCTTTTACTTGATGAGCCAACTGCTGGTCTTGATTGGTCAATGAAAAATGATGTTAAGAATTTAGTTCTCAATCTAAAAAGTAAAAATACAATAATTATCGTTACTCATGAACCCTCATTATTTGAGGGGATACCTTCTAAAATGTTAACTCTAGAGAAAGGAAAGATTAAGAAATTAATTAAATAAAATCATGGGAGATAAAATTGTACGAGCAACTGCTGCAAATGGTGGAATAAGGTTAGTTGCGGTATTAACAACTGATGCAATAATGGATGCGAAAGATAGGCACGGATTGTCATATCTAACTACATCTATCCTGGGAAGAGCTTTCAGCGCCTCTCTTCTATTAGCAAGTTCAATGAAAGTAATGCATGGGCGAGTTACTTTAAGAGTAAGATCTGATGGTCCCTTAAAGGGATTACTAGTTGATGCAGGCAGAGATGGGAAAGTAAGAGGTTATGTAGGAAACCCTAATTTGGAATTAGATTTAGTCAAAACCAAGTCAAATCAATATTCTTTTAATTTCACCAAAGCATTAGGGACGGGATATTTAAATGTTATTCGGGATAATGGTTTTGGAGAACCTTTTACTAGCACTGTTGAGTTAGTTAATGGAAATATTGCAGAAGATTTAGCATCTTATCTATATCATTCTGAACAGACTCCTTCTGCGGTATTTATTGGGGAAAAGATTCAAAATAAAAATATTATTTCAAGCGGAGGATTGTTAGCTCAAGTATTACCAAAAAAAGAAACTGATCCCTTATTAGTTTCGCTGCTTGAAGAAAGATGTAAAGAAATCAATTCTTTTAGTGAAGACTTATTTAAATCAAAAGATAATCTTCTTTCACTAATAAAAAATATATTTCCAGATATTGACGATAAATCAATTTCCGAGAAAGCTCGAACTCAAGAAGTGAGATTTGAATGTAGATGCTCCAGAGAAAGAAGTTTAAATGCAATGAGAATGCTTGATAAAAAAGAATTAGAAGATATTTTAAAAAAAGAAGGGAAAGCCGAATTAGTTTGTGAATTTTGCAAAAATAAATATTTAATAAATTCTGAAGAGATTAGAGAGATGATTAAAAATTAATTTAAAGGAAAATTACTCCAAACCACAAAATTATCATTGCTGGTAAACTTTGAATCTTCTGAATTGATAGTGAGTTATTGGATATTTCCTGAATAAATGAGTTGGTTTCAAATAAACCTCCAAATATTAATCCTATTGAAAGAAATGTCACACTCCAACCCAGAGAACTAATAAACTTTTTACCTGATTTAAGTTGAATATAAGTAAGGATTAATGTTGAAATAGAGAGCAGAAGTCTGTTGTAAGAATCAGGACTAATTAAAAGTATTATCAAAAATAGTAATCCAACAGATAATTTGATTGAAAGATTATCAAAAGATGGAGGATTTATTTTTGGAAGGCTATATTCGTTTGACTTATTACCATTATTATTGAAATTTTTTATTTTTGATAAAAGTGGAAAATCATTATTAATAAGTTTATTAATTTGTTTCTCTTTCTTAGACGCATTTTGAGCTTCGAAACTAACATTACCTGATTGCCTTGCTTTTAAACTACCCATTAACAATTGATCAAAAGATGATTCTATTTTTGCCTTAAGTAGTAAATCTTCACCGGCCTCCTTAACTTTAAGATCTCTTGCTTTTTGTATAACTTCAAAATCGGCACCTTCTTTGACACCTAATATCTCATAAGGAGTTTTATCGGGATTGTTTTTGCTTTTATTAGAATCCAATTGTTTCTTACAATAAATATACATTAACTAATTTTATTATCCATTAGGACTTTATAAAACAATTGGTTCCACTCCACTAACAACAGGTGCTACTTTTTTTAAATCTAAACTCTCATTATCTTCAATAAATTGATTAAGATTCCACTGATTTTTAAAAAGAATAACTGGCCTGTTCCAGCAATCCTTAACTACTTTGCAATTAAAAATTCTTCCTAATTCGTCAATAGCTGACCATCCATCTGAAACCCATCTTGCCAATTGGTATGGCATAGATTCAAGATTGGCATCCACTCCATATTCATTTTTTAATCTATGAATAACTACTTCCAACTGTAATTGTCCAACAGCTGCAAGGATAGGATCTCTTTTGCTCTCATCAAAGTCATAAAGTATTTGAACAGCACCTTCTTCACGAAGTTCGTTTACTCCCTTTCTAAAGTTTTTAAATGC
This sequence comes from Prochlorococcus sp. AG-321-E21, assembly GCA_003283415.1. Classification (GTDB taxonomy): domain Bacteria; phylum Cyanobacteriota; class Cyanobacteriia; order PCC-6307; family Cyanobiaceae; genus Prochlorococcus_A. Next base: position 143,798 of record QBXH01000001.1, on the reverse strand, counting down.
TGAAGGGTTTGGATTTCTAAGCCAACTAAATATTTCAGGACTAAAGGAGGGTATACCCTCATATTCAAGATGAGCGCCTGTATATAAAGTATCTCCGATAGAAAACATTCCAGGGTTATTAAGTCCAATTACATCACCAGGGTAGGCATCATCAACTACTTCTCTTTCTTGACCAAATATTTTTTGAGGTCGAGATAATCTAATAGTTCTTCCTGTTCTAGAGTGTTTGACTGACATATCCTTTTCAAATTTTCCACTACAAACTCTTATAAAAGCAACTCTATCTCTATGCTTTGGATCCATATTTGCCTGTAACTTAAATACGAAACCGCTAAATTCATCGCTTGCAGGCTCGATATCTCCTTTATTACTATTTCTTGAAGTTGGTTTTTGAGCCATTTTTAAAAAACTATCTAAAAAGGGTCTTACCCCAAAATTTGTCATCGCCGAGCCAAAGAAAACAGGCGTAAGTGAGCCATTATAAATTTCTTCTTTTTCTAATTTCGAACCTGCCTCATCAAGGACCTCGAGCTCTTCAAGAGAGATATCAAGTAATTCTTTCTCTACATATTTTGAAAGTTCTTTATCATCTAACCTCATTCTTTTCTCATTTGACTGTTTTCCTCTAACAGCTTTATCAAATAAAATAACCTCTCTTGTAAGTCTATCTATAACTCCTCTAAATTCCTCACCTATACCAATCGGCCAATTAACCGGCAAAGTATTTAAACCAAGCTCTGATTCAATTTCATCAAGCAAAGAAAAAGGTTCTCTGCCTGGTCTATCCATCTTGTTAATAAAAGTAAAAATAGGTATTTTCCTCATTCTGCATACCTCAAATAATTTTCTTGTTTGAGGTTCTAATCCTTTGGCGGCATCTTCAAGCATTACTGCGTTATCTGCGGCAGCTAAAGTTCTATATGTATCTTCTGAAAAATCTTTGTGACCAGGAGTATCCAAAAGATTTATTACTGATCTTTCATATTCAAACTGCAAAACAGTTGAAGTAATTGAAATACCTCTCTGTTTTTCAAGTTCCATCCAATCAGAAGTTGCTTTCCTTTGATTACCTCTTGCTTTTACTGCCCCTGCTTGCTGTATAGCGCCACCATACAAAAGAAGTTTTTCAGTGAGAGTTGTTTTACCAGCATCAGGATGTGAAATAATCGCAAAGTTCCTCCTTTTATTAACCGCCTCTAAGATATTTTTATTATTAAAGTTTTTAGTACTTGAACTCATGAAATTCTATTTTAACAATCCCACTAACTCTAAACCTTACCATAAATAACTAAATATTGATCACCTTCTTCGAACACTTCTAAAGAGGATAATTTATTCTCAAAAATAAAATCTTTTAATTCTTTTGAAGTGTAAGAAGCCTTTAATGAAGCGTAATAATCATTAGTCAAAATTTCATTATATTTCTCCCCACATTTTTCTTTTAAATGTAAGGCTGATTGTTTATCAATCGGTCTTTTCAGATCTTTATGAAAATTTATAGTCAAATCAGTTGATAATCTCTTTATAGTATTAAAAAAATCATCCAGATAAGTAATATGGTGAATTAAACTGTTGCTGACTAATAAACTTATATTTTTTTCGAAAGAAATATCACTTGATTTAAGGCTTTTTATATCTGCACAAATGTAACTCAAATTTTTTAATCGACTCCTATTTAAGGAATTCTTTTTATTTAAATCAGCTATTCGAATCATCTCTTTGGAGCCATCAATACCAATAACTGTGGCATTAGGCCATTTAGTTGATAACTTTTCAGAAATATTGCCAGGTCCGCATCCTAAATCAATAATCAATTCTTTTTCACTCAAATTAATATTATTTTTAATCAAGTAATGATTTATTTGACTAATAAGATTATTCTCTCCCTCTGAAAAGTCAGCTTTAGCATAAGAATCAACTTGGTCTTCTCTTTCCATTAATTCAGGTTCAACAATTCTTTCCATAAACTTCCGTGAACAAAGATTTCATAATAAACATATTTTTACACAAACCGTTAAATAGTGGTAAGAATAGTTGCAGACGCCACAGGTAGAGTTATTCTTCCTTTACGGGTAAATTTACATACTTTTTTATCGTGACAATTGCACCAAATAAAGCTTCCTCCGAGAGCAATTCTAATAATCTTAGAAAAGATGACTTCCCCAAAACAGCTCCTGCTGCTTATCCTGTCTTCTTTAGGTCATATAGCAGAAAGACAGTTTCCGGGAAAAGAGAAAATTGGAGTGAAGTTGGAGAAAGAAATTTATCTGGATTAAAAGAATTAGGAAAACTCTCTGATCAAGAATTGATGTTAATGAGAGAAATGCAGAGCAACCAAAAGGCTCAACCATCTGGAAGATGGTTATGGATCGGAGGGACTCCATGGATTAATAAAAACCAGAATTTTTCAGGAGCGTACAATTGTACATCGACAAATTTAATTGATTGGGAAGCTTTTGCCTTAATGATGGATTTAGCAATGATGGGTTGCGGCACAGGAGCAATAATAGAGCCCCATTTTATAAATAAGCTTCCAATAGTAAAAAATAAAATAACTATTAAATCAGTAAGCGAAGTAGGAATAACTCCTAAAGACCAAAGGAAAGAAAAATCTTCTTTAGAAATTAAAGGCAACGATATTTTTATAAAAGTTGGGGATAGCCGAAGAGGCTGGGTAGATAGTTATAAATATCTTCTAGAAGCATCAAGCAATGAAAGTCTTGAGAAAGAAGTTAATGTTCATATTGACTTAGAGGATATTAGGCCAGCAGGAGAATCATTAAAAGGTTTTGGAGGCATGGCGAATCCTATTAAATTAAAGGATCTTTACGCTCGAGTTGCATCTCTTTTAGGAAAAGCAATTGGTAGAAAGCTAAATACAGTTGAGTGTTGCTTACTAATCGACGAGGCAGCTGTAACAATAGTTGCAGGCAATATAAGAAGAAGCGCTGGTATGAGGCAGTTTGCATCTGATGACAAAGAAGCAGCATCAGCTAAAGAGAATCTATGGAGTCAAGACGAAGAAGGTAATTGGAGAATCGATCCCGAAAAGGACGCTCTTAGAATGGCAAATCATACAAGGGTTTATCATACAAAACCCTCTTATCAAACAATTCTGGAGGCTGTAACCAAGCAATTCCATTCAGGTGAAGGAGCAATTCAATTTGCACCAGAAGCAATAGCAAGATCAAATGCAGATATTTTAAACGAAGAAGATCTCAAAAATGAATTCATAGAAATATATTCAGAACAAGGTAAGGAAGAAGCAAGAGACTGGATTAATCTTAATTACGGACCTTTTTCTGAAGAAGAACTAGATCATAGAATGAGTAGATATGGACTTAATCCTTGCGGAGAAATATTAGGCAACGATTTTCATTGTAACTTGGCCGAAGTTCACCTAAATCAGATTGACCCTGAAAATATTGAAGAACAAAAAAAAGCTTTTAAAGCTGCAGCACTTTCAGTGGCATGTTTGCTAAATCATGAATTTGAAGTTGAAAGATATAGAAAAAGCAGGGCGTATGATCCTATTGTGGGTGTTAGTTTTACGGGATTATTTGATTTTTGTGTACATGCCTTTGGAACCCCTTGGTTAAAATGGTGGGAGGCTGGGAGACCTGATAACGAAAAAGGGAAAGAATTTAAAAAGCAAGAAGCTAAATTCTTAGATTCATGGAGAAAAACTGTAAAAGAAACTGTTTGGGAATACTGCGACAAACATAATCTTAGAAGACCTAATAGATGTACAACAGTTCAACCTGCCGGCACCAAAAGTCTTTTAACAGGGGCAGCTCCTGGATGGCATCCACCTAAAGCACAAAGATTTTTAAGAAGAATAACTTTCAGAAAGAACGATCCTATTGCTTTAGCTTGTATGGATTATGGTTACTCTGTTGTTCCATCCCAATCTGACAAAGATGAGAAAGGCTGCTTACTTAATAATCCATTTGATCCAAGATGTACTGAATGGCTAGTTGAAATACCAACTGAAGTAAGTTGGGCCAATATAGAAGGAGCAGATCAAATAGATATAAATAACTTCTCTGCCCTTGCACAATTCGATTTTTACATGCAAGTTCAAAAATTTTATACAGAACATAATACTTCTGCAACAGTAGAATTTAGAGAAAGTGAAATTGAAGACTTAGCAAAAGCAATACATAGTGCAATAGAAAATAACGAAGGTTATATTTCTGCAGCATTATTAGCTCGTTTCAGTGCAAATGCTACATTCCCAAGATTACCTTTTGAACCTATAAGCAAAGAGGAATATTTATCTTTGCAGGAAAAAGTAACTGAAAGGAAAGTAAATAACGATTTCTTTGATGCGCTCAATAAATATGATATTGGAGAACTCTCCGAAGCAGGACCAGCTGGTTGTGATTCAGATAAGTGTTTACTTCCTTTAGCTAAACCAGAAAATTAAATATTAAATTATTTGTAAAAAAAGGAAATTTTTGTTTTTAAAATTTCAATTTATAGCTACATCTTTAGTAGGTATATAAATTGACTATGACATTAAGCTTAAATATTGGTAATTTTTTTAATGATTCATCTACTCATGCATTAGTTGACGAGCTCAGGAAAAGAAACACAGAAGAATCAATATTAGAATTTGAAGAGAGATTCAACTCTACCAACGAAAAAAATCTACATATTTACATATGTAGATTTCTAAAAAATAGATCCATATCACGAGCTTTAGCTTCAAAGTGGTTAATTACGATGATTAACGACAAAGAGTCAAAAATTAATTCCCTGAAAAATTAGATAATTAAGTTAGAGCAGAAAGCCTCCAAAGAGCTATTCCAAAAATTGATACGCCCATTATTAAAGTAAAAGCTAATGCATTAACCACTTGAACCTTCTCAGTCATAACATTCGCGAATGGAAGTAACTGAGCATACAAAGGTTTCTCTACAACAACTGCAGCTTTTTTACTAGGAGATTTTTTGTTTCTTGAGAACATAAAACAACGTTATAATCATTTGAATTTTACATTTAAAAAGTAAAATTATTAACAATAAATAGATAACTTGAACAAAACGTAACCTGCATAAAACTTTAAGCTATTTCCAAAAAATTTTATAAGAAAGAAACCTCAAAATAGATAATTAATGACTATAAAAACTTTTAGAAAACCCCATACAAAAAAATTTCTCATGTGTTAATATAAATATGTAGCAAAGGCTACCAAAACGTTCAACTTGTAATAATGCAAGCCGCAAATCGACTCAAGCCATGGAACGGGGACTTGGGCGAAACCGGAGAAAACAGATGACTCTAATCTACAGAGGACAAAAATATGTCCAAAACAAAGCAGCTGTTAAGAAACAGCATACTGAACTTACATATAGAGGTAAATCTTATACAAATTAATCCCCTATATAAATAATAAGAAAGGCCATTAAGGTGGCCTTTTTTATTGTTAAATTTGTTGAAAGATAATCAAGTCACTAATCATCAAAAATTTTACAATGAGAATTTGTAGGATGCAAAATACATTCCTCATCCCAGTACTCACTAAAAGTATCTTTTGGTAATTGATAATTAAAATCGTGCATCCTCCATACATCATTTAATGAATTGTTGAGGATAGTTAAGGGTGTTGTAAGTTTCATAATCTTACTTTGTAACTAGCTACTCTATAAAATGAGTCCACATATGAAGTCAAGCGAATAAATACTCAATTCTTCCTTCAAACAATGATATAAGATGATTTAATATTAAGATTTAAGAGGAAAATCATGACAGAGGAAAAACCTCTATTTAAAGCTCCTTATGATATTAAAGATGTAAGTGCTCTTTTCGCGATAGTAGCCTTCATTTTAATTATTGCTGCCATAGTTGGAAATAATTTATTTGGGATATTTCAACAAAATGTTAATTTTGGCTAATTCATTTTGTTAATAAATAATCCAATATCTTCCTGATTGAAAAACAAGAACCTATTCTTTAGTTCCTTCATTAAGGTAAATATCGAATAATACCCCTTTTTTTCTGTTTTGTTAAATTTCAATTGTATAGATTTATTAATAGAACTAAGTCATATCAATCGATCTAGTATTTTTACTTATTGATCCCAATAAATTCTTTTAATAATATGAACGGAATTTATAAAAGGTTTATTTGATGAGTATTCAAAGAAGTCAAAATCATAAGAGACAATCAAAAAGCAATTCAGAATGGCTAGATGAAATGATTAACATCATAGATAGAATGAAAAGTAAACTTTAGGTCGTAATCATAATGGGATTCCCACATTGCCCTATTTGTGTAGCTCTAGCATTATTCACCTTTTGTGTAGTGGTCACTCGAAGCTATATGATCTTTTTTCTTCATAACGAGTCAGAAAAAAGAAGCTCTTATTTTTTACCTATTTGGATACAAACTTAAATTGTTTCTCAATCCGTGCTGAATCATAATTGGTTGATTAAGATCTACTGTTCTTTTTGAGCTGTTAAAAAAGTTAATAGGTTATCTCAAAACGTTTACATTCAAAATTTAACTAATAAAGAACTCAGAAATAAAGCTTTAATCCTTGACAGCAATCTGTCAGTGAGGAAATTTTATACTTGATTGTTCTTTAATTATATTGTAATTTTTTAGAATTTATTTTTACAACTATTCCGTCAATTAGATAGTCAGTAAATAATTTTTTATCTAACTATTATTTCTTAAAGACTTGGACTTGGCTTGTGTAATTACAGCTTTTAATGTCTGGGGTGTTGAAGCCAAGTTTTTTAAGATATTGAATGGTTTCGTATTGATTAAGCTTTCCATTAATAATTTGGAAACCGCAAAAGCTGATACTTTCTGGAGACCCTGCTGCAGCTCTGACGAAGCTTGATACAATTCTTTGGGAAAAGTTGGGAGATCTATTTGGAGTGAAAAGTTCGCCTCTAATTTGCATAATTCCTGAAACAGGAAGTTTGAGGGGTATGTCTTGAATTTCAGCAATTTTGTTTGTGACATCTATACCTTTTCTAGAAATGGACTTTTCTAAGTTGCCATCTTTGTATTGCAAAGCAATAGCAATGCCATCAATCTTAGGTTCTTTTAACAATTGAGTACCGATAGCAATCCTTCTTAAAACTCATCACTAGAATTCTTTATTAATGAAGGTAATGGGAGAGATTTTTTATTAGTGAAATAATCATAATCAGGCTCTAGTCTTAAAAGATTTTTTCAATTTAATGATCTCTATGACAAGGCAGAACAATTCTATGAGAGAAAGTTATATTTAATTTCTTTAGAATATCTAAATAGGGCATTATCATTTGAGTTACCAATTACTATTACTCGTTTAAGCAAAGCTTTTGCATTAAGAGGATTAGTAAGAATGCAGTCGAATCAAAACCTAACCATTATAGTTGTTTTTAAAAACCAATTAATCTAAATCCCAGGAATGCGTCACTTTATTATTATCGCCATTTATCTCACTCAGTTTTATCTCAATATGATGAAGCAATTGAAGAATGTAAGAAGTTAGTTTTCTTAGAACCCGAGGATGAAAGTCACAGAGAAAGTTTAAAGTCTTTGGAAGAAATATTAAAGTTTAATAAAAGATTTAATGAATTAAACGAATAAGTTTAATTTAAACCTTTTTATATAAAATAAGTGTCTTTTTTTGTGGACTAAATATGACGAATAATGGACTATTATGACGATTTAACCCATTATTATTATCTTGAACTCTTTGGTAAATTTTAGTTTAGTATAGTTTTTCTAAACTATCTGAATTATTAGACTATGACTAATTTCTTATGTTATGATTTTGAGGTTCATTAAAACTGAATAACCCGTTGGAGAGGTGGTCGAGTGGTTTAAGGCTCTAGTCTTGAAAACTAGCGTACCGGCAACGGTACCGTGGGTTCGAATCCCACCCTCTCCGCCATATTTATAGACAAGAAATTTTAACTTGTGTTTTTGGGAAACCATAAAACACTTTTCATTGAAAACATAGGATTTTTGATTAGGCATATGTTTTTGAAGAGTCTTCGAGCAATCGATTTAATTCTAAGAGTTCTCCTTTGGTAAATTTGCGCTATTTTCATATAGATATGTCTAATTTAATATTTATGATTCTTACACGCTTCAATGATCTTAATCTGTAGCCTAAGCACTCACATATTCTCCTAATCTGACGGTTTAGTCCTTGAGTGATTTTGAATATTTTTTTGGCGATGACTGAACAAGTTCCGGATCTTTATTTAGATAATAGAACTATTTATTGTTTGATCTTAAGGTTTTATTGATTAACTCTTACGTGCTTGCTCCATTTATCTGAATTTTAAAAAATTATTTTTCATAAAAGATGTCTGCACAAATACCAAAAATGTTCAATGTCAATAGTGGTCGTTTTGAACTTATCAGTATCTATATTTCTTGATGATGACATTTGCATTACAACTTTTATTGATGGATGTTTCATTGAATATACAGGTTTGAATCCTGCTTTTTTTGCTTCGCTATGAAGATCTCTCTTTTGATAGGAATCCATTCCACAGAATAATATAGAGGGTTTATTATCTAATCCTTCTTCTGATTTCAACATTCTGTATTTTAAAACTTTTGCAATCTTTTCTAATTCCCACATTATTATTTATTCAAAAAAATTATCAATTATTACTTATAATATTTAATGACAATGTATACGCCAACAAGAAGGATAACAATTGCAACACCATAAAATACGAAAGGAATAATTGGATATTTATATAAAGTATTTCTAACTTTCTGCTTGACCTTATCTTTATTAAATTCGGGTAAAACAAATTCTTTTTCTCTAGGGGGTAAACCCAAATCTTTCCTTCTTTTAGCTTCTCCCATATTAAAAGTAAGTTTATTGGAATAATAAATCAAATAGACATTATATAGTTTTAAATACACTCTTTATTTTTGTTTTTGTTAAAATTTGTTTTTGGTATTAACTATGGAAAAAGGATTTGCAACAAAAACTTCAAGTACCAATAAAACAAAAAAAATAATTCCTTCAAAAGAACCCAAAGGTAGACTTATATCATGGTCTCCTTGGCCACCAGCAAATTTTCAAACTCGCTACCCTGCTTTCCCCCTGGTTCTTACATTATTAATTGTCTTAATTGGGCAATGGTATATTTCTCTTTTGAGATAATTTAAACCCTCATATTTAATTTAAATTTAAAATAAATTGAGGATATTTAAAATAAATTTGTTTTTCTTTCTCTTATTTTCTGCACATTTGCAAGCAGTAATTGTTCCAATATTTCTTGGAATTAAATCAATTAATAAATTTAAAAATATAAAAAGCCATGCTCTTATTCCCTTTGGTTTTATTTTTTTAGGTTTGGCCTCAATGTTTGAGATGATTGATCATACAAAAACAAATTGGATTTATATAGATCATTCTTCTATCTTTAATTGGTTTTTTTATACTTTTCTTGCTTTAGGCTTAACAAGTTTAACAATATCCGTTATTAAAAATAAATTTGCTATTAGAGCAAATATCTTCCTATGTTTTTGCTCAATAGTTTCCTATTTATTAATTGATAAAACGATAGCTCTTTCATTACAAGTAATTATTAGTATATTCTTGATCATAAACTGGCAACGAAAGTTTAAAGATTGGATCTTCATTGCTTACCCAATCTTTGGCATTATTTTTACAACTTTCTTTGGAACAAATCTATCAATAACTGGAAACCAAATTTGGCATGTATTTATTGGACCATCAGGGACTATTAGTGTAATTACTTTTTATTTAGTATTAAGAAGATCAAAAAATAAATTATCTGAGATTTTGAAATGAGCAGATTTATTATTATCTCTTTTTTAATTTTGTTAACTTTCATCGTTTCACCAAATCAAACGCTAGCTGAAACACCTCTTGATGTTTATATGAATGATTTTTACTCTAAATCAAACAAAGCCAGCAAAATTCTCAAAGAGATAGAAATTACTCTTAAAGAAGGATCTAGAAAAAATGTATGTTCAAGACAGAGAGAAGCCGCAATGTTAGGATTATTAGCTAATAAATCCTTAATTAAAGCATTTGAAATTGGGGGGACTGAACCACCAATGGAAGCAATAAAAACAAGTCAAAAAAGATGGGAATCTATTTTAAATGAATGTTAAAAAACTCAAGCAAACAGGAACTTCTTGATTTATCTAAATTTGCATTCTTACAGATTTACTTATAAATGGTATTTCAGGTTCAACGCCATTAATACACTTGAATATAGAAAAAATAAAAATAGATAGTGTAAATATAAATACTATTGAACCAAATTCAACTAAAGGCAAAATACGTAATAGATAACTAATTATTATTAAGGCAATATCAAGGAGTAACGCTTGGCAAGCATTATATCTTATAAAATAAGGGACCTTAGGATTTCTTACAACTCCTGCAAACAATATTATAAAAAATAATATACCTCCAAAAGGTAAGGATCTTTCAATTATCGCAACAGGGAATGTGAGCAATAAAAGTATTTTTAAAAAAGAAAATTTATAGAATAAATAATATCCAAAAGGCAATGAAGCTTTTAATGGCAAAGTATAAAAAATAACTGAAGTTGCTCGTTGAATTATTTGATTCAATTAAAATTCACCCTTTAATATATAATTTAACGTATTTTCATAAAAACCAACTTTACGAAATATCATTGTGTACAAACAATTAAACTTTTAATGATAATCTTAGATACCATTTTGAGAGTTGGTGGTTTGGATAAATCTATTAATTTTATGTAAATAGGATTTGGAATAAATCTAATTACATAAAAACTATACTCATGAATAATTTACTCTTGCCCTTGTATCTGAGAAAGATAAAGAGGTGAAAGAATTCACTTAATTAATTTTTAAAATATCTAATAGGGTAGATTTTCATAAACACAGAGTTATAGGAGTGCAAGATATTAATTAATTATGTAAGATTTTTTTATTGAATATGTTTGTAAATAACTAGGGGCTTACGCCAATAGAAATAGTGGAACAGTCTTAGCTTTGGTTGATGATCTAAATGATTATAAAACCGATCTGAGAGAGAGAGAGCGCTAAATATTATGTTTTGAAATATTTTATTAAAAAATTATACAATCTATTTATAATCATTTTAGAATCTATAGACAATCTATATAGATTAAAGTATTGTCAAGATATAGCTTAAAGATTATGCCCAAGAATTGGTCTTATATTAGAGATGAATGGCTAAAGAGTACAACTATTGCGGAAGATGACGCAAAGTGGGCGCTAGAAGCTTTAATTAACACTGAGGAAGATTTATTTGAGATAGAAAGAAAATTTAAAAATAATGAAGATGCCTTAGGTCAAGTTAAAAGTTTAAAGAAGAAAGTAAAAGAAACTATTTCCTCAAAAGAAATAAGTTTAGATGATATTGCTTTAAATACCTCTAACTCAAACAAAGTTCAAATTTCTGTCCCATCAAATCTCAATTATCTTTTAAAGGTTTGGGCAGCTGCAGAAGGGCGAGATCTATCAAGTGTTGCATTTCAGTGTTTAGAAACTGGTCTACGAGAAATGAAGAGCAAAGGTTCAATACCATCAATAGCAATAAATCGATATGATTCGGCTTGTCAGAAAAGAATTGCTTTGGCAGAAGTGAATAATTTGTTAGAAAAATATGAAATTTCTCAAAACGAACAAAAATAAAATGGTTTTAAAAAAAATAATTAAAGAATATCGTAAATTAATTTCATCATCTTTAAATTTAGTTCATCAAAAATCTAAAGTTGGAATAGTTTATACTCTATATTCTGTTGATTTTAATACAATTGAAGTAGGCTTTGCTGAAAGCGAAAAGATGTTGCAAAATAAAGTTTTTAATTCAAATTCGATTTTATTAGACAAGAAGAGGGGTAAAAAGCAAGACCTTAATTTATTAATAAAAACCTTAAATGAATTAGATATCAATTTTTCTAGTAAATTAAATTTTAGATACTCAAATGTTCTTATTAGACATTTATTTACTTTAGGTTGGCCCGTGGGGCGATCACTTTACAAGCATAGGAAAATCAAAAAAGAACTTTCATTTGCTTAAATTTAAATATAATCACACTCTAAAGTTTCCTTAGTTTCTCTGTTTGTAAAAGGATTAGTTCCAGAAGCCTCTTTACAAAATTCCCTCACGATATCTCTTGGCAAATAGACATTTGTAAAATCTGCTCCTTGAATTTTTACATTTTCAAATTGTGTACTGTAAGCAAAAGAATCCTCTAAATTAGTATTTGTTAAATCAGTTCCATCCAATACTGCCGAATCAAGAGTAACTTCTCTTAAATTAGAATTACTTAAATTTGTATCCTTTAATTTTGCTCCATATAAACTTGCATTTTGGAGATCACAATTTGACAAATTTGCATCCTGTAAATCTGTTAAATAGAAAGTTGCACCTTGTAAATCAGATCCAGAAAAATCAGCTCCTAATAATGATTGTTTACCATAATCTAATGCCGCAAAACAACTAGATGGGAAGATTAGACCAATCGAAAAAATAATCGATATTATAAATCTCATTAAAATCTAAACATGTTTAAATAAATTCTAACTTCTTAAGTAGAAAACATGAAATAGATATTTTACTGAATGCTATATTTATTTATATGAAAAATATAAAAGTAAATTTTGGATATAAATCCTTATGATGCAATAGTAGTTGGTTCAGGAGCTACAGGAGGAGTAGCTACACTTACTTTAGCCGAACAAGGAATAAGAGTTCTAGTAATAGAAGCAGGTCCTGAAATTAAAAGAGATGAGGCTAGCAGTAATGAGCCGAAAGATACCTTAACCCGATTATCAGGAATAGTCTCAAAAAAACATGCTAACCAAAGTCAGCATCCAGGTTATTGGAAAAACAACCCTAATTTATATTCAAATGAATTAAATCATCCTTATAGTCAACCCAAAAACAAGCCATTCCTTTGGACTCAAGGCAAGCAATATGGAGGGAGATCATTAACTTGGGGAGGTATTACCTTAAGATTTTCTCCAGAGGATTTTCATCCATCTAAAAAAGATGGATACGGACCAGATTGGCCTATTTCTTACGATGAATTATCACCTCATTATGATTTTATTGAGAAATTCTGTGGGATTTATGGACAAAAAGATGATATTGAAGAAGTTCCAAATGGTAAATATATTGGTAAAATACCTCTTACAAATAATGAAAATATTTTTGGCGATAAAGTTAAATCAAAATTAAACTATCCGTTTATTCAATCTAGAGGTTTTGACCGTAATTCCTCAGTAAAAGAAGATAAATGGCCGCAATCTTCAAGTGTGGGGACCACCTTCAAAAAAGCATTAAAAACGGGAAATGTTCAAATACTTTCAAATCACTTAGTAGAATCATTTGAAACAGATAAAAAAACTGAGCTCGCTTCTAAAATAAACATTGTAAATTTAGAAAATGGTATAAAAACATCATTAAAGTGCGATTTAATTATTCTATGTGCTTCAACAATATCAACACTTAGGATACTACTTAACTCTGAGGCCAAGTCAAATTCCTGCGGCTTTAAAGATACCTCTGAGAAATTAGGAAAATATCTAATGGATCATATTTCTATCTGTAGATTCTTTTCAGTTCCAAATACAATTCAGACAAAAAATTCATCTACTCCTTATCCTGAACTCTCTGGAGCGGGAAGCTTTTTTATACCTTTCGGGACTAACTTACCTAAACCTGAAAGTATTAACTTTTTAAGAGGTTATGGAATTTGGGGCGCAATTGACAGGTTAGGGATTCCTAAGTTTTTACAAAAAGATTTAGATTCTTCTATGGGTTTCCTGATCGCGCATGGTGAGGTCCTACCAAGAGAAGAAAATTCAGTTTCCCTATCTAACAAAACAGATAATTGGGGGATTCCAATTCCTCATATTGAATTCGAATGGAGTGAAAACGAATTGAATATGGTTAGACATATGGAGAGTACTATCCGAGATTCAATTGAAGCAGCAGATGGAAAAATCAGAAGGATGGATGAGCTCATGAAAATCCCATTTATGGGATTTTTTACAGAAAAATCTATTGCGCTATCAGGAAATCCTCCACCACCAGGATATTATATTCATGAAGTAGGAGGAGCAGCTATGGGATTTAGTGAGGAAAACAGTGTCGTCAATAAATCAAATCAATTATGGAGATGTAAAAATGTACTTGTTCTAGATGGTGCATGTTGGCCAACTTCTTCGTGGCAAAGTCCTACTTTAACGATGATGGCTATTAGCAGGAGAGCTTGTTTAAATATTAAAAAGATTTAGAAGGTGTAAAAAGTTGATTTATATAAATCTCTGAAACTGAACTATCAGTACAACCATTTTGAACAAGAAATGAAGCTAAAGCAGAATTTATCAGCTTATATTGATCCCAAGTGGGGTTATGTAAAACAAAATCTTTCATAATTTCATATAGACTTTCAGAAAGCTCGGTTTCTAGAGAAACCTTTGATGGAAAATAATTATCGAAATCAACTTCAATTTTATTATCTTGATTTATTTGATTCATAATACAAATCTTATGTATAAATATAGTCATCTATTTTTGTAAGAAAGTCAAAAATATATTTTTATCATTTCTATATCTTTATCAAATGAGACTCATGTAATAAATTAGATTTTAAAAAAAGTTGTCACTAAAAGTAGAAATTGAAAAAAGCTTTAAGAAAAGTCAAGAATAATGTTGAAGTCCAGTTATTTTCGAAATGTGCTCTTATAGCTAAATCGATGTGGAAGTGGACGTGGAAAACTTATTATTAACTGTGGAAAATATAACCCTAAATACTTTCCCGAATTTCTATTAGAAATACTTATGTATAATTAGTCTATTGAGACCAAGTCAAGAAAGAGACTGTTGATTCAGTCTTTTTCAACTGAATTTCTTAAGATTTGATCATCGTTAAGCAAGCGAAGCGTAACAGGTCCCAAAGGATGTTTTGAATTTGGGTAAACACTATGATGATGGTGATCTGTCTGATGATAGGGATCTGCATGTTTATGATGATGTTCAACATCAGTTTTTCCTGCTAAAAGTACTGTTTGATCTTGGCCCTCAGTTAAGCTTTGACTATTCGTCTCGCAGGCCCCATTACATTCAGAATCACACAAATCGCAACTAAGGCCTATTCCCTCAACATGATCATGATGGCTTTCTTGAACTAATCCAACTTCATTTTCGAAACCAAATAAGTTCGATCTATATTTGCACAAGGAACAATTCATAAAATTATTGCTCTCATCATTAAAAATTTCTTCAATCCTTTCAACAAAAGTTTGAACGACATATTTATGAGATGAAAGATATTTTGCCTCATGGAATTCAATATGTGGATTATCAAGTGCTACTAAATCGAGCTGTCTTTTTATTCTTGTTACGAGTACCCCTGAGAAAAGAAAGTATGGAAAAATAATAATATTCTTATAACCAAGTCTTATAACATTTCGCAAACCAGGTTCTACTAATGGAAATGTCACTCCAGAGAACACAGTTTCTCCCCATCCCAGACCAACTCCTTCAACTACCATTCTTGTAATTTTAGATACGTTAGAATTTGCATCAGGATCAGAGGAGCCTCTTCCAACAACAACTAATAATGATTCTTCAGGAATTAAAGAATTATCTTTTTTGAATACTTCTTTAACTCTCTCGCAAGCTGCACTAATCATTAAATTATTAATTCCTAATTCTCTACCATAAATTATTTCCATATTAGTTTTTTTTGCATAGTTCATAAGTAAACTTGGTATGTCATTTTTTACGTGCCCAGCAGCAAAAAGCATAGCCGGTATTGCTATAACTTTTGTTATGGAACTATTTCGTAATTTATCTAAAGCATCAGTAAGAGAGGGTTTTGCAAATTCTAAAAAACCAAACTCAACTAATATTGATGGATATTTTCTTTGTATAAAACTAGTTAATTCCTGAAATTCTGTAATAGCTAATTTATTTCTACTTCCATGACCACAAATAAGGATACCAAATTGCTTATTTAAGTTAGAGTCAAAAGTATCCAATTGTAATCAATAACTAATAACATAATAGTAAAGAAGAATATTTAGTAGTGAAAAAAAATAATAATTTACTTCAAGTCCCAAATATTAATTCTAGTGATGCTCAAGTTAAAAAACTAATTTATAAGGTAGAAGATAATTTATTTAATAGCCATTACAAATCATCATCAAAACCAGAATATCTTTGTGTTTGCAGCGGGGGTACTACATCAAGCTGTGCTAGAAATGGTTTTATTACTCTTGATTTAAGAAAGGAATATAACGAGATTCATCTTGAAAAAGAAAAGAATTTGATAAGAATTGGAGGTGGAGTGATTATGAAGGATCTGATGAATTATTTAGAAAAACATAATAAGACCTTCCCTATTGGCCTATCAAAACTTCCAGGTGCAGGATATATATTAACAGGAGGAATAAGTCCGATGAGTCGAAGGTATGGATTAGCTATCGATAATATTGATTCTATAAAAGGGTACCTAGGAAATGGAACCTTTATATCTCTAGAAAAAGATAGTCTAAATTCAACCCAAAAACTATTATGGAAAGGGCTTAAAGGTGCTGCTCCTTTTCTTGCAATAATTACTGAAATTGGTCTTAAAACGTTCCAATCTCACCCTATTCAAATTATTGAAGGATTTGTAGATGATAATGAACTCTCAAAGATTATTAATTTATCCGAGGGGTTCCCAGAGAATCTTAGCCTTCAATGGATCTTTGCGGAGAGGATATATGTTTATATCTTTGCAGAAATAAAAGATGATTCAGACAAAGAGATTTTTCAAAATTATTTAAAACAATTTGAAAAATTCTCCTCTCTCAAAAGAAAAATTTACAAGACCTATAACCATATAGATTTCTTTCCAAAAGAACTAGATCTTTTTGAGTTAAATAAGAATAACCATTCAGAAGTAATAAGTCTTCTTGGAGGAGATTTAAAAAATGATATTCAAATTTTTGTAAGTAGCTTGAAAGAAATAATTCAAAACAAACCAAATAGTTCTTGCTACATTGCGACGCAACAGCTTGGATTAAAGACAAAAGAATTTGATCCCAACTCAAGTTTCTTTATTCATCGAACAAGTACTTGGAAGCCTTGGATATATGCCTCATGGAAAAAAAATGATCTTAAAGAAAGGGAAATAGTTTTGAACTGGATGAATGAATCCTGGAAAAAGTTAAAACCTTTTTTTCCACAAATACATCTAGCACAAATTCATAATCACTTAAATTCTCACGAAGAAGAAGTTCATTTATCTTTTGGGGAAAGACTTCATGAATTAAAAACTTTAAAGAATATTTGTGATCCAGAAAGTATTTTGCCACCTCTATAAGGTAACTTTTTAACTATAAAAGAAATTAAAATGTCAAATTTCACTAAATATTTATCTAAAAATTGGTTAGATGATCCAAAATCTAATATTCTTTCAGGTTTAGTAGTCGCTTTTGCGATGATTCCTGAAGCAATTGCTTTTTCAGGAATAGCTGGAGTTGATCCCAAAGTTGGACTTTATGGTGCATTCTGCTTATCTATAACAATTGCTATCCTTGGCGGCAGAAGGGGTATGATCACCTCCGCGACAGGATCAACAGCTTTATTAATGACTGGAGTTGTTGCTATTGGAGAAGCTCAGGCCCCTGGCACAAATCTTGGTCTTTCATATTTAATAGCGGCAGGATTATTAACAGGTGTTTTTCAAATACTCTGGGGATATCTAAGACTTGCTTATCAAATGCGTTTTGTACCAACAGGTGTATTAAGCGGGTTTGTAAATGCTCTCGCTTTATTAATATTTCAAGCACAATTCCTTCAATTAGGAATTGGTATTAATGAAGGGAATTTATTAGAAAATGAACTTTCAAAATATCCGACAAGTAGTCAAATACCTTCTGTATGGATCCTCGTAATTTTAGGATTAATTGTTATTTACGGATTTCCCAAAATAACAAAAGTAATCCCTTCTCAATTAGTAGCTATTGTTTTGCTTACTTTAATAAGTATATTTTTTAAATTAGAAATTCCTACTGTTAGTGATTTAGGAACATTACCGAATGGATTCCCTAGCCTTTCCTTACCCTTTGGCGCATTAGAGAATGGGAAAGTACCATTTAACCTTTCAACATTAGGTGTAATATTGCCAACATCTTTGGCAATTTCTCTGGTAGGTTTAATGGAAACATTTTTAACTCAGGATATATTAGATGATGCCACAGATACAAGTTCAGATAAAAACAAAGAAGCAAGGGGACAAGGTATAGCTAATATAATATCCTCTTTATTTGGAGGAATGGCAGGCTGCGCACTAGTAGGACAATCAGTTATGAATAATGAGAATGGAGGCAAATCTAGGTTATCAACTTTAATTTCAGGATTATCATTATTATTGATGATAATCCTTTTAAAGCCATGGATAGGAGCAATACCTATGGCCGCTCTGGTAGCAATAATGATCACAATTGCTGTAAGTACTGCTGATTTTAATGGTTTAAAGAATATTACAAAGATCCCCAAAAGTGATACTGCAGTAATGATTATGACATTTGCAGTTACCATGCTTACAAAACCACATAATCTTGCTCTAGGTGTTATTGCAGGAGTAGGTTTAGCTGCAATACTTTTTAGCAGGAAAGTTGCGAAAGTTATAACGGTTTTAAGAGTTAAAGGTAAAAACAAAATAACTTACAAAGTTGAAGGTCAATTATTTTTTGTAAGCAAAATATATTTTCTACAGGGATTTGATATTCATGAGCATCCAAAAGATATTTTAATTGACATGTCTTTAGCTCATATTTGGGATCAGAGCGGAGTTGTTGCTCTGGATCAAATTATTAGAAAATTCAAAAATAGCGGTTCAAAAGTAGAGATTATTGGTCTAAATAAAGAAAGCTTAAATTTATTTGAAAGACTAGGAGGTATTGAAACATCTCACTAATAGGATTCAACTGAGACTAACTTGTTGATAACAAAACCATAGCCATTGCTGAAAAAGAAGATTGCGATGAGATCTCCAAGATGTATTTGAACAATTAATATCAAAATTCTCAGGAAGAGGTACATCTCCCTTCTCTTTATCTCTATTGATTTCACTAATTATTCTATGCACTGTATACTCAGGATGACCTAAGTGCATCAGTTGTTTTTGATCTTTGGTTTCAAAAATTGTATAGCCAACATTCTCACCATATGCAAGCAAATTTAATTTCCCATCTTTTTGAGCCTTTTCCATTTGGAGATCGGGTAATCCTGCAAACCTACTTTGAGGGCAGATAAATTTATCATCTTGTGTACCCATCAAAGGATGACCAGGAACAAGGCTATTTAAAGGGAATACACCAAATAATTTACGATTAAATACTGTTTTATTAACACCTGCTAAGTAAGCCAGGGCAAATCCTGCCCAACATAATCCAAGAGTACTTGCACATAAATTTCTTGCTTCATTAGTGATATTTACGAATTCATCCCAATATTTAACTTCTTCAAAAGCTAAATGCTCAACAGGTGCTCCAGTAATAATTACTCCATCTAATGGTTCTGGATCATTTGCCTCTTCCCATGTTGTATAAAGATTATTTAAATGATTAAGATCCCATGTTTTATATGAATGAGTTTTTAATTTAATCCAAACAGGCTCTATTTGGAGAGGAGACAACCCAAGAGGATGTAATAAATTAAATTCATATTGCTTGCCAAGAGGCATGATATTCAAAATACCAATCCTTAATGGTCGTATATCCTGCCTTTCCGCCAATTCCGGTTCAATCCAAGAAATATGATTTTTCTCAACATCTCTAATCTTGTGATAATTGCTAGGTATTATTAAAGCCAAAGAATCTCCATTATTTAAGTAATTTTTGAAAGTGCCTGTTCAAAATCTGCTTTTATATCGTCAATATGCTCTATTCCAACAGATACTCTTACCATAGTTGGAGTGACTCCAGCTGATAATTGTTCTTCCTCCGATAATTGCTGGTGAGTTGTAGAAGCAGGGTGTATAACTAAAGTTTTAGAATCTCCCACGTTAGCTAGATGACTTGCCAATTCTAATGAATCAATAAATTTTACAGCGTTATCATATCCACCATTCAATGAAAACATGAGCATACATCCCATACCTCTACCCGTTGTATATTTTTTAGCTCTCGAATAGTAAGGATCAGATTCCAGCCCAGGAAAGTTAACACTCGTAACTTGAGAATTAGAATCTAACCATTTTGCTAATTCAAGTGCGTTTGAAGTTTGTCTTTCTATTCTTAAACTTAAAGTCTCTAATCCCTGCAATAGCAAAAAAGAATTAAAAGGGCTTTGCGCTGGGCCCCAGTCCCTTAAACATTCAAGTCTAGCTCTTAAGGCAAATGCTATATTTCTATTATCAGGAACTCCCAAAGATTTACATATATCACTCCCAAAACCGAAAGCATTCCAATGAATTAGCCCATGATAAGCAGCACTTGGTTCACTCATAAGTGGAAACTTCCCATTTCCCCAATCAAAAGTTCCAGCATCAACAATAACTCCACCAATACTAGTTCCATGTCCTCCAATCCATTTAGTTGCGCTTTCTACAATAATGTCTGCACCGAAATCAATAGGTTTAATTAAAGCGCCTCCGGCTCCAAGAGTATTATCCACAATCAATGGAATACCATTTTCCTTTGCTAAATTAGAGAGACCCTCAAAATCAGGGATATTGAATCTAGGGTTACCCATTGACTCAATATAAATTGCTTTAGTTTTATCATCTATTTTTTCTTTGAAACTATCAACACTATCTCCATCAGCAAATTTAACTTTTATTCCCAACCTAGGAAATTGAACTTTGAATTGATTATAAGTTCCACCATATAAAAAGGATGTAGATACAAAATTATCGCCTGCCGTCATACAATTGACTATTGCAAGAAATTGAGCAGCTTGACCCGAGGAAGTTGCTAATGCAGCCATACCTCCTTCTAAAGCTGCCATTCTCTTTTCGAAGACATCAGTTGTAGGATTCATCAGTCTTGTATAAATATTACCAAATTCTTTTAATCCAAAAAGATTGGCTCCATGCTCAGCATTATCAAAAACATAAGAACTTGTTTGATAAATAGGTACAGCTCTTGCGTTAGTAGTTGGATCAGGCTCTTGGCCTGCATGTAGCTGAAGAGTCTCGAACTTTTGGTTCATCAAAATTTTTAATTTAATCCTATTCTCTATTAAACTAATAACTTACTAAAAATAAATATAAAAAAGATAAATCTTTATAAATCCTATTTTAATGAGGGATAATTTTCACTCATAAAAATTCTTAAATCTTGATTTATTTCAGACCTTAAATCCTCTACATTTTTGCTGTCGATAATAGGGAATTTTTTATTTGATTCAGGATCTTTTTCAGTTATAGATTTCCAGCTTTTACTAACCTCTTTTTCAGATTTAGAAAATATTTCACTAAAATCAAATACCTGTTCAATGTTATTAGCCTCGTATTTGCTATGTGATTTACTTATAAGTTCTTTTCGAATCGCAAACAAATTTTTAGCTTTCAAAGTATCTGGCAATCCCATTACTGGTTTAAGATCCTTAAGAAGTTTTAATTCCTCTTCAATTAAGAGACTCCATACACTGACTTTATTTTTTGGTAAAAAAGATTCATTAAATATTTTAATTTCTTCAAGATAAAAATTTAACCATAAATAATAAGATTTCTCTTCAATAGATTTTTTTACAGATGCTTTCTTATTTTGAATTTTTGGAAGCAAATTTTCAGCCTTCTTCAAAAATTGTCTATCTTCTCTTTCTAGATTTATCAATCCCCATCTTTGGCTATAGTCCCATAAATCTTCGTACCTAGATAAGTCTTCTTGATTCCAACCAAGAGCTTTAAGTTCATGAGATCGATGTGATAATTCTTTATTCAAAAAAAAACCTTACTTAACTAAGTAATTCTAACTCTGAAAATAGGATAAGTAAATAATTTAGATAAACACCTCAATTGTTTTAGAGATTTACTAATCAGCCTGACATCAATTAGTAAAATATTTATTTATTATTTTTATTGCCTTAATAAAATTTGGAATTTTTTTTGAAAATTTATTTTCATATAATTTTTTACCTAAGTTATTTTTACTACTATTTGATAGAAATTTTTCATATAAAAGACCTTTATTATCAAAAAGATCTATTCCTTGAAGTTTATAATTGAGTTCAAAACATAAATTGGGTTTTACAGATTCCTGACAAAAATTAGTAATTTCCTCTGAATTAATTAACACCTCGTAAATGACACTTTTCTCATTAGATTTAGCGTTAAAGCATAAATAAATAAGATTTATCATTGAACAATTATTATTTTTAATATTAAATTCCTTATAAATATCGGGCCAAAACTTAAGCGATTTCAATCCTTCAAGGCCACCTTGGCTCAAACTGAATTTATCACACCATTTAATGAACTCAGAAACATCGTTTGGACATCTCTTTAGTCTTAAAAGCATATCTGATAAAACCTGTCCTGCCTGAAAATTCCTAGTAGGTTTTCCCTCTGTTGGTAAAGACATGCTGCCCAATACATCTGCTTTTACAGCATTTAGTTGAGAAAAAGTATAATCAGCTGATTCAAATAATTTACCCTCAATATTTTCTTCAGCGATAATGGTATCCTCTCCGTAACCAAGTTCTTTTAAAGAAAAATGCAAGTTTTTAAATTTATTTTCTTTTCTAACTTTTAAAGAAACCCTAGCTGCTTGATCCAAGCATTGAGTTAACAAAACAGTATTAATTGTAGGAAGCATTCCAGGCTTATCAGAATGAAAGTTATTTACAAAACCTGCAAATATTGACGAAATATTCTTTATTGATTTGATATATTGGCTCTCAATATTATGAACTCCTGCAGAAACCTGAATATTTGGTGACAATTGATTTAAGATTGCTGCTCCAATTAATGCAATCAATGAGTCAGGATGGCAGAAATTTGCAGTAAAACTGTCAGTAGGATTTCGTAAAGCCCCATGACGATGGAATCCTGTAAAAAAAGCTAAATTAGGATATTTATTACAAATAATATAAGGTTTATTATTTTCATCATCAATACAAAAAGACCCAACAAGCGATCCAAGAACAACATTTTCACGATTTAAGGATTTTCTTAATTCTTGAGCTTTACTTATATCTTCTTGAATATGATTACTATTTGAAGCAAGAATAACTATTTTACATTTCAAAAGAAGGTCCTCTAAGGTGTTAATTATTTTCTTCCCCTCATGAAAATAATGTCCCATTTTTTCGATTTTCCCTATTATTTCCGGTTCCATATTAGATAGAACTTCTGATGAAAAAGCCCCTAGTAAATCTCTGCCAGATCTTGGAGCCAAAAGAATATTATTTGACTGAGAATGCATTGCACAGTTATAAGCTAATGATGCTGGATATAGACCAACACTGTAAAATCCAACTTTGCAGTTTTCAATATTTTCCAATAATGAAAAAATTAAATTTTCATTATTTAATTCTCCAATAAAACTATTTTTAATTTTTTTTGTTTTATTCATAAAATATTTTTAAAATATTTAACCTATAAAACAAAAAAAAACAAAAGAACAAAAAAAAAACAAAACAAAAAAATTAAAAATAAAAGTAAATTTTTAATTTCTAATGTCAAGGATTAGTATAAATTTAAAGGACTGATAAATTTCAAAAATAATGGAGAATGAAAAAGATATCTCAGATTTTCAAGAAATAGTAATTAAATCTAAAAGTATTTTATTTATTCAAGATATTGATGGTGTATGTATTCCATTAGTAAAAGATCCAATGACTAGAAAATTAGAATCAAAATACATATATGCAGCAAAAAATTTAGAAGAAGAATTCTTTGTATTAACCTGCGGAGAGCATGAAGGCCAAAGAGGAGTTAATAGAATAATTGAAAGAAGCTTAAATAATATTATTGAGCCAAAAGAAAAAGGACTGTATTTAAGAGGTTTAGCTGCATGCGGGGTCGAATATCAAGATAATAGTGGAAACATAAGTTTTGAGGGAGTATCCAAAGAGGAGTTAGATTTCTTATCTAAAGTTCCTAACTTGATGAGACCAAGTTTTGAAAGAATAGTTAGGAAAATCTTTCCTAATCTTGATCAAGTAGGTATAAATAAACATGCTTCAAAGTCAATATGTAAGACAAGATTTTCCCCAACAATTAATTTCAATAGCCTTTTCGATTTAGTTCAAGATGATTCTTATAAAAGGAAAATTATTCAAAAAAGTTTTGAGGAGATGATGAATCAAATTATTTATAAAGCAGAATCTCTAGGACTTAAAAATTCATTTTTTCTTCATATTTCACCAAACTTAGGAAGTAATAATGGTAATGAAATAATCAAGCTTTCTACTAAAAATGACATTGGATCAACCGATATACAGTTACTTTTAAAAGGAGCAGTTAAAGATTCTGGTGTACTTTTTTTATTAAATAAATTTATTGAAGAAGAAACTGGCAAAGCCCCATTTGGAAGAAACTTTAATTTTAGGAATTCGCCAAAAACAATAAAAGAAAAAGTAGATTTCTGTAAGAAGAATATTAAAGCAAAAGATATGCCCACTATTATTGGTGTTGGAGACACCATAACATCACAAAAAATATCTAATAAAAGTTATTCAAGAGGAGGAAGTGATAGATCTTTCTTAGAATTAATTCAATTACTAGGAAAGGAGTTTAGAAGCAATAATAAAATAATATTTGTTGATAGTAGTTCAGGAGAAGTTTATAGGCCCTCTACAAAAAAATCTGGGTTTGAGGGAATAATTGATGAAGAAGACAACTTAAAGTTTGATATAGTTTTTCAAAATGGGCCTAAAGAATATGTTGAATGGTTTACTAAATTTGTAAGAAATAGATCCAAATTTAAAAATAATTAGTTGGTTTATTTACTTAAAATGTAATTAAGATATAAAAATAATGATAAATATTTTTCCTTCAATAAATAAAGAACCTATAGAAACACTGCAGATCAATATAGGTTATAGATGTAATCAGGCTTGTAAACATTGTCATGTAAATTCAAGTCCAATGCGTACAGAAAAAATGTCTAATGAGATAATTACTCTCATTCCAAAAATAATAGATAAATATAAAATCAAGACTTTAGATATTACTGGGGGGGCTCCAGAACTTCATCCTGAATTCAGAAATTTAGTAACAAGTTTAAGTAATAAAAAAATTGATATTATTGACAGATGTAATTTAACAATTTTCTTTGAAGAAGGATATGAAGACTTACCTCAATTTTTAGCTCGTAACAATGTCATAGTAACAGCATCACTTCCATGTTACGAAAAAAATAATGTAGAGGTTCAAAGGGGTTATGGAGTCTTTGATAAAAGTATTAAAGCTTTAAAAATTCTTAATGATTTAGGTTATGGAAAAAGTAAAAATGGACTGCAATTAAATTTAGTTTATAACCCTATAAATCCTATTCTTCCTCCACCACAAGCGGTATTAGAAACTGACTATAAAAAAATACTTTTTGAGAAGTATGATATTTCATTTAATAATCTTTATACCATAACTAATATGCCAATTAATAGATACTCAGACTCCCTGAGGAGAGAAGGAAAACTTAATACTTATCACAAATTACTAAAAGAAAATTTCAATATTGATAACTTAGAAAACCTTATGTGTAAAAAAACGATAAGTGTTAATTGGCTTGGAGAAATTTATGATTGCGACTTTAACCAACAAATTAATTTACGGGGGCATAAAGGACCAAGGACACTTTCTGATTTAATGAATAATTCATTTAAATTTGATTATGAGGTGGCAGTAAAGGAACATTGCTTTGCGTGCACTGCAGGTTCAGGTTCAAGCTGTGGAGGAACTTTAACCTAGTTTCCACTAAATACACTCAGGACAAATAGCTCTTACATTTAATGAAGATTCAATAAGTTTAAAACCGTTAAATTTAGCTGCGATTTTACCAGCCTCTAATACTTCATCATTTTCAAATTCTTCAGTTCTTCCACACCTAATACAAATTAAGTGGTGATGATCAGCAGTTTCATTACTAATTAATTCATATCTATGTCCGCCTTCACTAAGCTCTAATTCATGTAATAGACCCATCTGAACTAGAAGTCTCAAGGTTCTATATATTGTTGCTAGAGAAACTTTTGCACTAATTTTTACTAATTTTTCATGTACCTCTTCCGCACTTAGATGATTACCTGATCCAATATTCTCAAATAAATTCAAAACCTTTAGTCTCTGAGGAGTTAACCTTTTACCATCTCTATGTAAACCATCTCCTAAAGGGGATGAAATTACTTGGTATTGAGAAGATAAAGACAACAAAGATACAATGACTATTCTCAATAATAACTCTTGATGAGAGCTAAACAACTTTTTATCTCAAAATATTTACTAAAATTGTTGATAAGTTTTATTTAAATATAAACGTATCCCAAAAATGGTTTTAAAAAATTAATGACACATCCTATTAAAAGTGAATTACCAATAAAAAATGCCTTGCTTCTCATAGATATTCAGGAAAAAATTATAAATACAATTAATAACAAAGATTCAATTATCAAAAATATCCATAAGCTAATAAGCTCTTACCAAATTCTTGATGAGAACATTTTCATCTCAGAGCAAAACCCCAATAAATTGGGGAAAACATTGCCAAAGATTTTGCCCAATGAAGATTTCACAAAAATCCTAAAGATGGATTTCAGCTTAGCTAGAAGTCAAAATCTTATTGAAAAACTTGAGAATAAAAACATTACTAATTTGATAATATGCGGATTTGAGACGCATATATGTATTCAACAAAGTGCCTTAGGATTTTTAAAACAAGGATATGAAGTGCTATTAATATCAGATGCTATGGGAAGTAGAAATAAATTAGATCATGAAATAGCATTACAAAGAATGCTTTATAAGGGAGCCATTATTACTACTACTGAATCAATAATTTTTGAGATATGTAAAACCTCAGATAGAAAAGAATTTAAACAAATAAGAACTATAATTAAAAATTAAAGATAATCAAGACTGGTTTATTTTTAGAGATAATTTAAACTTTAAATATTGGTTATTTAAGTATTAATTAGATATGAAATTAATTACGGAAAACATTCTTTTGGCTATTTCTATATTTATTATTGGAATAATATTATCAATTATAATATCTAAAGTTTTCAAAATTATTCTTAAAAGAATTTCTAAGCGTACAAAAACAAATTTTGATGATTTTATTTTTGAAACTGTTACTGGAATCATAAGACCAATTGGTTTTCTTCTCTCAGCCTATTTATCAATTGATTATTTTTTTACTGATGAAATAACATTTATATCTGTATTATTAAATATTCAAAAGTTACTTATATTAATAATCATTATCAAGGCTCTTAACAAAGTATTGATTAGATCCTTAACAGAATCTACCTCTAAAATAGCTGATTCATCTATCAGTTCAATGATTTCCTCATTAACACCTCTAATAAAAGCATTTACTTGGACAATAGGGTCGATATTTTTCTTACAAAATATAGGAGTTCAAATGACCGCAATTTGGGCTTTACTTAGTGCAGGCGGGATTGGAGCAGGATTAGCTTTAAAAGACCCTGTACAAGAATTTTTTGAATACATCACAATTTTACTTGATAAACCTTTTCAAAAAGGTGAGTTTATAAAGGCAGATAGCGTATTAGGAATGGTAGAAAGGGTAGGAGTAAGATCCTCAAGAATAAGAAGTATCAATGGAGAAGTAATAGTGATGAGCAATAGTGCATTAACTAATGGGATTATTTCAAATTATGCTCAAATGAAAAAAAGGAGACTTGTACATAAGTTAGGAGTAGTTTATGAAACATCTCCATCCCTGATGAAAATGATTCCCAAAATCATAGAAAAAATTGTTGAAGAGACTAAAGATGCTTCTTTTGATAGATGTCACTTTACAGATTTTGGAGACTTCAGTCTTAATATCGAATTAGTTTATTATATTCCAACAAACAATTATTTAGCTGCTATGGAAGCACAGCAATGTATTAATTTAAAAATTATCGAAGAATTCTCTCTCAATAATATAGAGTTTGCATTCCCAACTCAAACATTAAATATTGAAAGAAACGAACCCAAATGACCTGCATAATTCCTCGCTTAAATTCCAAAGTTTTAAAGCAAGCTCATTTTTAGAAGCTTCTTCACTTACAGTACTTTTGAGTAATTTATGTTTTTTATAAAAGACAAGCTTATTGCTTAAATGTAAGTATTTAATATTATTAAAAGCACTATCGAAAACAATCTGAGAAAGAAGATTACCTGCATTTTCTACATTTTCAGAAATACCTAAAATATTCTTTGCAATACTTGAAAAAACTAAATATCCAAAGATATTAAACTTATTACTATATCTAAAAAAACCTAAGTCTTCATCTGGAATAACAAGACCTGGAGCCCAAGTAATGACTGATATTTTACTAGCTTGCATTTGTAATCTTTTTGAAAGTTCTTTAGCAAATAAAATATTACATAATTTGCTATTTTTATAAGCCTTGTCAGAATTAAAATTTATATATTTTCCTGTAATTTCTTCTTTAAAATTTATTAAATTATTTAAACCTGCTCTCTCTCCTACATTTCCTCCTGGACTCTCAGGATCATGAACATCCGATGATGTAATAATAATCCTAGATTCATTATTGTTATTTATTAGTCCTGTAAGAATATTAACTAAATAAAAGTGTGCAAGATGATTAACAGCAAACGTCAGCTCGATTCCTTGTTTTGAGACTTTAGGATAAAAAGCTCCAGTATATTGTAAGCCTGCATTTAAAATAACAACATCTAAAGAAACATTTTTTTGGATTAAATAATCTCTTACTTTTTGGATGTTTTCTAAATTAGCTAAATCAATATTGTCAATAATATTTAAATATTTGTCTAGATATTCCTTATCAAAATACTTTATTAGTTTTAATGAAAATTCTTCTTTTCTTGATAAAGATCTAATTGGAATATATAAATTATTTTGAGTCTTCAATAAGTTAATAGTTGAAAAAAACCCAATCCCAGAATTACCTCCGGTTAATAAAATATTTTTATCTTTTATCATTACAATTGGATGAGGGTATTATTAATAATATAAAAAATTATATAGAATATCATCTTTTGAAGTCTTATAAATTATTGTTAAAACACTTAAAACATAAGACCTAGGAATAGATTCTCTTGCTTATTATAAAATTTATTCTAATTATAAAATTTTGAATGAATTATAAAAATGAAGCTTTAGATATTTTTTATTTTTCCAAAAACTTTTCTAACTTCAGAATTTATAATTAATGCCTTTCAAAAGATTGCCAGATGTATTAGTTTTAGGAGCTGGGCCCGCAGGGATGGCTATTGCTTCGGCTTTAGGCAAAGAAAGATTAGATGTAGAGGTTCTTTCCCCTAATGGCCCAGACGAGCCTTGGCCAAATACTTATGGGATTTGGGGAAAAGAAGTAGATCAACTTGGACTTCAGGATTTACTTGAATATAGATGGAAAAATACCGTTAGTTTTTTTGGACATGGTTCTATTGAAGAACATCACTATGAAAACAAAGCAACCGAGCATTCTTTAGATTATGGATTATTTGATAAAGAGAAATTACATAGTTACTGGTTAAATGAATGTAATAAGTCTCTTATTAGATGGCATGAGGGTTTTGCAGAGAAGATAAACTTTCAGAAAAATAAAAGTATAGTTACAACAAGTGATGGAAAAACTTACTCTGCAAGATTAGTTGTAGATGCAACAGGATATGATCCTGTATTTCTAAAATTAAAATCATGTGGACCATTAGCAGTTCAGACTTGTTACGGAATAGTAGGAAGTTTTAGTAAGCCTCCACTACAAAAAGGGCAATTTGTTTTGATGGATTATCGAAATGATCATTTAAATGAGGAGCAAAAAAAAGAACCTCCTACTTTTTTGTATGCAATGGATATGGGAAATGGGAAGTATTTTCTTGAAGAGACTTCTCTTGGATTAGTAAATCCTTTAACAATGGAGAATTTAAAAGAAAGATTAGAGAAAAGATTGTCTTACAGAAATATCTCAATTACAAGCATGCAGCATGAAGAACTTGGGTTGTTTTTACCAATGAATATGCCTATCCCAGACTTTAAACAACCAATATTGGGATACGGTGGAGCGGCTTCAATGGTTCACCCAGCCTCAGGATATTTAATTGGTAATGTTTTAAGAAGAGCTCCACTTGTAGCAAAAGCAATATCAACCGCAATGAATGATAAGAAATTAAGTACTTATAATATTGCCAGAAAAGGCTGGGAGAGTTTATGGCCTAAAGAATTAATAAGAAAGAAATCAATTTACCAATTTGGTTTAGAAAAACTAATGAGATTCGATGAAAAACTATTAAGAGAATTTTTTGGTAGTTTCTTTAAATTACCTAAAACTCAATGGTATGGATTTTTAACTGATACATTATCCTTAAGAGAAATAGTATATGCAATGTGCATAATGTTTATAAAAGCCCCTTGGAGTGTCAAAAAAGGTTTAATGATTATGCATGGCAAAGAACTAAAAATGCTATTGAGGATAGTTCTTCCAAATATATAATCATAAAATGAGAACTATTGTAATAAGTGGAGCTAGCAGAGGGATTGGATTAAATATTGCACATAGAGAACTAAAAGCAGGAAATAGAATTAGTATTGGGATAAGAGATTTAGAGTCTGTTAAAGGTAGCGTTATCGATCCAAATAATTGGCCAAAAGAAAAACTTCTCATAAACAAATATGATGCATTAGATAAATTTTCCGCTATAGAATGGGTCGAAAATACAATTAATAAATTTGGAAGTTTTGATACTTTGATAAATTGTTCTGGAGTTCTCTCAAAAGTTCCTTTTTTATATAAAGATCGGGATGAAGAAGAGATTGTAAATACTTTTAATATAAATTTTTTAGCTATTTGGAAATTATGCAGGCTATCCTGGGAACACTTAATTCAATCAAATAATGGAAGAATTGTCGTTTTAGTTTCAATGAGTGGCAAAAGGTCAAAAGGAGATTTAGCAGCCTATTCCTCATCAAAATTTGCTTTAATGAGCCTTTGTCAAACAATGAAGAACAAAGGTTGGGAAGAAAATATTAGAGTTACTGCTATTTGTCCTAGTTGGGTTAATACAAAAATGGCGGAGAAGATATCTTCCTTAGAAAAGTCAAAGATGAGTCAACCAGAGGACATAGCAGAGATATGTTCTACAATCTTGAAATTACCCATGCAGTCAGTTCCATTTGAAATAGCCTTAAATTGTAATTATGAAATTTAATTTAGTTTGAACACTAAAAAAGCCATTGTTATCATCGCAATAGCTATCAATAAACCTTTTATTCGATTTGTTAATAACGAAAATAGAGCTAAATCATCAGAAAAATATCCTCCAAAACTACCTGTTAGAAACAAAATTATCATAGGTATAGAGGCAAAACCGAATGAATAGGAAATATTTCTTAAAAATCCAACATTAAAGTAATTAAGAATTAAAAAATTTGTTCCAAATAATAAAAAGGATGCAAATAAAGTTATGGAAACCTCAGCATCAAGTGTATGCGGTAAATTTCCTTTTAAGTCAAATTGTTTTTTACATTCAATTATTTGTCTTTTAGTGAGCTTCAAATATCCCGTTTCAGGAATTCTTTGAGATTTATATTTTCTCAATAACCTGGCTTCAAGTGTTTCAGGTTCTTTAGTCATGATGGAAGTTAGCAATTCATCTGGCTTGAGTTTTCTGATTTTCTTATCAAGATTATCTGCCTTACCAATACGATAAAGATCTCCTACTCTTATGAGGTAAACATATCCCGCCATTTTCGATGTAAAGTTAAGATTATTCCTATGTAGATAATACTAAAAGAATCAAAAAAATTTTATTTTTTTACAAAATGACAACAGAGATTTTATATTCATTTCGTAGATGTCCATATGCTATTCGAGTTAGATGGGCATTATTAATTTGCGAAATCAAAGTCGAAATAAGAGAAGTTGATTTAAAAAATAAGCCCATCGAATTCATGAATAAATCAAGGACAAAAACTGTTCCAATTTTATTAAAAAAAAATAATGAAGTCATAGAGGAAAGTTTAGACATCATAATCTGGGCACTTTCAGAATCAGAAAAGGAAAATATAAAGAAATTTTATAATCCTAAAAATAAAGAAGAAGAAATTTTAGAAATTATTTCTGAAAATGATCATAGTTTTAAATATCATTTAGATCGTTTTAAATATTCCATGAGATTTAATGCTAGCGAAGAAGATTACCATTTTTTAGAAGCTACTAAATTCATAAAAAAATGGAATAAAATCCTTACAAATAATAGATGGATAATTGGAGATAAACCTTCGATTGCGGATTGGTGTATTTGGCCATTTGTAAGGCAATTTAAAATTGCTTGCGAAAGCCAAAAAAAAATAAATTATTTTGATGATCCTATAAAAGATTGGTTAGGATATTTTGAAAGACATCAACACTTTAAAAAATTAATGCATAAATTTGATCCATGGAAACCATCTAAAAAGAAAGAATATTTCTATTTTGATTAGCTTTCAAGTAATTTTCTTTTTTCAATAATTCTGGCTAATTCTAAAAAATATCCTGCTGTTCTAAATTTTCCAATATTTTTTTCTTTAAATTCAATATCACTTCTAATTTCTGCAGTTTCAGCCATAATTAAATCCAATTCTTTAAATCCAAGACTATATAATTCTCCTAGTTCAACTTCTCTTCCAAGCAAGTGACTCCTAAACCATTTTTCTTTACTTTCTTGAGGAGGAATATCATATGGTGTGTAGGACATAAATCAAGAAAAATATATTTTTATACTAACCTAACTTCTTATTGATAACTTGTAGAAAACCTTTTGTTAAAAAAGAATGCAACCAAAATAGTAAAAAGAGTTATTGATGCACAAATC
Organism: Prochlorococcus sp. AG-321-E21; assembly: GCA_003283415.1. Taxonomy (GTDB): domain Bacteria; phylum Cyanobacteriota; class Cyanobacteriia; order PCC-6307; family Cyanobiaceae; genus Prochlorococcus_A. The sequence goes on along the minus strand of QBXH01000001.1, from coordinate 110,805 downwards.
TCTGTCCAATAATCTAATCCTATTTTTGAGATCAATAATGGAGCTAATACTGTAAAAAATCCTCCTGATAAGATTAATTGAGCAAAAAGTTGCTTAGATGTAAAAATCGGAAGTGTTTTAGAAATATTTTTTGGATCAGCGAGTCTTAAAAGAAGTAGTCCAGATGCAACTACTCCAGTTGAATTTCCAAATTCTATTAAACTTCTTTCAAACCAGTGTTTTTCAAATACAAAGTATGCGAAATAAGCAATACAAATTAAATTCCAAATCAAACCAAAAATAGTAAGTACCAAAATCAATCTCCAATTATCAAGAACAGTAGCAATATCTAAACTTGCCATTGCTGTAAAAATCAATAAATCTGTGGACAATATCCCAATTTCTCTTTGAAGAAGATTAGAGATAAAGTCTGTATTATTCGTTTTTTCTAAGATATATCTAATCAAAAGTGATCCTATAAGAATAAGTGGGAATACAGGAAGTGATAAGATTACTTGTTTTGAGAATTCACCAAAGTAGTTTGAAATATACCTCAAAAGGTTAAGTATCGAGACCCCAAAAGAAATTGCCAACCCTACAAAGCCAAGATTTATTAATAAAACTCTCAAATCTGAAAAAATGCCTATTTTAAGATTTGGATTTTCATTATCTGTTTTATCAACGATCTTCTCTGTATCTGAAATTCCTAAAGTTCTTCCTACAAAAATAAAAAAACTTCCTAATAAAGAAGAGGATAAAAGGCCCATTGTAGCCATTGCAAGACCTAAGTCTAAGCCCTCTGAGAATCCAAGTTTATTAAAACTTTCTCCAATAATAGTTGCAGCACCATGCCCTCCTTCAAAACCAACCTCTATTAAACATCCCATTAAAGGATTTGTTTCCATAGATGGAGATAATAAGTATTTGACTACTAATCCTCCTACAAGAAATTGACCAAAGCCCAATGAAAGAGCTAACAAAAACTGATTGACAATGGGTCTAATTAAACCATTAATATTTGGGATTGGCCTTCCCATCATTAATGTTGCAAAAACTAGAGATAAGAGAGGAGTTGGAAAATTACTCCAGACATTTGTAGTCTCCTTAGATAAAATATTTATTAATCCATAGGGACCTATCGATATTCCTACAATTCCAGAAATAACAGCTATGGGTAATCCAAATCTTTCTAATTGAACAGCAAATTTAAATTTCCTTCCAAAAATCAAGAAAAAACCGATTACTAGAAATCCTATTAGACTTATTAAAAGAGAATTTGTGAAAATATTTTGATTCTGTAGGAGAGAAATATTCAACTAATTTAAACTTAATACTTTTAATCTAATTTAATAGATAAAATTTATCAAATAAAAAAGGCCTCATTAATTGAGGCCTTTTAATATTAATTAATGACTAAAATTTAATCTTTAAGAGTAACAGTAGCACTATCAATGTTACTGATAGCATTTGTAACTCTCTTAAAGTCAAATCCTAAGGCTCTTAGTGCGTGCCATAGATGACCTTGAATAAAGAAGAAACCAAAGTAGTAATGTACATTTGCTAACCATGCCCTTGATGTATAAACACCATCAGGAAGGTCAACAGTATCAATCCAATATGGAGAAATACTGAATTTCAATTCAAGTGGTTCACCAAAAAACTCTACAGGATAAACTGTTGTATTTGATGCGCTCCAGAAGGCAGCAATAATTGCCATCCAACCAATACCTGCTAAAGACCATGAAAGAACTGCTTCCGCAGATAGAAGACCTTTACCTTTAAATTTGGTATATTCACCAACTTGCTTTGTAGCAATGTGCCAAGCACCACCTGTAATCAAGACAAATGCAAGGAAAGCATGACCTCCCATAACATCTTCTAAATCATCTATTAGTAGAAAATCTGTTTGATGATTCCAAATCTCAGCAAGGTTTAGATCATACTCAACTTGTCTCACGGCACCAATAGCGGGATCGTAGACTCCATGAACTCTTGCCCATTCAACAAGAAGAATTACAGCGAAACCAAGAATAATTAAATGATGTCCAAGAATGAAAGTTAATTTATCTGGATTATCCCATTCAATATTGAATTTCCTTGCCTTTGCGACTTCTGATTCTTCAAGATTTCCTGGAAGAAGTAGCGAGTGAAGTAATCCACCAGCTGCAAGTACCATAGAGGAAACCAAATGAACAATAGCTATTGCTAGTACAGGTTTGGTATCTCCCATTAGAACTCCATCAGCATCAAACCCTATTCCAAGGGTAGCCAAGTGTGGAAGTGCAATAAGAGGTTGTTGACCCATTGGGACACTGGGGTCAAATCTTGATAGTTCGAAAAGAGTGAAAGCACCGGCCCAAAAAACAATTAACCCTGCATGAGCGACATGAGCAGCGATAAATTTTCCTGAGCGATTAGCTACACCTGAATTACCAGCCCACCATCCATAGGTGGTGTCTGGATTACCATAGGTTTGCATTTAGGAATTGATTAGCTTAAACGTTTTGAGAATACTTTATATTTCATCAAACGGCTGAATTAATAACAAAATTGTAAAGGTTATTAATTCAAAGGATAATAAGGGAAAGCTAATTTCAATAGAATTCCTAAGTGCAAAGAACATAGTTTTAATATGATATTTAATTAAAAAAGCCAAATTTTTATTTTATTTTCAAATAAATTCAAATTTTTATAAATCTTTTTTTGCTGACATAAACAATTTTATGTGTAATAAAAACAGATACAACATTGACCCATGATCAGACGATTACTAAAAAGAGAATAAAATAATTTTAAATATGACAATTTCCCCAAGGAATTCTAGAAAAATTTCTCTAGAAATGAAATCACAAGGGCATTACAAAAAAGCAGCTAAGTCTTATCGTAAATCAGTTCAATATATAAACATGATAAACCTATATCCAATACTTCAAAGCACTTTGACTGATTGTAAGTATGAAAATCTAGTAAAATAGTAATCTAATTAAATAAATCATGATTCTTAAGAGGTCTTAGATGATTCAGAAATTAAATTAAGCCGCATATTGGTCATATTTTTCTTCAGAATAAATTTCATCAATTATTTTTCTGCATAAAATTGAATTGTAAAGAGCCTCTGGATTCCAGGGTTTTTTTTGTCCTATAGGAGAGCTTTTCCAATGAATTCCAGGTTTTAAAAACCCATTTTCCCTTAGACGGGAAAGTTTAATTTCAGTTAGACCTAAATCCTTTGCAGCAAAATTAGATGAGTGCCATATATTTTCTAACATTGTTTAATTAAATATTATTAATCCTTAATAACGTTTCTTTGAATACTTTGAAAGGGGGGAAAAGTTTTTTAAATAATTAATCTGATTATTAAGAGTATAGTTTTTATGGATATTTTTGATTTTATTTTTAATTTCAAATTAAGAAATATTAAATAAGGAATTATTACTAACAAAGATTTTAATAATCTCTTCTTTTAAATTTTTACCTGATTTATAATCTAAATAATCTTTAGTGATTGATTCACTATTAGGAAGATTTAACCATCCTTCAATCCATTTTTCACTATTTATTAGTTCGTCATATGAGATTTTCAAACTAATCTCGACATCAATAACAGAAACCATCAAAAATTTAATTTGATCTTTTTCACTAATTTTATTTAGTAAAACAAAATGCCTTAAACCATTTATAGATTTATTTGAAGTCCAGAAGATTTCCACGAATTTTAAAGAACTTATAAACTTTTTTTATCATTTTTAGAAATACTTTTATATTCTTTTCTAATTTCTTCTAATAAACTTTTCCTTTTTTTTAAGTAAGAATTGGATTCTTTTTTTGATAAATCAAATCTTTCTTTTTTAGTCAAATTCATCCATTGATACAAGTTATTTTTGTTGAATTTAATTTCCTTCTTTTTTTTTAAAATTTTGTTATTTTTGTAAAATTTTAAAAATATAAAAGAAAACATAATTAAAAATGATATTAATAATATAATTTTCACTATTCTATAGGTTTATATCTAAAAGCAAATTACTTTTTAGCCACTTTTCTAATTTAATATTATCCTCAATTGAAATAGTCTCCTGTCTATCTTCTGAATTTTTATTATTAAAAAGCCTAATAACAAACTCTTTATTTAAAGCTTCATCATCACCAATAACAATTATACTTTTTGATTTAATTTTATTAGCTTTTTTAAATTGCTTTGAAAATGATGCCCCAGTAAGATCTAATTCTGTTTTTAAATCATAATTTCTTAACTTTCTAGATAAGTCCATTGCCAATGTTTCAGCATGAATACCTTTATTCACAATATAAATGTCATTTTCTCTACTTTCTTCAAGATCTTTACCCGATAATAAAATGAGTCTTTCTAATCCAATTGCAAATCCAATAGCTGGAGTTTCTTTCCCTCCCATTTGACTAATCAAAGCATCATATCTTCCTCCTCCACATACAGTAGCCTGAGAACCTAGTAAACCACTTGTAATTTCAAATGCAGTGTGTGTGTAATAATCCAAACCTCTTACTAAATTAAGATTTTCGATAAAAGGTACTTTAAGAAGTTTTAATTTTTCTTTAATAGTTAAATATCTCTCATGACTTTTTTCAGACAAAAAGTCAAATAATTTGGGAGCATCTTCAAGAATTTTTTTTGTTTGAACATTCTTTGTATCTAAAATCCTTAAAGGATTCTTATCTATTCTATTTTGAGAATCCAAATCTAAAAAGTTTTTATTAACTTCTAACCATTTTAAAAATGCCTTTTGAAAATTTGACCTGTCAGTATGATCCCCTAAAGTATTAATTTCAAGATTTAGTTCTTTAATTCCTAATTTTTTCAAAATATCCCAAGCCAAGATAATAATTTCGATGTCACTCCTTACAGATTCGTAACCGATAAATTCAACACCTAATTGATGAAACTGCCTTTGCCTTCCGGCTTGAGGTCTCTCATATCTAAACATTGGTCCCATGTACCAAAGTTTCTGAGAAGGTTTACTTGATATTCCATTTTGTATTAAAGCTCTAACAACTGATGCAGTACCCTCAGGTCTTAAGGTGCATGACCTTTCACCTCTATCCAAAAATGTATACATTTCTTTGCTAACAACATCTGTGCCTTCTCCAATCCCCCTCATAAATAATTCAGTCATTTCGAGTATTGGAGTCCTAATTTCCTTTACAGAAGCCCTAAAAAGTTGCTCTAATATAATTTTTTCAACATTTTGCCACTTTATTAATTGATCAGGTAAAAGATCTACTGTTCCTCTAAGATTTTTAAAGTTATTCAAAGTTCTAATTAATAATTCAAAATTTTTAATTTACATAGAAATTAATTTTTACTGGGAACTACTATGTCATAATTAAATCTAACATTTAGACAAAATATTGGGAATCACTAATAAGAAAGAGAGTCAGCATTGTGGCACAAAACCTAAAAAAATTGCTTTTGGAATTGCTCCCTTAGGAATTATTTCCATTGGGATAGTTCCTATGGGAGTTATTAGTATTGGGGTAGTGCCAATGGGTGTTTTTTCATTTGGTGCTGTTGCTATGGGAATAGTTAATCTATCAGTAGTCGGTATGGGCATAATTTCTGCTGGAATAACAACTATGGGGGTATGGGAATATTCTCCTAAATCCCAAAGCCATGATCATCATGGCCATTCTGAGAAGATATCAAATATTAAAAAAGAGAAAATGATGCCAGGCCTATATAAGACAAAAGAAGAAGCTGATAAAGCGGCTACAAGATATGGATGTATCGGCGCACATAAAATGGGTGAAAAATGGATGCCTTGTAAAATGCACTAAAGATTTTTCAATTTTAAAGAGCTGAAATATCAATCCAATATCTGCACTTTAAAATCAAGACTATTTGCTTCTTCAACTGTTAATTTTTTAGACCAAGCACCTTGCTTAGGATTATTCCAGAGGAATCCTGCCTTCTTTGCTAATAATCTGTCTTCATAACTCACCAATGCTTTATATAAAAATCTTGGCTCAGTCGCTTTACATAGAAGTTCTTCTAAATTTTCACATTTTTTGAAAACCTCCGAAATATAAAAGCAATCTGACAAGGCTCGATGTAAGCTCCAAACTGGTATTGAAAAAGAAAGTGCAAGATCAGTAACTGATGGTCTGTTTTTTAAGTTTTTTTGAAATGACCAATTAATATCCTCTAAACTACAAATCCATTTTTTTTCGAGTTTGGGCAATCTGCCCATTCCAAACCATTTTTTATCAAATTCAACATTATGAGCAACTATTAAATCTGAACAATCCACAAGTTTTAAAAAGAAATTTAAGCCATCCTCCCAAGGTTGTTTAATATTAGTAACTTCTGCAGATATCCCATTAATATGTTCAGCTTCATTTGAACTTACTGGGAATAAGAACGAAACCTGCGAGAGGACAGATTTAGAATTTACATTAAATAAAATACAACCCACTTCAATAATTTCATCTTTATTTTCATCTAGGCCAGTTGTCTCAGTATCAAGAATTAAAATATTTTCTATTAATTGATTTTTATTATTATTTTTGGAGCTTGAGATTGATTTATCTAAAAAATTTGATTTCTTATTATCAATGTTTTTAATTTCATTATTAAGAAAATCCAATTGATTTATCTTTTTTTTGTTTGGTAGTTGCAATTATCAAAAAAACATCTATTGTATTTTGACGCATTTGATAATATTTTCTTTTAAATTAATAATAATTAAACAAATAATAAAAAAACTAAATTTTATTAGAAATCATCCTGATAATTTGAATATAGAATATTAAATGACTTTTACAAAATATCAATTTAATAATTACTGTTATTGGCCTTCAAATCCTAAAAAAATCATAGAATTTATTGGAGGTAGTTATTTAGCATCTAAACCAGATTTAAGTTACAAAAGATTTATAAAAAGCTTAATAGATAAAAACTATGCAGTACATGCATACAAATACACCCCTCAGTTTGATCATCAAGAACTGGCAATGAGAGCATGGAAAGATTTTAAAAGTTGTCAAAGATCCTTATCAAAAAGAATAGGAACATCAATTCCTTCAATAAGAATTGGACATAGCCTTGGTTGTAAGCTTCACTTAATTTCTCCAGATGGAGGTAGGAATTGCGAGAAATTCATATCAATAAGTTTTAATAACTTTAGTGCTAACAGATCTATACCATTTTTAAAAAAGATTTCTCAAAAATTAGAATTCAATAGTGAATTCAGCCCAAGCCCAGAAAGAACATTTGGAATAATAAAAAAAACTTATAATCAAAAAAATAATTTTCTAATAAAATTTAACTCAGATGAATTAGATCAAACAGATAAATTACTTTCTTGTCTTAGAGCAAGAAAAGAAGATAACTCCAAAGGAATAAAGCTTAAGGGAACGCATACTATTATTGCTAGCGCAGGACTAAGAGAAAATTTCATAGGTGATTGGGCTGACGATGACTTTAAAAGAAATACAATCAAACAAATATCTAATTTGATTGATCAATCAATTTAAGATATTTCCTTTAATTTCTCTAAAACAGAACTATCTTCAAGAGTACTAATATCTCCACTTATTTTTTCGCCTTCTGCCAAGGATCTCAAAATTCTTCTCATTATTTTTCCACTACGCGTTTTTGGAAGAGAATCGGAAATTATTATTTTTTCTGGTTTAGCAATAATTCCAATTTCATTAACTACATGTTTCTTTAACTCCTCAACTAATTCTGGAGAACTATTTATATCTTTTTCTAAAGATATAAAGGCAACAATAGCCTCACCTTTTAAATAATCTTTTCTTCCGACAACAGCAGCTTCCGCAACTGATTTATGACTTACTAATGCGGACTCTATTTCCATAGTTCCCAAACGATGTCCGGAAACACTTATAACATCATCGACTCTTCCCATAATCCAAATATATCCATCTTTATCAATCCGAGCCCCATCTCCAGCGAAATAAACATTTTTCTCACCTTTAAAAGAAATATATTCCCAATAACTTTCTAAATATCTTTGAGAATTTTCATGAATTGTACGCATCATTCCAGGCCAAGGTTTTTTAACAATCAAATATCCACCCTCATTTTCCACAACCTTTTCTCCATTTTTATCTACAACTTCAACCTCGATTCCAGGCAAAGAGAATGTTGCGGAACCTGGCTTTGTAGCAACGGCTCCTGGCAAGGGACTTATCATCACACCTCCAGTTTCAGTTTGCCACCATGTATCTACTATTGGACACTTATTATCACCTATTACCTCTCGATACCACATCCATGCTTCAGGATTAATTGGTTCGCCAACTGTTCCCAAAAGTCTTAAACTTTTTAAATTGTATTGATCTGGGATCTCTCGTCCAGACTTCATGAATGATCTTATTGCGGTTGGCGCTGTATAGAAAATAGTAACTTTGTATTTTTGAATAATTTCCCAAAAAGCCCCTAAGTTAGATGCCCTTGGAACACCTTCGAACATAAGAGTTGTTGCTCCATTGGATAAAGGTCCATAAACTATATAACTATGACCAGTAATCCACCCAACATCTGCTGTACACCAATAGATATCATCATCTTTTATGTCAAAAATCCACTTAAATGTCAGGTGAGACCAGAGATTATAACCAGCAGTAGTATGAACAACACCCTTTGGTTTACCAGTGGATCCTGAAGTATACAATACAAATAATCTATCTTCGCTATTCATAATTTCTGGTTCACACCAATCTTTTTGATCTTTTAATAATTCGTGCCACCAAAAATCCCTATTGTTTACCATCGAAATATCTTTTTTAGTTCTTTGAACAACAATAACTTTTTCAACAATCTTATTTGCCCCACTTTCAATTGCTGCATCAACTGCTTTCTTAAGCTCAATTACCTTATCTTTTCTAAAACCACCATCTGCCGTTATAACAAATCTGGCATTTCCATCAATCAATCTATCTTTTAATGACTCAGAGGAGAAACCTCCAAAAACTACTGAATGAGGAGCTCCAATTCTTGCGCAAGCGAGCATAGCAACCATCGCCTCAGGGATCATTGGCATATAAATACATACCAAATCACCTTTTTTTATTCCCAAAGATTTCAAAGCATTTGAAGCTTTGCATACTTCTTTGAGAAGTTCTTGATACGTATATTTCTTATTATCTCCTGGCTCGCCTTCCCATACAAGAGCTGTTTTATTCCCAATTCCGTTTTTGATATGTCTATCTAAGCAGTTATAAGTGATATTCAACTTACCTTCCTTAAACCATTTAAAAAAGGGGGCATTTTCTCGGTCTAAAACAGTCTGAAATGGTTCGAACCAATCAATTTCCGAATTTGCAAAAGATCCCCAGAATTTTGTTGGGTTCTCTAAAGATTGTTTTTTTAAACTTTGTAATTCCTCAAAACTTTTTATATTTGATTTATCTGAGAATTTTTTTGAGGGAGGGAAGAGTCTATTTTCTTCAAGTATATTGTTGATTGAATTTTTCTTATCTAATGTCATTAAAAGTATCAATAATTTATAAATTTAATCTAAAAATTTGAATTTATCAAAAACATTTAATGGTATTTAGTAACTTAAATAATTATTTTGTTGATTCAATAAAGACGACTAAGTACAAACTCCGGTAAGGCTAACAAAGCCCTCTTATATTCAGAATCAGGAAGCCATGATATTGCTTCATTTGAACGAATAGCAAAATCTTCTGCTAATTTTCTAGAACGTTTTATAGCTTGAGAGTCCATTATGATATTCAAAGCATTATTTAAATCTTCCTTTTCTACAAGTTCTCTATTTATCAAAACAGATAGATTTTTATTTTCCTCTAAAGCATATAAAACAGGAGCAGTAAGATATCCACTAGCTAGATCACTTACTGCTGGTTTCCCTAATTGTTTATCATTACCTGTAAAATCGAGAATATCGTCAACGACCTGAAAAGCTAGTCCAATATTCTTGCCAAAATCATAAAGACAATCTAATCTTTTATCTTCTAAATTGCTCAACACCCCAGCAGCCTTAGTACTATTTGCAATTAGTGAAGCTGTTTTAGAGTAACTTTTATTAATATATTTTGAAAAAGTTTGTCCTGAGTCAAATCTATTTAGATTTTGCTTTATTTCACCTTCTGCCAAATCCATAATAACTCTACTGAGTAATTTAACTACTTTTACATTATCTAAATTTGCCAAATGCCAACTAGCTTGAGCAAATAAGAAATCCCCAGCAAGGACAGCAACTCTCGTATTAAACCTACTGTGAACAGTTTCAACACCTCTTCTTGTGGAGGCTTCATCTACAACATCATCATGAACTAAAGATGCGGTATGAATCATTTCCGTAATCTCAGCCAGTCTTTTGTGCTTAGTTGTCAAATTAAAATTTGGTGAAATAGCTTTTGAAGTTAATAAAACTATCCCAGGTCGTAATCTTTTACCTCCGGCACTAAATAAGTGTTCTGCTGCTGCTTGAAGAATTGGATGACCAGCACCTATTAGATTTTTCAGTTCGAGAATAAGATCATCAAGATCATTTTCAACTGGTTGTAGAAGTTCTGTTACTGTATTCATGATTACCCTCCTACCTATACTAAAGAATCAATCATTGCTTCGGAGGTAAACCAACTTAATTTCTTTATTAATTTCCAACCAATATTTTACTTTTTTGGAAAATTCTTCACTTTTTGCCGTAACAAAGAACTTAATATTATCTTGAGAAATACAATCATAGTGGTCTTTTTTTGGAATTAAGAATGTATTATTAAACTTATCGACTAAAGCAGCTGACGGATTAATAATTCGAATATTTGAATGAATTTTATTTTTTAAAACGTTATAAATCAAAGGATAATGACTACATCCCAATATTAATTCTTCAATATTTTCTTTTAATAAAGGATTAATATATAAATCCGACAGAAGATTTAATTTATTTATGTCTTGGTTTGGTTTTTCTATTTCTGATACAAATTGAGGACAGGCTTGTTGGATTACTTTTACATTTTCTTTTTTGGATTCAATTATTTTTTTATAATACGAAGATTTAATAGTTGCAGAAGTTCCTAAAACACCAATACGATTTTTAGTTACTGTTTCTGAAACTGAATGGATCAGATCAAAACAAGGAATTTCTAGATTATCTTCTAAAATATCTAATGCACATGCATTTGTAGTATTACAAGCTATTAGTAATGCATCCAAATTCTTATCTTTAAACCAAAAACATATTTCCCTTGCAATAAATCTTATATGTTCTATATCTTTATTTCCATATGGGACTCTTTTTGTATCTGCCAAATAATACACCTCAACATCTTTACGGGTTTCCAATAAAGAACGAAGGATCGTAAACCCTCCTATACCACTGTCAAATATTCCTACTTTAAGTTTCACTATGTCCTTGATAGATATTCAAGAATCCCTTTCGTGATTGCATAAGCTATTCTTTGACGATGGATAGATTTTTCTAGCCTCCTAGCATCTAACCTTCCTGTTAAAAAACCAATTTCAACAAGTACTGCAGGCATTCTCGTATTTTTAATAACGAAATATCTACCTTGTCTCACTCCTCTATCTGGACTTCCAGGCGAAACCTTAAGTATTTGTTTCTGAATTTTTTTTGCTAAAAGTCTTCCTCTCCATCCGCTGTAATAAAAAGTTTCTAATCCGTTGATATCTCTTCTTTTACCTCTTGAAGCATTCGCATGAATACTTACAAAGACATCGGCATCAGTTCTGTTGGCTATTGAGACTCTAGGAGGTAAATCTAAATCAATTTCATTATTTCTAGTTAATCTAACAATTACACCTTTTTCCGATAATAATTTTTTTACTCGTTTAGAAACATCAAGTACAACTTCTGTTTCTCTTAAACCTCCTATCCCGATTGCTCCAGGATCTGGTCCCCCATGGCCTGGATCGATAACAACATAAAACTTATTTCGCTCGATATCAGGTAGTTGCAAAAACTTATAATTTCTCTTTTTTGATTTAATTGGCTTTTGATTAGCCTTGGGATTGTTAGATGTTTCTCTGATCAGACCTTCCCCCATTTTCTGAAAAGAATTTTTAGGTAAAGAAAATAACTTAATTTTCCATCTGTTTTTATCAATTGCAACTAACTTCCAATTAAGCGGTTTCAAATTATTTTTTTCCGAAAATTCGACAACTAATCTGGTTTTACCTTTATTTGGTTTGCCTAATCTAATTTCTTTTATTGGACCATTTCCCTTTATTGTTCTTGGAGTTTTTAGTTCTCCAGGGAAATCTATCCAAAATCTATCCCCAAAAACATTCCCTCCTTTTTGAAAATAAGCCTTTAATTTTGCATTTGATTTAGTTCTTAATTCTAAAAGCCCATTAGAATTTAAAATCCACGCAGCTAGTGCACTAGATGATTTTGCTGGGGAAATACTTAAATTTAAAAGTAAGAATATTGATAAGATGCGAAAAAGTTTATTAAAAAAAAACTTTGGCATCATTTTGCAAACATCTTAGCTTTTCTATGTTTTAAGCTTGGCATCTGCTCTCTTATCTTTTTGACTCTCTCTTTATCTGCAGGAGCTATTGCTGCTCCTTGTGTTTTACCTGCATCAGACAAAACAGTTCCCCAAGGGTCTATAACCATGGCATGTCCATGACTTTGTCTTCTCCCATAGTGAATTCCTGTTTGAGCAGGCGCTACTACGTAAGCTGTATTTTCAATCGCTCTTGCTTGAAGTAAAATTTGCCAATGATCTTTTCCAGTAAACGCTGTAAAAGCAGCAGGAATCATAATAAGTTCAGCACCTTTTGAAGAAAGGTGTCTATAAAGTTCAGGGAATCTAACATCGTAACAAATAGATAGGCCTATTTTACAAAGGCCTGGAACATCAATAACTGGTGGATGTTCCTCCCCAGACAAAATAGTTGATGATTCTTTATAGAGGTTACCATCAGGCAAATCAACATCAAAAAGATGTATCTTATCATATTTTGCTAAAACTTGTCCATCTTTTCCAAAAAGGGCTGATCTATTGAAAGTATGACGATCATCTCCCGCGGGGACAGGATAACCTCCTCCTAAGAGAAAAACTTGATATCTCTGAGACATCGTTTTTAGAAAATTAGTACACTTTGTTGATAATTCAGAAGCCATTCTAAGTTTCTCATTATCTTCACCCAAGAATGCAAAATTCTCTGGCAATCCTATTAGTTCTGCCCCCCTCCTTGAAGCTAATTCAATCTGCTCCTCAGCCTCAGCAAAATTCGCTTCAACATTAGAATTACTCGTAATTTGTAAGGCGGCAACTAAAAAATCAGTCAAGATCTAACTCCTAAAAAATAAATTCGCGAATTATGAGGCACGAATTACACCTCTTTCAACTTGAGTAGGAACAATATCTAAACAATCAAGTTTAGAACAACACTTAAAGTCATCTTCATAATCACCAAGACTTGTTAATCTTTTGCCGTGAGTTGCTGTCCTTAAACATTTTAGAATATCATTCTTCCAAACATTCCAAAGTGCTAATGAAGCTTGCAATTCATCATTTAAAATATTCACTTCAGAATTAAAATTTTCTTTAATATATAGAGCTAGTCCACCTGCTGCTAAAGAATCCTCTAGAGAATAAGACCCTTCCCATCCACTCCCTAATATAAGAACATTTTTTTTATTTAAAGATATTATCCTTTCAGCAACTGCTTTTCTATTTGGAAGGGACATTGCAAACAAATATTCTACATTTTGAACTTTTTTCAGTGATTTGGTACCATTTGTCGTACTCATAAATAGTCTTTTACCTTGAACAGTCTCTTTAGTTACAGATAATGGGGAGTTACCTAAATCAAAACCATCAATCATATTTCCACCTCTTTCTGCAAGCATTAATCTTTTTTTAGGGTCCCACTTTTTAGCAGTATTTTTTAATAATTCTAAATCAGAAAAAACTTGAATTGAATCTGCCCCGTTTTTCAATGCCCAAGAAATTGTTGTTGTTGCTCTTAAAACATCAATAACTACAGCTATATCAGAATCTGTTTCTGGAACATCATCGGCGACATGGTAATAAGAAAGATTAATAATAAGTTCCAATTCTTTTATTATTATAGAAAACAGTTACTTAACTTTTAATATTTTTTTTAAAAAACAAACTTATTGATATTATGTACCTATGAAAAAATCTATAGAAATTAAACCAACTTATTAATTTGAATACTAATCATATCCGCACCGTTAAAGGTGGAGGAAGTTTACAAGGAATAATAAAAGTACCTGGAGATAAGTCAATCTCGCATAGATCTTTGATAATAGGAAGTATTGCAGAAGGTGAAACAAATATAGAAGGGTTTTTATATTCTGAAGACCCTCTTTCAACAGCAGATTGTCTTAGGAAATTGGGTGTAAATATTCCTGAAATAAAAAAGAATCAACCTTTTACCATAAAAGGTTTAGGTATTGATGGTTTTAAAGAACCTGAAGAAATTCTTGATTGCGGAAATTCAGGCACCACAATGAGGTTATTAATGGGTCTTTTGGCGGGACAAAAAGGTAGTAATTTTATCTTGACTGGGGACAAATCTCTTAATGAAAGACCAATGGGAAGAGTCAGCAAGCCATTATCACTTATGGGAGGCAAAATTCACGGCAGAAAAAATGGGTCAAAAGCTCCTATTTCTATTACTGGGAATAGACTAAAAGGTTGTGTAATTGGAACTCCAGTAGCAAGTGCTCAAGTTAAATCTGCGATATTATTAGCAGGGTTAAATGCCTCTGGAACTACTTCAGTTATTGAGCCTGCATCCTCGAGAGACCATACTGAAAGAATGCTTAAAGCATTTGGGGCCGACATAAATATAAGAGGAGAATTAGGAAGAAATATAGTAATAAAATCAGGTAATAATTTGACAGGTCAAAATATATTGATTCCGGGAGACATTAGCTCTGCAGCTTTCTGGATGATTGCCGCATCAATAGTGCCAGAATCTGAAATTGTTATTAAAAATGTAGGGCTAAATCCAACGAGAACAGGGATATTGAATGTAATGGATGAAATGGGATGCAACTATAAAATTTTAGACAAATCTACAATTGCAGGAGAACCCATAGGTTCTATAGATGTAAAATATGTAAGTAATTTAAAACCTTTTAAAGTAGAAGGAGATATTCTTCCAAAACTTATAGATGAAATTCCAATCCTTACAGTAGCAGCTTGTTTTTGTGGTGGAGTTTCAGAAATTAAAGATGCAAAAGAATTAAGAGTTAAAGAAACAGACCGATTAAAAGTTATGGCAACCCAACTAAAAAAATTTGGTGCGAATATCATAGAAAAGGAAGATGGTTTAATAATTAATGGTGATTCTAAGTTTCATTCTGCTGAAGTTGATAGTGAAACTGATCATCGTGTATCAATGAGTCTTGCTATAGCTTCACTTTTAGCTAAAGGCTCCTCAAAAATTGCAAGAGCAGAGGCTTCTAGAGTTTCCTATCCAACTTTTTGGGACGATCTAGACAAACTAATTAACTGATCCGAGAGAATTCTTGTCTGAATTAAAAGAGGTTTTAACTAAAGATGGGAGCGTTACACTAAGGAGTCATATTTTTCAAGAGAATTTTCATAGTCTAGAAGGGGCTTTAAAAGAGACTGAAATTAAATTCATAAATCCATCTGATTTAAAAAGATTTAACGATAGGTCTCTGAACGTTTTAGATATCTGCTTCGGTCTAGGATACAATTCAGCTTCATTATTTAATAACCTAATTAGACAAAATTCTTTTATAAATTGGTATGCTTTAGAAATTGATAAAAAGCCTTTAGATTTTTCTATAAGAAATAAATCATTTCAAAAGTTATGGCATCCAAAAGTTTTTAAGATATTTAAAGCTTTATCAAAAAATTCTAAATATAAAGATCAATTTTTTGAATGTGACATTTTATGGGGCGATGCAAGGGAAAAAATAAAAAATATTCCTGCAAATATTAAATTCGATTTAATTTATTTAGATGGGTTTTCTCCTCAAAAATGTCCTCAAGTTTGGTCAGTTGAATTTCTAGCAAAAGTTACTCAAAAACTCAATCCTCAAGGATATTTAATAACATACTCTTGTTCAGCTGCGATAAGAAGAACATTAAAAGATTTTGGTTTGAACATTTTTAATATCAAGCCAAATTTAGACTCTAAAAATTTATGGAGTAACGGGACAATTGCTGTAAAGATCATTGAAGAAAAAGTTTTACAAAATAATTTGTATTTTAAAAAGTTATCGTCGATGGAAGAGGAACATTTATTGACTAAAGCAAGTATCCCGTATCGTGATCCTAATCTAAGTTCAAATCCAAAAGATATTATTCAAAAAAGAGTCAAGGAACAATTTTTATCTAAACTAAAGACTTCAAAAAAATGGAGAGATAAATGGGGAATGACGAAATAGAAGTTAAACAGTAAAATTCAAATAAAATATCTAAATAAATATGTTAACTGTTGCGATATTAGCTGCAGGTAAGGGTACTAGGATGGCGAGCTCACTGCCTAAAGTCTTACATAAATTATCTGGAAAAACACTCCTACAAAGAGTTATCAATTCTTGTAATGAATTAAAACCAGATAAAATATTAATAATAGTAGGTCACAAATCAAAGGAGGTTGAAGATTCGGTACTTAAAAATAAAAACATTCACTTTATTACTCAAAATCCTCAAAAAGGAACAGGACATGCTATTCAAGTTCTCTCTCAACAAGTAAAAAAACATGAAGGTAAATTGTTGGTTCTAAATGGGGATGTACCACTTATCAAAGCCGAAACTTTGAAAGATCT
Source organism: Prochlorococcus sp. AG-321-E21 (assembly GCA_003283415.1). Classification (GTDB taxonomy): domain Bacteria; phylum Cyanobacteriota; class Cyanobacteriia; order PCC-6307; family Cyanobiaceae; genus Prochlorococcus_A. The sequence continues at coordinate 94,048 of QBXH01000001.1, read as the reverse complement.
TATTAAATATCATGACTCAAAAAGAGCAGATGTTTCCTTAATAACTTCTAGGAAAAAAGATCCTCATGGATATGGAAGAGTATTTACTGAAAATAATCGAATTGAAAGGATAGTCGAAGAAAAAGATTGCAATAAAGATGAACGTTCAAATTTATTGACGAATGCTGGAATTTACTGCTTTAGTTGGAAAAGTTTATCAAAAATAATTAATAATTTAAAAAGTAACAATAAACAAAAAGAAATATATCTTACTGACACTATCACCTTACTAAAAAATTCCTATAGCTTTGAAGTTGAAGATAATGGAGAACTTCAAGGAATTAATAATAGAGTTCAATTATCAGAATGCGAAGAAACTATTCAAACCTTAATTAAAAAAAAACACATGCTTGGAGGAGTAACTATTATCCATCCACCGAGTTGCACAATTAGTGAAGAGGCAATAATAGGAATAGATGTAATAATTGAAGCAAATAGTCATATAAGAGGAAATTCTAAAATTTCTAATAATTGCAAAATCGGTCCAAATTCTTTCATAAAAGATACGATCGTTAATAATAATTGTGAAATTATAAATTCAACTATTTTTAATTCAAAAATAATGGACCATGTAAAAATCGGTCCTTACAGTCATATAAGACCTGATTGTGAAATTTCTTCTTACAGCAAAATTGGTAATTTTGTTGAGATAAAAAATAGCCAACTAGATGAGGAAGTTAAGGTTAATCATCTAAGTTATATTGGCGATTCTAAAGTTGGTAAATATACCAATATAGGAGCAGGAACTATTACAGCAAATTTTGATGGCACCAAAAAATATCAAACAAATATTGGTAAAAACTCTAGTATTGGAGCCAACACAGTTTTAATAGCGCCTGTTAATCTTGGTGACTCAGTAACTACTGGAGCAGGCTCAGTAATTACTAAAGATTCTCAAAATAATTCTTTAGCTATAGCTAGAAGCAAACAAGTAAATATTAAAAATTGGAAAAAAAACAAGTCCAAAAATTAATCAACGGATTTAATAATTTTTTCAAGCTGCCAACAACGGCTACCTTTAATAAGAATGAAATCGCCCCTTTTTGTATATTTATTTATAGTTTCACCAACTTTATTTATCTCATTAAGGAATAAGAATTTAGTACTTGTTTTTAAATAATCTGCATAATAGATTTCATCATTTTTATCACAGATAAAAATACATTTCTTTATATCTGATCTATTTATAAAATCAAAAAGATCCTTATGATATTTTTTACTTTTGTTCCCTAATTCCTGCATACTACCTAAAATCATGAAATGATTATTTGGATTATCTATTAAATTATTAATACATGCTTTTACCGATTCAGGAGAAGCGTTATAGGTTTCATCATATATGGTGGTCTTGACTGATTTCAGAATTTTATTCCTTCCATTTAAACTGACAAAATTAAATTTATTGGTATCTTTGAATTCTATTCCTAACTCTTTTGCAACCGCATACACAAATAAGAAATTAAATGCATTGTGAAAACCTTGAAAAGATATTTCAAAAATCTTATCTTCTATGATTACAGAATTATTAGATCTATTAAAAAATCCTTGTAAATTACTTTTATTAATACTTTGAGCTTTTTGATTCTTATCTAATAGTTCTACTTTAATAATTCTTCCATTCCAATTTTTTTTTAAAGTTTCCTCTAAAAAATTATCATTTGAAGGAATAATTACAACGCCCTTTGGGTTTAAATGTTTAGTTATTTCACATTTTGCATAAGTGATATTTTCTTTTGATCCTAGTATTCCAATATGAGAGCTTCCAATATTTGTAATAACTGCGATATCAGGTTCAGAAAATTTGGACAAATTTTCAATATGCCCAAGTCCTCTCATTCCCATCTCGAGTATTAAAATTTTATCTTTCAAATCAGAATCAAGTATGGTTAGACCTACCCCAATTTCATTATTGAAATTTAACTGACTTAATTTGATTTTCCCTAATTGCTTTAAAACCTCTCCCATCATTTCTTTTGTAGTTGTTTTACCAACTGATCCTGTAATCCCTACAACAGGTATATTTAATTTCCTTCTTTTAAGTAATGATAATTTCTGAAAAGCTTCTAAAGTATCTGGAACGGACCAATAAGGGAAATTATTAGGTAATAAATTCTGCATTCCATCTTTAATTACAACAGCTTTTCCTCCTTTTTTTATAACCTCATTAAGAAAATTATGTCCATCAAAATTATTACCTTTTATAGCAATAAAAAGTTCGCGATTTAATATAGTTCGACTGTCTAAACTTATATTTTTAAAAGTTTGCAATTGATTTGCAAGACTATCCCAATTTTTTATAGTACCTAAAATCTTATTAACATCAGGTATAGAAAAATCCATTAAAAATTAGATCACGTTTTTTTAAGAGAAGGATCAGCAGATTGCCCAAAAGAAAACTTTTCAATTTCAGCTACATCTGGGGATGGAGCCTTAATCCCACACACATCTTTATACATAGATTCATATTCTAATGCTGAACGCTGCCAACTAAATTCTTGACTCATAGCTCTGAGCTGTAATAATTTCCAACTATCCTTATGCCTAAATGCCTCCCAAGATCTCACTAGAGCAGTATAAAAGTCAATCGGTTCAAATCGATCAAAGCAGAAACCTGTTCCACTATTATTCTCTGGATCATGAGGCAGAACTGTATCAACCAAGCCTCCAACTCTTCTTACTATTGGAATTGATCCATACCTCATGGCAAGTAATTGACTGATACCGCAGGGTTCAAATCTGCTTGGCATTAAGAATGCATCAGATCCTCCATATATAAGCCTTGATAAAGAATCATCATAAGTAAGAAATACCGAAAATCTGCCGGGATAATCTAACGCTAATTGCCATAATCCAGATTCTAGAGATCTGTCTCCTGTTCCTAAAATAGCTATTTGAGAATCTGTATATGCGAGTAATCTTCTGGAAACTTGTAAAACCAAATCAACCCCTTTTTGGTCAACTAGTCTACTAACCATACCTAAAAGATATTTTTTACTATTGACCTCAAGTCCCATTTCTTTCTGAAGAATAACCTTATTTTCTGATCTACTTTCTAAATTTTTAATATTGAATTGTGCAGGTAACACTTTATCTTTATCAGGATCCCATTCATCTAGATCAATCCCGTTGAGGATACCTCTTAATTTCCCAGAAATATAATTCAATAACCCCTCAAGACTTTCTCCATACTCATGAGTTTTTATCTCATCGGCATATGTTGGAGAAACAGCATTAACCCTATCTGCATACAACATTGCGGCTGCCATTGTATGGTCTCCATGCATATACCATGGACACCAGGTCATTTTTTCAAGCTTCCATCTCCATGGTCCTTGATACTTTAAATTATGTATAGTAAAAACAGTACTTACTTCAGGATCTTGATGCATCCATACCGGAATCATACCGGTGTGCCAATCATGGCAATGTAGAACTTGGGGCTTCCAGCAATTCCAAGAAAATTCGGCAGTAGCACTAGCAAAAAATGTAAATCGCCAATCCTCATCTTCTCCTCCATATATTTGTCCAGAATCAAAAGTTGGATGTCCCACTAAGTAGATTATGTAATTATGTATTGGATGTTTTGCTTCATATACAGAGAAATCATTTCCCATAGTATTAGCTCTAAAGACTGGTTCGTTTGATACTTCTAGTAGATTCCATAATTTGCCATAGCCTGGAATTATAACTCTTACATCATGACCAAGTTTTATCAATGAGGGTGGTAATGAACCCACTACATCTCCCATCCCTCCAACTTTGATCATTGGAGCGCATTCAGCAGCAGCAAGAAGAATTCTCATTGATTATTTATTATAAAAAGTGCTTTTTAAAGAGTAAGAAACTATTAAGGAGTCCATCCGTAATCAGAAAAATCAGGGGGCCTTTTCTCAAGGAAGGCATCTCTGCCCTCTTTTGCTTCATTCGTTGAATAAAATAGCTGCGTTGTATACCCAGATAATTCTTGAATACCTGCTATCCCATCACACTCAGCATTAAATGACGCCTTAAGTATTCGAATAGCAGTTGGACTATTTCGTAGAATCTCTCTTGCCCAGATTACACCCTCAGCTTCTAATTCTTCAATCTTTGTAATCGCATTTACTAAACCCATTTCTAAGGCTTCTTTAGAATTATATTTTCTACATAAAAACCATATTTCCTTTGCCTTTCTTTGTCCCACCAATCTTGCTAAATAGCTTGATCCAAATCCTGCATCAAAGCTCCCAACTCTAGGACCTGTTTGCCCAAATATTGCATTTTCAGACGCAATACTTAGATCACAAACAAGATGTAAAACTTGCCCTCCCCCTATTGCGAAACCAGGAACTAAAGCTATAACCACTTTAGGTAAAGTTCTTATTAACCTTTGCAATTCCAATACATTTAGTCTTTGATTACCCTCATCATCTTCGTATCCATTTTGACCTCTAACACTTTGATCCCCGCCTGAACAAAACGAAAAAACTCCCTTTTTATCTGGTCCTGCACCTGTGAAAAGTACAACTCCGACCCCCTCATCATTTCTAACAAGATTAAAAGCATCTAGCAGTTCACAAACTGTTCTTGGACGAAATGCATTTCTTTTCTCAGGTCGATTAATTGCGATTCTTGCAATCCCATCTCCACTTTTATGAAACAAGATATCTTCATAAGATTTCCATTCAGTCCAATTTAAGTTAGTTTCTCCTGGTAAAACTTTCATAGATTTAAATAATTTGAAAAAGCAAATTCATTAATTTGTGAGGATCTTTTTTAAGATGAAATTTTTCTCTTTCATTTCATTTTCAACATTAATGTCGACTTTAATTATTACTGATTTTTGCATAGAAAGGCTCCAATCAAAAGCTTCTCTTAATTTATCAAAATCTGAAACATTTCTAATCGGAACTTGATAACCTTTTGCTAGATTTTCCCAATTTATAGATTTAGGCATTAAAAAAAGTTTTTTTAATTCCTGTTCTTCTAAATTATTTTTGTATAAATTATTAAATATATTTCCACCATTATTATTAATTAATAAGATAGTTAAATTTAATTCAATTGCATTTTCAACGAGGAACCCATTGATGTCATGAATTAATGCTAAATCTCCAGTTACCAGTAGTAGAGGTTTAGTTACTCTTGCAATACCTAAAGCAAGTGATAAAGTACCATCTATGCCTGAAGCACCTCTAAAGCTAAAACATTCCCTTGTTAAAGTTCCATTTTCAGAGAATGTGAGCCAATCTCTAATAGGACTACTTGCTGAGAGCATAATAGGATAATTTCCTGGCCAAATTTTAGGTACTAAATTTGCCAGTTTATATTCTGTTATTTCTGTATTTAAAAATAGTTGTTCATTTAAAATTTCCTTTATTTTTTCCCCTTCTCTGATCAAATCTTTTCCTAAATTGATTAAAGGTTTCCTCTTTTTCTCATAATCTGAAAACTCTCCTAAAAGTTCCTTAACAAAAGCACATATGCCAAAATCATATTCAAAAGATTTTTTTATTGGATCTAGTTTTCTAAAATTATTTTCTTTTACAAGAATTTGTAAGCCTTCAAAATTTAATAAAAAATTTTCTAAATCGTTAGAAGAGGAAAGAGGGCCAAGTCTCAAAATCTGGTCGCAATGAATAATATTTTTATTCTTTTTAAGAATTAATTCCCAATTTTTTACTAAACCTCTTAATTCAGATGAAACCCCTGAAACAGGATCAACAAAAACCGGCCAACCTGAAATTGCTTGTATTTTTTCTAAAGCGCTGTTAAAAGAATTTAAATCTCTCTTCGAACCCTGAAATGGTCCAACAACAATAATTCCAGGATCATACAACTTAAAACTTTTAAAAAGTTTTCTTGAAAATTGAATATTTTTATAGTAATTACCCTTTTTTAATAATTGATGAGTTTTATTTAAATAAAATCTTTCAAAAAGCTCTAAACCCTTTTTTTTATCTTTTAAAGATATATCTAAAGGTTTTTCAAATGGAATATTTAAATGAATAGGGCCTGGAGATTCAAGTATTTGTTTTTTTACAATTTCCACTATTTTCAAGATATCTTCGTCTTTATTCTCATGAATTCCCTTTAAGTTGGTACTCAAATTGCTTCTACATACTGAATTCAAAAATTCTTCTTGATTTACTGTTTGATTAGAACCACAGTCTTTTAATCTTAGAGGTCTATCAGCAGTTATAAATACAATTGTTTTACATGATTTATCCGCCTCAATAGCTGCAGGTAATAAATTACCAACTGCCGTTCCTGATGTTGTAACAACTAATGAAACATCTCCAGAGGCGGTAGAAATTCCAAGAGAATGAAATCCAGCAGATCTTTCGTCTATGGAATTAAAGACATTTAAAATCCCAAGTTTGTTTAACTCTCCAGCGGCTATTGCTAAAGGAGCTGATCTACTACCTGGACATAAAATTAAATTTTTAGCTCCTATTTTTGTAAAAAGATCTAAAAGTTGTAAACTTTTTAAAAAATTTTGGCATTCTATAGATGATGTCATAATTTATATAAATACTTTTGAAATTCCTCTTTACCTGTAGATAATTAAACAATGCAAAATCCAGTAGAAAAAAAAAGTTCAATCCTAAAAGATTTTAAAAATCTTTTTATTTGGATAGTAATTGCTTTGATTATACGATGGCAAGTAATTGAGCCAAGATGGATTCCCTCAGGATCTATGCTCCCTACACTCCAAATCCAAGATAAAATATTGGTTGAAAAATTAACCCCTAAAATAACTTCTAAATCAAATTTATCTAAATTAAAAAATAAAATAATTGTTTTTAATGTTCCAGAACAATTAATCGAAGCTGGTTATGGTTCAGATATTGCATTAATCAAAAGGGTGATTGGAGTCCCTGGGGATAAAGTAGAAGTAAAAGAAGGTAATTTATATTTAAATGATATTGCTCAAAATAATTATATTTCCGACAAAAATATCAATTATTCTATAGGGCCATACGTAGTTCCTGAAAAGTCATTATGGGTTATGGGAGATAACAGAAATAATAGTATGGACTCACATATATGGGGTTTTCTTCCTTATGAAAAAGTAATAGGAAAGGCTATTCTTAGATATTGGCCATTAAATAATATTGGACCTATTCGGTTCCCTAGTCTTAATAATATTGGTTAAAGGGTTCATGGTGTTGTAGGGTTTTTTAAGTTGAAGTTGTATAAATGTTCAATCCTGAATTTCTAGCTACCGAAAATAATGATCCAAATGATGAGAATGATTTAATTCAATATCTACAAAAACAATCCCCAGAGGTTTTACAGAGAATAGCCAAATCAGCTAGTGAAGATATTCAAGAAATCATAAGGCACAATGTTCAAGGTCTTCTAGGGATGCTGCCGTCTGATCAGTTTGATGTAAAAATAACATCCTCAAAAGACAATATTGCTAATTTGCTTTCTTCTGCAATGATGACAGGCTATTTCTTAAGACAAATGGAGCAAAGAAAAGAGCTTGAACAAACCCTAAAAAGTGATGAAGAAATGTCCATTGAAGAAGAATAAATCTCTAGATATTTACATTTTTTGGGATTATCCCCAACTCAAATAATTTTTTATAGAAATTAATAAGGAATTTATTATCATCTTGTAATTTATTCCATTTATTTGAATTAATTTCGTCTATCAAATTCTGACAATCTTCTTCTCTAAAGTTTATTGGAGCAGAATAATGAGCTGATATCAAATATTCCATATTTTTATAAGTTTTAATTTTTTCTAGCCATCCAACAAGTACTTTTTTTGATCTAGGAAATATTAAATTTTTTAAAACTGGTGCAATCTGAATCTTAGGGCTATTTTCGCCCATTATTTCAACTAAAGATGATTCCCAATCTTCATCCCATAAAAAAGGGTAGATCCCAAAATGTGATTTCTTATTTCGAAGACCTTCTTTAAAAGAGTATTTGATAATTTGTTTCAAAGAAGGGATATTTAATTTTCCTGGTTTTAAAAAAGATGAAAACAAAACAGTTCTTGCCCAACCTTTTTTTCTAGATTCAATAGTATCAAGAATTGGTTCATCGCCTCTATCTCTCGAATGAAATAACAAGGGCGTAGGGTCAAAGTCGAATATTTCTGGAGGATTTGAATCGATGCCAACTATAGCGTCTGTGACATGAAGTGTCCTTGTTGAGAGATGAAAACAACTCACCTCCTGATAAGTTCCAAGTCCTAAATTTAAAGGCCCTAATGAAGACCATTTAAAACAATCTTCATATGGAATGCCATCTTCAAAAAGTATCTTTGTCCTATTTGATGGAATTCCAAGAAAATCTAAAGGAAGATTAATAGGAAAACTCCATTGGCCTGGACATAGCCAAATCTGAGCATCCTTGAAAACTCTTGCTAATGATGGCAATCCTATTTTATGTTCTAATCCAGAGGCACTAGGAAGCAATATTGTTTTTACTTTTCCATAAGTAGAAATTAATTTTTCCAATTCATTTACAAGTTCCTTTGTCGCAGGTAAAGGGTTAATGAGTATTAACCCATTGTTAACCTTAATTATTGTCATTCTGATTGGAACAGCTACATAATATAATCCCTGAATCTGTTCCAAGGACCATATTTCGCTAGGAACTATTTCTCTAAGAATAGTCTTCTTTTTTCCATATGGATAAAGGGGGAATAAAGGCCACCAATTCCAACTTTTATCATTTAAATCATTATCCATTATTATTAATAATTAGAAGTTAATTTTTTAAATTTAAATATTCCATATCTTGGAGCAAATAAAAAAGCAAATAAAAATATAAACGTTTGAACTAATACAATTGAACCCCCAGTTTCTAGATCGAACCAAAAGCTAAGATAGATTCCTAATAGACTTGAAACGATTGCACTAATTACTGAAAAGATTGTAATGTTATCAAACTTATCTGTTAACAAATAGGCTGTTGCTCCAGGAGTTATCAGCATTGCGACAACCAAGACTATCCCAACAGATTGCAATCCAACTACAGCTGCTAAAGACAAACATGTAAGTAATAAATAATGAAGAAATGAGACATTAATTCCTACTGTTTTTGCGTGTCTTGGATCAAAACAATAAAGAATTAAGTCTTTCCTAAAAATTGACAATAGAACTACCACCAATAGAGAAATCAATACCGTTTGTTTAACGTCTGACAGAGAAATACCAAGAGGGCTGCCAAAAAGAATTGAGTGAAGATCAATGTTACTTTTAATCTTTGAAACTAAAACTATTCCAAGAGCAAAAAAACCTGTAAACACTAAGCCAATTACGGTATCTTCTTTAACTCTGGATTTTTGTTTAACAAATCCTATTAAAGCTACAGAACCTACACCAAAAACAAATGCCCCTAAGGAGAAAGGAAGTCCCAAAGCATAAGCCACAACAACACCAGGCATTACAGAGTGTGATACTGCATCTCCCATTAAAGCCCAACCTTTAAGAGTTAAATAACTAGATAAAAACCCACAAACAGCAGCCACTAATGAGCTCATCATTAGAGCTTTTCTCATGAATTCATGAGATAAAGGATCTGCTACAAAAGAAATTATATTTATTGATAAAAAGCATAGATGCATATAACTAGGTTTTATGACTCAGGTCCAAACAAGACATCTGGTGACATACCTCCAAAAGTACTTGTAATATTTTCTGGAGTAAATACTTCTGAAGTCTCTCCATATGCAACAACTGTCTTATTTATTAAAAGCACTAAATCGCAAAATTCACGAACATGAATCATATCGTGAGTAGATAGCAAAATTGTTTTCCCCTCTTTTTTAAATTGAATAAATAACTCTGATATAAGTTTCTCAGTTCTAATATCAACTCCCGAAAAGGGTTCATCAAGTAATAGTATTGATGCCCTTTGCGCAATAGCTCTTGCTAAAAAAGTTCTTTTCCTCTGCCCCCCTGATAAGTTACCAATTGGGGTAGATGAAAGTTCCATAAGATCAACCCTATCAATAGCATCCTTAACAGCATGAATATCTGATTCTCTTGGAGTTCTCATAATATTCATTGACCCATATCGACCCATCATTACTACATCCCATACGCTGACTGGGAATTGACTATCAATACCTTCACTTTGAGGAACATATGCGATTGCCTGATCTTGTTGAGCAATTCTTAAAGACTCACCATTAATTCTAATTTTGCCTTTCGAAATATTTACAAACCCAGTTAAGGCATTAAAAAAAGTTGTTTTACCTGCACCATTCATTCCTACTAATCCACAAATCTGACCAGGATTTAATCTTAAATTTGCATCATATAATGCAACTTTACCGTTATAGTCAACACAGACATTTTCTGCCTCAATTCTATAATTTTTATAATTAATTTCTTCCATATTTTTAATTTGATAGAATCATTTGATTTTTTAACTCGGGTATCAAAGATTTCCAATTTATTTTTTCATTTTCAAATGCTTTTTTAACGATCTTTTCGGAGTTTTGTTTTATAAATTCCAAATCAGGTTCTGAGACTCCTTTTGTTATTGCCATGAAATCTGCTAAAGAACTTGATACTACTCTTGTTAAATATGCTGCACTTATTGCTTGGAATACGCCAGTTACTATCCAATTCGGGCCATGCAATTTAGTTAAGCTTATCAACGTCTGGCTACTCCATTCAATAACTCCTTGTGCAATTGCAGTCTTAATTATTTGTTTGGATACTTTATCCAATATATCGGGAGACCAATTACATCCCCATATAGATTTAATTTCTTTAATCATTAGGGAATTTAAAACAGTCATAGATAAAACATCTATTGATGGAATCGGGGACAAGAAAACTGAAGTCGCTACAATAATTTGATTTCTCCTCTGTAAATCCTTCAATTGCATTCTTCTTATTCCCTCAATCTCAGATTGCCAATCCGTATGCAATCTCTTTAAAAGCCTTTTTTTAGTATTTTTAATATTGTTACTTGAACTTATAAAAAACTTGCGCAAAGAAAAAGGTATATTTGCTAAATTATTTTTTGTTTTATCAAATCTAATTATTCTGTTTGCATATTCTCCTGAAATCTGAGCCTTTAGTTCCTCTATTTCATTATCAGAATCTAATCCTTTTTTACATAAAGTAACTAACCAGATGGGCATACTTTTAGGAAGTTTATCTAACCACAAAAAATCATTAGCGGATAGAGGTAGTTTTAAAAAATACAAAATAGCATCGCTATTTAAAATCACTTCAGGAACAATTTCAGAGGAATTATATTTAGGAAGTTTTTCAATAAAATTCAATTCGAACTTATCTGCTTTAAAATAATTTTTGAATAATGTTGTATTCGAATCAAATTTTTTCTGCCCAATACAATAAATCTCTTCTTTTTTTTCTCTATTTAATATTAATTCAAGAGCTTTTTGTCTTTTAATATTTTGTTTTTCTAAATTGTTATGCAATTCAATTTCCTCAAAGAAATCTAAATCTTCATTACAAAGTTTTATCCAGCCATCTAAGTCCCTTGGTTCATTAAACTTCGGCTTTTCACTCTTTAAATAAAAATATCCCCCAAAACATAAAATAAAAAATCCTATTGAACCACCTGCAAAACTTGTTAAATCGCTCAAAAACCATTCTCCAAAACCCAATAAAAGTAAAATTATAAATAATTTTTTTTGGGGGAACTTTATTAAATCCTTTAAAAAGTTTTCTTTACTAATATCGAACACAATGCATTAATATTCTTCCATTACTTTAATGCAAGTTGTGAATGAAAAAAAGCAAAATTACATAACTCTTCAATAATAGATAAGAATTTTTGAAGTTCAATTTAAGACTTCTTGCATAACTAGGTGGTAAATTAATAGACTGTTTAGATAAAAAAAGAATCCTAAGATGTCAAATTCCAATTACAACAATAATTATGGTCAGGAGAACTACAGAAGCCGTGGTGATAATGATAGATCTAACTTTAGGAGCAGATCTGGAGGAAATAGAGATGGCGGGGGATTTCGGATAAGGTTAAGTGATAATGAAATGAAAGCTGTTAAATCAATACAGGAGGCTTTTCAACTTAAATCTACAGTCGCAGTTTTAGGCTTTTCAGTTAGAACACTTAGCGAAATGATTGAAGATAAAAATTTAATGGAATCAATAACAAAATTTGCAAAAAATAATAAAAACACATCTTTACCGAATAAATCAGTAATTTCTGAAAACAAAAGTAAAAACGTAGCAGCTGATCCTTTTGCAAGGCCAGTTAAAAATACTCCTAGTAAAGAGCTTCAACAAAACAAAGAAGAAGATAAAGAAGAAATCAAAGAAGAAATCAAAGAAGAAATCAAAGAAGAAGTGGATGACAAATAAAAAAAGAATTCTTTCTGGAGTTCAACCTACAGGGGATTTACATATTGGGAACTGGCTTGGAGCAATAAACAATTGGGTTACACTTCAAGAAAAGCACGAAACATTCCTGTGTGTAGTCGATTTGCATGCAATCACTACAGAATATAATCCCAAACAACTTTCTAGAAATACACTTTCCACTGCAGCTTTATATGTTGCTTGTGGTATAGATCCCGAAATTTGCTCTATTTTTGTTCAAAGCCAGATATCTGCACATTCAGAACTTTGTTGGATTTTAAATTGTATGACTCCTATAAATTGGATGGAAAGAATGATCCAATTTAAGGAAAAATCTGTTCAACAAGGAAATAATGTTTCTATTGGATTATTTGATTATCCAATCTTAATGGCTGCAGACATTTTGCTATATGATGCTGATTTTGTTCCAGTAGGTGAAGATCAAAAACAACACTTAGAACTTGCCCGAGATATTGCACAACAGAGAATTAATGCCAAATTTAGTAAAGAGGAAAACATTTTAAAAGTTCCTCAACCAATAATCATGAAAAATGGTTCAAAGATAATGAGTTTAAATGATGGATCAAAAAAAATGAGCAAAAGTGATATTAACGAGGGTAGTAGAATTAATTTACTGGATCCTCCTGACATAATTACAAAAAAAATAAAAAGAGCTAAAAGTGATAGTTCTGTTGGTATGGAATTTAATAATCCCGAAAGGCCTGAATCTAGAAATCTTTTAATGATATATTCGATACTAAGCGGTAAAGAAATTACTATATTAGAAAATGATTTAGCCCAGACAGGATGGGGGACATTCAAGAAAATTATTACCGAACAACTAATAGAATCCCTTAAACCTATCCAAGAAAGATATCAGGTTCTTATTAACGATCCTTATGAACTAAATAAAATACTTCTCAAAGGGCAGGAAAAAGCTGAAATAGTGGCAAATAAAACCCTTAGTAGAGTTAAATCTTCATTAGGTTTTTTTGAAATGGAGAAATAAATTATGCCAGAAATAACATTACCAGATGGATCGAGAAAAGTATTTGAAAAGCCTGTAACAATCCAAGAAATAGCTCAGAGCATTGGAACCGGCCTAGCCAAAGCCACAATTGCGGGCAAAGTAAATGATGTTCTTTTTGATGCAACTCTTCCAATAAATCATGATGCCAAAGTTGTAATAATTACATCCCGCGATAAAGAAGGCATTGAGATAATTAGACATTCCTTTGCACATTTGATCGGTCATGCGGTTAAACAACTTTATCCAAATATAAAAATGGCGATTGGGCCTGTAATAGAAGAAGGCTTTTATTACGACATTTTTTCAGAATATAGATTTACACCTGAAGATTTAATCAAAATCGAAGAACGAATTAATAAATTAATAAAAACTAATTATGACGTAAAAATTTTACAAGTTTCTAAAAAAGAAGCTACTAAAACTTTTCAAGAAAGAGATGAGACTTTTAAATTAAGAATAATCGAAGATATTCCTGATGAAGGTCTCATAAATTTATATAAACACGAAGAATATATTGATATGTGCAGAGGTCCTCATGTTCCAAATACAAGACATCTTAGACATTTTAAATTATTAAAATTATCTGGTTCATATTGGAGAGGTAAAAGTGAAAATGAATCATTACAGAGAATATATGGTACTGCTTGGGCTAAAGAAAAAGAACTTAATGATTACTTAACAAGAATCGAAGAAGCGGAAAAAAGAGACCATAGAAAACTTGGAAAAAAACATTCACTTTTTTATATCTCAGAAGAATCACCTGGAATGATTTTTTGGCAGCCAAATGGCTGGACAATCTACCAAGTGTTAATGAAGTATATAAGAGAAATACTTAAGAAAAATGACTATCAAGAAATAAGAACACCTCAAGCAGTTGATAAATCCCTTTGGGAGAAATCAGGTCATTGGGAAAAATTCAGAGACGATATGTTTACTACCTCCTCAGAAAGTAGAACTTATGCAATAAAACCAATGAACTGTCCCTGTCATGTGCAGGTATTTAACCAAGGTTTAAAGAGTTATAAAGATTTACCTCTTCGTCTTGCTGAGTTTGGCTCATGCCACAGGAATGAACCATCTGGTGCTTTACACGGTTTGATGAGAGTTAGAAATTTCACTCAGGATGATGCCCATATATTCTGCACTGAAGAACAAATTCAAGATGAGGTCTCTACTTTCATTGATCTTGTCTTTGAGGTTTATAAAACTTTTGGTTTTGATGAAATCATTATAAAGTTATCAACCCGTCCTGAGAAAAGGGTTGGCAGCGATGATATTTGGGACAAATCAGAAAAGGCTCTTACCGAGGCTTTAAACAATAAAGACCTCAAATGGGAACTTCAACCTGGAGAAGGAGCTTTTTATGGTCCGAAAATAGAATTCTCATTAAGGGATTGCCTTAATAGGATTTGGCAATGTGGAACTATTCAAGTTGATTTCTCAATGCCTATAAGATTGGATGCAACTTATGTAGATTTAAATAACGAAAAAAGAAATCCAGTAATGCTTCACAGAGCAATTTTGGGATCTTTTGAGAGATTTATCGGGATTTTAATTGAACAATATGAAGCTAAATTCCCCATCTGGCTTGCTCCTACTCAAATTATATTATTAAGCATTACTGATAGAAATATAGAAAAATGTAAGGAGTTTAATCAATTTTTAAATATCAAAGGATATCGATCAAAAGTTGATATAAGAAATGAGAAGGTAGGTTATAAGATAAGGGAGGCAACAATTGGAAGAATTCCATTAATAGCAGTTATTGGTGACAAAGAAGAAGAAGTTGATTCAGTTTCTTTAAGGGCCCTTGATGGAACAAATTTAGGAATTTCAAACTTGCCTAATCTTTATAAATTAATAGATGAATTAATAGAAAAGAAAGGAAGAATAGAATAATTTTGAATAGATGAATTTTCTTGCTTGTGATCTAGGGGGGACAAAAGTTCTGTTAGGAATTTTTGAAAAGGATGTTAATACTGATTCTCTTAAATTAATTTTTAAAAAAAAATATGTATCTTCTGAATGGGATTCAATTGAATTTATTTTAGAAGATTTCTTAAAGAATGAATGCACAAATATTAATTATCCTTCTTCTGCTTGTTTCGCCGTAGCAGGACCTATATCAAATAACAATGCAGAAATTATTAATTTGTCATGGAATATTTCTGGCAATGGATTAAAAAAGAAATTTAAATTAAAAAGTTTCGAACTAGTAAATGATTTTGCAGTGCAAATTTATGGAATACCTTTTTTAAAAAAAAGTCAATATTCCACTATTCAAAATGGGGTCTCGTCAGCAGGTGGCAACAAAGATTTGCATACAATTGTCGGAGCAGGAACTGGTCTAGGCATTGCAAAAGGCATAATATCTGGAAGTAAAGTAAAAGTCTTAGCCAGCGAAGGTGGTCATGTTGAATACTCCCCAAAGTCAGCTTTAGAATGGGAATTAAAGAATTGGCTCAAATATTCCTTAAAAGTTGAAAGGGTTTCTTGTGAAAGAATTATTAGTGGGACTGGGTTATCAAGAATAGCCGAATGGAGACTTAGCAAGCCTGATGCAAAAAGCCATCCTCTACAAAAATACTTAAAAGAATTAAAAATTTCTGATAATTTGAGAAAAGAACTTCCTCAAGAAATTTGTAATCTTTCTAATCAGGGGGATAAGATAATGATCCAAGTAGAGAGGATGTGGTTAGATGCTTATGCTTCTTTATTGGGAGACATTGCTCTTCAAGAACTATGTTATGGAGGCTTATGGATTTCTGGAGGGACTGCTCCAAAACATTTTATTAACTTTAAATCAGGTTTATTTATGAAACAATTTTCAGATAAAGGAAGATTAAAAGATATTCTTAAAAATGTACCTGTAAATGTAATTTTAGATGAAGAGTTTGGACTATTTAGCGCCGCCTGCAGAGCAAAAATGCTTTCAGAAATAGAATAATTTTCATATGTCTTCTCCAGAAGTAGGAAAAAAAATATTAGTCACAGTTCCTTCTACAACTGCTAATCTAGGACCAGGCTTCGACTGTCTTGGTGCAGCATTAGATTTATATAACGAATTTATTTTTACAAGAATAGATGGAGGAGGAGATCGATTTGATTTAATAATGGAGAGTACCGATGGTAATCATTTAAGAGGAGGCCCAGAAAATTTAGTTTTTAGGGCTGCGCAAAAAGTATGGGAAAATGCCAATATCAAACCTTTCGCCCTTGAAGCAAGAGTAAAATTGGCCGTCCCCCCTGCTCGCGGACTAGGGAGTAGTGCCACAGCAATAGTTGCAGGACTAATCGGAGCAAATGCGATTATGAACTCCCCTTTACCTAAAGAAAAACTTTTAGAACTTGCAATTGATATTGAAGGTCATCCTGATAATGTAGTTCCTTCTCTTTTGGGAGGCCTTTGTTTAACTGCTAGATCATCTTCTCAGAGATGGAGAATTATTAGATGTGACTGGCACGATACCATTAAAGCTGTAGTGGCAATACCTGCTATACGTCTAAGTACAAGTGAAGCAAGAAGAGTAATGCCGAAGAATGTACCTATTTCTGATGCCGTAACAAATATGGGGGCACTTACTTTATTATTAAACGGTATAAAAACAGGTAATGATGAATTAATAAAAGAGGGGATGTTCGACAAATTACATGAACCATACAGATGGAAGCTTATTAAAGGCGGATTGGAAGTTAAAAATGCCGCACTTCAAGCTGGTGCTTTAGGCTGTGCAATTAGTGGGGCAGGGCCGAGTATCTTAGCTTTGTGTAAAAAGGATAATGGGAGAGAAGTCAGTCAAGCTATGGTAAAAGCTTGGGAAAACTCAGGTGTGGCAAGTAGAGCACCATATTTGAACGTCCAAACAACAGGTAGTCAATTTAAAGATATCTCTGGTAAGTAGTTTTACTTAGGCATTTTTAATGTTATAGTCTCAAGCTAGAATAACTTCAACTAAAATAATTAAATTATTCATTATTCTATGAATTTAGAATCTTTTCCTTTACTATCCTCTATTGTTTTATTACCCTTACTTGGGGCATTAATAATGCCTTTCTTAAGTTCAAAGGAAGGAGAAGATAATACACTTCCAAGAAATATCTCATTAAGTTTTTTATTTTTAGATTTTCTACTCATTATTGGAGTCCTTTTCCAAAAGTTTGATACAACAAATAGCTCACTTCAACTTGTTGAAAGATTAACTTGGCTACCTTCAATAGGCTTAGAATGGTCTCTTGGGGTAGATGGATTATCTGCACCATTAGTAGCTTTAAGTGGATTAATTACATTTTTATCGGCTGCAGCTAGTTGGAAAATAAAGAAAAAATCTAATTTATATTTTGCTCTTTTACTAATTCAGGCATCAGCTCAAGCACTAGTATTCCTTTCACAAGATTTCTTATTATTTTTCTTAGCTTGGGAATTAGAGTTAGTTCCTGTTTATCTTCTTATTGCTATTTGGGGAGGTAAGAAAAAATTATATGCAGCTACAAAATTTATTCTTTATACCGCTTTAGCCTCTCTATTAATACTTATAAGTGGACTTGCACTTGCCTTGAGTGGCGATACATTTACCCTAAATCTTACGGAACTAACAAATAAACATGTCACTGGTAGTCTCGCATTATTATCTTATCTAGGATTTTTAATAGGTTTTGGAGTTAAACTTCCTATTTTCCCATTGCATACTTGGTTACCTGATGCGCATGGGGAGGCTAATGCTCCTGTATCAATGTTATTAGCGGGAATCCTTTTAAAGATGGGTGGATATGCTCTATTAAGATTCAATGTTCAAATATTACCCGAAGTACATCTACAACTTGCACCTGCTTTAATTATTCTTGGAATTATCAATATAATATATGGAGCCTTAAATGCATTTGCTCAAGATAATGTCAAAAGAAGAATCGCATGTAGTTCAGTAAGTCATATGGGTTTTGTTCTTCTGGGTATTGGAGCAGTTGATGCTTTAGGGATAAGCGGAGCAATGCTTCAAATGATAAGTCACGGACTTATAGCGGCAGCAATGTTCTTCGTCACGGGCTCCTTCTATGAGAGAACAAATACACTGTCAATTCCAAACATGGGTGGTTTAGCAAAGGTCTTACCAATAACATTTGCCTTTTTCCTGGCGAGCTCACTAGCGTCTCTTGCCTTACCCGGAATGAGTGGATTCATAAGCGAAATCACCGTATTCTTAGGAATAACAAGTCAAGAAGGTTTTAGCTCTCTTTTTAGATCAATTACTATTCTAATTGCAGCAATTGGTCTTGTTCTAACTCCCATATATCTCCTCTCGATGTGTAGGAGAGTATTTTTCGGGCCTAGAATTCCTGCGCTAGCAACCGTAAAAGAAATGAATGGGAGAGAATTGACAATTGGGTTCAGTTTATTAATGCCTACTTTAGTAATAGGTTTTTGGCCAAAAATTGCCATAAATTTATATGAATCCTCTACCAACGCTCTCAGTCAACAACTAACTTTAGCTAAATTAGTTGGGTTAATCTCAAACATTAGTCAATTTTAATTTTCGATAAAATGGAAACTTCAATTTTTAATTATGGAGCATTACCAGAATTTAACAAATTTACTTCAGATAGAATCAATCAAGAATTTCCAAGTGTCATAGATAAGATAAATTTAGATTTCAAAAAAATAGAAAAATTTTTATCTAATTACTTAGAGCAAGAAATTTTAGAATGGGAAAAAGTAATTAATCCTTTAAATGAAGTTAATGAAATTTTAAGGTGGAGCTGGGGAGTTATAAGTCATCTTAATGGAGTAAAAAATTCTGAAAGCTTAAGAGAAATTTACTCAAAGTTTCTACCTGAAATTATTAATTTAAGTAATAAGTTTGGACAAAGCAAAATTATTTATAATGCTCTGGTAAAGCTAAAAGAAACAAATAATTTTGATGGGATCAAAAATAGAATTCTAGATAAAGAAATTCTTGAAATGGAACATAGAGGTATTTCATTGAATATAGATGACCAGAAAGAATTCAATATTATTTCTGAAAAGCTTGGAAAACTATCTACAAATTTCAGCAATAATGTCTTAGATGCCACTAATTCTTGGTCTTTAATCCTAAATGATAAATCTCAAATAGATGGCGTTCCAGAAAGAGTTCTAGAATTAATGTCGATATCAGCCCACGAATACTTAAAAAAAGAAGGAGAAGCTGATACGAAAAATGGTCCATGGAAATTAAGTTTAGATATTCCGACTTATACAGCGTTTATGACATATGCTAATGATCGTAATCTCAGGGAAAAATTATATAAAGTTTTTGTGAGCAGAGCCTCTCATGGAAAAAAAAATAACTCTCAAATTATTGAAGAGATTCTATCTCTTAGGACTAAACAAGCTAAGCTTCTTGGTTATGAAAGCTGGGCAGAATTAAGTCTCTCAACAAAAATGGCTAAGGAAATTAAAAATGTTGAAAAACTTTTAGAGGAGCTAAGAAAGCCTGCCTTTAAAACAGCCAAAAATGAATTAGATAGTCTTAATAAGTTTTCAAAAGTTAATGGATTTCCAAATTCTGAAAATCTTCAATCTTGGGATATTAGCTATTGGTCTGAACGTCTCAGAAAGGAAAAACTTAATTTAGATCAAGAATCACTTAGACCATGGTTTCCTCTTAATGATGTTTTAAAAGGTCTTTTTAAACTCAGTGAAAAGCTCTTCGAAATTAAAGTAATTGAAGCCCGTAATGAAGCTCCTATTTGGAATAATGACGTTTTGTTTTTTAACATCCTAAATAAAGATGATAAAAAAATAGCTTCATTTTATCTGGACCCCTACTCTCGTCCAGAGTCAAAGAGAGGAGGTGCATGGATGGATGAATGTCTTAATAAAAACAATATCGGCAGAAATACATTACCTGTTGCCTATCTAGTTTGTAATCAAACCCCACCATCCAAAGACAAACCAAGTTTGATGAGTTTTGATGAAGTGCAAACCCTTTTTCATGAATTTGGTCATGGTCTTCAACATATGCTTACCACTGTAAATCTTCCACAAGCAGCCGGTATTAATAATGTTGAATGGGATGCGGTTGAACTTCCAAGTCAATTTATGGAAAACTGGTGTTTCCATAAAAACACACTATTAAATATTGCGAAACATTATGAAACAGGTGAAAGATTATCTGATGAGAATTTTGAAAAATTAGTAAAGAATAGAACTTTTAATTGTGGGATGGCTACCCTTAGACAATTACATTTTGCAATTACAGATATAAGATTGCATAGCAATATTTATAGTCATCAGGGTAAAAATTCTGATGAGATCAGAAATGAAATTGCCAGAAATACAACGGTAATTGAACCCATAAAAGAAGATAAATTCCTTTGTTGTTTTAGTCACATATTTGCAGGAGGTTATTCTGCTGGATATTATTCTTATAAATGGGCCGAGGTTTTAAGTGCCGATGCTTTTTCTATGTTTGAAGAGGCAGACTTAGAAAATAATCAAAATATAAAGGCAATAGGTAAAAAATTCAAAGATACAATTTTAAGTCTTGGAGGAAGTTTCTCTCCTTTAGAGGTATTTAAATTATTTAGAGGCAGAGAACCCAAAACGGACTCTTTGATAAGACACTTAGGTCTATCATCTGTTAATTAAGAAGTCTGTCGATAATTTTATCGACGGCTACTGGATTTCTTACTAGATTTTTATGTTTATATATTTTTAATGATATTTTCTCTCCCGAATTCAAACTAGCTCTCCATCCTGGGAAAACCATAAGATCCCAATAGGTAAAAAAACTAATACAATTAATTCTACTAAGAAGATAATCTGATCTAGAAAGCTCTCTTAACAAAAGACTATTTATTTTCATCTCAGATATTCCTTTAAAAGGATATTTAGGAATTAACTGGGATGCAAGAGTTCCTTTATGAGGTGACCCAATAGTTATAAATCTTTTAGTTCTTTTATAACCATTTAATTTTTTAATCCAATATCTACCAATTATTCCACCCATAGAAAATCCCAAAATATCAAGCTCTTTTTCATCACCATATTTCTCTAAAATTAAATCATTTAATATATTAGTTAATTCAACAATAGATGTCATTCCATATGCGTGCTTTAATGTTGGGGAAAAATATTCAATCCCAAATTCATCAAGTTTCGAAGTTATCGAAGAAAAAATATCCGCTGTATTCCATAAACCATGAATTAATATTATAGGATTTCTTTTTGATAAAACCATTAATTATTTTCAAAAACTCTTACTATTGAGACCTCTCCATCAAAGCCAATAATTGGAGGTTGGCATTTCGTTAATATAATTTTAATTCGGTTAAGTTGAAACTCTTCATCAATAATTCTTAAAATTTCATTTGAATATTTCTCAATCGTAAAGCAACATATTTTCTTAGATTGATATTTTAAAATTTCAACTAATTTCGAGTAATCAACTGTACCTTCAATATCATCATTTTGAGTACAATTTTCAAAATCAGCCCATAAAAAAACATCTAAACTAAAAAGTTGGCCTAAATCCCTCTCTTCTTCTAAAACACCAACTCTTGCCCAAAGTTTAATATCCTTAATTTTTAAATATGTTTCCATTTCTAAGATTTAAAATCTTTATGTGAATATATTAATTTTCCAGATGAAAAATCATCAACAATATGGCCTTCGCCTCTTAAAAAATACTTATAAGTTACTAGCCCCTCCAGTCCTACTGGCCCCCTTGGGGGCAATGTCTGTGTGGATATTCCAACTTCTGCTCCAAAACCATATCTAAAACCATCTGCGAATCTTGTTGAGCAATTATGAAAAACGCCTGAACTATCTATCTCGCTCATAAATTTATTAGCATTACTGATATTTTCAGTAATTATTCCATCTGTATGTTTTGAACTAAATTTTTGTATATGAGCAATTGCTTCTTCTAAATCATCAACAATTTTTATAGAAAGAATAAGATCTAAATATTCAGTTTGCCAGTCCTCATTATTAGCTTCAAAAGGTACACCCAGTTGAAAAGATTTTTTATCTCCAATCAATTTAACATCTTTAGAGTTAAACATTGGAATCGCCTTTTTTAAAAATTCAGAGGCTCTATCTTTATGTATTAAAAGAGTCTCAACAGCATTACATGCAGCTGGATATTGAATCTTACTATCTAAAGCCACTTTTAATGCTATCTCGAGATTTACTTCATTATCTATATACAAATGACAAATTCCGTCAGCATGACCTAAAACAGGAATTTCTGTATTCTCCTGTATAAATTTAACGAGTTCATTGCTTCCTCTTGGAATAATTAAATTTATATATTTTTCTAAATTCAACATTGCCATACTATCTTTTCTACTTGTCAGAAGACATATTGCATTTTCATCAAGATTTGAATTTTGTAAACCCTTTTTAAGCGCAGAAACTATTGCAAGATTAGTTAAATTTGCTTCACTTCCCCCTTTAAGCATTACTCCATTCCCAGATCTAATCGCCAAAGAACTTATTTGCATTACAGCATCGGGTCTTGATTCAAAAATCACTCCTAATACTCCTATAGGTACTGTTTTTCTTTCAAGGATTAAACCTTTAGAAAGTTCCCTTTTTATTTGAATTTGACCTACTGGATCAATCAAATTACCAACTTGCCTTACCCCTTCAATTCCTAAATTAAGTTTTTCTTTTGATAGCTTTAATCTAGAAAGTAAGGACTTTGAAATCCCTTTAATTTCTGCTTTTTTATAATCTTCAATATTAGCCTCAATTATTTCTTTAGAGTTTTTTTCTAAATAATAAGCCATTAAGTTCAAGGCTCCAATTCTATCATCATTGTTGGTTTGACTTGTTTTAATTGAAGCCAGACGAAGTTGCTTTGCTTTTTCTAAAAGTTCATTATCAGGAGTTGATACTTTAAATATATCAGTCATAATTTAATTTAATTCACCTAATAATAATTCAAAATAAGCATTCTTTAAACTTTTATTTTAGGAATTAATATCTGAAAAATAATTGAACTTGGCTTTTCCAATCTCCCTCGGAATCCATAGAACCTAATAATTCCAAGTTTGGATTAGCTTGTAAAGTCAGTATCCCTAAAGGGGGTAAATCATCTCTATCTGGAGTAGCTTGAACAGCAAAGTTAACCCTATCAGTAATATCAAGACCTATTTCGGCAATCCAAGCTTGGGTAGACAACACAGTATTTGAAGATGATTCATCAGTATCATTTACTTCAAGGTTTTCCTTAGAAAAAACATTATTCATTTGTTCATTATTTTCTATTAGGGCAGGATATAAGGACAATTGCAATTTCTCGCTAAATGCATTTGCCGTATTTAGTTGAGAAATAAATGCTCTATTTATTAAATTTGCAGAGTTACCTCCAATTAAACCAATAATTTGAGATCTGTTATAACTTGGAGTACTTCTTAATTGTATTTTTCTATTTTCATCCTCAAATGATAATTGATCTAGAAATCCTTCATATGATGCTTCGATTTTTATAAGTCTTGTATTACCGATTCCAACCGCTCCAAAACCGCTTGAACTAACATTCGCATCTAACCCACTTGAAATATTGAGATCTTGATTATTTTCACTAATTGGTATTATTGAATCTGGAACTTTACTAGTGAGTGAAAAGTTAATAAAAGGAACAATGCCACTTCTAGAGGCAAATAAAATATAATTTTCTTTATTTTTATCTAATTTGAATGGAGTGGTATATAAATTTGCTGTACCTTTACTTAAATTAATAAGGCCTCTAGCATTTAAATCTTCTCCAACTTTTCCATTAAAATTTAAATCTAACTTGCTATCTAAATAAGCCTTTACTATCCGTGCATATTGAATTCTAAAATCTGGACCAAGTTTTAATTTTAGATTTTTAAAACTTAAATTTTCAAGATAATTTGGGAAATTTTCTCCTAAAAGAAAAGATTTTAATATAGTCTCATTAGAAATTATTTCAATATTTTTATCTTTTTTCCAAAATAGTTCTGGCCAATTTCTTTCATAATTTCTTACTTTAACATTATTTTTTGTATTATTTTTTTCATTAGCATTATTTAAATTAATAAACCCATTATTTAGTGCTAAGTTTCCACTAAATATTGGTTCTTTGAAAGATCCACGGATATTTATTTTAGAGTCAGTGAGAAAGTTAACATTATTAGATTTAATATTAAAATTATTGGTTAATAAGCTAATGTTTTTGTCATTCAAACTACTTTTACTATAAAAAGGTAACACCCCCTTTATAAAAATATTTCCAGAAAAATCATCAGAAGCCTCTAGGCCTTTGATTTCTATTTGATCAAAATCAAAAATTATTGTGCTATTTATATTTTTAATTACATTACTATAAATATCAAATTCAGAATCCTTGATAAAAACAAAACCATTAGCAATAGGTTTATTGAAAGTTCCTGTTATTATCATTCTTAGATTTACATCACCTTTCTTAAAAGTAAAATAATCATCAGTAAATATATCGACTAATTCAATAAACTTTCCATTACCATTTAGTCTCAAGTCTAATTTATCCTTTTTATTAATAGGAATAGAACCTGAAATATTAATTGGGGTATTTGAATTATTCAATAAAAAAGATAAATCTAAATCAAAAATTGAATCGTCATATTTGACTTCTCCAATATCTAATATGACAGGGCTATCGTTAATAGATGTATTATTCGAAGAAATATTAGTCGCAAAGAATTTTTTATCTAGATTATAAAGTAAATTAATATCCAAATTTCCTTCAAAATCTCGGGGTTTATCTAGAAAGATATTTATAGATTTTAAAGGTAATTTATTAATATTTAAAAAACCTTTTCCTGTAAAAATGCCTCCTTCTAAATCTAGAGAAAACTTTTCTTTAGAACTTTTTTTACTTTCGCTTTTAATATCAAGATATGCATTTAATTTAGTTTTTAATCTAAAATTAGATTTTTTATTACCTTCTATCGATACATTTGCGTCATATCTACTTTTGAATTTACCTAAATATCTTTTTAAATTAAATTTATCTTCTAAAGAATTAGAATTATTTAAAAAATTATTTATAAAAATTATTTTTTCGTTAAATGAACTTTCTATGTTATCAATTTCTATATCATCCAAGGCTCTAGCATCACTATTAGGTAGAACTTTTTTATTATCAAAATTTAAAATATCTACTGCTGTTAGTATTGTCCAACTAGTACTAATATTATTAAAATTTATATTAAAATTATTATATTTGTTAGAGTCATACACCAGATTAATCATTCCACCATCAATGGGATATAGAGATGAATTAATATAAAAAGTTTTATCATCTAAAGTAAAATCAAATAATGAATTAGCAAACTTTATATTCCTATATTTGCCCAAACTCCAAGCTAAACGACCATAAGAATAAGTTTGATCTCTAGACATAAAGCCAGAGCCATTAATTATACCGCTAACTCTATCAAAGTCATTATTACTAGTCGCCAATTCAAGTTCATCTAGAGGAAAATTATTTGCGTTCCAACTATACTTATCATCATCTTTAATTAGATTTAAACTACCTTTGTTAGAATTAAACACCCTACTAAAAGTTATATTCTCTAACTTAATCTTTGAATCAAAATCAAAGGTAAGGAAAGAAGGCACAGGTGAATATCTATTATTCATATTTACAACATATTTATTATTTTGATTTTTGATTTCACCCTCCCATATTTCTCTTATTCTTATACCTTTGTAATGAGGATAATCAACATTGAATTTAATTTGAATATCCGGTTTATTTATATCACCTTTTAATTCGCCTTTTGCAGTTATAAAACCTCTGATCCTATTTGTACGGAAAATATTTAAATTAGATAATTGGGTTCTATTAAGAATAAATCTTGAATTTATATTTCCAAAATTTATACCCCTTTTATCAAACCAATACGGTATATTCCCTGATAATTGTATTTCAGGATTCAAACTATCTAAATATCCAACATTTCCTTTTAAATTTATACTATTAATATTTTGATTTAAAGGAATATTTAGATCAAGATCTGAGATCAAAGTACCATAACTAAGATTTTTTGTATCAGCAATAACATTATTTTTTTGGCATAAGAACCTAATCGCATCGCTACTTATATCCTCTACTAAACCATTAGTCCTCACCTTTAAGTTATTTAAAGAAAGATTTCCTTTGCAAAAGGTTTGTTTAGAGGATTTATAAAATTTAAAATTAGATTTAATTTTTCCTGATTTCAAAGCAAATTTCCTATTCCCAAAACTATAATCAGATCCCTTCAAATTAATTCCACTCGAAAATATCTCGATCCTAAAAAAGTCTTTATTTAATTTGGTATTTAGTTTTAAATTCAAATCACCTTTACCCTTAGCAAATAATTTAATGTCTCCGATAAAATGGTTGAATTTTGATTTGAATATTAATTTTCCTTTTACTTTAGTTTCTATTCCAATATCATTTAATTTAAAATTTGCGGCATCTTTAAAATTAAAATTCAGATCATATTTAACTTTATTTTTAATAAGAATTTTTTGATTATTATCAAATTCTTCTCTTTTGAAAAAATCTTTATTTATTTCAATTTTAGTTTTTGCAGGCTTTATATTAAAAATCCATCTTTGATTTAAAAATGATCTAATTGGCATAATGCCTATATAGATTTTCTTCGCTGAGATTTCAGAATTTAAATTCTTTTTATCAATAATTTTTAGATTATTTAAAGAAATTCCAAGAAATCTAATACCTGAATAATCCCCCAAATCTAACTCTTTATTTAAAAATTTTTCTATCCTATTTTCTAATCCTATTTTATTATTCCTATAGAAATCTTCAAGGAATTTATTTAAAAACAAAGTTCCTACAAAACTTATTGACAAAACAGTCCCTAAGAAAAAAAGTTTTTTATTAAAATTTAGAGATCTAATTTTTTTCAAGTTAGAATCCCAAAGTAGAGTAGGCTTACAAAATATAAGAAATTAATGAGGTCAAAGCCACTAAATGTCTTTTTTTGAACTATTAGAGAATACACCTAAAATATTTGGACTTTTGGGAATAGTTCTTTTTCTTGGTACTTTGATTGCATTTATTTTTAATTTTGGATTTAAATTTAGAATTACAGGTGCTACTATATTTTCATTATTACTCTCTTTAAGCAGTTGGGCTTTTATACAAAGCTATATAGAAAATATAAAAATAGATGGAGCTAAATATGTTCCAATTGTTTATGATAATGGATTTGATTTAATTGTTACAAAAGCTGACAATGAATTTCCAGCAGAAGCTATTGAGCCCACTTTAAAACAATTATCAGAAAATCTAAAAAGAGGCAGTAGATCAGGGTCAAAAGTGAAAATTATAATTAGGAAACTTGAAAAGATCTCTAATGACGTTAGTAAACCTGTAATTATTGGAGAAATTGAAAAAAGCTTTGCAATGAATTAATTGAATAAATGATAGAAGAAAAATTTTTAGAAGTTTTACCTGAAAATTTCAGACATGAAAAATATTTTTTAATTAAAAATAAACTAAACGATTTTAAAAAATTAAGTCAGCTAAGTGATTCTGAATTAAATAATATACAAAAATTAGATGCTTTATGTAGTTTAAATAATTTAAAGAAAATCAGAGCAATTGCTAATTTTAAAAGTAATCTTTCAATAACTCCATATGAATCTTATTTGTTATTGCATTGCGGTATTGGGTCAATTAAATCTCTTTCAAATTCAAACCCATATGATCTCAAAGAGAGAATTGGAAGACTCGAGAGAAGTCTTAGAACTAAAACTCAAACAAATATAACTTTATCCACTCTAAAAGAATTGATAAAGAAAGCTAATCAAATCTGTAAATCCATTTAAAGTCTTGGTTAAAAGATTTTTTTAATGTAGAATTTAAAAAAGATTATAAATAAATGACTAACTTTTTTTTATTTTTATTTCTATTAGTTGTATCTATAAATCCTGTTTCAAGTCAATCAAATCTTTTGGAAAGCGTCAAAAAAAATCCTGCCGATGCTATTAAGATGTGTAATAAATTCAAAGAATTAAATTCAAACGGTATTTCAGCGACTTCAGATAAAGCTATAGAATTTGTCTCAAAAAAAAATAACTTAAATCCAATTAATGCTGAAATTCTATCTATTTATGTAATTGGGCTACATTGTCCTCAGGTTATTTAAAGATTTAAATGCGGGAAATAAAATGGTTTGATAAATCTTTAAGGTTAAATGACGGTGTTGAACTAGTATCAAGAATTTGGACACCTAAAGAGAAAGGTTCTTGGCCCGCGTTATTAATGAGGCAACCATATGGAAGGGAAATAGCTTCAACAATTACTTATTCTCATCCTGAATGGTGGGCTTCAAAAGGTTACATAGTAGTTATTCAAGACGTTAGAGGTCAGGGTTCATCAGGTGGAATATTCAAAGGTTTTCATCAGGAGCCTAGTGACACATCAGAAACGCACGAATGGGTAAGGTCTCTAAAAGAATGCAATGGAAAACTTGGCTTATATGGCTTTTCATATCAAGGATTAACTCAACTTACAGGAACAAAAGATTCAAAGCCTCCCGATTGTTTATCGCCTGCAATGACTGGAATAGATTTTAAAAATCATTGGAGTTCAGATGGCGGTGCTTTTTGGTGGAATAATAATATTGCTTGGGGATTACAAATAGCTGCCTTAAAAATGAGAAGAGAAAATAATTCTTTAGGATGGGAAGAAATAATATCAGCACTGGAAAATAAAAGTTATTTAAGAAAAGGATTAGATCTTTTAAAAAAATACGATCCTAATAACTTCGTACTTGAATGGCTTAAAAATTTAAACAACAATAATGATTTTCTAGAGATAAAGCTAATTTCATCATGGTTAAAGAAACCAATGTTAATTATTGGTGGTCTTTGGGATCCTCATTTAGGAGGTGCGTTTGACCTTTATAAAAAATCAAAAGCTGCAGGAGGAAATCCTGATATAATTATTGGAAATGCTACTCACCTTAATTGGTGGGAAGGATCACAAAAAACTTTATTGGATTTTTTTGATACTCATCTAAAAAGTGGAGAAGAAGTTAATAAAACTAATTCTTTTAAACATAGAAAGATATGGAATCTTTCATTAAAAAAATGGGATGTAATTGAAAAGGATAAGGTTCCTGAATACAAGTTTGCTCTTAAAAGTAATGGAGAAGCAAATGTCGAAATTATTGACGGGAGTCTTTTATTAAATTCAAAAGGGTCAGGCTGGTTTTCAATTGTTCATGATCCCTGGAGGCCATTTCAAAGTGAAGGGGGGCATTTGGGACCAAATCCTGGGATATTTGATAGATATTTTTTTGATAAAAGATTAGATGTCGGCGTTTTTCAAACCAATTCCTTCGAGGAAGATCTTCAGCTATCAGGCATACCATTACTTGAAACTTCTGTAAAAAGTGATCAGACAAGTTTTGACATTTGTCTTGCTTTATCTCAAATTAATGAACACGAAAAAACCGTTAATCAATTTTCAACTGGATTTTTAAGAGTTAAGAACTCAAAAAGAAAGGAAGAATGTAAGTGTAAAATCAGAATGCATCCAACCAATATTTTGCTTAAAAGGGGTACAAAACTTAGGTTGTCCATATCAGCTGCTGCATACCCAGCTATCGGGGTTAATTCAGGATTTGGAGACGATAATCTTGGAGCTCCAACAATTAATCACAAGATCATAACTTTGAGTTTTGAACTTGATAAAACATTTATGAAAATGAATCCATTTTTTAATTGAATTTATTTTTTATTGGTTGATGATTTGATAAACTAATTTCTTAACAGCTACCAGTCATGAAAGAAACTATTCAAGCAGACTGGATTAAATCAGAAGCTTTCAACCTCGAAAATTGTTGCAATGATAATCCATTAAATATTTTAGGCCCCCATTTCTTAAATTGGCAATGGATTGTAAGAGTATGGATGCCAGAGGCAGATGAAGTATACATAACTTTTAAAGATAAAACTTATAAAACAACTACCTCAAATCATAAATGGCTATTTGAAGTAACACTTCCTGAAGATCCGAAAAATAATTATCAAGTAAACGTATCAAGAGGAGGAGTTTCTCATTCACAGCAAGATCCATGGGCTTTTAAGGAAGAATGGATGGGTGAGGTCGATAGACACCTTTTTGCTGAGGGTAATCACCATCATATTTGGAAGAAAATGGGGGCACATATCCTGGAAGATATAGATCAAAAAGGTGTAATTTTCTGTATTTGGGCACCAAATGCAAAATCAATCTCAATAATTGGAGATATAAATTCTTGGGACGGTAGGCATCATCCTATGCAAAAAAGGCTTGGTGGTATTTGGGAATTGTTTATGCCAATGATGAAAGAAGGGGATGCTTATAAATATGAAATAAGAACACAAGAAGGGCATATTTATGAAAAAGCGGATCCATATGGGTTCCTTCATGAAATCAGACCACAAAATGGCTCAATAATATCAAAACTAAATAATTTCAATTGGGAAGATAGTTCTTGGATAAAAGATAGAGATGCATCTAGTCAAATTAATAAACCCATTTCTGTTTATGAAATGCATTTAGGGAGTTGGATTCATGATTCAATAGAAAATAAATATGTAGAAAGAAATGGGCTACAAAGAGCTCCTGTTCCTGCGGCAGATTTAAAACCTGGTTCAAGATTTTTAACTTATCCAGAGTTAACAGAAAAGCTTATCCCTTATGTAAAAGAGAGAGGTTTTACTCATATCGAATTAATGCCTATTTCAGAACATCCTTTCGATGGTTCCTGGGGATATCAAGTTACAGGTTGGTACGCTCCAACAAGTAGATATGGCACTCCCAATGAATTCAAAGAATTTATAAATAGATGTCATGAAGAAGGTATAGGTGTTATTCTCGACTGGGTTCCTGGTCATTTCCCAAAAGATAAACACGGTTTAGCTTTCTTTGATGGCTGTCATCTTTATGAGCATGGTGATCCTCGCATTGGAGAGCACAAAGAATGGGGTACTTTAATATTCAATTACAGTAGAAATGAAGTAAGGAATTTTCTAGTAGCAAATCTTGTTTATTGGTTTGAGGAATTCCATATTGATGGGATAAGAGTAGATGCTGTAGCTTCTATGTTATACAGAGACTATTTACGTCCAAATGGAGAGTGGATTCCAAATGAAAATGGTGGTAACGAAAATTTAGAAGCTGTGAAATTTCTCCAGCAAGCAAACCATGTCCTTTTTCAACATTTCCCTGGAGCTTTATCTATAGCTGAAGAATCCACAACTTGGCCAATGGTTACCGAGCCCACAAATGTAGGAGGACTAGGTTTCAATTTAAAATGGAACATGGGGTGGATGCATGATATGCTCGATTACTTTGAAATAGATCCTTGGTTTAGACAATTCCATCAAAATAGTGTGACCTTTTCAATAACTTATAATTACACCGAAAATTTCATGCTTGCCCTTAGCCATGATGAAGTTGTTCATGGAAAAAGTCATCTTTTACATAAAATGCCCGGAGATGATTGGAAAAAATTTGCTAATACAAGAGCTCTATTAACTTATATGTGGACACATCCTGGTAAAAAAACAATTTTTATGGGAATGGAATTTGGTCAGAGACAAGAATGGAATGTTTGGGACGATCTTCAATGGGAACTCCTAGAATTTGAACCTCATAAAGGTATTAGGAACTTGATTGATGACTTAAATAAACTTTATAAAAATGAGCCCTCTTTATGGAAGAATGACTTTGATCCTTATGGATTCCAATGGATAGATTGCGATGACACATCTAATTCAGTTATAAGTTTCATGAGAAGGGAAAATGATAGTAATGAATGGCTTGTAGTTGTTGCAAACTTTACGCCGAATTTTCATGGATCATATAAAATCGGAGTTCCTATTGAAGGATTTTATAAAGAAATTTTTAATTCAGATGGATCTAGATATGGAGGAAGTAATAAAGGAAACATGGGAGGTAAAGATACTTCAAAATTTAATATTCATAATTATGAAAATGCTCTTGAAATTGTTTTACCTCCATTAAGTGTAAGCATCTTTAAACACCAAGCCAAGAAATAATAATATTTTTAATTAGTTAATTTCATTTAATTCTTCACATAATGATTTTAATCTGCTCTACGTTGTAAAATTTTTAAGTTAAAGATTTTTCAAATTTTTTTTAAAACATTTTAAGCTCCAAAAATGGGTGAGAATTTACCACTTTTACTATCTGCTGCCTTAGGTAAAAAAGTTGAAAGGCCTCCAGTATGGATGATGAGACAAGCGGGCAGATATATGAAAATTTATAGAGATTTAAGAGAGCGCTATCCAAGCTTTAGGGAAAGGTCTGAGAATCCAGAGCTTTCTTATGAAATTTCAATGCAACCTTTTAAGGCTTTTAAGCCAGATGGAGTAATTCTTTTTTCAGATATTCTCACCCCTCTTCCTGGAATGGGGATCAATTTTGAAATAATTGAAAGTAAGGGGCCAATCATAGAGGATCCAATAAGAAATATTCATCAAATAGAAAATTTAAAAGAATTAATTCCTAATGAAAGTTTAAGTTTTGTAGGAGAAGTCCTTTCATCATTAAAAAAAGATGTGAGAAATGAAGCAACAATTCTTGGTTTTGTTGGCGCACCTTGGACTCTAGCTGCATATGTAGTTGAAGGTAAAAGTAGTAAAAATTATTCTTTAATAAAGTCAATGGCTTTTAAAGAGCCTGATTTACTTCACAAACTTCTTGATCACTTTGCAAAATCGATAGGTGAGTATTTAAAATTTCAAATAAAATCTGGTGCTCAAGTTGTACAAATTTTCGACTCGTGGGCAGGACAATTAAGTCCTCAAGACTACGATATTTTTGCAGGCCCGTATCAAAAAAAAGTTGTTGATATCGTTAAGGAAGAATTCCCAGATACTCCGATAATTTTATACATATCAGGAAGTGCTGGAGTATTAGAAAGAATGGCTAAAACTGGTGTAGACATAATTTCATTAGACTGGACTGTAGATATTGAGGAAGCATGCAAAAGAATCCCTGAAGGAATTGGAATACAGGGAAATGTAGATCCTGGTATATTATTTGGAAATAAAGAATTAATAAAAGAGAGAATCGATAATACTTTTAATAAAGTAAAAGAGAGAAAATATATTCTTAATTTAGGTCATGGAATTTTACCAGGCACACCAGAAGAAAATGCTCAAACATTTTTTGAGTATGGAAAAAAACTCACTTATTAATTTATATTTTGGCAATTAAAAACTTATTAATAACAGGTTCTAACGGATGTGTTGGTCAATATTTAATTGATTGGTTTTTAAAAAATACTCGATTTAGGCTTTATCTCATGGTACGAGATAAAAATAAACTTCCCCTTTCCATACAAAAAAATAAAAGGATTAAATTACTTATCTGTGATATCAGAGAATGTAATAGATTTAGTAAAGAAATTAGTCAAATAAATTTTCTTATCCACACTGCAACGGCTTGGGGTGATCCCAAAAGAGCCTATGAAGTTAACATAAAAGCGTTTGAAGAGTTATTAGCAATGTTTGAAAAAAATAAATTAGAGAAAATAATTTATTTTTCAACAGCTAGCATACTTAATGAAAAAACTGAACTAATGAGAGAATCTTTAACTTATGGAACAGAATATATTCAAACAAAATACAAATGCTTTGAGAGACTCAAAAAGAGTACATTTGCAGAAAAAACATTCGCAGTTTTCCCTACATTAGTTTTTGGAGGGACTCTCAAAAAAAGAAGTAAGTATCCTGTAAGCTATTTAACAAGCGGATTGAAAGAAATAAATAAATGGCTTTGGTTGGCAAGATTTCTAAAACTTAACTCAAAATTTCACTTTATACATGCCAATGATATTGCAAAGATTTGTGGATTTCTAATAAAAAATCATAAAAAAGATAATTACAAAGGGTTCAAGAAATTTGTATTAGGTCAAAATTATATTTCTATTGATGATGCGATAAATATTCTTTTGAAGAGAAACCGAATGAATAGATATTTTTCTATCCCCTTAACAAAAAAAATAATGAAAATATTATTAAGAGTGCTTCCTATACAAACAACTCCCTGGGATAGTTTCAGTATTAAAAAATATGACTTTAATCATGTGCCCATAACGAATCCAGAGACATTCAATTTAAAAAGTCATGCTAAATCACTCCAAGATGTTTTAAGGTTAGCAAAGTTACCAGGTTGTAATATCAATTAAAATTCTCGCGATTTAGTTCCAAAAACCTTGTAATATAAATATATAGTAAATTTAAATTATGTTACGTTCAATTTTTGCAAGTTTTTTTGCAATAGTTTTAACTCTGGGCCTTGGAATTTCTTCTGTTTCAGCTCAAACTGTCGAAGTTAAACTTGGTACGGACGCTGGAATGTTAGCTTTCGAACCGAGTTCTGTAACTATCAGTGCAGGTGATACCGTTAAATTCATCAATAATAAATTAGCTCCTCACAATGCTGTTTTTGATGGCCATGAAGAGTTGAGTCATGCTGATCTAGCCTTCGCTCCTGGTGAGTCTTGGGAAGAAACATTTGACACAGCTGGAACTTATGACTACTACTGTGAGCCTCACAGAGGTGCAGGAATGGTAGGTAAGGTAATTGTTGAATAAAAATCCTTGATTAATTAAAAATTATTGATCAAACATTGCGATTAATTTAATAAAATTTGCCTAAATGAAAAATATTCCAAGTGAATTCTCTAATTCAGCTTGGAATATTTTTATTTTGTCAAAAGAAATTGCGTATAATAACTTTCAGCAGAATGTAGATTCTGAAAATTTATTGCTTTCATTAATAAAACAAGATATTCTTACCTCCAAAATATTAAAAGAAAATCATGTAGACATTAAAAAGATAAAAATAAAATTAACCTCTTTATTGAATGCGAAAGCTAAGATGAAGAAAAAGCAAAAAACTTTATTTATAGGTGAAACCACACAAAAAATTTTTTTAAAAGCAAATGAATTAAGAGTTTCGCTTAATGATTTAGTTATATCA
The DNA here is from genome assembly GCA_003283415.1 of Prochlorococcus sp. AG-321-E21. Classification (GTDB taxonomy): domain Bacteria; phylum Cyanobacteriota; class Cyanobacteriia; order PCC-6307; family Cyanobiaceae; genus Prochlorococcus_A. Next base: position 58,656 of record QBXH01000001.1, on the reverse strand, counting down.
ACTGAACAAATACTTTATGGTTTATCTTATGATGAAATCTGTAGTGATTTAATTTTAAATAAAAAAGAAATCCCAGAATTTTTAGAACTTATAAATAAGATGAAATCTGAATCCATAAACAATAATAATTTTGAAAGCTCAAATGAATCTTTAGATAAATTCGGAATTGACCTCACAAAATCAGCTAGGGATGGCATCCTTGACCCTGTTATTGGTAGGGATGAAGAAATTAGAAGAACGATCCAAATATTAAGCAGAAGAACAAAAAATAATCCAGTGCTAATAGGAGAACCGGGAGTAGGGAAAACTGCAATAGTAGAAGGTTTAGCTCAGAGAATCGTTAATGGAGATGTGCCCTCTTCATTAAATAATAGGCAATTAATCTCACTTGATATGGGTTCATTAATAGCTGGAGCGAAATACCGAGGTGAATTTGAAGAAAGAATTAAAAATGTTTTAAAAAAAGTTAAAAGTTCTGAAGGTAAAATAATTCTTTTTATAGATGAAATCCATACAGTTGTTGGAGCAGGGGCAAGTGGGGGATCTTTAGATGCCAGTAATCTTTTGAAACCAATGCTCGCAAGGGGAGAATTAAGATGTATAGGTGCTACGACAACTAATGAGCATAAACAAAATATTGAAAAAGATCCTGCACTTGAAAGGAGATTTCAGAAAATAAAAATTAACGCTCCTTCAGTAGATGATACTATTTCAATACTTAGAGGACTCAGAGAAAAATATGAAGTTCATCACAGTGTAAGAATTTCTGATAATGCTCTGGTTGCTGCTGCCAGCTTAAGTGAGAGATATATTAATGATAGATTTCTTCCAGACAAAGCAATCGATCTAATTGATGAAGCGGCTTCAAGATTAAATATGGTAATAACCTCCAAGCCAGAAGAAATTGATGAAATTGATAGAAAAGTTTTACAACTAGAAATGGAGAATTTATCTTTAAAAAGAGAATCAGATAATTTTTCATTAGAAAGGCTTAAAAGAATTAATAATGAGCTTCAAGATCTTAAGATTAGACAATCTGAATTAAACAATCAATGGAAAAAAGAGAAAGAAGAAATTGATGAGATTAGCAATTTAAAAGAAGAAATTGAATCTACTCAATTAAAAATCGAACAAGCAAAAAGAAGCTTTGATCTCAATAAAGCAGCAGAATTAGAATTTGGAACCTTAATTTCTTTACAAAAAAAATTAAATTTTAAAAGTGATCTTCTAGTTGATTCATTTAAAAATGGAGAAAAGAATCTTTTAAGGCAAGAGGTAACTTTTGATGACATAGCTGAAGTTGTCTCGAAGTGGACTTCTATTCCAGTAAATAATTTAAACCAGTCTGACAAAGAAAAACTTTTAAGACTTGAACAAATTCTTAAAGAAAAAATTATTGGTCAAGGTAATGCTATCTCCGCTGTCTCAGATTCAATCAAGAGGTCAAGGACAGGACTAAATGACCCAAATAGACCAATAGCTAGTTTCTTATTTTTAGGACCAACAGGAGTAGGCAAGACAGAATTAAGTAAAGTAATAGCTAAAACAATATTTGACTCGAATTCATCGATTACGAGACTAGACATGTCTGAATATATGGAGAAGCATTCTGTCAGCAAAATTATTGGTGCCCCTCCAGGATATCTAGGCTTTGAATCCGGAGGGCAATTAACAGAAGCCGTGAGGAAAAACCCATATTCTCTTATTCTCTTAGATGAAATAGAAAAAGCCCACAAAGATGTTTTGGATATTTTATTACAAGTCCTTGATGATGGGATTATTACTGATGGGCAAGGCAGAACGATTAGTTTTAAAAATTCAATAATTGTTCTTACAAGCAATTTAGGAAGTCAATCAATAAATGATTTATCTATCAGGAACGAAGATAAAAATGAAATTAAAAATGTTGTAGATATTGAATTGAAGAAATTCTTAAAACCAGAATTCTTAAACCGCCTAGATGAAATAATAATTTTTCAAAATTTAGAGTTAAATGAGTTGAAGGAAATTGCTAAAATTCAATTAAAAGACCTAGAAAATAGGCTGATCAAAAAAGACTTAAACTTACAAATTACAGAAGAGGCTATTGATCATTTAGTCAAAAATAGTTTCGATAATAGTTATGGAGCAAGGCCATTAAAAAGGATTATTCAAAAAGAAATTGAGACAAAAATTGCAAATAATATTCTCAATAATAATTATTTAAATAAAAAAGAGGTTGATATCTTTATTAAGGATGGATACCTATTTGTAGATTGATATTTTGATTAAAATATTATTTTAAAAATTTTTATAATAACTTTAAAATAAAATTTAAAACCACTCTGGGAATCTTTCATAACTCGCAGAATTTGATTTATTTTCTTTTGATTCAGCCTTCCAGCAGCATGTTCTTCCTTTATCCTTATCCTTTAAGTATTCATTAGCCCATTGCCAAATCATTTTAGAAGAAAATTCCATTCCAACATTATCCATAATCTTCAAATTTAAAGCTTCTAAGTCATGTAATTTCCTCCAGTAACTTAATAAAGGGTCATCACTATTTACAAGAAATGTATGATCAAAATGTTTTTTAAGCCTTTTTTCAAGAGGTTTTAATCCAGAAAAATCAACGACAAAACCATTTTTGTCCAATTCCTTAGCAGCGAACCAAAAGGTAAAAGTTCTTGAATAACCATGAACAAATCGACAATGTCCATCATGGCGCCATTGCCTATGAGAACAGGGAAAATCCTCATAACTTTTGCTGCAAGAAAATTGTGAAGAATGAATATCCATTAATAAACTGTTAATATAATTTTTAGTAAAACAAAGAGTAAGAGGTTTAACACATTAAATATAATGGCTTATACAACAAATTTTTCGATAGAAGAACTACGTTTTGATAATAATGGATTAATCCCCGCGGTAGCACAAGATTACCTGGATGGATCCATTCTTATGTTGGCGTGGATGAATAAAGAATCTTTAAACAAAACACTAAAAACAAAAAATGTCCATTACTGGAGTCGATCTAGATCAGAGATATGGAGAAAAGGTGCAACGAGTGGAAGTACCCAATTTCTTAAAGAAATTAGATTTGATTGCGACAATGATGCACTTGTTCTCTCAATAGAACAAAATGGACCAGGTGCATGCCATACCGGCGAAAAAAGTTGCTTTTTCAATGAAATAAATAATAGTTCAATTAATAAAAAAGAAAAGAAAACAGAACCTTTTTCTAATATTTGCTCAGAATTATTTAATACTCTTAATCAGAGATCAATTAATCCTCTTGAAAAAAGTTATACCAATCATTTGTTAACAAAAGGTAGTAATACTATCTTAAAAAAAATGGGAGAAGAAACTGCTGAATTTATTATGGCATGCAAAGATGATGACAAAAGTTCAATTTCAAATGAAGCTGCTGATATAATTTATCATCTTCAAGTTGCTTTGCTGCACAAGGGAGTTCAGTGGAGAGATGTACTAACTGTTCTTGAATCAAGAAGAAAAAACAAATAAATAAATTTATATATTTAAAAACTATAAAATAATAAATTAAATAAAAGTTATAAATAATAATAATTAATTAAATATTAATTAATTATTACATATATAGCTTATTAAGAAATTAACTATAAGTTAAATATATTAACTAGAAGGTATAAATCGTGAGTTCATTAAGCGATTTTCTTGGAGAAATAGGTCGTCATCAACTTTTGACACCAGAGAAGGAACTCACTATGGGAAGAAAAGTCCAAGAGATGGTTTCACTTATTAATAGGTGCCAAACAGCAGGTGGGAAAGGACCTGATTGTGAATATTCCACAGAGGAAAAAAAGAAAATAAAAATAGGTGAAAAAGCTAAGAATGAAATGATTACAGCAAATTTAAGATTAGTGGTTAATCTTTCTAAAAGATATCAGGGGAAAGGATTAGAGTTGTTAGATTTAATTCAAGAAGGTACTCTTGGTCTTACGCGAGCTGTAGAGAAATACGATCCTTCAAGAGGACATAGATTTTCTACTTATGCTTACTGGTGGATAAGGCAGGGATTAAATAGAGCACTCTCAACGCAAAGTAGAACAATAAGAATTCCAGTAAACATAAATGAAAAGCTTACTAAACTAAGGGCCGCAAAATCAAAACTAATGCAACTCAAAGGTTTTCCTCCCACTAGTGTTGATTTAGCAGGTGAGATGAAAATTACTAAAGAGGAGATTGATGAATTACTCTCTTGCGAGTTGAGAAGTATAACAGTTAGTCTTCAAGGCACCGTAAAATCCAAGTCGGATCCCTCTGAACTTGTTGATATTCTCCCAAGTGATCAAACTCCGCCAATGGAATTAGCAGAACTAGCTGAAAGGACTGCTTCAGCCTGGACATTATTAGATAAGGCTAATCTAACTGAAAAAGAGAGAAAGATTGTAAGCCTAAGATTTGGTTTGGATGGGTCAAATGAATGGAGAACATTAGCTGAAGTCGCAAGGCATATGAGTTGTAGTAGAGAATATTGTAGACAAGTTGTACAAAGAGCCCTGAGAAAGCTTAGGAAAGCAGGAATCCAAAATGGACTTGTTGATAGTGTTACCTAAAAGTCATTAATTAAATTAAAAGTATGAATGAGAGCTATTACAAACACAAAGAAAAAATTTACGATGCAGAGGTTTTAGAAAGTTCATCATTAGATGAAAATATCATTATAAAAATATTAATAAGGGCTGGTAGAACAATTGCAAAACCAGCTTTAGAAGTTTTAGAAATGGCTATCGATCCTTTTACTCCAGCACAAGTAAGAGTTTCCCTAATGGCCGCATTAGCTTATTTAATAATGCCATTTGATCTATTCCCTGACTTTATGCCTGTAGTAGGTTATAGCGATGACTTTGTTGCTCTCACTGCAGTTTTAAGTATATGGAGTAGGTATATGACTCCTTCAATAAGAGCAAGAGCAGAAAGAAAACTTAATAAATTATTCCCTTTTATTAAATGAATAAAATATCTCAGAAAGAAGAACAAGAACTTATTTCTTTTATTAAAGATTGGTTAAAATCTCATGGATATACCCAAAAAGATCTAGCTAATGAATTAAATATTAAATCAAGCCGAACCTCCGAAATTGCCAAAAAAGTTAAAGAATTTTATAAAAAAGGAGGTGTTTTCAATATTGTGAAAAATCTCATAAAAATAGAACAAAATTGGCTGAAGAATATTCTAACCAAATCTCAAGAAACAAACGAAACCCACCCATATAATCAATTAGATATAGACTCATTAGTTAATCAAATAAAAAAAGATAGTAGTAAATAAAAATATTTAAACTAGGCAAGTTTTTTATTTAAAACATACTTACTTACAAATAAAAGATTTTTTAGAATCATTTTTCTTCATGATAAATTAATTCTTGATCATTTTATTTCCATAACTAACAAAACTGATTTTTATAATTAAAAAAGAAATAATATTTTAATTGTGAATAAAATAAGTTTAAAGATTACAATTTTTTTTAATAATTTAAACCTTTTAAAATGCTTGAATCCATGGATAAATATCAAAAGAAATCCATATACCTTCTTGCCAATAAATATCTTTCTCAATTAATTCTCTTAATTCATTTTCATTATTAGCATTAAAAATAGCAAATAAATATTTTGTACATTTAGTAGGGCCTAAAGTAATTAAAATATTTCTATCTTTTAAGTCTCTAAGTCTATCAAGATGTTTTTTACGAAATGGTTCCCTTTTATTAATTGCATCATCACAGTACATACCAAATACTATAAATTTTTCCATTATTAAAAGATAACTAATTGAATAAATACATAATTAATGATTGCACAAATTACAAACTAATTGCTATGTTAATTAAGAATAACTTTTTATTAATTTATTATGCTAAGTGGTAATGATCTTCTTGCTAAAGTTAAAGAACTTGGTGAAGTTAGTAAGTCAGATCTTGTTCGTGCATGTGGATATGTCTCCACGAAAAAAAACGGAAGCGAACGATTAAATTTCACTGCTTTTTATGAAGCACTTCTCGAAGCTAAAGGCGTTAACCTCGGAGATGCTGGAGTAGCAGGAATTGGGAAGGGTGGCAGAAAACTAAGTTACATAGCAACAGTCCAAGGTAATGGAAATCTTTTGATTGGAAAAGCATATACAGCACTTTTAGACTTAAAACCAGGTGCTGAGTTTGAAATAAAACTTGGAAGAAAACAAATAAAATTATTACCAACGGAAGATCAATCATAAAAAATTATTTTTAAACAAAGAATTTAAAAATCTTTTTTATCTTGATGTTATTTAATAGAATAAATTTAAAAATTTTAGCTTTTTGATTAAATTTATTGATCAGCAGCTTTACGCATTTCTTCGCAAAATTTTCCAATTTGATTTACAACTTCTAATTCATTACTATTAGAAATTCTTTTAACAAATGCACTTCCAATAATTACTCCATCTGCACCCCATTTACGAACTTTATTAACATGTTTAGGGGAAGATATTCCAAAACCAACTGCGATGGGATTAATGCTTATTTCTTTTAATTTAGTAATAAGATTCTCTACTCTATTTTCCATTTTGTTTCTCTCGCCTGTTACTCCTGTTACGCTAACTAAATAAGTAAAGCCTTTTGAATTATTAGATATCATTTTCATTCTTTCAGAGGGAGTAGTAGGAGCAACTAATAATATTAAATCTATAGAATAAGAACTAATAATTTCTGAAAATTTATATGCTTCTTCCAATGGAAGATCAGGAATTATTAGTCCTGCAACCCCTACTTTAGATGCTAATTCGCAAAAATTCTCAAGCCCAAAATTCAATATAGGATTGAAATAAGTGAAAAGTATTATTGGAATATGCAACTTTTCTTTGAGAGACTCTAATAACTCAATAACCTTTTTTAAAGTAGTTCCTGACCTTAATGCTCTAGATGCAGACAATTGAATTATTGGGCCATCAGCAAGAGGGTCACTATAAGGTATTCCCAATTCAATAAGATCAGCACCTTTTTCTTGCAACTTTAATAAAATCTCTGATGTAATTTCAATATTAGGATCGCCTGCCATTATGAAAGGCATTAATGCTAATTTATTCCTTTTTTTTAATTCCAAAAACTTCTCATTTATTTTTGATAAACTTTGATTTTTAAGAATTTGCGTTTTCTTGTTTTCTTTCATGATTTTTGAGATTTTAATTTAAAAATATTAAGGAGTTTATGGATTTTTTTCTAAATCTTCCATTAGTCTTTCCTGTTCTTCTCTTGATAATAGGTTGAATTTGCTTTCCAGTTTATCATTCACAATTTTTTCATACTCTTTCCTATAACGCTTCCTTTGTTCCATAAAAGTCATTTTTCCATTAAAAACTCTAATGATATAAGTGGAGACCCAAGTTATTACAATGACAATCAAAACAAAGTTTGAGATAGTGCTAGCAGTAAAGTTATCAATACCGAATTGTGGCCCTAATTGATAAATTAATGTACCTAATAAAGTGATTAATAAACCAATTTGTACAACTTTACCTTTAGTCAATAATTTAACCTTTGATATCTCCTCTTAATCTGAGATTTAAAAATGGAGAAAATAAAATTAAACCTGGAAAAAAAAGAAACACTAGTCCATAAACTCCTAATCTCTCAAATTTACCCATAACATTCCATCTATTATTCATCCAATAAAAAAGTATTAATGGAATAACCAATAAATAAGTAGAAATAATTGCAATATACACAACTAGAGTAACAAGTGAATTATTTAAAATACTTTCCATCTAAATTTCTGATTTCTTAGTTTTAAGATAACAACTATTAAAAGCTATCGTAAGAACTAAAAATAAATAGTTTAAGAATGGGAGTGGGGGGACTTGAACCCCCACGAGCTAAAGCGCTCGACGGATTTTAAGTCCGGCGCGTCTACCAATTCCGCCACACTCCCAAGGGATCTCGCGCTTTTTTATTGTAGCTGGTCGACTTAATCTCTTCAAAATTCTTGTAAAAAGTGTTGATATTGAAATCTACGGATCATTTGGATCATGCAATAGCAATATCCGCAGACCATTCTGTAGAGTTCACTTGAGCAGCAAGTTTTTTGTCTGCTGCGTGTAGGTACTTTTCTGTTACCTGTGTTGAGAGTGTCCCATATGATGAGAGATTTACCCCAAAGGGTAAATTATGACAGCGGAGTAGCTTGATTTATTTTTTACACCAATCACCATCTGTTGAATTTAGGTAGTCTTTAATTTCCTCATAACCCAATTCGGAAGACTTAATATAGTTTGCACATGCATCATCTTCCTTTCCAAGGTCATAAAGAGCGTCACCTTTGTCTGAATAGAAGAAGCCTTCCTTTGGATTAATTTCAATAGCCTTGTCATAATAATCAATAGCTAGTTTTAATGATCCAAGATTATAGTGAACATATCCAATCTCACTATAAAAATATTCATCTAACTTTTCTTTCTTCTTTAAATATTTAACCTTTGCCACTTCATAGTCTTTAAGCGCTTCATCCCATTTTTCTTGATTTAAATAGACATAACCTCTGCTGTAGTAATAGCCTCCTTTATCAGATTTAATGCTTATTGCTTTATTCAAATGTATTAATGCATTATCAAAATCTTCTAACTGAATGTAGGAATAACCAATCATATAGTTCGTGTTTGCCTTATACCCTATCCCGTCCATAGTCATCGACTTTTTAAAATCAGCTATGGCTTCGTTATGATTCCCTAATCCTTGGTTAGCTTCGCCTCTAAAGTAATAACTATCAGAATCACGATTATAAATATTGATAGCCTTGGTAAAAAATTCTACTGCTTTTTGATAATTTCCATTTTTTAGATTTTGCAGACCACTTTTCTTTGAAACATCGTATCCATTCCAGTTAGTTGCATGGACAGCAGACGGTGAAATTAAGTTAGCTATATTTAATTGTAAAAAAACAACTGATAGAAGTGATATTGGGAATAAAAAGAGGTTAATAAGAAATTTTCTTTTCATGAACTATTTAAGAAATTATGTATTCTACGATACATTAATTTTAGTTTCGCGACATTTTCCTTTTCATTTCTATAAATAAAAAATATTAATTGAATAAATTTTGAAAGAAATATTAAGAGGTTTTAATTAAGTCATTTTCAGGTTCGAGATATCGACCTAGTGAACTACATATACATTTAGGCTCTAACCCTCGATGATTTTCAATCTGTTTTTAGGTTAGCTTGCTCGGCAGATAATTTAGTGGATTTCTGTACATGTTCGTACAGTTAGATAATTAAGTAAGGGTCTAGCTTTTAAACTAAACCCTGTCCACTAAGTACTAGAATCTACTGAAGATTTTAAGTCCGGCGCGTCTACCAATTCCGCCACACTCCCAAATGGAATTTGCGCTTTTTTATCGTAGCCGAAAGTATCACTTTTAACCAAGAAAAATGCGAATATTTACATTTTCTCGGAATATTGGAATGGGAGCACATCTTTCAATCAGTTAATTAATCATTTAGAAGAAAATTCATATTATATTTTCATGTGAATTGCATTTTCTTATTTTTTATTTAATTACTCCCTCTACTCTCCAAGTTAAAGTTTCACCTCCATGAAATGGTTTTATTTGTCCAACAACCTTATTTTTCTCAATTACTTGAATAAATTCTGGAATTTCATTTAACTTAGGAACTAATCTTATTTTTTCAGTATTAAAAGGTAAGTTATAAAAATTTGGCCCATTTAAACTGGCAAATTTTTCAAATTGATTTAGTGCATTTTCCTCCTCAAAAACTTTTATATAGCTTTCAATTGCTACTGGTGAATTAAAAATGCCTGCACATCCGCAAAAAGCTTTCCATTGCCTTAAGTGAGGGGCAGAATCTGTGCCTAAGAAAAAACATTCTTTTCCGCTAGTAGCAGCTTTCCTTAAAGCAATTCTGTTATTTTCTCTCTTAGCAACTGGTAAGCAGTAAAAATCACTATTTAAACCTCCAAAGAACATTGCATTCCTATTTATGTGTAAATGATGCGGAGTAATAGTAGCTCCTAAATTATTCTCTTGAACAAAGTCAACAGCATGAGAGGTAGTTATGTGCTCTAAAACAATCTTTAATTTCGGAAATTTTTGTATTAAAGGTGATAGTTCCTTATCTATAAAAACTTCTTCCCTATCAAAAATATCTACTTCAGGATCAGTCACTTCTCCATGAATCAAAAGTGGCATTCCAAGTTCTTGCATGACTTCAAATATTTCATGAAGATTTTCTATTTTTTTAACTCCCTGACTGGAGTTTGTTGTCACATTAGCAGGATACAATTTAGCCGCAAAGAAAACTTTATTATTAAAGCCCTCTATTATTTCATTTTTGACTGTTTCATCTGTCAGATATATCGTCATTAACGGCTCAAACGTGGAGTTGATAGACAATGCTTCAGATATGGATTTCTTATAAGAAATACATTCTTTTATAGTTGTTATTGGTTTTTTGGTGTTTGGCATCACTATGGCCCTACCAAAAAATTCCGAGGTAAACCTAATAATATTTTTTAAAACAATGCCTTCCCTTAAATGTAAATGCCAATCATCGGGTTTTAATATAGTTAATTCTTTCAAAGTTTTAATTATTTAATTAATTTTAACAGGAAATAAAAATTGACAATAGTTTTTAGATAGTTATTGAATAAATTAAAGATATAATTGTTTAAATAAGATTTTTAAATATGAGCGAGTTTATATTACCAATAATAGAAATAATAATTGGAATAGTATTACTTTTTGCAGGCGGAGAATTATTTATTCAAGGGGCAATTTCTTTATCTTTATTCTTTGGAATACCTCAAATAGTAATAGGATTAACCGTTGTTTCCTTAGGTACAAGTTCTCCTGAATTATTAGTAAGTTTAAATTCAATTTTCAAGGGAAGTGACTCACTTGCAGCAAGTAATGTAATAGGGAGTAATATTTTTAATGTTCTTGTTGTTTTAGGGATAAGCTCGTTAATAACCCCTTTAAAAGTAAAAAGTAGAATTGTCCGAAGAGATGTTCCTCTTTTAATAGCTATTTCATGTGCAGTCTGGGCAATGTCTTCAACTGGTTTGTTAACTTGGCAAGCAGGAATATTTCTAATATTTTGTTTAACTTTAAACACAATTTGGGAAATAAATACTATTAAGGAAAGTGAGGAGGATACTAGAAAAGCTGAGCCCGAGATAAAAGAACCTCAAGGTATTGAGAGAGGTAAATTCAAAATTATATTGAAATTAATTACTGGAATTTTTCTTCTAAGCTTTGGTTCAAATATTTTAGTTAATGGTTCTCAATCTTTAGCTACTCTATTAGGGGTAAATGAAATTATTATTGGTTTAACTATAGTTGCCACAGGAACCTCCCTGCCAGAATTAGTTACCTCAATAATTGCAGCATTTAAAGGTAAAACGGATCTAGCGATTGGTAATGTAATTGGAAGCAATTTACTCAATCAGCTTCTTATTCTTGGAAGTTGCAGTATTTTTTCTGGATTAAAAGGTTTTACAATAGATCAAGGCTTAATAAAAGTTGACTTACCATTTATGGTTTTAACGACTTTTGCTTGTCTACCTATTTTCTGGACCCAAGGTAAAATCACCAGAATTGAAGGCTTTATACTTTTAAATCTTTATACTTTCTACATCCTTGATAAGATATTATTCTTAAACGGATTTAACAATCTCTATGAATTAAGAGTTTGTATTTTTGTTTACTTTGCATTTTTTACAATATTTCTTTTTGCTCAAGAAAGGCTCAAAATATCTAGAAGATAATTTAATTACCTATACATAGTTACAAATTCCTCTGAAATAGTTGGATGCAAAGCCATCGTAGTATCAAAATCCCTTTTAGTAATCCCTGCATTTAAAGAGACTGAGATCATTTGTATAATCTCAGAGGCTGTTTCCCCAAACATATGACATCCTAAAACTTTATCATTATTTTTGTTGACTACAAGTTTTAGCATACATTTAGATTTATTTTTTTTAAAGGTATTAGACATAGGAGTAAAACTACATTTAAAAACTTCTACATTTTCTTCCAAATAAATTTCTTTTGCCTCTTCCTCACTAAGCCCAACTGTTGAAATTTCAGGAATAGTAAAGACTGCCTTGGGAATATTTTCATAATTAACTTTTCTTTTATGATCAGCGAAATAATTATCGGCAAAAACTCTCCCTTGTTCTATTGCTACAGGTGTTAAATTTGGTTTTTTTATAATATCTCCAATAGCAAAAATATTAGATTTGCTTGTCTGATTAAGTTCATTAACTTCTAAATATATTCCATCCATTTTTAGGTTTAAAGTATCTAAATTTAATCTTTTAAGATCAGGCTCTCGTCCAGTTGCAACAAGTATATTATTAGTTAACAATTTACCTCCAGAGTCCAAAGTCGATTCAAGATCATCATTTATTTTTTTTATGGACTTTAACTGATTTTTAAATTTTAAATTTATACCCAAGGAAGTCATTGATTTTTCTAGACATTCTGACAAGTCTTTGTCGAAGCCATTTAACAAGTTATTACCTCTAATTAATTGAGTAACTTCAGTGCCTAAGTTTTTAAAAATGGAAGCAAATTCACAGGCAATATAACCTCCACCAACTATTAATAATTTCTTAGGAAAATCTTTTAATTCAAAAATATCATCGCTAGTCCATGCTAAATCTGTTCCGGGAATATTTAATTTTTTTGGTTTGCCACCAACTGAAATAAGAATATTTTTAGCACTTACTTTTCTTAAAATATTTCTTGTTTCTGGACAAACTACTTCTATTGTATTTTGATTTAAAAATCTTCCAAGGCCCTCAAAAACTTTAACGTTTAAATTTTTCAATGAATTTGAATGTAAGACACTTAATCTAGAAACTTCTTCTCTAACATTACTTAGTAAGATATTTGATTTAAAAGTTAATTCTTTGCTTATTAATCCATACCCTTCAGAAGAAACCATATTTCTTCTATTATTAGCAGCATAAACCATCAGTTTTTTTGGCACGCAACCTCGAATAACACAGGTCCCGCCAATTTTGTTTACTTCTATTATTGCAACTTTTGCGCCATAACTCGCAGCTCGTTTTGCAGCAGCCAATCCTCCCGAACCGGCACCTACAACAATTAAGTCAAATTCAAATTCCAAAACCTTTTAAATCATTTATTATATCGTAAATATAAAGCTTAATTTCAATAAATGAATAACATCTTGAGTTGGGCCGATTTAAGAAAATTCAAAATTGATGATATTGATAGAGTCAATGGGATAAATAATTCTTATTCAAACATAAGATTATTCGGTCATAGTGAAAAAGAAGCCGACCTGATTTTATATAGAGATCGACATTCTTGGTGCCCTTATTGTCAAAAAATATGGTTGTGGCTTGAATTTAAAAGGATTCCTTACAAAGTGAAGAAAATAAATATGTATTGTTATGGCCAAAAAGAAAATTGGTATCTTAACAAAGTTAGTTCAGGTAAATTACCTGCAATAGAATTGAATGGCAAGATAATAACTGAAAGTGATAATATCATTACTTTTTTAGAAAATGAATTTGGAGCACTTGGTTCCTCTTTATTATCAAATGACATTCGAGAAGTTAGAAATTTAGAAAGAGAAATTTTCAGATCATGGTGTAATTGGCTTTGCAGAAAAAGCTTTAGTTATCTAGATGAATCCTTTCGAAAAAAAAAATTTAGAGAATCTATTTCCAAATTAGAAAAAATATTAAGTTTATCCAAAACAGGATTTATTGATTCACCAACATATGATTATGAAAAATTAGAGCCAGGTACTGGAGACATAATTTTTATTCCCTATATGGAAAGAATGAACGCTTCTTTAGGCTATTACAAGGGGTTCGATTTAAGAAACAAGTACCCTTTTATTGATAGATGGCTAACACTTTTTGAAAGTTTGAGTACCTATAGAGGTACCCAAGGTGATTTTCATACACATGCCCATGATCTACCTCCTCAAATGGGTGGCTGCTTTAGAGAGTCTAACGATCAACAAATTTCCTTTTCTAATCTAATAGATACTGGGGAAGGACTAGGTAAATTGGAATTCAATCAAAATCTAGACATTGATTATTACACTAAATTTGCGCTTAAAAGGGTTCTAAAACATAAAGACAATATTATTAATGCTAATCCTTATGAAAAAGACTTATTAGAGGAATCATTAAGATCTGCTCTTACCTATATGATAACTTCTGAAATCAATGAAGTTCCAAACAATGCAGTCATATCTATCAACTACTTAAAAAATAGAATTTCTGTGCCAAGAGATATGCCTCTAATTTCTGCAAGGATATTAAGACAATCTTTAAATAAAATTGAGTATACTAATGTTAATTCACAAATTGATACGATTCCAGAAAATCATCGATATGATCAGGATCCTGCCAAATTTATATTAAACCAAAGGTTATAAATTTTTTCTTGAATCGATTTGAAGTAAATCTTTTATTTTTTGAACTTGACTGGCAACATTAGGATCACTTGACAATTTTTTTTCGACTTGATCAATAGCATACATAACTGTTGTATGATCTTTACCTCCAAATTCATCACCAATTTTTGGAAGGCTTAGATCAGTTCCTTGCCTCATGAGATACATACCTATTTGCCTTGCCTGACTTACTGGCTTTCTTCTGCTTGAACTAACTAATTCTTCAGCTGAAACTTCAAAGAAATCTGAGACTTGTTTAATTACCTGCTTAGGAGTCACGACTACTCCAACACTATTTGGATCAAGCATTGGAGCAATTGATTGAACTGTCATAGGTAATCCAGTTATTGAGGCAAAGGCCACCGCCCTTGTAAAAGCTCCCTCTAATTCTCGAATATTAGAAGAAAATCTTCCTGCGATAAATTGAATCAAATCTCTAGGGAGATTCATTCTTTCTTGTTCAGCTTTTTTCTGCAGAATCGCCATTCTTGTCTCTATATCAGGAGGTTGAATATCCGCTATTAATCCCATTGAAAATCTAGAGATTAACCTTTCTTGTAATTTAGGTATTTGACTAGGAGGCCTATCACTTGCGATAACGATTTGTTTACCTGCTTCATATAAAGCATTGAAAGTATTAAAAAATTCTTCCTGTGTATATTCCTTGCCCTCTAAGAATTGAATATCATCGATTAATAATAGATCAACCGATCTATATTTATTTTTAAAGGCATGCATTCCATCTTTTCTTATAGATTGAATTAAATCACTACTGAAAGTTTCAGTTGAAACATACAAAACTTTCGCATCTGGATCAATTTCTACTCGATAATGACCAATAGCTTGCATTAAGTGAGTCTTACCAAGGCCAACACCACCACAAATAAATAAGGGATTAAATTCTCTTCCTGGAGATTCTGCTACTGCTAAAGCTGCGGCATGTGCCATTCGACTATTTGGACCTACAACAAATCTTTTAAAGACATAACGTATATTTAAAGAATGAGATTTTTTTGATCTATTAACTAAATTATTAACCTGACTTTTAGATAATGATTTTGAGTTCGAATTAATATTTTGTTGGCTAACAAAATCAGGAGTCATTGAATTATCATTGATATTAGTTTCAGACTTAAAAACGACTTTTACATTATGTCCACAAATTTCTTCTGCAGCTTTTTCAATAGTTTCACTATAATTTTTTCTTAGCCAATCGCTTGTAAAGTTATTTGGAGTAATTAATGTTAATAATCCATTCTCAAAGCAATTAAACTTAGCTGGCCTTATCCAAGTTTCGAAGGAAGGCTTGCTTAAATTCTTTTGAAGTAATTGTTGAACTTCTGCCCAAATAGGATTGGCTGCTTGCACTAAATTTATTTAATAGATATCTAATCTAGTGGGAATTTATTAATTGGTCATTCTCAAATCATAAGATCATGATAAATTTAAAAATTATTAACAATGCAGATTATAAATTTTAAAAAAATAAAATCTTTTAATTGTCTAAACCTTATAATGATTACAACTTATTTATGTTTTGTTGAATAAAGCACTACTCATAGTGATGGCAAAATGGCATGCCTATGGTCGTTGTAAAAATAGATTATCAAAAGATATAGGGAAAATCAGTTCTGCAAATGTGCAGAGAAAAATGACAGATCATACTGTTTCAGTTGCTAAATTTCTTGAGAAGAAAGGTTTGATTGATATTTCCTTAGCCATATCTGGTCTAGGATTTAAAAAGAGTAAAAGGTGGTCTAATGAATTAGGGATTAAAAACTTTAATTTACAAGGGAGAGGATGTTTAGGAGAAAAGATGAGAAGGCAAATACTCATTAATAAAAAAATTAGTTTTGCAAAAAAAAGAAATATTATTTTTATAGGGACTGATCTGCCAGATATTTGTCATATGGATTTATTAAATACGATAACAAAACTTAAAAATAATGATCTAATTTTAGGTCCCTCAAATGACGGAGGCTATTGGCTAATTGCTTTTTCAGAAAGGTTATTATCTAATTATTTATATCTTCCTTTTATAAACATAAAGTGGGGTGGAGAAAACGTACTTAAACAAACTATTAAAAACTTTTCTTCCATGGACTTAAAACATGAATTCCTTCATAAAAAAATAGATATTGATACAATTAATGATATTGAAAAAAGAGAATAATTAAGTTGACTAAAATCTCAATTATTATTCCAACACATAACGAATCTCAACATTTACCGTTACTTCTCTCGGATTTATCAATTTCTTACGAGGAGGCTGAAATTATAATTGTTGATTGTAATAGTGAAGATAAAACTAGAGAAATCGGAAATTTATATGGATCAAAGATATATAAATCAAAAGAAAAGAACAGAGGGTTACAATTAAATATTGGCGCCAAAAATGCTACGGGAATGTGGTTTATTTTCATACACGCCGATTCTAGGCTCAGAAAAGGTTGGTTAAAAAAAGTTAAGTCACTAATAAAATACAATGAGAATTTTGTTTATTTTTTTAAATTCAAGATTAATAATAAAATGATTTTTTACAGATTTCTAGAGATACTTGTAAATCTTAGAAGCTACATATTCAAAGATCCGTATGGTGATCAAGGGCTCTTAATTCACAGGGAAACATATTTTAAAAATAATGGTTATCGAAAAATACCTTTGATGGAGGATTTAGATTTTATAAAAAGACTAAAGAATAAAATACCTTTAAAAATGTTAAATATTCCAATTTATACAAGTAGTAGGAAGTGGGAAAAAACTAATATTATTTTTCAGACATTCAAGAATTGGAGTTATAGGAAAAGATGGTTAAGAGGGGAGTCAATAAAATCATTACATAATGACTATTATAAAAATTAAATTAATTTGCATACCAAAAAGCACATTTTGAACCTTTTGGTTCCAAAACCCAACCCTGCCTTTTATAAAATGAAACCACCTCGGCATCAGCAAATAAAGTAACCCTAGATATTCCAATTTTTTTTAATTCTTGCAATATATATTTCATCAATTCTTTACCTAAACCAAGTCCTTGATAAACAGGATTCACAGCAACATCCCAAATAGTTGCCTCAATAATCCCATCCCCAGTACATCTAGCGAAACCTACAAGTCTAGGGAATTTTTCATCATGACTCCATAACCCAACTACTAAAATACTAAATTCTAAAGCTCTTTTAACTCTCCTTATTGGCCTCCTACTCCATCCTACAGTCTGCAAAAGTTGATCTAACTCGATAAGATCAAATTCCTTGACCTTACTACAAACAAACGTCTCATTTTTCTCTTGATGGCTGAATTCATAAGAATTTAAACCATAATATTTTATCAACTCATCTTGAGAAAGAGTATTTGTTTTCTTAATTGATGACCCTTTGTTCCTGAAAATCATTAAAAGCTAGCAAATCCTTTTTCTTGAAGCTCGGAAAGTTGGAAATATAATCCTTTTTTTAGTCTAAGTTCTCTATGATTTCCTTCTTCAATTAAAGCTCCCCCTTTTAAGACTAATATCTTATCAGATTTCTCAATAGTAGCTAATCTATGTGCAATCACTAATGCCGTTCTTTTATTCAATATCCTATCAAGATCTTTTTGCAAGGTCGCTTCTGTAGATGGATCCATAAATGCAGTAGCTTCATCCATTATCAAGATAATTGGATTTCTTATAGCGACCCTAGCTACTGAAAGAAGTTGTCTTTCTCCGGATGAAAGATTACCTCCTCTCTCTCTAAGATAAGTATTCAAACCATCAGGCAACTTTTTCAATAAAGTATCTAAGCCAAGCTCTCTACAAATATTTTCCAAGTCTCGTTTATTAATATCAGTACTTAATTTTAAGTTTTCTGCAACATCACCACTGAAAATAAAAGTATCTTGTAGCACGACACCAAGCATATTTCTAAGTCTTGCTATTGGAATATTTTTAATATCTACATCATCTATCAAAATCTGACCTTCTTGAGGCTCATATAGTCTACATAACAACCTTATTATGGTTGTTTTACCAGAACCGGTTGGGCCAACAAAAGCTACATTTTCTCCTGGATTAACTAAAAATGATAGATCTTTTATTACATGTTCACCCTCGTTATAGAAGAAGTTGACATTACGGAATTCGATTTTTCCTTTAAATTTATAATCCTTACTTAAAATACCTCCTGAAAGTTGTTGAGTAGAAATAGAGTCTTTAATCTCAATTTCTTCATCTAACAATTCATTAATTCTTTCTACAGCAGTTAGTCCTCCTTGAATCTGTGTAAATCTCTCGGCTAACTGTCTTAAAGGCTCAAATAGTCTTTGGGAGTAAAGAATAAAAGTTGTTAATGTTCCTAAACCAATGTTACCGGAAGTTACTAGATACCCTCCCACAGCCAATACTAATGATACTGCTGCTAAAGATATCCATTCTATAAAAGCAGATATACTACTATCGTAAAAAATGGTACCATTAACTGCTTTCTGGTATGCAATACCTGTATTAGAAAATTTCCTACTATTGAAAAATTCTCTCCTAAACATTTGAACGACTTCTAAACCTTGAAGATTCTCTTGGAAGTCAGAGTTAAGTTGAGACAATTCTTCTCTTACTTGATAATTTGCTTTTCTATACCGTTTTTGAAGCCAAATAATAAAATAAGAGACCGGAATTTGAGTTAAAAGAAGCAGAGTTGCTAGCCCTTTATCTATAGAAAGCATTGTTAATGAAATGACTATAAGACTAACAAAATCAGCAATAACTCCAACGGCTCCACTACCAAAAACCTCAGCCAATGCATCCACATCATTTGTAAGTCTTGTTAGCAATTTACCGACAGGCATTTTATCGTGATACTTAAGAGAAAGAGAAATAGAATGTTCGAAAAGTTCTCTTCTAATCCTTGCGGTTAACCTTTGTCCAACGGATTGAATATTATATGATTGATATCCTTGCAAAACTAATCTAAATAGAACAGTTATAAACAAAGTGATAATAATTATATTTATAGATTGCCCAAAAAAAGTTTTACTTAACCAGACATCTGTACTTTCATTTTTTAAGATTGTTATCGCTTGACCTACTAATAAGGGTTGAATAGCCCCCGCAAAAGAAACAGGTAATAAGACTATTAGAATAAGATAAATAGTTTTTTTATCTTTAGTTAAATATCTACCTAATTTTTTGATTCTATCAAAATCATTCAAAAACATTACTTTAAATATTCAATATACCTTTAGAAGATTCTATTGATAAAATCACATCTCGGAGAGGATTACTATCTAATCTAAGAGAGAGAGGATTAGCTATTAACCGAGCAGTTGAATAAAAAAGATCGTCAATTTTATTTAAACCGTTTTCTTTAAGAGTCTTACCTGTTGCTACCAAATCTACTATGGCTTCTGCCATTCCAGTAATAGGGCCAAGTTCTACTGAACCCATTAAATGAACAATCTCAACAGGTATATTTAAATCATCAAAATAGGCTCTTGCAGTTTTTGTGAATTTACTTGCCACTTTACAATTAGCAGGAAGATCCGTAGGTTTTGAATACTTACTATTATTTTTTACTGCAAGCGACATGTGACATCCACCAAACTCTAAATCAAGCAACTTAGCAACTTTCAATTCAGATTCCTGTAATACGTCATATCCTACAATTCCCAAATCTGCTTGCCCGTAACTTACATAAACGGGGACATCTCCATTTCTTACTAGTAAGGCTTTGGCTCGCCTACATTTCGACTCAATAGTTAATGATCTATTATTCTCTAGCAGTGCATCAGAGAAATTCAATCCTGCTTTTTCTAAAATTGAAATTGAATCTTTTAACAGAGCTCCTTTAGGTAAAGCTATAGTAATCATAGATCAATTTATTTTCAAACAATTTTATAATTCTAAGGCAATAATGGAATTTAATAAAGAGCAAAAAATAATTGGAATTCGAGTTCTAAGTGATAATGTTATTTGGCTCTGGGAAAAAAATAAATCAGCAGTAGTTATTGATCCTGCTCTCTCTCAACCTGTAATACAATACCTAAAAACCAATAATCTTAATTTAGAAGCTATATTACAAACTCATCATCACTCAGATCATATTGGAGGAACTAGAGAGCTTATAAAAGAATGGCCAAATGTTAAGGTTATAGCCTCCTTTAAAGAAAAAGATCGTATACCATTTCAGAATATATCAGTTAAGGATGGGGACACATTAGAGTTATTAGATGAAGAAGTTAAAGTAATCGAAGTAATAGGGCACACAAGATCTCATATAGCTTTCTACATAAATAAAAACGTTCCTATTCTTTTTATTGGTGATACTTTATTTTCAGCTGGATGTGGAAGAATCTTTGAAGGTACTTATAAACAAATGTATAATTCTCTTAAAAGAATTAAGTCATTACCCAAAAATACTCTTATTTACTGTGCTCATGAATATACGAAGTCTAACCTTTTGTGGGCATTAGATCTTGAACCAGAGAATCAAAATATTAAAAATAAACTCATTGAAGTTGAAAAAAAAATTGCTTTTAAAGAACTTACAATTCCATGCCTACTTGAAGAAGAGATGAAAATTAATCTGTTTTTAAGAGCAGATAATTTAGAAGGATTTTCTTTTTTAAGAGCAAATAAAGATTCATGGGTTTAAATTTATATAAATACACTTGATCAAATGTCTTCAACAAAAGTAATTAAGACTTCTAAGGCCCCCGACCCTGTTGGTCCTTATAACCAAGCAATCAAAGCAGGGAATTTTATTTATTGTTCGGGTCAAATTGCCATTGATCCAATTTCAAATAAAATTAAATGCCTTGGTAATATTGAGAAAGAAACTACTCAAGTTTTAAAAAATCTTTTAGCTGTTCTTAATGCCGGAGGAGCAAGAGCAGAAGATGTAATTAAAACGACTATTTATTTAACTGATTTAAAAAATTTTAAAACTGTTAACGATATATATAGTGATTTTTTTAAGGGAGATAAACCACCGGCAAGAGCCTGTGTAGAAGTTTCTTCTTTGCCAAAAGGCGTTTTAATTGAAATAGATTGCGTCGCTTTTCTAGATTAATTTATTATTATTTAGAAATTTTAAATAAGAGCCAATTGTGCGCCATATTTGTATAGATTATTAAATAACAAAACTTCTTTGATCTATGACAGCAGCAAAGCTCAATATAGACGAACTAGAAGCAGGTTACCCTTTATTTTGTAAAGCGCTAAGGTTATTAATTTTAAAAGGAAATTCACTTAAAGAGATCGAAAGGACAGTTTGTTGGGGTCATCTTGAAACATTAAACAGATGTCTTCCTGGAAGATATAAAGCCCCTACTTATTTAATGGCTCTAATTAAAAGAGATATAGATAAACCTAATCATTATTAGGCACATTATTTTTCTAAAAAGTAATTATCTAATCTTATAGAAAATTCTTTTTCATTACTTTGTATTTCCTCAGAATCTAAAAAAATGGATACACTAACAAAGTTCTTACCAAAACTAATATTGGGATAGATATTTTTTTCTTTACATAATTCATCTATTTTTTTCAAAAATATACTTATTTTTTGATACTCTTCAAACTCAAATCTTTTTTCAAGTATTGGAGGCGACTCCCTTTGTTTCCACATTAAGACGTAACTTATAACAGCACTTAATACTATACATTTATTTGATATTTTTACTAATTATTTTGAAAAATAAATCAGGACAAACAATTATTATAGAAGTCTAATTAGATTCCCAATAATCAATAATTCCGCCGATGGTTAAGTCAGTTGTAACTTCTGGATCTGGGCATGAGAATCTTGCGGCTGTTCCACTAGCAGTAAAAACCCAATTACCCTCTCTAGCTCCAACAGGATCAACTGCAACAACTTTTTTACCTTTATTATTTTCTAAAATTCTCAAATTCATGTGTCCAAGTCCAGCGACTCTCTGGGTGCATACCATTCTTCCACATACCTTCATTATTTCCAAAATTTCTACACCTCAATTTGTTTTGGACTATCGGGATCCCAATGATCAATAATTCCAACAATCGTTAAATCACTTGGATATGATTTACTCCCTGCAGCTTCTCTAGCAGCAGAACTACCAACACAAATAACCCAATCACCGGGCTTACATCCCACAGCATCAACAGCAACCTTATTAGAAGAGCCATCTAAAACTACTTGAAGATGCTTATGCTCGAATCCTGGTATTCTATTTGTGGAAACAAGTGGTTTCAATACCTTACAAATAAGCATGATTTAATGGGCCTCCTTTGTTTTTTGATCTAAAGACATTCCAATAATTTGGGCGGAATGAGTGTTGTCCCTATCTCTAATAGTAAGACAAGTGTGCAACAACCCTTTATCAACTAAACTTTTATATCTAATTGATATCGCATTATTTACTCTATTACAATCTTTTGCAGCTCTTTCTTTCGCCCCAGGAACTTTACCAGAATAATCAAATCTTATTACTACGGGAATAGGAAGATCTTGTGAAACATTTAATCCTGTAAAAATCTTTACTCCTACATCCAAATCAGGAGCACCTTCTTCGACTGTATCAAGATGAGCAAAATAAGTTAAATTCCTTAGATGAACCTCTTTAAAACCAATCCCCACTCCAATAAACCTTTCAGCATGTCCAATATCTTCATAAGAACCTTTATGAAATTTCTTAACGTAATCAATCTGAGAAATATTATTGACTATTAATTTAAAAACAAACTTATCCAATCCCTTTAGTTGAGCCTTAGTAGAATTTCCTGAAATAATTTGACAAATTTCTTTTTCTGCTTCGTCTTTGGAAAAATTTATTGTTGAATTGTAGATATCTAAACTAGAAATAGTTTTTTCTAAATCTATCTTGCCATCATTTGAAGATAAGTGAATCTTTATGGAGTCAGTATCAGTATCTAAACCAATTAACATAAGATCTACTGAAGCACCGCAACAGAAACTATTTTCTACAGCCTCCCTAAAAGCAAGTAATTTTTTGAGCCCTTCTTTGGCCGCTAATTTATCATCACTGCCATGAGCAGCGCATCCTTGATGTAAGGGATCAACTGAACTAAAATGATATGTGACAATTTTTAGGTACCTTGTATCTTTGAGAGCTGCATTTGGTTTTTCTTCTCTATACCTTTTATGTTCAGTTTTAACCCATCTATTCACGGTATTTTCAATATCAAAAAGTGCCCCTGCATGTGATCTTCTTCTTACTGCACTAAATGGAATCCTCATAACATATGCTACAGAATGAGCTAATCTTCCATCAGAACAAGGAGTTATATCTAGTAAATGAATTCCACAATCAAGAAGGAATGCTTCAAAATCATTTGCATTACCACTCCCAGAAGAACCATCTAAAGGATCATTTTCAAAAAAATTATCGCTTAATTTTTCATGCTGCTTAAAAGCACACCATGCATATAAGGCCCTCATATCTAACGGTTTAACCCAAGATTTATCTAAAACGTGAGTTGGCAAATCTATTCCCAAATTCTTTAAAGATATAGATTGAGCTGTATTTATAAAATCCTCATGATGTTGTATACGGGCAATTTCTTTTAAAGTAGGAACAATTTTATCAAAACTATTTTTAATTTGATTTTCATATTTGTAAAGTTTTTCGTTCTGAGAATTATTAGTTAAGTTATGAGTCTTATCAGTACTTCTTAAAGTATTCACATCATTATTCTGTAAATGAATATTTTCTGTAAAAGTTTTCATTGGAGCCGTAGGCCCCAATGTGAAGTTCTTGGCTTTGGCCAGTCCTCTCAAAGGCATTATTTAATTAACCTCTTGCACCACCCGAAAAAGTCACGAGTTGGCCTTCACGTGTATTTCCACTAGATCCGGTTATGAGAAAATCAGGTTTTTCCTTTTCATCATTTCTTTTGATATCAATTGGAGGCATTGCTCCCATAAATCCAGCTCTTGAAGGATTCCTCTTCCTAGCAGACACCCCTTCTGTTCCTGTCACTTTATCACCTCTATCCCAGTCATCACCAGTTATATTTCCTGCTGACTGACCTTCTCCTGTTATTCTGGAAGGTTCTTTTTTATCCGTAGGTGTCACAATATTTTGACTTTCTTCGAGTTTCATTTTTTGTTTATAAGTCATATTTTTATTAGGTTCAAATCTAAATTGCTCGGTTCCAGTAACTTTATCTTCTGCCATATCAAAAGGGCCTGTAATCTTTGAACTATCTTCATACCTATTACCGGTTACCCCTTCTGTATTTTTAGATGAATACCTTTCTCTTGATGGTGAGTTAACAGAAAATTCCTTCCAAGAATTAGACGCTGATTTATCTTGATTAGCGTAAGAAGAATCGTTGGGTTGTGTTTCACAATTGGATAAAAACTGATCTCCTCCAATATAAGGAGTTCCAGTTAAATTTTTACAAGCACCTTTTTTGGCTCCAGTCATAACTCCTCCTATTCCGGGCTGTTGTCCAGTTAGTCTTGCATTTGAATTATTACCAGAATTTATAGTCGCTCTAGATTTCATATCTTCAACATTTTTCGAGTTGCAGTTTTCGTTTAATTGATCTAAACCTGCATAAGGAGTTCCAGTAAGGACCTTACAAGAACCTGGCTCATCTCCAGTAACTAATTTTGATCTACCAGTCATTGTTCCACTGATTAAATTAGATTTTGCAGAGAGACTTACTCCAACTTTTTTAGCTTCAGCATTTGGTTTAGATCCACAAAATTTTTCATATTGCTGAGAACCTATATACTCATCACCAGTAACGTTTTTACAACTCCCATGTTCATTCCCAGTAACTGATTCAGATCTACCTACCCCAGTTCCTGTAACTTGATTGCCATTTAATGTGTCGTATTTTCCAACTTTTTCATAAGATTTACCTTTAGGCATTGGTTCTGAACCTAAATATTGATCGCCAGTTAACTGGTGCCCTGTACCTGATTCATCTCCAGTTACTAAGGATGATCTTCCTGGCAGGGATCCAGATACTTTTAATCCATCAGTTGTTATGCTTTGTTTTACCTTTGATGGTTTTTTTATTACTTCCCCACAATATTTTTGTGACTGATTAGCGGAAATATATTCCGTTCCAGTCAAGTTTTTACAAGTCCCAGGTTCATCCCCAGTAACTTTTTCAGATCTGCCGACTTCATTACCAGTAACCTTATTCCCAGATGTTGTTGATGTAACAGAAGCTCTTAGAGGTTGTTTATATTTTGGTTTATCTTGACAGAATTGATCAGTCACCTCAGCTCCCATATATTGTGTCCCAGTTACTGTTCTACAGGTACTAGCTTCATTACCTGTTGTTTTCAAAGATCTGTTTGATTGTGTTCCTGTAACAGTTTGTCCAGAATCTGTTTCACTTTTGCCAACTTTCCAACTTGCATCAGCGATATTTAATTTAGAACCATTTTTGTTTGGACCACATGGCCTACATTTACCATTACCTTGTTTTGATGTAGATCCTGTTTTACTTCTAAGTTCTCTTACCCTTTGAGAAATTTCCCTACTAGACAAATCCGGGTCCCCTCTTCTCGCTAAAGAGGCAGCACTTGTGTTTTGTTTTGATGCTGATTTTCCATGTTTAGATTGAGCTTCTCTTCTTGCTAAAACAATATCTCTGCTTGTATTGGTTATGGGTTTTCTCTTTTGGTTAATTCTTCTTTTAATATTTTGTTTAACTACTTGACGATCTTGAATACTGGTATTGTGATCATTTATGATCTGAGGTTTTTCGATTGAAATAGCTTTATTAACTTGAATATCACTTTTAATATCAGTACGTGTTCTATCTGAAGAATTAATAGCTGATTTACCATGAGTAGACATTGCTTTTCTTCTTTCTATACCCAGTTCTTTACTTGATAATTTTGATGAAGTAGATTTTCTAGCAATTTTATTGGCAGGTATATTAATTTTACTTGGTTGTGTTGAAACTTTTTTATTCGAAGTAGTTGTTCCAGTTGAATGTATATCTTGAGATGATCTAACCCTATCTTTAGTAGAAGTAGAATATAAGGCAGCTTTTTTCCCGCCATCACTCATAGCCTTTCTTCTTTCTAGTGCAATCTCTCTACTGGTTTTTGTTGACATAATCTTCAAATTAGTAACTCTTTAAAAAAGCTTTCTCCAATAAAATTTTTAGTTTTAAAAGGAGAAAGATATTGACTGATAAATAAAAATTTAGCGTCCTTGGAAAACTGCAAAAGCCGTACCTTGACTTTGTGTATAAGCGTCATAACCAATGATTCTTACGTGATGATCAGGGTATGCTCTATGGCATGCCTCTAACTCACTTACAACCAAGTTAAGATCTTTTTCTCCAAAGAAAGGGAGCTTCCAATAAGACCAATAAGTTTGCATACTTCCACTTGGATGAACATGCTCAATAACAGGACTCCATCCTTGAGCAATAATGTAAGCAATTTGGTCGTATATTTCTTCCTGGGTCATCGGTGGTAAAAAACCGAAGGTTTCCAGGGTAGCAACTGTTTGATAGTCACCAACTGTGCTCTGGAAAGGCATAATTAAATGATTTGTGAATGATATTCTCGTAAAAACGAGGTTTGAAAAATTGAGGAGAAATAATTTTCTCCTCTAGATTGAAATTTGAATTAACCTTGAACGTCGAGCTTATCAACGGTATCAAACTCAAACTTGATTTCTTTCCAAGTTTCGAGTGCAATAGCTAATTCAGGACTATGCTTAGCAGCTTCCATTAGAATGTCTCTACTTTCTTTTTCGATTTCGCGACCTGCATTACGTGCTTTCACACAAGCTTCTAATGCAACACGGTTTGCAGCAGCTCCGGCAGCTGAGCCCCATGGGTGACCATGAGTTCCTCCTCCGAATTGAAGACAAGAATCATCTCCAAATATTGCAAGCAGTGCTGGCATATGCCAAACATGAATTCCACCTGATGCGACAGCAAATACTCCAGGCATTGATCCCCAATCCTGATCAAAGAAATTACCTCTTGATCTGTCTTCAGGAACAAATGATTCTCTTAAGTTATCAATGTAACCGAGAGTAGTTTGACGATCTCCTTCTAGTTTTCCAACAACGGTTCCAGTATGTAATTGATCTCCACCAGAGAGTCTCAAACATTTTGCTAAAACCCTGAAATGGATACCATGCTTTGGATGTCTATCAATAACAGCATGCATAGCTCTGTGTATATGCAGAAGCATGCCATTTTTACGACACCAGTTGGCTAATCCAGTATTTGCAGTAAATCCACCTGTTATGTAATCATGCATGATGATTGGCATATCAAGTTCCTTTGCAAATTCTGCGCGTTCGTATAATTCTTCAGGAGTGTTCGCGGTGCAATTTAAATAATGACCTTTAACTTCTCCAGTTTCTTGCTGAGCGAGTTTAACTGCCTCCGCAACGAACTCAAATCTTTCTCTCCAACGTTGGAATGGCTGAGAATTAATATTCTCATCATCTTTAGTTAAATCAAGACCACCTCTTAGACATTCATAAACAACCCGACCGTAATTCTTACCAGATAATCCTAATTTAGGTTTAATGGTACAGCCGAGAAGAGGTCTTCCATATTTATTAAGTCGATCTCTTTCAACAACGATCCCATTAGGAGGTCCGCCACATGTCTTAATAAAAGCGATTGGAAATCTAATATCTTCAAGACGTAAATGTCTTAGAGCTTTAAATCCAAAAACGTTTCCTACAAGTGATGTTAGAACGTTTGTAATTGAACCTTCTTCAAAAAGATCTAGAGGATATGCAATAAATGCATAAAATGCTTCTGGATCTCCAGGGACGTCTTCTATTCGATAACAACGACCTTTATAAAATTCAAGATCTGTAAGTAACTCGGACCAAACAGTTGACCAAGTACCAGTTGAAGATTCAGCCGCTACGGCTGCTGCAACTTCTTCTCTTGGGACACCTTCTTGACCTGTGCATTTAAAACAGGCTAACAAGTCAGTGTCAAGGGGGACGTATTCAGGAGTCCAGTAGGTGTCTCTGTACTCCTTTACCCCAGCGTCATACTTCTTACTCATAACGATAAATTTAGGTCTATTAAGGGAAATTATTTTTATGCAAAATTAGATTTTGCTTTATTTAATTAGTCCTTTTGACCAAGAAAATCTCCATTACCAAGTGCTGGCTCAACTTCTCTGTGAGGACGAGCAATGATGTGAGCTGCAACAAGACCGTCGCCAACTCTTTCACAAGCATCAGCGCCAGCTCTTACTGCTGCGTTAACAGCACCTGTTTCTCCTCTAACTAAAACTGTGACATAACCGCCACCTACGAATTCACGACCAATAAGACGAACTTCTGCTGCCTTGGTCATTGCGTCTGCTGCTTCGATTGCAGGTACAAGTCCGCGTGTCTCGATCATGCCGAGAGCGATACCCATTGTTTCTGTAGCCATTGCCTACTAATTACTAAATGTGGAATGTTCAATTGGAAGAATGGTCCATAAAGTACTTATAAGTCAAGCGTTTTTCCCTAAAAACCCTATTAATGTTTTTTCTATCATTGATAAGTTAAACTTATCACCCTTGGTACTATTGATATGTCAATACTAATGGAAATTAGTTAGAGCATCAAAACATACGGTTGTGTTAAGAAAAAATTTACATTAAGTTGTGCGCGTACGAGACAGGCCCTGTCTACGCAGGTGTGGAATGTTCAACCTCTCCTGTCTCAGTATCAACTTTTAAAGTAAGATAATAATTCAGATATTTTATTAATTTATTTTGAACTTTCCTGTTCTTACTATTGCAAGCGGAAATCCAAAGAAGGTATATGAAATATTGGAAATGTTGGATGTTCTATCTTTAAAAGTAAAAAAGCAACCAGAATATTTAAATGTAGAAGAGACAGGTAAATCTTATTTGGACAATGCTTTTTTAAAAGCAAAAGCAGCTTCTTTAGAAACTAATACCTGGGCTTTAGCAGATGACTCAGGGCTTGAAGTTGATTATTTAGATGGAAGACCTGGTATATATTCTGCAAGATATGCCAATAACAATAGTGAGAAACTTAGCAAATTACTTAGAGAACTAAGTGATATCCCTTATAGGAGCGCAAAATTTGTTAGTTGTATGGTTCTATGTGATCCAGAGGGAAATTTAGTAAAAGATACAACTGGTATTTGCTGGGGAGAAATCCTTAAAGAACCGAGATACCCTAACGGAGAATTTGAATCTATTTTTTGGGTTAAGGAGGCTAATTGTGTATACGGAGAATTAAGTTATTCTCAATTAAGCAAACTTGGGAGCAGAGGCAAAGCTGCAAAAAACATAGCTCCTTTTTTAAAAAAAGAATTTGGAATCGATTAAACCCTAATTATTATTAGAATTATTAGAAATTTGTTCGATTGCTCTTATTGCAGCTGCTGCAGCCTCTTCAACATCTCCCTCTTTCCCTGCAAGAGTTAGCCTTCCAAATGCTCCAACAGCCTTTACATCAACGATTGTTATATTTGAGGATTTTTCAGCTTCATTAGCTGCCTTTAGTACATATCCGGCTGGTTCAGTTTCCAAAATAAACATGCTCATTCCAGATTGAATCATAGATCCACTTCTATTTTGCCTATTTATTAAAACTGCATGATCTGGAGTAATTGCACGAATAACTTCTGTCCAGCTTGTCGATGGTTTTGTTCTTTTTCTTACCTCGCTCCCGATAGCATCTAAAACTACATTTCCTGAATGCAAAACTGTGCTTTGATCCTTATGGTAAAGGGCTAAAGAACCAAAGGCTCTCTCCACAATCATCTGACCTAGCCGAACATTACTTGCTTTTAAAGCAATATCAGTAACTCTATGAACTGCCATTCCAGGAGATACTTCCATCCATAAGCAAGAATCACCTGGTATTGGCAAAAAACCTCTACTAACAGTTCCCATATATGCAGCTAGCTGAGGTTGTAAAGAGTCTAAAAAAACATATGCCCTTAATTCTATTTGCTCAACTTGACTTGCTTGTCTTGACACCAAAGCCTTTTCAGAGTCAGTTGTTATAAAACAGTCAGCTCCATTGGCCTGAGATTGGACTTCAGATCCCGTGACAAGAGAACTTCCTTTTCTT
Source organism: Prochlorococcus sp. AG-321-E21 (assembly GCA_003283415.1). Lineage (GTDB taxonomy): Bacteria > Cyanobacteriota > Cyanobacteriia > PCC-6307 > Cyanobiaceae > Prochlorococcus_A. The sequence goes on along the minus strand of QBXH01000001.1, from coordinate 28,164 downwards.
CGTTCTCCTCTATTTAAGCTAGAAGTGGGTTCCATTCAGGAGACTATAACGGATTGAGGTTCTTTTTTTCTATTAAATAAACTTGCATGCTTCTCACAAACCGATAACTTCAAAGTAAAGATGCGTAATTTTATGGTAACTTCTCAAAAAAAAGCACTTGATTCTACTACTTCCGAGAATGAATTAAGTACGGATCAAACCCTCGGATTAGTAAGCTTAAGTTTAATGCAAAAGTTATCTCAGAAAGATCCTTCATTTAGTTGGTTGGTTGATACGAAACCAGATCAAATAGACCTTAAAAAGCTCAGAGACAGATTAGAGTTAATCGAATTAGCAATTAATACAGGAGCACCTTTAACAACTTCTGAAGTTTCAATTTTAATGGGAGCAAAGCCCGGTAAATCTAAGATAGAAAGAGGTGGATTATTAGCCACAAAAATTGCTAGGAATGTTTGGAAATTATCTAAACTAAGTCAAGGAAGTTCTTACTACAGAAATTAATTTTTCAATAAAAAAATTACTTTAATTATTCTTATTAAAGTTTTTTAAACATTCATATAAGTTTTTTAAATGTATCTATTTTGTAAGAGAACTTATTAATTAATGCTTAAATCCGAAAGTTTATGCAAGCTTTAGGAACAAGCTCTTACAATTTTAATGAGTAACGTAGATTTTAATAAGGAAACAGGGCCGAGGGAAGTCTTTTGTGGCCTTACTTCAATTGTTTGGTTACATAGAAGGATGCCAGATGCATTTTTTCTGGTTGTTGGGTCCAGAACGTGCGCACATTTAATACAAAGTGCTGCAGGGGTTATGATTTTTGCCGAACCAAGATTTGGGACAGCTATTCTTGAAGAGAAAGATCTAGCAGGTCTTGCCGATGCTCATGAAGAACTCGATAGGGTAGTCAATGATCTTATTTCTAGAAGACCAGAAATAAAAACTCTTTTCCTGGTAGGTTCTTGCCCTAGTGAAGTAATTAAACTTGACCTCGCAACAGTTGCAGAAAAATTAAATACTAGATTTTTGGGTCAAGTAAGGTTCGTCAACTATTCAGGTAGCGGGATCGAAACCACTTTTACTCAAGGAGAAGATGGAGCATTAAAAGCACTTTTACCTTTAATGGAATCTACTGATGATGAGAAATTATTATTAGTTGGGACAATAGCTAATAATGTGGAAGATCGATTTAAAAAGATCTTCAATAATATTGGGATAACTAATGTTGAAAGTTTTCCTCCAAGGCAATCAACCGAATTACCAAAGATTGGCAAGAATACAAAGGTTTTATTAACTCAACCATATCTAAGTGATACGGCTAGAGATCTTAAACATCGTGGCTGTGAGATAATTCAAGCTCCCTTTCCCCTAGGTGTAGAGGGAAGCACAAAATGGGTTTTAGCTGCTGCAGATGCTTTTAAAATTCCTGAACTAAAAGTTCATGAAGTAATTGCTCCTTTAGCCAATAGAGCAAGGCAGGCACTAGAAAAACATACTGAAATATTAAGAGGTAAAAAATTATTTCTATTACCTGAATCACAACTTGAAATTTCATTAGCAAGATTCTTACATAATGAATGTGAAATGGAGCTTGTTGAAGTAGGAACTCCTTACTTAAATAAGGATTTGATGGAACAGGAGCTGAATTTATTACCGGATGATACAAAAATAGTTGAGGGTCAGCATGTCGAAAAACAGCTCGATCGAGTAAGGGCCTCTAATCCTGACTTAGTAGTTTGCGGAATGGGTTTAGCGAATCCGTTGGAAGCGGAGGGCATTAGTACGAAGTGGTCTATTGAAATGGTTTTTAGTCCAATACATGGAATAGATCAGGCTGCAGACTTGGCTGAGCTCTTCTCAAGGCCTTTAAAAAGGAATCAAATACTTACCTCTAAATCATTAGCAACTTTTTAAATTATGGAATTAACTCTTTGGACATATGAAGGACCTCCTCATGTAGGTGCAATGAGAGTGGCTTCATCAATGAAAGATATTCATTATGTTCTCCATGCTCCTCAAGGAGATACTTATGCAGATCTTCTTTTCACAATGATTGAGAGAAGAGGCCAAAGACCACCTGTAACTTATACAACATTTCAAGCGAGAGATTTAGGAGGAGATACAGCGGAATTAGTTAAAAGAAATATTACTGAGGCTGTTGAAAGATTTAAGCCAAAAACTCTTTTAGTAGGTGAAAGCTGTACTGCTGAATTAATACAAGATCAACCTGGAGCTCTTGCAAAAGGTATGGGTTTTGATATTCCAATAGTTAACCTTGAACTTCCTGCTTACAGCAAAAAAGAAAACTGGGGGGCTTCAGAAACCTTTTATCAAATAATTAGAACTCTCTTAAAATACAAGCCAAATGAAATTGAAAAGATTAATCCTCAAAGATGGAAGTCTTTAGGACGAAGACCTAAAGTAAATATATTAGGTCCTACATTATTAGGCTTTAGATGCAGAGATGATGTTATTGAGATTCAACGTATACTTTCAGAACAAGGTATTGATACTAATGTTGTTGCACCTCTTAGTTCAAGTCCTGATGATATTACAAGATTAACTGATGCTGATATTAATATTTGTCTATATCACGAGATTGCTGAAACTTCTTGTGAATGGCTTAAGCGTAATTACGGAATGGAGTATACCACTACTATTCCTATTGGTATAAAAAATACAATTAATTTTATTAATGAAGTTCATGAAAAACTTGATCTTCCTCTAACAAATAAAAAGGAATTAGAGCACAAGTCAAAACTTCCATGGTATTCAAAGTCAATTGATTCAAATTACTTGACGGGTAAAAGGGTTTTTATATTTGGTGACGGTACGCATGTTATTTCAGCTGCCAAAATTGCCAAGGATGAACTAGGATTTGAGGTGGTGGGCTTGGGAACCTACAGTAGAGAAATGGCAAGGCAAGTAAGAGCTGCAGCTAAGGATTTAAATATTGAAGCCCTAATTACTAACAGCTACCTAGAAGTAGAAGATGCTATGAAAAAAGCATCCCCTGAATTAGTTTTAGGGACTCAAATGGAAAGGCATAGCGCAAAAAGACTTGGTATTCCATGCTCAGTAATAAGTACTCCAATGCATGTACAAGATGTACCCGCTAGATATAGTCCCCAAATGGGGTGGGAAGGTGCAAACGTAATTTTTGACGACTGGGTTCATCCTCTAATGATGGGACTTGAAGAACATCTTATTGATATGTTCAAACATGACTTTGAATTCGTTGATGGTCATCAAAGTCATCTTGGTCATACTGCGACAAAAGGACCTGAGAATAAAGAAGATGAACATGAACCAAGTAATGTAAGTATTCAAAAGAAAGGAAGCGTTCTTTGGACAGATTCTGGAAAAGCAGAACTTACAAAAGTTCCATTTTTTGTAAGAGGTAAAGTTAAATCAAATACTGAGAAATATGCTCTTTCAAAAGGTCTTCCTGAAATTAGCGACGAGACACTTTACGATGCAAAAGCATATTTCAGCTAGTTCTTACAAATTAATTATTATCTAAGCATGAGTATTTTAACTCATAATGCAAGTATCGATCTCAGAATATGTAGTTATAAACATATATCTTGTATCTTTAATCTTAATAAATAACTATTTGTTGAGAAATATATTTATTGAACCATATCCCTGCGAGAATATATTTATTAACGTGTTAATTACAGTTCTAAATGACAAGTACAATCAATAAACCTCTTGATGGAGAAGGCAGTGTTCAAGTCAAGCAAGATCCAAAAGTAAATATTGAAGCAGGAGCATTAGTAATAGCTGTTTATGGTAAAGGGGGTATTGGTAAGTCAACAACTTCTTCAAATCTCTCTGCGGCATTCTCAAAATTAGGAAAAAAAGTTTTGCAGATAGGGTGTGATCCAAAACATGACAGTACTTTTACTCTGACTCACAAAATGGTTCCTACTGTTATTGATATTCTGGAGGAAGTAGATTTTCATAGTGAGGAATTAAGGCCAACTGATTTCATGTTTGAAGGTTTTAACGGGGTTATGTGCGTCGAGAGTGGAGGACCTCCCGCTGGTACAGGTTGTGGAGGGTATGTAACGGGGCAAACAGTAAAGCTTTTAAAAGAGCATCATTTACTAGAAGATACGGATGTAGTTATTTTTGATGTATTAGGGGATGTCGTTTGCGGAGGTTTTGCAGCCCCCCTACAACACGCCAATTACTGTCTAATTGTTACTGCTAATGACTTTGATTCAATATTTGCGATGAATAGAATTGTTTCTGCAATTAAAGCCAAAGCAAAGAACTATAAAGTCAGATTAGGTGGAGTAGTAGCCAACAGATCTAAAGATACAGATCAAATTGATAAGTTTAATAATAGAACTGGTTTGAAAACGATGGCTCACTTTAAAGATGTAGATGCTATTAGAAGATCAAGACTTAAAAAGTGTACAATTTTTGAGATGGAACCAACTGAAGATGTAATTGAAGTACAAAATGAATATTTATCACTCGCTAAAAATATGTTAGAAAATGTAGAACCACTTGAGGGTACTCCACTTAAAGATAGAGAAATTTTTGATTTATTGGGATTTGACTAAATTCCCTAATCTAATCCAACCAATTTTCTAGTTAATTCAATAGTTTGTTTTGAGATATCGGAATCTATAATTCTCTTAGACAATTTTTGTGAGAAAGCTTTTCTTCCAAATTTTTGGCGATTTCCCCAACTCCAATGTACTGCGGGTTTAGCATATTTTTTAAAAGTAGCTATTTTTGCGACTCTTTCTCCCGCTAATCTTTGAGATACATATCCTTTTGTGATAAATTTTTGAAAGATTGGGAATAAAAATCTAAAAACCCAAGGGGTATCTCTAAAAAGTTTTGTATCGGCTACACATCCAGGATATAGAGAATTAATAATTATTTTTTCATTAGAATATTTTTTTGATAATTCTTGTACGGTAACCATATTGCAAAGTTTGCTATCTTTATAAGCTTTCCCAGGTTTAAATCTTTTCCCATTAGCCATGCTGATTGGAGATAAAAATCCATTTTTGAAGCCTGATAAATTACCAAGATCAGCTGGGGCAGGTATCGGAATTCTTCCGCCTAGTTCAGAATAATTTGCCGTAACAGTTCCTAGTATTGTTATTCTTGGCTTGAATTTAGTAGTTTTACCATTTACATTAATTTCTTTCTCAGAGGACAAGATATTATCTAGAAGAAGATTTATCAATAGAAAATGGCCAAAATGATTAACTGCCATTGAATTTTCAAATCCTTGGGGAGACCTCTCAGGTTTCCTTAATCTTGGTTTATAAACTGCAGCATTACAAATTATAGAATTTATAGGTTTTTTAAATTTTTTCAATATTTCGCTACAACCATTTCTTACATGATCTAAATCAGATAAATCAATTTCTATAAAATTCATATTTTTCATTTCAGAATCGGTCAAGAATTGCTGGGCTATTTCTATTGCCCTTTTATTTGAGCGATTTACTGCTATGACATCCCAACCAAATCTCAACAAAGGTTTTAAGGTGTTTAATCCTACTCCTGATGTTGTTCCTGTTATTAAAACTAAACCTTTAATACTATTTCCCACTAGCTATAAAAATTAATTAAAAACTTGATAATTAAATGACTTTATAATCATCCTTATCAACGCCATATTACTCTGATTATGTCTCTAGAAATCATTTGATCCTGATCCTTCATAAATCTTTGCTCGCCTTCTAAAGAGATTAAATCATCAAATCTGCGACTTAAACCATCAAACCTTGATTTATCATATAGATAAGAATCTTTAATCTCCTTCAATCTCGTTAGTCTAACTTTTGAGCTATGCCCAATTTTTATTAAACTCACCATTGCTAAAAGAGTAAAGCAAACCTTCAACCCTAGAAAAACAGAGCTTACAAAATCTTCTTGTTCTTTATAGTTTAATTCTATAGCAGATGCTAAAGATCTTTTTTCTATACGAATATTTTTACTGTGACGTTTAGGCAAATTATTTAAGAATTTTATGAAAGGCTTAAGAATAAAAGTCTTTTTTAATTAATAACATAAAGTTTTTGGTAATCAAAATTAGTTTTTTAAGTTCTAGCTAAACTTATGCCTAACCTTAAAGCTAATACTCCTGCATGCATTACTACAATAAGACCAAGTATTATTAAGTTTATTGATTGAGATGGCTCCATAATAAATACATATTTAGTATCTATATTCTCTACCCAAAAGTAAAAAATTGATAGACTAATACAAAAAGCTGTTACGTAATTAAATCAAAAAGAATAATTTTGAGAAAAGATAAGCAAGCTCTAATTATTTCAACTATGAAATTAACTGGAGTTGAACAAATGGCTCTAGATTTGCATTTTTTAGAAAAAACAATTTCCAAAGTCGAAATTCTTTTTACATTAAGGTTTTATCATTGGGAGGGAGATTGGATTTCTCTTGGCTATCATCAAAAAGTGATCCCTCCTCATTGGGAAAAGCTATTAGATGATGGCATTATTAAAATAGTGAGAAGGCCATCAGGAGGTGGGGCAGTTCTTCATTCTGGAGGAATAACATACGCTTTAACATTTAAAAAACCCTCTTATAAGAGCTTCAGTTATGAGCTTGTGAATAATTGGCTAATTAAAAGTTTTAATGAATTAGGTTTAGGTTTAAAAAAAGGGCATCTAAGAAAATCAATCATAAATGAAAACTGCTTTGGATCATCCTTTGTTTCTGATTTAATTGATCAATATGGATTTAAACGTATAGGAAGTGCCCAATACAGAAAGAAAGGAGCATTCCTTCAGCATGGTGAAATTCAACTTAACCCACCAAGAGAGTTGTGGTTAAGATTATTTGGAGAAGAGCCTCCTACTAAAGTTAATTTAAATCTTACTAATGAGGAAATAATTCAATATTTAATGAATTCATTCTTAGAATCCAAATCTAATCTAAAGATTGAAAATATCAACTATAAAAAAGATGAAATAAAAGAATTATTTTGATTTAAATTTATTCGATTTCTCCTTCTTTTCTCATTAATTTTATAATTCTAGGTAATTGAATACCCAGAGGATACTGATTCTTATTATTAAATTTACTGATTAGATTAGATGGTAAATTCAAGCCTAATTTATCAAACACAAAAAAACCAATTTTATTTCTATCAATAATACCTACAGGTATATCAGCAGAATTGAGGACAAGTAATAGACCTTTATTAGATTTCTCTATTTTTTCTATAGCTCTCCATAATTCAGTACTAGAATTTACATTTGCAAATTTCGTAATTGGCTTCTTAAAATCTCCAACAAAAGTTCTGTCCCATTTATTTACTGAAACAGATTTTAAAATTTTTTCCTCTATAAATCCGTCCCATCTTCCACTTTTAGTCAAAAATAAATATTTATCTTGGTTACTTCTTTTATTTTTAACAATATTGTTTAATGCCACTAAATTTGAATCGAATTCTATTTTTCTTAATGCCTTTAATTTAAGATCAGATACTTTACTTAATTTTAAAATATTCTCAATTTTAAAAAATTGATTTTCAGACTTTGATGAATTAATCCCAAATAAACCTAAAAAAGTTAGTAATAAGCCATAGTAAATATTAAAGGTAAATATAAATACTATCCCAAATAAAAAAACTAAAATTGATAACAATAACGTTAATTTTTTTAAAAAATTTCTTCCTTTATTTTTACTTCCTGAAAAATACCAAATAATACTCTTCAATAAATTACCTCCATCTAAAGAGCCTATAGGAATTAAGTTTAAAAAGCCCAGAAAAAGATTTAATATGGCCACTCTATTAACTATATTTATGAATATTTGTTCATTGGATTCACTTGGATTACTTATAAAAATAAGAATTAATGCCGTCGAAAAACATAATAAAGGTCTAACCATAGAAATCTTAATATTACCCAAAGCTGTTTGACATCCCTTTTCTATTTGTAAAATTGCCCCTAGGAAGTAAAAGGTAATTTTTTTTATTTTTACTCCTTGATTTAACGAAACAAAAGTATGGAAAACCTCATGAAATATAATCGTGCTTAATAAAGAAAAAGAAGTTAAGAAACCAATTAACCAAGATTCCTTGATATTGTAAATTTCACCAGAAGTTAAATTAACTTGATTAGAAATGCTCCATGAGAATAAAAACAGGATTGCAAACCAGTAAGGATGTATTATGAAGGGAATTCCCCATAATTTAAAAATTTGCAAACTCCTCAAAAATAATCTCCGTTAAATTATCAAATAATATAATTCTACCTATAAGATAAAGATATGCTTGAGACCAACACTTTAGTTAAAATTTGTGGAATAACAACCATTGAACAAGCTGTTAAAGTAGCCGAATTAGGAACTAATGCGATAGGTATCATTTCGGTTGATGAATCTCCAAGATATGTTTCCCCAGAAAAGAAAAAAGAAATCTTCAAAACTTTAAAAAATTTATATCCAAAAATTGATAGGGTTTCAGTAGTAAAAAATAGTCCTCTTGATTCAATTATTAAAAGTTTTTTAGGAGAAACAAGCGAAACTATAATTCAACTTCATGGAGATGAAGATATTGATTATTGTCAAAAATTAAAACAACGGATTCCAAATGTTGGTTTATGGAAAGCTTTCAGAATAAAAAATAAAGAAGATCTTGAAAAAATTAAACCTTATGAAAACTTTATAGATGCAATACTTTTGGATTCATGGAATAAAGAAACATATGGAGGTTCCGGGATAAGAATAGAACAAAATTATTTAGAGGATATAAGTTTTAGTAAACCTTGGTGGATTGCTGGAGGCGTTTCTTCAGATTGGATAGATGTCATTTTAGAAAAGATAAAACCAAATGGTATTGATATTTCGAGTAGTGTTGAAATTTCTCCAGGGATAAAAGATTTAGAAAAAACAAAACAGATAATTAGAGAAATTAGGAAATAATATATTTTTCAAATTCTAAAGACAATTATCAATTATTTTTAAGTTAGTTTAATAGCAAGATAACCCATTAGGTTGTTGTTTGACTAACTCAAAGAATTCCTGTTTTAGGCTTATATCATGTCTAAAATCTCCCCTTACAATTGAATTAATCATGCTTGTATTAGGTTCCTTTACCCCCCTCCAACACATGCAATAGTGTTTAGCCTTAACGAGAATTGCTAAACCTTTTGGTTCACATAAACGTTCAATCTCATCTGCCAGAATCATCACTGCTTCCTCTTGGATATGTGGTCTAGAAAAGACCCAATCAGCTACTCTAGAAAACTTTGAGATTCCTATAACTTTATCTCCAGGCTTAATACCAATCCAGCAATCGCCAATAATAGGAACCATGTGATGAGAGCAAGCAGAACGAACGCTTATTGGTCCAAGAGTATATATTTCATCTAATTTTTTGGCATTGGGAAAGTCTGTAACATTTGGCCTTTTATGGTATCTACCTTTGAAAACTTCTTTCAAATACATTTTTGCAACTCTTTCGGCAGTCTCTTGAGAGTTATGGTCATTCTCAATATCTATGACTAAAGATTTTAATAAATCCCTAACTTTAGAAGCAACTTCCTTCTGAAGAATTTCTAATTCTCCAGGATTTATGAACTCGGAAATATTATCATTAGCATGGAATCTTTTTTTTTGAAGTTTAATTCGATCCTTAATTATTTCAGAAACTAATTTATTATTAATTTGTTCGTCAAGATTCTTTTTAAGATTATCGTTAGGTAATGTAGAGGTCATAGAATTGTTATCAGAAAATAGTCTGCAAACCTTGTCACTATATCCACTTGAGGCGTATATTGCTTATACATTATATCACATTTAAATGTTCATGAGGGGATATAAACGATAAAAAAAGATCCCTTTATAAACATTTAGGTTCTAGTTATTTTCTTTAAAAAGCTCCTCCTGCAGGCATAAGAGTTAAGTCTTCAATTAATTGTGATTCTGGTTGTTCCGCGATATATAAAATAGTATTTGAGACTTTAATTGAAGAAAGCATAGAAGTTCTATCGAAATCTGATTTAATTGTTTCTGTATCCCAAAGAGGGGTATTAACTGAGCCTAAAGTAATTGTACAAGCTCTAATCGAGTTAGATCTCTCTTCCTCTCTTAGACACTTAGTAAACATTGCCAGAGCAGATTTTGATATACAGTAAGCTCCCCACTGAGGGAAGGCCTTATAAGAGGCGTGACTACTAACATTGATAATCAAGCCACCATCTTTTCTCATTGAGGGGACAATTGAACTACATACCTGAAAAACACTTGTGAGATTTATTTGAATTATTTCTTGCCATTTTTTTAGAGGCATTTCTACAAGGTTTCCATTAAAAGCGCATCCTGCATTATTTATTAAAACCGAAGGGCAGCCATATATCTTTATTGATTCTTTTACAGAATTATCTATTTCATATGCATTAGATAAATCACATTTTACAAGATTAATTGTTGACTGCGTATCTGATAGCTCATCTCTGAGTGTTTCCATCATTTCTAAATCTCTTGAAAGTAAAATCAAATCCCAACCAGCATTTGCGAAAGCAATTGCTGTAGATCTACCAATACCTTTAGATGCCCCTGTTATGAATGCTAATTTCAATTTATTCTATTTTTTGAGTTAATTCTTCCTGAATTTCTTCAATATTATTTGATTCAATAAATTTCCCTAGTACCCTAAATTTTGCATATCTTTGCTCCAAAAGTTCCTCTTTACCTAATTCTAATAATTCATTAAGATGCTTCTCAATTGAATTTTTTAGAGAATTCCCAGCCTCTAGAGGTGCCCAGTTATTACCTCCAGCAGGCTCTTCTAAAACTTCATCTATTACACCTAAATCAAGAAGATCTTTACCAGTTATCTTTAAAGCTGTTGCAGCTTCAGAAGCTTTTGCAGCATCTCTCCAAAGAATTGAGGCACAAGCTTCAGGGCTGGCGACAGTATAAACACTGTGTTCGAACATCAATAATCTATCAGCCACTCCAATTCCAAGAGCACCTCCAGAACCCCCTTCACCAATAATAGTTGCAATTATTGGAACTTTAAATCCAAACATTTCTCTAAGATTTCGAGCTATAGCTTCTCCTTGACCCTGTTCTTCGGCAGAGAGACCAGCATATGCACCAGGAGTATCAATAAAAGTAAGAATAGGCAATGAAAACCTATCAGCATGTTGCATTAACCTTAAAGCTTTTCTATAACCTCCCGGTTTTGCCATCCCAAAGTTTCTAACTACATTTTCCTTTGTATCTCTTCCTTTCTGATGACCTAATAAAAGTACAGGATGATTATTTATCGTACCTAAGCCTCCAATTAGAGCCATATCATCTCCTCCATTTCTATCTCCGTGTAATTCGATCCAATCATCACAAAACATTTGAATAAAATCCAAAGTACTTGGTCTTTGTGGATGTCTAGCTACTTGTATTTTTTGAGCAGGTGTAAGAGATCTAAAAATTTCCTCTCTTCTTCTTGTAGCGAGTGTTTCTAGTTGTAATAACTGTTGACTAACATCTACTTCTGAATCTCTGGCTAATTCTCTAATTTGCTCTATTTGCTTCTCAAGCTCTACAAGAGGTTTCTCAAAATCTAGAAGATATCGTCTTGGCATGATTCAAAGTGCTAGAACTTTTGGATGATTGTCAAGCCCAATAGCAGAGAATCCATGCTTAACAGAGGCAGCTCCAATAAATTCCATTTTCTCAAGAGATATATTGTTTCTTCCCCAGCTAAAGTTAGTGTGACATTTTTCAAATTCTAAAATCATGGCTTCTGCAAAACATGCAAACATTTCTCTTTGAGGATTTTGCATTTCCGCTAGTTCCATCATATTCCAACCTATATCATTAAAGAACTTTACAATACCTCCCTTCACAACATGTATATTATTACCTTGAAATTTCTCATCAAGATTCTTTGGATATCCTCCATCAATCATTAAGCATGGTTTTTTGAGATTATTTGAATCGATTTCCATCGTCTTTGGCATACTTGCTACCCATACAACAATATCTGCTTCAGGTAATGCCTCATCTAAATTTCTGATGATTCCACCATCTAATTCCTTTTGTAAAGAAACTAAAGGTTCCTTTTGCCTAGCTACTAAAAGAAGTTCCCTAATACCCGTTTTATTAATCAACCATCGACAAACCGCACTGCCTATATCGCCTGTAGCTCCGACTACTGCAACAGTCGCACTTTTAAGATCTATTCCTACTCGAGGAGCATTTATCTCTAATTGTCTACAAATAACCCATGCAGTGTGAGTATTCCCAGTTGTAAATCTTTCCCACTCTAAAGATGTATTTCTAATCTGTTTGTGTTGTAAAAGATTAAAATTTTCAAAAATTATAGAAGTAAATCCACCCAAAGCTGTTATGTTAATGCCTTTTTTTTGAGCTAATTCCATAGCATTTAATACTTTTCTTCTTGCTGTTTTAAACCTTGATAGCATTTCAGGAACAAAACATGAATCAATATAAGTACCTTCAATTGATATTCCAGTAGCACTTTTTACTTCTACATTTTCAACTAATTGTGGAGGGGCTGTGCACCATACATCCAAATCTCCGTCAGCAATATGGTCAAAGCCCAATAATGAAGCCTTTCTTTTTGCATCTTCAAAACTAGTTGAATGACCAATAAGCCCAAACATTGATTAATTTATTTATAGAATCTTTATATTCTTATGAACAATAGCACAGAGCTATTTACTTAATACAAATAAAAAAAACTATGAAGTATATATTAATTTCTTATGATTTAAACAATTGCTGCCATTGCCATTCTTGCTATTTCTCTATTATCTAAGCCCATTTCAAGAAGTGCATCTTGATAAGCAATCATAAATTCTTCCATCAATTCCTCTTTATCCATAGACAGAGTAGCAGCATCATCTGCAACTTGATCAAGCATTTTCTTTATAATTGGGAGATTTATTTTGTTAGCTGCAATTAATTCATCTTTGCATGAATGAAGATTTTCTCTCAGCCATTTCTCACCATAATTCAAATGTAAATATTCATCATTTACCACACCCTGCGTAATTTTTTTTGCAAATGGATCAGCAACTCTTATGTAAACGTGATAAGCAGAAATTGCAAAAGCTTCAATTAGGATAGCTTGTATGAGAAGACAGGTAGTTAGATTGCCATCTTTTAATGCTAACTGGAAATTACCATGTAATTTTGAAAAGAATTCCTTAGCAAAAGGCATATCTGCTTGAACTCCCAAATTCTTGCCACATGCTGTAAAACCTCTTTTATGCTTAAGCTCCATTTTTGCAAGCTTAGTTAATTCTTCCGCATCGTTGGGTAAAAGGGTTGCTATTGAAATATAGTTATCGTAAGCTTCTTGTTCCCCTTCAATAACAATTGCATTTATTCTGCTATATGCATCTTTATAAGCATCTGTTGTAAAATCGGGGAGATTAACTGATACATTGTCAGTCGATGTTCCTAATTTAAGGTTTTTATTAGATTCTAGAGTTTGCATTTAGGTTAAAGCTTTTGTTCATTATGCAATGAGTTTACACAATTATAATGAAAATATAAATATATGAGGGAAATAGTTTCAATTTAAAACTAATTCATTCATTAGTTATTTATGTAAATTACTTTGGCCAGTCGGATTGCATGAGATTTGTGATCATTTTATACCAATGATTTGTCAAGAGAGTCTTTAAATTAATACCCAATTTTTTGTTTGAACCTCTGCTATCTCCAATAACTCCAGATTTACTTAAATCATCTGTAAACCAAGCCGTTGGAGCATTCCCTTCCAAACTCCAGCCCTCAGGGATTAGATCTTCAATCCCTTCACAAGGTCTCTCCTCTCCAACAAGTTCAGATTTCAAAGCCATCATTAAGCTCGTTTCAGCTAAGGATGCATGTAATCCGTTCTCAATCTCTTTTATCGTTAATAAATCACTTAAACCATCAACTCCACTCCATAAAAAACAAGGGAAAACTGAAAGTTCTGGAGCAATACTTCTTAATTCTCTTGCTGCGGTATTAAGTAAAGAAATTTGACCTCCATGTGCATTAATTAATATCAATCTTTTAAATCCCATTTCAGCTAATTGGACTCCAACTTCTTTAATCATCAAAGTTAATAGATTTGAAGATAGGGATATAGTCCCATCAAATCCCTTATGTTCTGGAGAAAACCCAATATATTGAGTTGGAAGTTTTTTTATAGGTGTTTCGGAGGGAATCAATTTTAGAACTTCCGAAATTATCTCGTCAACAAAAATACTATCTGTAGCTAAAGGTAAATGAGGACCATGCTGTTCTACAGCTCCAAATGGCCAAATAATTGTTGATCTTTTATCTTTTGAAATATTTTTTACTTCTGGCCATGATAAATATTCAAACTCGCTTGGTATTGATTTAAAGTTCATTATTTTTAATTGTGAGTACTAACATTTAGAATATGCTAATAATAAATTACTCTTATTTTACCTATGAAGGGAGTTAGTGATAAGGATGCCCAAAATTATAAAAAAATCAAGGGTAACAAAAATGATGTTAAGAAGCCTCCTCAAGTTCTGCACATAAGTAAAAAAAATACTTATAGCAAGAAGGAAGAAGTTCTTAATGACAATCAGAATCCTTCAAAAGAAATCAAAACAGAACTTCAAGAGATAAAACCTCAAATTATTGATCCTCCTTTAAATAAAGACAAAGAAAGTTATTCCAAAAATATTAACTTTGAAAACGTAAGTTATGAAGCGTTATCAAAACCTTTGAATTTACAAACTGAAGATCAAGATTTCATAATAGAAAGAAAAGTTGATGAATTTGATTTTGACGAAAATGCCTTTTTAGAAGCTTTAAATGAAAATGAGCCTATAGGTGATACAGGAGAAACAATTAAAGGGAAAGTAATAGCAATTGAAAGTGATGGTTTGTATATAGACATTAGTGGGAAGGCACCAGGTTTCATGCCAAAAAAAGAATGTGGATTGGGAGTGATTACTAATTTCAAAGAAAAATTTCCCATCGGTTTAGAAATGGAAGTTTTAGTAATCAAAGAACAAAATGCAGATGGGATGGTCACTGTGAGTGCTCGAGCATTAATTCTTAGACAAAGTTGGGAAAAAGTTGCACGTTCTGCGAAAAATGGAGAATTAATTAAAGTTACAATTAATGGTTTTAATAGAGGAGGACTTACTTGTGATGTTGATGGATTAAGAGGCTTTATTCCCAGATCACAACTAGAAGATGGTCAAGATTATCAATCTTTTGTAAGCAAAAATTTAAAAGTAGCATTTTTAGAAGTAAATCCAGAGACACGAAAGCTTGTTTTGTCAGAAAAAAAAGCGCTCCTAGTTTCTAAATTTGCAGATCTAAGATTAGGACAATTAATTGAGGGTGAAGTTTTAGCAATAAAGCCATATGGCTTCTTTGTTGATCTAGGAGGGGCAAGCGGGCTACTTCATCAATCTTCTTTAACAAATGGATCGATTCGAAATTTAAGAGAAATTTTCGTGGAGGGTGAAGTTATAAAGGCCCTAATAACAGAAATCGACTTAGAGAGAGGAAGAATTAGTCTAAACACAGCATTATTAGAAAATTCCCCTGGAGAATTAATCATTGATAAAGAAAAAATCATGATTGAAGCCTCTGAAAGATCTTTAAAAACTAAGGCACTTTTCGATAAAAAAGATCTAGAAAAATGACCATTAATGAAAAAAAAAAATCGAATTCAGATTTAAAAATATCAGATTGGGAGTTGGACTTCTATTCGAGGCCAATTATTGAAAAAAATGGTAAGAAAAGATGGGAATTAATTATTTCATCTTCAAAAAACTTCAACACAGAGGATATATTTTTATGGAATAAAATATGTCCAGCAAACGAGGTAAATTCAATATGGCTTACAAAAGCTTTAAAAGAAGCTCTGAATGATGCAGAAAGAAAAGGTTGGGCAAAGCCATCAAAAATAAGATTTTGGAGAGCCTCAATGAAATCAATAATTACAAAATCTATTGAGAATTTTGAGATTGAGGCTCTTGTTAGCCGAAGGACTTATGAATTATTTGACAGAATCGAATTCCTCGAACAAGAGGTTTACCCTCTAGAGAATGGATATGTAAAAGGAGTATTAGCTCCAACCTTTACCTCCAGTATTGCTAATGATCCGAAACCTTTACCTGAGGCAGTAAGAGGTGATGCATTGACAATTTCGGAAATATCTATAGAGGAATTAAGATTAGCTCAAAATTGGCCTATTGAATTTGGAGATATTTTTCCAATCCAGAATTCAATAAAAAATGAGAACTTAGTACCTGGCCTTAGACTATTCAGTAAAGACAGATCACTTGCTCTTGCGGCTTGGTTTAGTAGTTTAGAACCTGTCAAGCTGCTGATAGAAAAGAACCAACTCATACTTGAGGCCTCTGAAGATAACAAATGGTTAGTAACAGATTTACAAGAGAAAGATGCCAAGGAAATAAATGATAAATTCATGCAAACTAAGAAAGATTCTTATGGTTATCAGTTTATATCGATACAATCAACTCCATTTGTTGAGAAATTCGCAGGTTTTTGGATTTTAAAAGATATTCAATTAATTCCTTAAAGCAAATATCATGTCTTCAAGTCAAAAATATTTTCACGAAAATGAGTTTGTGATAAAAGACAAAAAATTAAAATACTATTTATCTCCCACTCTTCTCAAGAATAATTTTAAACATGGTTTTTTTACTAAAACAAGTTCCGAAATCAATCTATCACTTTTATCAAATCGTCTTAATTTAAATAATAATAATTGTTTTTTAAATCAAATACACAGTAACCAAATAGTTTTCGGATCAAAGACTCAAGAGAATGTAAAAGTAAAGGCTGATGGAATAGTTTGTGATAAACATAATCAAAATTTATGGATATACACAGCAGATTGTATGCCAATTTTATTTGCTGAAAAAACAAAAAGGGTTGTTGCTGCGATACATTGCGGAAGAAAGGGTTTAGAAAATAACATAATTAAAAACATTATCAAAATCTTTTGTAGTAAAGGTTGCTTAAAGGAAGATATCCTTGTCGCGATAGGTCCATCAATATCAGAAAAGCACTATTTAGTAGATAATAAAACCTTAGAAAATTTTTATAAAAAATTCGTTTCTAAAGAAACAATATTATCATCAGATAATAAAGCGATTTTATTTAATCTAAAAGAGTTAGTTAAAAAAAAATACGATTTGATTCCTTTAAATCTAAGGAAGTACGCCAATATTCAACTTTTGAAAGAACATATACCTATCACAAATATTGATATTTCTAACTTGTGCACGTATGAATCAAATCATAACTTTTATTCATGGAGAAGATCTAAAACATTTTCACGTCAATGGAATTTTATAAGCTCTTAGTAATTTTTAATTAGGACAGGTCTTATTTGATAAATCTTTTGAAATTAATAACTCTGACATTTCTTTTGTTTCATTAATATCAAAAACCTTAGCTACTAAAATATTTTCTTTAAAACTAATAGGTTTTATTTTAACTTTACTTCCTCTAGGGAATTCTTTTTTAAGAAGATTTATAGCTAATTGTTCATCATCATCATTATTAATTTCTACACAGAATAATTTAATGGGAAGATCTCTATTTTGATCTCCTACTAAAATGCTACTTGAATTTTTTATCTGAAGAATTTCGGCTGAATAAGTTCTAATTGGATAAATAGCAACTAGAAAAAAAATAATTAAAAAAGAAGTAATTTTTTTCAATTTAGGTATTTAATTTAATTTGGTTGATAATCTTAGGTTTGTATATTTGTACAAAAATCAGCTTTTACTGTTGACGTAACCCACCATTTGAGCATTACTTTTACCTGGAGGAACCATTGGATAGCAATTTTCACCTCTTCTCACTCGTACATTAATTAAGGCTGGTCCATCAAAATTTAAAGCAGATTTAAAATCATTTAATAATTGTTTCCTCTCTGAAATCAAGAACCCTTTTACTCCGAAGGATTCGGCTAGTTTAACGAAATCGGGTTCTCCGCAACTCATATCAGAAGAAGAGTACCTCTCATCATAAAAGCTTTCTTGCCACTGTCTTACCATCCCCTGCCAGCGGTTATTTATAATCACTAATTTAATATTTAAACCGTATTGAGATAATGTACCCAATTCTTGTATATTCATCAAAATGCTTGCATCTCCAGCTATGCAGATAACTTCCTCATTAGGCAGAGCAGCCTTCACTCCCATTGCTGCAGGTAATCCAAAGCCCATAGTTCCTAAACCAGCACTACTTATCCATTTTCTCGGACCATTTCTTAGATACTGAGCAGCCCACATTTGATGTTGACCTACATCAGTTGTGATGAAGGCTGCGGGAGAAAAATCCCTTACTTTCAATAGAACTTCTTGAGGATAAATTTCCCCTTCTTGTGGAGGAACAAATAAGGGATGTTTATTTTTCCAAAAATTAATTTTTTCTAGCCAATTTTTTGTATTACAAGAGGATTTATTTATAAAAGATTTTTCATTGATTTTTGAAAGAGCTTTAGCTACATCCGAAACAATAGCAACATTAACACGCCTATTTTTATTAACTTCTGCTGGATCGATATCAATATGAATAACCTTTGCAGATGGAGCAAAGGTATCTAATTTCCCTGTAACCCTATCATCAAATCTCGCTCCTACTGCAATCAAAAGATCGCATTCCGTGACTGCAAAGTTTGCATATGCGGTTCCATGCATTCCCAACATTCCTACTGATAAGTCAGCACTTTCGTCAAAGACCCCTTTGCCCATTAACGTAGTGGTTACTGGAATTTGATAATTATTAGCTAAGGTTTCTAATTCTTTATGAGCCCCTGAAGATATTGCCCCACCTCCGACATATAACAAAGGTCTTGAAGATTCTTGAATCAATTCAATAGCCTTGCTGACATCAGAGTCATTAATTTCTCCATTCCTTTTAAAACCCTTAGGAATAATCTCACCAGGTAAAACTCTTTCATAATTAAAGAATTCTTGACCCACATCTTTAGGTATATCAATTAAAACTGGACCAGGTCTTCCAGAGGTGGCGATAAAAAAAGCCTCTGAAACAACTTTTGCTATATCAGAAGGATCTCTAACTACCCATGAATGTTTAACGATAGGGAGTGTAATTCCAAAAATGTCAGTCTCTTGAAAAGCATCTGTTCCTATGGCAGGTCTTGGAACTTGGCCAGTAACTACTACCAACGGAACTGAATCCATTTGAGCGGTTGCAATACCAGTTACTAAATTCGTAGCCCCTGGACCTGAAGTCCCAAAACAAACCCCTACCTCACCTGTAGACCTAGCATATCCATCTGCAGCATGAGACCCTCCTTGCTCATGTCTAACCATGTAATGTTTTAACCACCCATCATTTTCTGCTTTATGTACCGCATCATATATAGGGAGTATTGCACCGCCTGGATATCCAAATATAACTTTTACACCATGAACTTTTAGTGAATCCATTAGTGCTTCAGCACCTGTAATCCATATAGGGTAATTTTTTTCTGAATCACCTTTTGATAAAGGTGTCGAAGTAAGGGTCACTAAAGAAAATAAATCTAATTAAATATTAAACTTAATTAAATAATTTTGCCCATTTTATAAACGTAATGTCAAAAAATATTTGGAAATTAAATAACCCTTCATGTTGTTTTAATTTTTTAATAAGTAATGTTATTTATAAAATACCTAATTTATGAAGAGGTCCAGAACCTGATATAAGTTCAATAAAGAGTACAAGGAAAACTATCATAGCTACCCTTCCGTTCCAAACTTCTGAACTATTATTCCAACCCCATTGCCATTTTTCTTGAGGGTAAAGTTTAACCTTCTCAGGCAATTCTGAAGCTTTCTCTATATTAACTATTGGTTCTTCTAGGCTAGAAATAACTAGATCACTGAGACCCTCAATAAAAGTAGGATGTGTATTTAAGGCTTTTACCCTTCTAAAATTAACAACCCCTGCTTTCTCAGCAATTTCTTTATATTCAATATCAATTTCCTGTAAAGTTTCAATATGTTCTCCCACGAAACTTATTGGAACTACGATTAAATCATTTACCTTAGCCTTACCAAGATCTATCAAAACTTCTTCTGTATAAGGTTTTAACCATTCAACTGGACCAACTCTACTTTGATAAGAAAGAGTGTAAGAGTTAGTATGGCCTAAATATTTTTCAAGTTCATCAATAATTAATAATGAACAGTCTTCAATTTGTTGTTTATATGGATCTCCTGCTTCCTCAACATAACTTTTTGGAACTCCATGGGCTGTAAAAAAAATATGTGCATTATCCGGCGATTCACAAAGTGATATTTGTTCCGAAATTAATTCAACCATAGATTTTAAGTAACCTGCTTGACTAAACCAACTTCTTACACATCTCATAGGTATTTTTTTGAACTCAGAATCAGAGTCTCTTAATTTTTTTAATTCTCTAAAACTCGAGCCACTTGTGCTTATAGAAAAGTGAGGATACAGAGGCAATACAACAATTTGATCTACCCCATCTGCTTTCATATCAGCAATTGCCGATTCTGTGAAAGGATGCCAATATCTCATCGCAATATAAGTTGTAACATCTAATCCTTTATCTCTTAATTTACTTTGCAATTCTCTGGCTTGTTGTTCCGTAATCCTTCTAATGGGAGATCCACCTCCTATCGATAGATATGCCTGCTGAGAAGTAGTACTTCTAAGTGTACTTATTAACCATGCTAAAGGTTTTTGTAATAACGGAACTGGAAGTCTAATTATTTCAGGATCAGAAAATAAATTATATAGAAATGGCCCCACATCTGTAATCCTTTCAGGGCCCCCAAGATTCATTAATAAGACGCCTATTTTTTCCATTTAAATTTTATGGAGATTGAAAATAAACATTAAAAACGTCATTATGAAACTAATTATATAAGTTAATGAACGTAATTCAGGAAATTAATAATGTCAATGATAAATTTGCTACTGATGGAAGCAAACTTAGAATTGAAAAAAGAGGCGAGAAATTAAATATTAGAGGTCCACTACCTTCAAAAAATAATAAAAAGAACTTTGCAGTTCAACGCATATCTCTAGGACTTAAAGCAGACTTTAATGGATTAGAAGAAGCTAAGAAGAAATTGCAATTAATAACTTTGCAATTAGAGTTAAATCAATTTGATTGGACCAATTGGGTAAAAAATTCTGATAAGAATGAAATAAAAGATGAATTTCAAATTTTAACTAGGCTTAATGATTTTGAAAAATATTTTTTTAGAGAAAATAAAAACGAATATTTGACAAGTACTAGAAAAACAACTTGGAGAAGCTCTTATAAACCTTACATCAAGAGAATGATATCCATTCAAAATCAAACTAATACTGAAAATTTAGACAATATTTTCACAACAACATTAAAAACTTATAAAGAAGGGAGCAGAAGCAGAAAACAATGCGCGACGTCTTTGAGTGTTTTGGCAAAATATTTAGAGCATAAACTTCCTGAAGATTGGAAATTAATGGCTAAAGGATATGGTCTCAATAAAGCAAGCTTTAGAGATCTTCCGACTGACGAGGTAATTGAAAATTTATGGGATAGTATACCAAACAAATCTTGGAAATATGTTTTCGGACTTATGGCTACATATGGTTTACGAAATCATGAAGTATTTTTTTGCGACTTAAGCTCATTAACTAATTATGGAGACAAAATTATTAGAGTTTTACCTACTACTAAAACAGGAGAACATCAGGTTTGGCCCTTTCATCCTAAATGGATAGATAAGTTTGAACTTTGTAAATTAGGAAAAGATCCCGAATTACTTCCAGATATTAATAGAGATCTAAGACTTACAACTTTGCAAAATATTGGGAAAAAAATAACTGATCAATTTAAACGTTATTCTCTTAAGATCAGACCTTACGATCTAAGACATGCCTGGGCAGTTAGGACTATTTTCTATGATCTACCTGATACAGTTGCAGCAAGAATGATGGGACATTCAGTTAGTCTGCACACTCAAACGTACCATCACTGGATAACAAAACGAGATCAACAACAAGCTGTTAATAATGCACTTTCAAAATATAAAAAACGTTAATTTTGTTAATTACTATAATTAGAAATAAAAAACTATTTTATGCATGATGAGAAACAACCCTCCTTAAAAAAAATTACTAGTCTTGATACTCAAGCTAAAGAACTTGGGATAGGAGGCAAGTTATCTCCTGAAACAGATGAGAGTTTATATAAAAAAAGAATGCAAAAAAGAAAAGATGTTCAATCAAAGAGATTAAAAATAAGGAAAACAAAAAAAGGGTTATTAATTGTTTTTACTGGAAATGGTAAAGGTAAAACAACTGCTTCTTTAGGAATGGCGTTAAGAACTATTGGTCATGGGCATAAAGTCGCAATTATTCAATTTATTAAAGGTGGTTGGACTACAGGCGAAGAAAAAGCTCTTAAAAATTTATCTTCAAATATTTCATGGCATGCATTAGGAGAAGGCTTTACTTGGGAAACGCAAGATAGAGTTAGGGATGAAGAATTAGTTAAAGAAGCTTGGCAAAAAGCTAAAACATTCATCGAAGATGAATCATACAAACTTATAATCCTTGATGAAATTAATATCGCAACTAAGCTTGGATATCTTTCATCAGAAGAAATAATTACGTATATTAAAAAACTAAATAATAGAAAAAATCACATAGTTTTTACTGGTAGAGGAGCTTCCGAATCAATCATTAATCAAGCTGATCTAGTTACAGAGATGAAATTAATTAAGCATCCTTTTAAAGATCAAGGCATAAAAGCTCAAGAATGTGTTGAGTTTTAGAATTTTAGAAAATCTTTTTTGTTTCATGTTATTCGATTGAGAAATGTTTAAAGAAGCAAGCAATATCATCATAAAAAAGAAATTCTGTATATTTACTTGCTAAGGTCATTAAAGTATGAGTATTGAATGACTTACAAAAGAGTACTTTTAAAGCTTAGTGGAGAAGCACTAATGGGAGATAAACCTTATGGAATAGATCCCGCGATAGTTCAATCGATTGCTGAAGATGTTGAGAAGGTAATCTCAAATAAGGTTCAACTTGCAATAGTTGTTGGTGGTGGCAACATATTTAGAGGACTTAAAGGCTCCGCTGATGGCATGGATAGAGCTACCGCTGATTATGTCGGAATGTTAGCAACAGTGATGAATGCTATTTCCTTACAAGATGGATTAGAAAGAGTTGGGGTTGAAACCAGAGTGCAAACTGCAATCGAGATGCAAGAAATTGCCGAACCGTATATTAGAAGAAGAGCAATGAGGCATTTAGAGAAAGGAAGGGTAGTGGTTTTTGGAGGTGGTTGTGGTAATCCATTTTTCACTACAGATACTACTGCTGCTTTAAGAGCAGCCGAAATAAATGCTGAAGTCGTTATGAAGGCAACAAAAGTTGATGGAGTTTATGATCGTGATCCAAATAAATTTAAAGAAGCAAAAAAGTACTCCTCTCTCACTTATCAGCAAGTTCTTAGTGATGAAATCGCTGTAATGGACAGTACCGCCATTGCTCTATGCAAAGATAATAATATTCCTATAATGGTTTTTGATATTTTCAAAAAAGGGAATATCTCCAAGGCTGTTGCTGGAGAGTCTATAGGCTCTTTAATAAGTTAAAGCTTATTTAAGTTAATTATTTCTAATTATGAAAGAACAAGAAATTCAATCGAGTATGAACAAGAGTGTTGAAGCCACTCAAAGAAACTTTAATACTATCAGGACTGGAAGGGCTAACGCTTCATTACTAGACAGAATTAGTGTTGAGTATTATGGAGCAGAAACCCCTATAAAATCACTTGCATCAATATCAACTATCGATTCACAAACAATTTCAATACAGCCATTTGATATTTCTTCCTTACAAACTATTGAAAAAGCAATCTCAGTAAGTGATTTAGGTATCACCCCCAATAATGATGGGAAAGTGATAAGAATAAATGTCCCTCCATTAACTGAGGAAAGAAGAAAAGAGTTTTGCAAATTAGCTTCTAAATATGCGGAAGAGGGTAAAGTAGCACTAAGAAATATTAGAAGAGATGCTGTTGATAAAGAGAAAAAAGTTGAAAAGGAGGGTCTAATATCAAAAGATGAATCAAGAGATAATCAATTAGAAATACAAAAATTCACTGACAAATATATCTCATTAATAGAAACTAAATTATCCGAAAAGGAGAAAGAAATTCTCAAAGTTTGACTGAGTTTGACATCATAGTTATTGGAGGAGGTCTATCAGGATCCTCTACAGCTCTAAACTTATCAAAAAAAGGTTATTCTGTTTTAATTATAGAGAAGGAAGCATTAGGAAATATTAAGCCTTGCGCAGGAGGGATGGCATCCTCAATGAAAAAATTTCTCCCATTAAATATTGATCAAGCAATAGAATCTAAAATTAGGAATGTTGAATTCAGATGGAAGTCGTCTGATAATGTTGTTGCCGATCTTTCAGGCGAATCACCTTTTTGGATAATAAGAAGAGAAAAATTAGATAAATTATTACTTGATGAAGCTCTAAAATATGGTAGTGAGATACTGAGACCCGCGCAGGTCGAAAAAGTAACACCTCAAAATAAGACTTGGATAATAAAATGCAGTAATAAAATCATTTATAAATCAAGATTTCTGGTTATTGCCGACGGTTCACAATCTAAATGGGCTGGATATTTCAATTTAGGTCCAAGAAAGCCTAAATTTGCCAACACTATCGCCATAAGGTTGAGAGGATTAGGAAATATTCCTAAAGATTCAGTTAGATTTGAGTTTGGATTTGTTAAATATGGATTTGCTTGGGCATTCCCCTTAAAAGATAGTGTCAATATAGGCTTAGGCACTTTCATAAACAATAAGTTTTTAGAAGATAAAGACCTAAATAATAAAGTAATAAAAAGTTTCGGATTTGAAGATTTGTCTTTTAAGGTGGTTCATAAAAAGCTAAGAATTTGGAATGGTATAAACAAGCTTAATGGTGACAGGGTAATCGCGGTGGGGGATGCAGCCTCACTTTGCGATCCGTTTTTGGCAGAAGGTATCAGACCTTCTCTAATTAGTAGTTATTTTGCTGCAGAAAGTATTGACCACTGTTTGAGTAATAATAATAATGATTTAAATAATTATTCAACAAACATTAATAATGAATGGGGAAAATCAATGGCATGGGGGAATAGAATTGCACAAATCTTTTATAGATTCCCTAGAACCGGCTATCAATTAGGTGTAAAACGAAAAACAGCTCCTAAAAGAATTGCTCAAATATTATCTGGTCAAATGAATTATGAAGATATCGCGATGAGAGTTATAAAGAGACTTTTGACCAAAAAGAAAGATTAATTTTTATGTTTTATAAGCTGAAGACTATGTCGCTGAAATTAATTTTTGATTATTAATTTCTGAGAGTCTTTTAGATAACAACTCTTCTAATTCTTCTATTGCATTGCTAAAGCCTGTGATCCCTTCACTAAGCTTCTCACTTGCCATTTGATCCTCTAGCATACTTAGTCTGAAGTCTTTCTCATCAAATTTATAGTCAATAGAGGTCTTGGATTGAGTATTTTCATCTAATTTTTTAATTAATTCCCCTTCCTCTATACTGAGTTCATCTAAAAATTTTGGAGCAATAGTTAGAAGGTCACATCCTGCTAATTCTTTAATTTCATCTACATTTCTAAAGCTTGCACCCATTACTTCAGTTTTAAATCCTTTTTCTTTAAAGTAATTGTAGATTTTAGTTACTGATATAACACCTGGATCCTCATCCCCTGAGAAACTATCTTTGCCAGTTTTAGCTTTGTGCCAGTCCAATATTCGCCCTACGAAAGGGGAGATTAAGGTTATTTTTGCATTCGCACAGGCTACAGCTTGGCAGAAGTTAAAAAGTAAAGTTAAATTGCATTTAATCCCTTCTTTTTCCAAAATTTCAGCTGCCTTAATTCCTTCCCAAGTTGATGCTATCTTAATCAAAATTCTTTCTTTGTCTATTCCAAAACTTTTATAGTGATTTATTAACTTTCTAGCTTTTCTAACTGTTGCTTCAGTGTCAAAACTTAATCTTGCATCAACTTCTGTAGATACTCTTCCTGAAATAAGATTAAGAATCTCCTTACCAAAAAATACTGAGACCTGATCAATAGTCTCTTTAATTAATTCACTTTCAGAAATGTCATCAGGCAACGATTTTCTTGAACTTTCCAAAGCTTGATCTATTAATTTTATATAATCAGGATTTTTAGCCGCAGCTAATATTAATGATGGATTAGTTGTGGCATCTCTAGGTTGAAACTTTTTAATAGCATCTAGATCTCCAGTATCAGCAACAACAACAGTAATAGAAGATAATTGTTCTAAAATTGATTTCATGTTTAGATAATCATATATTTTCTACGTTAGCTTCAATTTCAAATGAAATCATTAAATAATGAACTAATTAACTAAAAACCATAATAATTTCAGGGTTTTTTAACAATTTTTTTATTTTCTTCAATTTGTGGCGGTATTTTTTCAATAACAATTAGACTCTCGATAATTTCTTTTGCAATTGGCACCGCAACCGTTGAACCATAAGCGTATGCTTTCGAGGGTTCGTCAATAACAACGAGAACTACATACTTTGGGTTATTAATAGGAAAAGAAGCTACAAAACTACAGACTTTTTTATTAGTATATCTCCCATTTACTGCCTTTTGAGAAGTTCCAGTTTTCCCTCCTATTCTGTATCCATCAATTCTTGCTCCATTTCCACTGCCATTATCAACAACACTTTCCATCCATTCAAGAACAGTTCTTGATACCTCAACAGAAAAGATTTCTTTTGGAGAATTTTTTTTAAGGTGAGCTTTAAAATTTAAAGTAACATGAGGAATTACTTCATTCCCCCCATTAGCTAGGACAGCATGGAGTTGAGCAAGTTTTAAAGGAGAAATAGAAAATCCCTTTCCAAAAGAGGCTACTGCTGGCTCAATTGGCTGACTAACAAATATATCTTTTGACTTTAATTGACCAGCTGTAGATTCAAATAAATCCGTCTCCAAACGTTTATTAATCCCTAATTTATTAAGCCATTTCCAATAAGTTTTAGGCGGCAGATTTTGCATTATTTTTACCATCCCTACATTACTTGAAACTTGTAAAACCTTTGGATAATCAATATAGCCATTTCCTTTTTTATCCCAATTTGAAAGGCTCCATCCTCCAACATTAACCTTCCCACTATCTTCAACTAAGCCATCTTTTTGGATTACTTTTTCTTCTAATGCTAGGGCTAGATTAATTGGTTTAAAAGTCGAACCAGGCTCGTATAAATCTTGCGAATACCAACCTCTAAAGACTTCGGAATCATAATCCCAATATTTATTTGGATCGTAAGATGGGATTGATGCTAGTGATAAGATCTCTCCAGTATTTACATTCATTACTATCGCAAAACCTTTTTTTGCATTCCACTTCATTACCTGTTTACTTAAAGCTTTAAAAGTAGCTTTCTGTAATCTTGAGTCTATTGTTAAACCTAGACTCTTGTAGTCATTAATAAAATCTCTTGGGCCCGAATTATCTGGGAGAGGTGTGCCATCTCCTCCTTTTTTTATCAAATTACTTTTGTTAAGTACTTTGATTTGATTTTCCAAATGCAGTTCTAAACCAGCTGAACCTTTATTTTCATAATTAACAAAACCAATAAGATTTGAATACAAATTACGTTGAGGATAATATCTTTGAGAATATTTAACAAGATCCAGACCACTAATATGGAGGTTTTTGATCTTTTTTGCTTGATTCTCTGTTATTCCATCAAGCAATTCGATTCCTAACATTTTATTTTCAAACTTTGATAGAAGAAATTCGTCTTTTAAATTTAAAATTGGCACCAATTTATTAACTACTTCACCAACAGTTCTTAATCTATTAGTTGAATCTCCAGGAAAGTTAAAGTATTTGGGATGAGCCCATAGTTTGTAGAGAGGTTTATCATAAGCAATCAATCTATTATTTCTATCTACAATCGATCTTCTCTTTTTTAAAGAACTAATCTTGGTAAATTGTATTAGTCTCGCTTTTTTTTGTAATTCAGAGGCACTAAAAACTTGTAAATTCACTAGCCTTCCAAATAGTCCCAAAATTAAAAACAAACAAAATAGATAAGTAACCTTAA